>CAZJYU010000032.1:0-31338 GCA_964550305.1 uncultured Vicinamibacteraceae bacterium | reverse complement strand
TGCGGCCGAGTGGGCGCGTTGTTTCCGGCGGGTCCAACGCAGTTTCGGCAACGCCGTGCTCCGCATCAGGACCTGAGCGATGCCTGACCGTACTAACGGAGCACTGAAGGACGCGGGCGCCGCCGTTCGCCGCCCGCGGACGTTTCGCGTACTGGCTCTCCTGTTCGGTGCGCTTCTCGCACTCGTCTGCTTGGAGACCGTGGCGCGGGTACTCCCGGTCAACGAGGGCCCCCAAGCGTTGTCGGTCAACGACGCGAATCCGATCTTCCGTTATCGGCCGAACCGGGAGTTCGTGTGGTCGGCGGGGTGGAACTTCTCCGCCGTCAACGAGGTCAAGGTCAACAACTTCGGTTTCGTCAATAATCAGGATTACGACCCCGACGGGACCGGTGCCCTTCTCGCAGTCATTGGGGACAGTTTCGTCGAGGCGTTCCGGGTGCCGTTTGAGCACACTTGCCACGGCCGGCTCGCCGCGCGCCTGAACGGCACGGCTCGTGTCTATTCCTTCGGTGTGTCCGGAACACCCTTGAGCCAGTACCTGGCGTATGCCGAGTACGTTCGGGACACGTTCAGACCGGCTGGCCTTGCGATTGTCATCATCGACAACGACTATGACCAGAGCCTTGCCAAGTACGGGCTCCAGAGGGGCAAGCACCAGTTCGTGGAACGCGGCGACGGCCGGCTCGCGCTAGAGCGAAGCGATCTCGAGTACCGCCCGCGCTACAGGCTGGTCAGAGGATCGGCGTTGGCGAGATACGTGGCCATCAACTTGGGCATGGCAAGGGAACGGACTTATCGGTTGTTTACCGGCGAAGACCCGGATGCACGCGTCCCGGCGGCGGATCGTGCGACGTGGGTCGTCGACTCGAAGCGAGCCGTCGACGCGTTTCTCGACATGCTGCCCGCGGCGTCCGGCCTGGAGCCGGAACGGATCATGTTCATCGTGGACGGCATCCGTCCTCGCGTTTACGGAAGCGATGTCCCGGAGTGGGAGAAAGGAGTCTACCGCGAAGACATCGGCTACGTGGATGCCATGCGGCGCTACTTCATCGAGAACGTTGTCCGCAGGGGATACGAGACCATCGACCTGGAGCCGGCGTTCGCCGCGCACTACCGGCTGCACCGAACGCAATTCGACTGGCTGCCGCTCGACCTGCATTGGAACGCACTGGGACACGAGGTGTGCTCGGAGGCAGCGGCCGGTTCGGAGCTGCTGCGGGACTTCCGGCGGCGTGCTGGCGCCGCGGGGCTCGACGACGAGGTAGAGGGTGCCGCCGTGTACGGACCCGTACGCACGGTAGTGTGGGAGGGGCGGAGCCGCGAGGCTCCCCCCTATCCCGATTGACGTTCCGCCCCTCGCGGGTGGCGCCGGATTCTCCGCGGAGCGCACCCAGTTGGGAGAGAAGCGGCCGGTGTCGGCGTGGAGCGCGGCTGGGTGGCGGCGCGCCGCGCTCCGCGGAGAGTTGCGCTACACCGGCTATGGCAGCACGGAACGGGTGATTCCATACGACGATCTCGCCATCCAGGTACCGCTGGCCCTGGAAGCCTCGGGAGTCGGCTTCCAGGCGAGCCTGCTTTGATACTTCTGAGCCGTGCGCTGTACGCCAGCGAGCCGGAGGACCTGGCGCTGAACCGTAGGACCAAGTTCGGCACGGAGCCTGTTTTCAGCGCGGCGTCGCTGTGGGAAATCGCCATCTCGTCGCGCAGGCCCAGGTCGAAGGCATCCTGCTTCTGACCGCGGACGCCTCGATCGCTCGCTATCCCGGATCGATCCGTCTGGTGTGACCGGCTGCCGATGGGCCGCGCCGGGCGCATCGGGGTAATCCGCCCCGCAGGTTAGAATACCGGCCTGATCGGTAGCTGTGCGGCTCCGGGTGACACGGAGGTTCTGGATGAGAATTATCGCCTCCTGGGCAGGCGCTCTGCTGGCTGTGGCGACTTCCTCTGCCGTGCTCTCGGCCGGCGGCCAACAGCCGGGCGCGGGCGGCCCGTTCACGGGCGAACAGACCGCGGCGGGCGGCGCGGCATTTCAGGTGAACTGCGCGTTCTGCCATGGCGCCGATCTGTCCGGCGGGCCGTACGCGCCGCCGCTGGCCGGCTCCACCTTCACGGAGGGCTGGAGCGGACGGACGACGCGCGATCTGATTGAGGCCATCCGCGCGATGCCGCCAGGCAACCCCGGCGCGCTGGGCGACGCGGCACACGTCGACATCGCCGCCTACATCCTGCAAGTGAACGGCGTGGCCGCCGGTCCGACGCCCCTGACGGCGACGGCAGCCGAGTCGATCGACGCGGCGCTGGCCAACCGGTCGAGCGCGGCCGCATCCGACGGTGCGCCGCCCCCGCGGCCAGGCTGCAGCACGTTGGCCGATGGACCGCGCGCGGCGGCGGCGAGCGCGCGGCGCGCGCGGTCGACGAACGAGTGGCCGCTGTACGGCGGCTCCGCCACGAACCAGCGGTACTCCACGCTGGCGGAGATCACGAGGAGCAATGTCGCGTCTCTCGGAGGCGCGTGGATGACCCGGCTGCCGGGTCCGACGAACCAGTCTTCGGTCACGATGTCGAACGGCCGAATCTTCGTGGCGCTGATGAACTGCAACGTCGCCGCGCTGGACGCGAAGACCGGCGAGATTGCCTGGATATTCGAGCTGGTGGAGTCCCCCGCCCGGCGCGGCCTGGCGGTCGGCGCCGATCTCGGCGTCGTGTTCGTGGCGGGCTCCCGGGGCACGATTGCCGCCATCGACATGGCGACCGGCGAATCTGTATGGACGCACGAGCTCACGCCGGATCCCGCCCACGGAAGACCTGCGAGCATCACGTCGGCGCCGACCTATGCCGATGGTGTGTTGCTCGTAGCGCTCGCGGGTGGCGACAGCGGGCGGCGGGGCGGGGTCAGCGCCCTCGATGCGGGGACCGGCGAAGAGATGTGGCGCTTCTATGCCGTTCCCGGACCGGACGACGTCGGGTTCGAGACGTGGCCGAACAATGAGATGTGGAGGGCCGGAGGCGGCGCCGTCTGGAGCCCGCCGGCCGTCGACCCCGAGCTGGGGCTGGTCTACTTCGGCACGGGCAACCCGAACGGCAATCCGCTGGGCCTGCAGGGGCAGCATCCGACCCAGCATCCGGGTCCGCACCCGTCGCACTCGGGCGACCTGCGCCCGGGCGATCAACTGTTTGCCGCCTCGGTGGTGGCGCTCGACCTCAAGACGGGCGAGTATCGCTGGCACTTCCAGCTTACGCGTCACGACATCTGGGACATGGACGTGCCCACTCCCCCGGTGCTGTATGACACGACCATCGACGGACGCCCCCGCAAGGGGATTGCCGTCATGCGCACCGACGGATACCTCTTCCTGTTCGACCGCGTCGACGGTTCGCCGCTGCTGCCGATCGAGGAGCGTCCCGTCCCCCAGGATCCCTATCAGATGACGGCGCCCACGCAGCCATTTCCGGTCGGCGGCGAGCAGGTGGTCCCGAATTGCATCGAGCCTTGGCTCGTGCCGCCCGGGTTCGAGACCGGGTGCTACTTCGAGCCGCTCAATCAACCCAACGTGATGGCGCCGTACATCGGCGCCCGCCAGGCTCCGATGGCCTACAGCCCGGAAACGGGGTACTTCTATGTGGCGGCCGCCGTCTACCCGTGGTGGGCAACGCGGTTCGGCATATCCGCCAACGAACCGGGCGTGCAGTGGTACGGGTTGATCACGGCCGTCGACTCGCGCACGAACACGATCGCGTGGCAGCGGCGATCGCCGTATCCCAAGGCGCACGGCGGCGGCATGCTGGCCACGGCGGGCAACCTCGTGTTCCACGGCGAGGCGGACGGCACCATCCAGGCCCGCGATGCCACGACGGGCGAGCTGCTGTGGCACTTCCAGACCGGCCTGGGCGCCGACTCGGCCCCCGTGATCACGTACGAGCTGGACGGAGAGCAGTACATCGCCCTCGCCCCGAGCGGCGGCGGGTCGACGCACGGCCCGGCCACGGCGTCGCGGTCGACCGGCAACGCGGTGTGGGCGTTCAAGCTCGGCGGCACCGTTCCACCGCCCGGTCCACCGCCATTGCCGCCCATGGTGCAGACCTTCGAAGGGCATGGGGTCGTCGCGAGGACGAACGAGATCACCATCGACTTCACCGAGCGGCGGAGAGACACCCTCCGACCGCCGGGACTGGTAATCGACGACTACGAGACGTTCGTGCCGCGGCGCGTGCAGGTGTCGGCTGGCGCGCAAGTCACCTGGACGAACACCGGCCTCGCGCCGCACACGATGACGGTGCGTCAGCAGACATGGACAACCGGGGCGATCGCACCCGGCGGGACTGGTTCGATCCGGTTCGACACGCCGGGCCGGTACGTGTATACGTGCGAGCAGCACCCGTGGCATCAGGGCGAGATCACCGTCGTGCGGTGACCTGACGCCATGCCAATCCGCAAGGAACCTCTGCCCCCCGGCCATGGCACCGAGACGTGACTTTCGGCAGACCAAGATCGTCTGCACCCTGGGTCCGTCCAGCTCAAAGCCCGAACAGATCGAACAACTTGCCGCCGCCGGCATGAACATCGCGCGGCTCAACATGTCGCATGGCGACCACGCGAGCCATGGGCAGGTAATCCGGCGCGTCCAGACGCTCAACGAGCGGCTGACTCACCCGATCGCCCTGTTGCTCGACCTCCGGGGACCGGCCATCCGCACCGGTGACCGCCGCGGGCAACTGTCCCTCGAGGTCGGTCAGGAGTTCTACGTAAGCGTCGGCCCCACCGACGATCCGGAGGAACGAACCATCCATGTCGACTATCAGGACATGGTGCGCCAGTTGAAAGTGGGGGATCGGATCACGGTCGACAACGGGCTGATCAACCTGGAGGTGCTGGAAGTCCGCGAGCGCGATCTCCGCTGCCGCGTGGTGGACGGCGGTGTCCTGGGATCGCGCAAGCACATCAATCTTCCCGGCGTGCGCGTCAACCTGCCGTCGATCACCGATCAGGACGCAGCAGACATCCGTTTCGCGGCGGAGCACGACGTCGACTTCCTCGCCGTGTCGTTCGTGCGCAGCGCCGAGGCGGTGCGCGACGCGCGGCGGGTCCTCGCCGAGTGCGGGGGGCAGGCCATCCGCATCATCGCCAAGATCGAGAACCAGGAGGGCATCGCCAATCTCGCGGAGATCATCGACGAGGCCGACGGGGTGATGGTGGCTCGGGGCGATCTCGGGGTCGAGCTTGCGTTCGAAATGCTCCCGTCGACCCAGCGTGACATCGTGCGGCGCTGCGCGATCGCCGGGAAGCCGGTGATCGTCGCGACTCACCTGCTGGAATCGATGATCGACAACCCGATGCCGACCCGGGCCGAGGTCACCGACGTTGCCAACGCCGTGTACGAACAGGCCGACGCGGTGATGCTGAGCGGGGAAACGGCAACCGGGAAGCACCCGGTGCGTTGCGTCTCGGTGCTCGACCGCATCGCCCGGCGCATCGAAGAGGAGCCCGGCCTGGAGTTCCACCGCGACCGCGAACCGAAGACGATCCGTGATCAGTTGGCCCGGAGCGCCTGCCTGCTGGCCGATTCGCTCGGGTCCCGGGCGATTGTCGTCATGACCATGCGCGGCCTGATGGGACGTCTCGTCAGCAGTTTTCGCCCGCGCGGCGCCATCATCTACGCGTTTACGACGACCGGGATCGTCCGCCGCCGGCTCTGGCTCTCGCGATCCGTGGTGCCGTTCACGCTCGATCTGACGGAGGAGCCGGAGCAGGTGGTGCTCCATGCCCTCGAGCTCCTGAAGGAGCACGGCCGGCTCGAAAGCGGCGAACCCGTGGTGGTCGTCGCCAACGTCACCACCGATTTCGGCTACTCGAACGCGATCCAGGTCCGCACGATCGAGTGAGCCGGAGCGGTCGCTTCGGCGAGCAATGCGACCTGCCGCTGAACGATCCGCCGGAACAGCGCGACGACGACGATGCCGGTGAGCAGCGCCGCGAGGGACGTCAGGCAGCGTGGCCACGATTGTCTGCGTGGTGGTGACGGTCCGCGACGCGCGATCACGACTCCGGAAACGAGAGCTCCGGGAAGTAAGTCGTGTAGAAGCCGCGATCCCGAGTCAGAAAGGCGTCGGCTGCAACAACGGCGTGCGCCCCGATCAGGAAGTCGGTGATGATCCGCTCTCGCGAACCGCCCGCCTGACGATACCGACGCCAGCGCACGCCCGCCTCATAAGCGATAGCCGTGTCGATCGGCGATGCGGTCACGCCCATCTCCCGAAGCACCCTGTCCAGCTCGGTTCGGTCCTCGAAGGCCGGAACGAGTTCGGCGTAGACGACGTCGCAGACCAGGATCGCCCCGCGATCGTAGGCGGCGCGCAGCCACTGCGCCGACTGCGGGCCGTGATGTTCGTCGGGCAGGAAGATGTCGAGCAGGACGCTCGTATCGACAGCGGCGATCATCGCCCGCGGATCGCTTCCAGGTAATCGTCGGTGCTCCCCCTACGCCCGAGAACACCGTACACGCGCTCCACGGGATGCCTGGCCACCGTTCGCTTCTGAATGAGCAGTCCGTGCTCGGTGGGCGTGATCTCCACTTCGACATCGGGATTCATGCCAAAGCGGTCTCTGAGTGGCTTGGGGATAGTGATTTGCCCGCGTTCAGATACCCTCATGGTGGAATACGTATTTCCGCGTCAGTAAATCATACCTTAGCTAATCGAGTGCAGCCAGTTCCTCCCCGTTCGGGTTCGTGCTGCCGCGGACGCCCGATCACGCTACGATCGGCCTGATGCATCGGACGTGGCACGGCTTGTCGCGGGCGGGCAGCACTGCCCTTGCCGCGTGGCTCGTGACCTGCTGTGGCGGAGCCGCGCCGCCCGAGGAACCCGTGGCGGCCGCGCCCCCGGGGCCGGAGACCATCGCCGCCTGGCGGATGATCGACCTGAGCCACGCCTACGGCGGAGACACCCTGTACTGGCCGACCGACACGACCGGCTTCCAGCTCGACACCCTCGCGGAAGGGGAAACGCCCGGCGGCTACTTCTACGCTGCCAAGGAGTTCGCGACGGCCGAGCACGGCGGCACGCACCTCGACGCACCCAACCACTTCGCGGAGGGCGGCGACGACGCGGCGTCCATTGCACTGGACCGCCTCATCCTGCCCGGTATCGTCATCGACGTCAGCGAGGCGGCGGCGGCCGATCCGGACTACCTCGTGACCGACGACGACGTGCTGGCGTGGGAGAACGAGCACGGCCCGGTGCCGGAAGGATCCGCCGTCCTGATCCGGACCGGATGGGCGGCCCGCTGGCCGGATGCCCTGGCCTATCTCGGGGATGAGACGCCGGGAGAGACCGCCAATCTGCACTTCCCCGGCGTCGGCGAAGCGGCGGCGCGACTGCTGCTGGAAGATCGTCGTGCGGGTCTGCTCGGCATCGACACTGCGAGCGTGGACTATGGCCAGTCCACCGACTTCATCGTGCACCAGATCGGCGCCGCGGCCGGCGTGCCCAATCTGGAGAACGTTGCGGACCTATCGGAGTTGCCGCCCACGGGATTCCTGCTCGTGGCACTGCCGATGAAGATAGAAGGCGGAACGGGCGCGCCGGTCCGCATCGTCGCGCTGATCCCGCCGAGTTAGGAGTGTCCAGGCCACGGGGACGCTTGCGGAGAGTTAACGGCTGGCCCTGGATCCGCTGAACGGCGCCGGGATGCCGCCGGAGGACGTGGAGGTGGTCTGGGAAGCGGCCCGCGCGGACGTGCCCTCGCAGGTCCGGCGTCAACCTGGTGCGCCGGCTTACTCGGGCATCAACGCGAAGGTCCAGATCGAGCCGCCGGTCGGCACCTGTCCCCGCGCGTACCGGTTGGCGAGGCTGCCCCCGAGCCCGGACGCAACGGTCACCTGCTGCCGGCCGTTCACCGTGTAGGTAATCGCCGTCGCATTGACGCTCGATCCGGTCTGGAACTCCCACAGCGTTTCGCCGGTCGCTTCGTCGAGGGCAATGAACTCGCCGGTGATCTTGCCGGTGAACAACAATCCGCCACCCGTCGCCAGCACGCCGGCCGAGCTGGGGAAATCGTGCATCGGGATTTCCCACTTCTTCTCTCCGGTGAGCGGATTGATGGCCACGACATGCCCGAGCAGATCGCCCGGCTCGACATCCGGAAAGCGGTTGGTGACCCCGGTGTAGCCGGCGCCAATGACGCGTTCCTGGGGCTCCGGCAAGAGTTGCTGGATGCGCGGCACATGCCATGTCGTCGAGTAGATGAGACCGGTGTCCGGGTTGAAGGCGATGGGCACGGCGTTGGTGCCGCGCGACGGCCAGATGTAGACCTGCTCGCCGGCGAGGAAATCCCGGTAGATGTCGGTGAGCACGGGCCGGCCGGTCTCCAGATCGATTTGCGTCGCCCAGTTGACGAAGACGTAGGGATGCGCGGCGATCAGCGTGCAGTCGGTGCGGTCGAGCACGTACAGAAAGCCGTTCTTGTTCGCCTGAATCATCACCTTCCGCATCTCGCCGTCGACTTCCAGCTCCGCCAGCACATGCTCGTCGACGCCGTCCACGTCGTACACGTCGTTCGGCGTGTATTGATAGAAGCAGGCGATCTCGCCCGTCCTGGGGCGGATGGCGAGCACGGTCGAGGTATACAGGCTGTCCAGCGCGCCGCGCGGGGCGGGATCGTACGGCTCCGCGTTGCCGGTCCCCCAATAGACGAGGTCGAGCTCCGGATCGTAGGAGCCGGAGCGCCAGGTCGGCGCGCCGCCGTACATCCAGGCGTCGGTGTCCGCCGGCCACGTCTCGTGGCCCGGCTCGCCCGGCCCCGGGATCGTGTAGCGGCGCCACAGTTTCTCGCCGGTGGCCGGATCCCAGCCGTCGAGAAAGCCGCGCGTGGTGGACTCCCCGCCCGCCATCCCCGAGATCAGCACGCCGTTCGCGATGACCGGCGCACCCGTCGCGTAGTAGCCCTCGGCGGCATCGGCGAACTTCTGCTTCCACAGTTCCTCGCCAGTCTCCATGTCGAGCGCCAGGACGTGGTTATCGACCGTCACCCGGAAGAGGCGGCCCTCGTAGAGCACCGGGCCGCCGCGGTTGAAGCTGCTCCGCCGCCTCGCGCCTTCCTCGAGAACCACGGGTGTGCGCCAGACTTGTCGGCCGGTCGCCAGATCGATCGCGAACGTCCAGCTTCCGTTGATGGCGTACAACACGCCGTCGTAGATGGCCGGCGCGGCCAGCTCGCCCGACTGGTTCATCAGGCTGGTGTTCCAGATCGGCACCAACCGGTGAATATTCGACGCGTTGATCTGCTCCAGGGGGCTGTAGCTCTTGCGGTCGTACCCCATGCTGTGGACGAGCACGTCCTCGGGGGTCTGCGCGTCGTTGATCAGATCCTCGGTCGTCTGGGCGTGTCCGGCGGGCAACCAGAGTCCGAAGGCAAGTACCCATGGCCAGGTCAGATTCCTCATGCGCCGCCTCCCCTCTCGGGCCATCATACGGCGCTGTCAGGGGACGATCCAGAGTGCGATACAGTGGGGCCCTGACGCTCGAGGACACCGATCGCGCGCAAGCCTGAGGAGGTGTGTGATGCGCTGGATGGCCATGACAGCCGGTGTGGCTCTGTTCTTCGTAGTCCTGACGGTTCCGGCGGGCGCCGCCAAGGCGCAGGAAGACGGCGTGGCGCGGGTGGCGCCACACGATCGCCTGACCGGCCCTCGCATTGCGGTTCCCGACGACCCGCAGGGGGCGAGCCCGTTACGGCAGCTCTGCCCGGAGGTGACAGACACCTGCCGCAAGTACTGGGCCTACACCATCAACTTCGTCGACAACTACATCATCCCGCTGCGCGACAAGGAGCTGCTCATCCTTCGCACCGCCTGGTTGTCGCGCGGCGACTACATCTGGGGCCGGCACAACCTCATCGGACAGGAGGCGGGTTTGACGCCCCAGCAGATCAGCCGCATCACGGTTGGTCCGGCGGCGCCCGAATGGGACGACTTCGACCGCGCGCTCCTCACCGCGGCGGACGAGTTGCACGCCCGCCGGTTCATCTCCCGGGGCACCTGGGATGCCCTGGCCGAGCGCTACACCGAAGAGCAACTGCGCGAAGTCGTGCTGATCGTCGGCAACTACACGCAGCTCGCGATGTTCCAGAACACGCTGGGCGCCCTGCTGGAGCCGGACGTCGAGGGCCTGCCGGATGAAGAGGGTCAGTGATCGCACGAAGCGGTTGAAGCCACGTTCGGCGTTCCGCTGATCGCCTGCGCCGGTCTCCCGGCCGGCAACTATCCCTACTGACCCTGCGACTCCAGATAGCGCTCGTTGGTGAGCGCATGCTCGATCGCGTAGTTCCCCTCGTGGCAGGCGAACTCGTAGACGATGCCCGTGCCGGGAGCGGGCCGCATGAAGATGCGCGCCGTCCACGGTTGCGTCCAGGTGGCCGGATCGTCCAGCGTGTAGTCGTACTGCAGCAACTCGGGACCGACCCGCGTGAACCGCTCCGTCACCTTCACGTCACGGGTTGATCCGCTCGTGCCGCGCGACAGGTTGGTGGTCTCGACGACCAGCGTGTCGCCGTCCCAGTGCGCCTTCGAGGCTCCCACCACGCTCCGGGGGCCGAGCCGGGTCGGAGCGGCGTCGCCGATCGGAATCATCCGCGTCTCGTGGTACATCTCCTTCAGGATGGCGACGTGGGTCGGCGTCTGGAAGATCTGGTACGTGCTGTTGTAGCCCCGCCCGTTCAGCAGGACGCCGCCTCCCATGCAGCGGATGTTCGGATCGATGCGGGCCACTTCCTGGGCCAGCGTCGGCCGCTCGGGCAGCGGCGCTTCGCGCTCCGCCCTTCGCTGCGCCGCCCGCGCCTCCCCTTCGGGAGTCCGCTCCGGCAACCGGCCGTTAGGCGGATCGATGATCAGCGACGTGCGGTTCTCGAACCAGCGCCCGCTCATCCAGAACTGGTTGTAACTGCCGGTCGAGCGGCGGGCCGGCCGCGCGGCTCCGTGCTCGTTGTCTTCCTGCGCGTCCAGGGCCGCCAGGGCCCGGCGGAACGGCGTCTCGCCGAACACCGCGTCGCCCCCGACGGACGAGTACTCGTTGGCGTGCGCCGCCAGCGCCGCCACTTCCTCGTCCGTCAGGTACTCCCGGTCGCCGAGCTCTTCCGGCCGCTGCAACGGCGTCGCCGAGTCGCTCGCCCAGATCCCCTGGAGATCGGGCCGGCCATCCGCCAGGCGCGGCGCTTCCCATCCCTCGGGCGCCTGCGCCTGCCCGGCCGCAACCAAGGGCGCCGCCATGAACGCCGCCGTCACCGCCGCCGCCACTGCCACGCGTGCCGCGATACGGTGTGTGCTCATCGTCTTCCTCCCGACAGGAACGCGTCCTGTTCTCACGTCGCTTCCGTTACAGGAGACCATAGGCCGCAGCGACACCTGAAGCAAGCAGGCGGATGTCGGCGCCCATACGAATTACTATATTGAGTAACATTACTCAATGTAGTAATTTAAGCGAGTGCCCTCCTTCGAGCGTGCCCACGTCCGCACGGTCGCCCACCGGCTGCAAGAGCCGGTCAGACAGATCATCGCACTGTTCGGACCGCGGCAAACCGGCAAGACAACTCTTGTTCGACAGGCGCTACGGCAGATCGAACGACCCAATCGCTACGTGCCGGTCGATACTCCCGACGCGCCGCAGTCGCTGACCTTTCGGATCCCGCCGGCAGGGCCGGAAACGACCCGCTCGCGGCCCCGGCCGAGAGATGCGGCATGGCTGGTCCACACGTGGGAGGAAGCCCGGCGCGAGGCGAGGCGGTCACAGCACGGATTCGTGCTGGTACTCGATGAGATCCAGAAGGTCCCGCAGTGGTCGGAGGCCGTCAAGGGACTATGGGATGCCGACCGGGCCGCCGATCTGCCCCTGCACGTCGTCATTCTGGGATCGTCGCCGCTCCTGATGCAGACCGGCCTGCGCGAGAGTCTGGCCGGACGCTTCGAATCCATCGGGGTCACGCACTGGTCGTTTCAGGAAATGGCCGATGCGTTCCGTTTCGACCTGCCCGCCTACCTCTACTTCGGCGGATATCCCGGTGCGGCAGAACTGGTTCGGGATCCGGAGCGCTGGCGCGACTACATCCTGAAAGCGCTCGTGGAACCGAACATCGAGCGGGATCTGTTGGCGATGACCCGCGTGGACAAGCCGGCCGTGCTGAAGCGCGTGTTCGAGGTGGCGGCGAACTGCTCGGGGCAGATCCTGTCGTACACCAAGATGCTGGGGCAGCTTCAGGACGCCGGCAACACGACCACACTGGCCCGCTACCTCGATCTCCTCGCCGGGGCCGGGCTGGTCGCGGGTCTGCCGAAGTACGCCAGCCACCCCCATCGACGGGGATCCAGCCCGAAGCTCGTTGTGTTCAACACCGCGCTCGTTACGGCAGGCTCCGGCTACACGTTCGACGAAGCGCGAGCCGACCGGACGTTCTGGGGACGCCTTGTCGAGAGCGCGGCCGGGGCGCACCTGCTCAACACGGCCACGTCGGGCACGCGGGTGTACTACTGGCGCGACGGTCCGCACGAGGTCGACTTCGTTCTGCGACGTGGTCCACACCTGACCGCCATTGAGGTGAAGAGCGGCCCCAGGCGCAAGTCGCCGGATGGCCTGGCGCTGTTCGCACGGCGCTTCAAGGCAAGTCGCACCCTGCTGGTCGGCGAAGGCGGCGTCCCCCTGAACGAGTTCCTGGTGGCGCCGGCCGGCGCATGGATCGAAGGACGATGAGCGTGCCTGTCGGTTGGACCTGCACGGAGATTCCGCCCCGTGACCCCGGCGACGGACGAAACGCGGAATCGCGGCCTCTGGAAGCGTTCCGCGGCGTCTCGGCCTACGTCCTGTTGGGCGATCCCGGAGCGGGCAAGACCAGTGCCTTCAAGACGGAGCACGAGGTCCTCCGGTCGAAGGGCCACTACGTTTCTGCCCGCGACTTTCTCACTCTCGAGCCGCACGACCATCCCGAATGGGGCAGCAAGTCGAACAGAAAGACGCTCTTCATCGACGGACTCGACGAAGCCCGCGCCGGAAGCGAGGACGTGCGCACGCCGTTCGACAGGATCCGCGGGAAGCTCGACGCGTTGGGAAAGCCACCCTTCCGCCTGTCATGCCGAGAGGCGGACTGGCTCGGCGCTCACGATAGAACCCATCTGGAGACCGTCTCGCCGGACTCTCGCGTGACTGTCCTGCGCCTCAATCCCTTGGGGGATGAGGACATCGAGCGCATCCTCCAAGCGCATCATGTGGTCGACACCGGGAACTTCCTGCGAGCGGCCAGGCAGCACGGCGTCGAAGGGTTCCTCAGCAACCCCCAGACCCTCGTCCTGCTGGCGAAGGTGGTCGGCGAAGACGGCAGCGCTGGAAACTGGCCGGCAAGCCGGTTGGAGCTCTTCGAGCGCGCCTGCCGGCGCATAGTCCAGGAGGAGAATCCCGAACACCGTGCAGCGAGCCAGTCAAGCGCCGGCACGGCGTGGCCGAGCGTGGAGAACCTGCTGAACGCCGCGGGCCGGCTCTGCGCGGTGCAGCTTCTAGCCGGGGTCACAGGGTTTGCGATGACGGACGATGCGGAACACGAGGATTTCCCGCAAGTCGACGAGCCTGCCGGTGAAGACGGGCAGCTTCTCCGCACCGCACTCGGGAGGAAGCTCTTCAACGCCCATTCGTCGGGGCGCTTCGCTCCGATTCACCATCACGTTGCGGCGTTCCTGGGCGCCAGGTACCTGGCCGGGCAAATCGAAGGTGGAACAGAAAGCACGCACAACGGTCTCCCGGTTCGACGGGTCACTGCCCTGATGACGGGCTGCGACGGCATGGTCGTAACGCCACTCAGGGGCCTGTCCGCGTGGCTGGCGGCGCAGTGTCCGTCGGCGCGAGCGATCTTGATCGAGCGCGACCCGATCGGCGTCGGTCTCTATGGCGACGTCGGCCCGTTCTCGACGGACGAGCGACACGCGTTGTTGACTGCATTGCAAATCCAAGGACCCCGGCTCGTTCCGGCGCAGCGAACCGCTCCGGCGTTCCGGACGCTCGCGACGCCGGAGATGGCGGAGACCCTTCGCCGGATGCTGGCGGATTCCAGCAGGACGCACGAACACCAGACGTTCGTCCACTTCCTGGTTTGCCTCCTGGCTCACGGCACGCCACTACCGGCGCTTGCCGACATCGTGCTTTGTGTCGTCCGTGACGAGACGTTGCTCGCCGACATGAAGGCGGCGGCTCTCGATGCCTTCATTCACAATGCTCCCGATGCCCACGAGACGACGCGCCAGCTCGAAGCGCTGCTGGCCGACGTCCGCGCCGGCGATATCGCCGACCCGCACGACGAACTCCTCGGAACGTTGTTGAGGCAGCTCCATCCGGACGAACTGGCGCCGGCGGAAGTATGGACGTACCTGTCCGAATCATCGAACCCCTTATGGGGAGGACGCTATTACCGTTTCTGGAAGCGTCTCCCGGACCAGAGCACGGACTCGGCCGTAGCGGACCACCTGAACGTACTGGTCGCACGTCAGGACACGGTATGGCCAGCCTTGAAGAGCCGTGGCTTGCAGGACTTGCCAGCCCGGCTCCTGATACGTGGTCTGGAGGCACACGGCGACCGGATCGAACCGGGTCGCCTGTACGACTGGCTCGGCGCCGGTATGAACTCGGATCTGGATAGGCCGCCTGAGGACTGCCTCGAACCCCTTCGGGGCTGGCTGGGAGCGCGCCCCGCGATCCAGAAGGCCATTCTCCTGGAGGGGCTGGAGCGGCTGGAGGGACTCGATGACGATAAATTCCGGCGAGAGGTAGGGGAAATCGAGCAGCTATTGTACGGGACCGATCCACCCGCGAACTTCGACCATTGGTGCCTGGAACGGGCAGAGACAGCGAAGGAAGAGCGCGTCGCGGAGTACTTGTTGTTGCGCGTGAGGAACGCCGTCCGGGCTGGAACCAACAGTCGCGGATTGTCGCTCGACCTCCTGGAGCGACGGGTCAAGAAACATGACGTCCTAGCCGAGATCTACGCGCACCTTCAGGAGCGCGACCAGGCAACCGATGCCGCCGCGCAGCGCTTCCACGAGCGGGCACGGCACTACGCGGCACAGAAGGAACGACAACGCCAGAGGAATGTCGACCACGTTCGCGCCCACGAAGCCGCTCTTCGCGAGAACCGCTGCCGCCCGGACTTGCTGAACGAGTTGGCGGCGGCCTATATGGGTCTGCGGACGGACGCGGAAGGCAATACGCCAGTGGAGCGGTTGCGGAATCTCTTCGGAGACGACGAGGATCTGGCACAGGCTGCCCTGACGGGGCTTCGCAGCGCGATTCTTCGTGACGATCTACCCGATCTCGACGAGATCACGCGCCTTCGGGAGCAGAACCACGAACACAATCTTGCCCTTCCAGTTCTCGTGAGTCTGGAGGAACTCAACTCGCCGGATCCGGCGAGCTTCAACAAACTCGCCAGGGCGGTGCCGGACGGCCTAGACCGGCTGGATCTGGACAGGATCCGCACGGCGCTGGGGTTTCACTACTGCACGCTGGGTCTCAGTGAGCCTGGCTGGTTCGCGAGCATCCTTGATTCACGGCCCGAACTCGTCGCGGATGTGCTGATCCGAACGGCAGCCATGGAGATCCGCAACGGCAGGGAACACGTCCCGGGGCTGTATGACCTGGCCTGCGATCCCCGGCACGCGGAGGTTGCCCGGATGGCGAGCCTGCCGTTGCTGCGCGGCTTTACGATCCGTTGCGCGGCTCGTCAGATGACGGACCTGAGCCGCCTGCTCTGGTCGGCCCTCCAGCACGCCGATCAGGACGTCTTGCTGGACCTGATCGAACACAAGTTGACGCGTCCCAGCATGGACCCTGCCCAGCGAGGACGCTGGCTGGCCGCCGGGCTCGTCCTCTCACCCGAGAGTTACCTCCAGCGGTCCGAGGAGTTCGCCACCGGGAGCGAAACGCACACCCGTCATCTGTTCGCGTTCTTTAGCGAGCAACCGCTCCAGGCCTTTCCCATGGCCAGACTGCGGCCATCGGTGTTGCAGTTGATCGTCCGCCTCACCGGCCACACCTTCCGACCGTGGGGAGACAACTGGAGCGGTGGCGCGATCGAGATCACTCCCGACATGAGCGCTGCGGAGCGTGTCCAGTGGATGATCCAGAGCCTCTCCGAGCGGCCGACCGTGGAAGCGAGCGCGGCGCTCGAAGCGCTGGCCTCGGACGAGGCTCTGTCCCCTTGGTGCGCGGAGTTGACGTGGGCGCGGGTCAACCAGCAGGTCATTCGCCGGGACGCAACCTACCGCCATCCCGATGTCGAGCAGGTCTGCCGGACGCTGAGCGGCGGACGGCCAGCGAATGCGGGTGACCTGGCCGCACTCGTCGTGGATCGACTGGACGAGATCGCCGATCGAATCAAGAACGCGAGTAGCAACGACTGGCGCAGCTACTGGAATGAGAACTCCCACGGCCGCCCAACTGAACCGAAGCCGGAGAACTCTTGTCGAGACGCCCTGCTGCGGGATCTCAGGCGGCGCCTGCCACCCGGCACCGAAGCGCAACCCGAAGCGCAGTACGTGAACGAGAAGCGCGCAGACATTCGTGTCTCGGGTGCAGACTTCAACGTCCCGTTGGAGATCAAGAAGAACGGGCATCCCGCTCTCTGGAGCGCGTTGCGCGATCAACTGATCGGCCGGTACGTACGGGATCCGGAAACGGACGGCTACGGGATCTATCTGGTGCTGTGGTTCGGTGAGACGGAAGGGAACAGGACTCCCCTGCCTCCGGAGGACCCCCGCCCGGCCGGCCCGGCTGCACTGCGAACGCGCCTTGAAGCGCTACTAACACCGGAAGCGGCGCGGAAGATCGCGATCCGCGTGATCGACGTGACTCCGTAAGTCGCCACGTCCCGTTCAGTCGATTCCGGCTCGGCCGCAGGCGGCTTCCCACCCCTGGCTGCAGGCCCGGGCGTAGAGGTACGCGGGTGAGCGGTCGGTAATCGGAGCCTTGCTGCCGCGCAGGATGATCGGGAAGTCGTCCAGGCCCGGGGGTCCCCGTTCGAACTGGCCTTGACCGACGGTGAGCTCCGTGAAGTTCCCGCAGGCCAGTTCGAAACCCAGATCGCAGCCGCGGCGAAACGATCCGGCCGCCTCCAGGGGATCCCGGCGACGGGCGTCCTCCCCCGATCGCGCCAGCGCGACGTGCAGCACGCCCGCCTCGTTGCACGCCCACGCCGATCCGGCCCGACAGAACCGCAACTGCATGTCGGCCAGGTACGGACACGCGTAGGGTCGGCCCTCGGCGCACGACTGTTGCCAGAACGGGATCCACTGGCCGGGATGCCGGTCGCCCACTCCCTGGGTGGCGCTCATCACCAGGAAGAGCCCGGCCCATGCCGCCATCCAGGCAACGTTCCGCTGCCGCGGCTCTCGCCAGCGAGCGACAACCGCCCTATCGAATCCACTCAGCCAGCGTGACCGGGCGGCCCGGTCCAGGACCTGGATGGACAGGTTGAGCACCGGCACCAGCAGCAGCTTGTCGTAGAACGTCGGCACACCGGCGCGCCCCAGCACGACATACAGGGCGGCCGTCCCCAGGCCGTAGAGCACGCCGAAGCAGACGCGGCCCAGCTCGGTCCGCGGCGCGGTGGACGGGTCGGTGAACAGCAAATGCATCCCGAGGAACACGGCGATCGGGATGTACGAGTCGTAGAAGAAGTACACGCCGGTCGACGCGAAGTAGAGCAGGCCGAACAGGTAGGAGGCGGCGACGGCCGACATCGTCATCGACGCCACACCGAAGAGGTACTGCCCGGGGAGCGCCACAAGGAACAGCACGAGGTAGATCTGCGGCGGAAAGAACTGCGAGATGGCGATGTCCTGCCCCCATGTCAGGTCACTCGTTCCCGTGAGAATCAGGCCGAGCGAGAAGACGGCCAGCGGGAACGACGAGGGATTGAAGATGTGGACGCGGCGTCCGTCCTGGTTCCAGCGAATGAACTCCTTGGCCAGGAAGCCGAGCGCCACCAGCGCGAACTGCAGATAGAACCACTCGTCCCGGAACCACAGGAACAGATTGATGCTGAAGATCACGGGAAACGGCCCGAAACCGAGCGCGTAGGGCTTGCCGCGCGACCAGCTCAGCAGCATGGTGAAGGCGTAGGCAAACACCAGTTGCGCGGCGATGAGGAACGCCGCGTCGTAGACCGTGCGCCAGTGCCACCCCCAGTAGGCGAAGACCGCCAACTGCGCGCAGGCCTGTACGTAATGCTGCTTCCGGAGGGAGACCTGAAGGGTAAACGCGCGCCCGCGGCGCCGCGCGGACGCGAAGAGAAGGGCGCCCCAGGCGAGCAAAGCCGCGCCTGGGGCGAAGAACGACCACGGGAACGCCGGATCGGAGCCAACCGAACCGGCGGCGCCGGGGAGGAAGCCGAACCCGGCAACGACACCCGCAACGGCCGCCACGAGGCCGAAGGCCACCGCGGGCGTGAGGGTCATCGCCGCCGGGGCGGATTCTCCCTACCGGCCCGGTGCGACCGTGTCGACGCCGGGTCGGGCCAGCTCATACGGCGCGCCCGTGCCGGACGATCCGAGGAACAGCTTGGTCCCATCGGCGAACGTGATGTCGCGGCCGTTGGCGCGATTCGTTCCGTCCTTGGCCTGATACCCGTCGACGTGCACGTCGGTGCCGGGGAGAAGCGATTCCCGCGTGAACCCGCGCCGGAACAGCACGTTCGGGGTCCCCCCCTCGAACGCCCACTCTTCGGTCGAGCCGTCTTCCAGCCTGACGTCCATGTGAATCCAGACGTGCGGGTTCACCCACTCGACTCTCGTAACCGTCCCGTCGAACTCCACGGGCCGGTCCGCGTCGAACTCCGCCGCGAATGCGTGATGCGCCGTGACGGGCGCGGTGGCGCCCGCCAGCAAGAGGGAAACGGCTCCGACCACCGCCGCGACGCCAACTGCCTGTCTCGCTGTCATTGCTCTGGCCTCCTACCTTCGGTACCAGTCGTGGAATGCATCACCTTCCGGGACCTTCCGGGTGATGTCGACAATGATCGTCTCGCCTTCCCACCGCTCGACCAGTTGCTCGCGGCGCACGTGCCCGTACATGAACTCCTCGGAGAACTCGATGCACGGGTAGTCCAGCACGGTGGCGCTCGGCTCCAGGCGGCGATACAACGGCATCGCCATCGTCCAGGGCTCCGAGTACGTATTCGGGTCGTTCAGCGTCACTTCGTACCAGATGGCGTTCGGCGACAGCGGCGTGTAACGCTCTTCCAGCTCGAGCGCTTCGCTGTGATGGTTGCCGGCCCGGTCCAGCCAGTTCTTCCCATTGAAGTAGTCGACGTTGACGACCAGCGTATCCCCGTCCCAGCGGCCGACCGAGTGTCCCATGTAGGTGTAGTCGGGAGGCCGCGCCACGTCGTCCAGGTGGACGACGCGCGCCGCGTTCGAGAAAGCGAACGTCATGTGGATCTTGTCCGTGCTCTGCACGATCTGGAACGGATAGGGCATGTACATGGCGCGCGGCGTGCCCGGCAGATAGCACTTCAGCTCGGGATCCCGGTCGATCCAGTTCTCCCGGTTCTCCTGCTTGATCGCCAGCGCCTCCGGCGTATAGGGGATGGTCCCGTCGCCACCGACGACACCCATCGAGCCGGGAACGCCGGCGGCCGCACCGAGCGCGACCACCGGGGCCGCCGGCACTCTGGCGTATTCATACGGATACACGCCCTCCTGGGTCACCCAGGCCGGGAGCGCCTCGTGCGCCTCGAGATCCCAATGCGCCTCGTTCAGCGCCTGCCAGACCCCGTTGAAGTTCGGCCGGCCATCCGGCGTCTCGGCCGGACGCGCGGTCGCCTCCGGCTGGGCCGACGTGGGCGTGCCCGTCAACAGGACGGCGACCACGGCGCCAATCGCGGCGCCGCCCAGCGCTACGAGAACCGTCGAACCGTTCAGTCTCCCTGCCATGATCACAGCCCTTCGTCGTCAGCCAGCCCGCTGACGCAGGTCGCCGTGTCCAGCGAGAACGGATCCGGCCCGTTCCCGTCCTTGAACCGCTGCTCGTCCACCCTCGCCCCGATCAGCAGCGCCGGGAGACCGTAGTTTCCCTCGTGGCAGCGCGGCTCGTAGTAGATCCGATTCTGCTGGCCGTCCTGCCGCTTCAGTTCCTGCCGAATCGTCCAGGGGGCCGTCCACACCGTCGGGTCCTCGATCGTCACCTCGTACTCCAGGGTGTCGGCATCGACCCGGGTGTACCGTTCGGTCAGCCTGCGATTCTCACCCGATCCGCGGAACTGGAACTTCGGCGAGAAATTCGTGGTCTCGACGACGAGGGTATCGCCGTCCCAGTGCGCGCGGGAGTCCCCGTGCCGCAGACGCACGTTGCTCGGCGGATGCTCGCCGCCCAGATTGATGATGCGCTGGTATCCCTGGCCCTGCCCGGTGTCGTAGGCGACCGCGATGGCATCCTCGCCCTGCACGATCCGGCGGTGTCCCCGGGTGTCCGGGGTCTGCCCCAGCATGCACCGGTCGCCCAGGCTCTGATCCTCCGGACCGTCGTGCCGATTCATGCGCGAGGTGTTGTAGAACGGTGTGACGTCGAACCGGCGCGGCGACGGCGGCCCGTAGGTCCCGCCGCGGCAGCCGGGAGCGTTTCTCTCGCAGGTCTCCGTGTTCTGCAGCAGCATGAGACGCCACTCACGCTGGACCTCGGCCAGGTGCTCCGCCTCCTCCGTCCGCGGGGGAATCCGGCCGTTGGGCGGATCGGCGACGAGCGAGGTGCGGGGCCCGGCCGGCTTCGCGGACGTCCAGAAGGCGTTGTAGGCGCCCGCCACGTCACGAGCCGCGGCATTCGAGCGTTCGTTGCGCCCGGGGTCGACCATCCGCGCCTGGTCGCGAGCCTGCCGCTCTTCGTCCGTGGCAAACTCCCGATCGCCAAGCGTAGGGTCGCGCTCGAATGGCGTGTCGTACACGTCGAGCCAGATCCCCTCGAGGTTCGGGTGCCCCCACGCGGTGGTATCCGCCTGTCCGCCAACGGGCACTTCAGCCACATGGGCCAGCCCGAACACGATGGCGAGCGTAGTCGCCACGCCGAAGGACAGCAGTCGTCGCCTCATGGTAGACCTCCTATACCTGATCAGGACCAGCGATCCTTGGTTGATACACCCGCAGGCCGCTCCAGTCAATAGACAGGCGGTCAGCCGATAGACTCTCACGGAGTGTTCGGCGTAAATCCTGCTGCCGCTGACGGCCGTGGCCGGCCCGGCAGCCGCATCCCCCACCTGTCCACGTGTCCGCCGGGACGGCGACTATGTCCGACGACCGCCAGCGCGCCCTGATCGCGTGGCTTTCGTCGCCGGCGGCGCACGGGCTGGATGCCGGCGCACCGGTCGAGCGGGTCGAGACTCACGCCTCCGTCGTCTTTCTGGCGGGCAGCCACGCCTGGAAGTTGAAGCGCGCGGTTCGCTACGACTATCTCGACTACTCCACCGCGGCGCGCCGCCGGCATTACCTGCTCGAGGAGCTGCGCCTGAACCGGCGGACCGCGCCCGAGATCTACCGGGCCGTCCGGGCGATTCGCGAAACGGCCGACGGCGGGCTTGTGGTGGAGGATGCCGGGGAAGGCGCGGTGGGGAACGCCCGGGGACGCGCCGTCGACTACGTGCTCGAGATGCGGCGCTTCGATCCGGCGACCCAGTTCGATCGGATGGCCGAACGGGGTGCGCTCGATTTGCCGTTGATGCTCTCGCTGGCCGATGCGATGGCGGATTTGCACGCGGCGGCGGAGCCGCGTCCGGATCAGGGAGGCGCGGCGGCGTTGCGGCAGATCATCGAGGGCAACCACGAGGGTCTGTCCGTCTACGGCGGCGGCGTCCTCGACGCCGGCGCCTGCGATCGCCTGGAGGCGGCCACCCTGGCCCTCGTCGAACGGCATGCGGCGCGGCTCGACGAGCGGCGCGGCGCCAGGTTCGTCCGCCACTGCCACGGCGATCTGCATCTGCGCAACGTCTGCCTGATCGACGGCGCGGCGACCCTCTTCGACTGCATCGAGTTCGACGACGCGTTCTCCTGCATCGACGTCTGGTACGACGCGGCGTTCCTGGTGATGGACCTGCTGCACCGTGGGCTCGACGAGCACGCGAACGCGGTGGCGAATCGATACGTGGAGCGGACCGGGGATGTCGCCGGTCTCGCCTTCCTGCCGTTGTTCCTCTCGATGCGTGCCACCGTCCGCGCGAAGATCTGCGCGACGGCGTCCTCAATGCAGTCCAAGGCGGCGGATGCCGCCCAGTTGCAGGGCGAGGCGCGGACGTATCTCGACCTGGCGCTGGCCCTGATCGAGCCGCGCCCGCGCCGTGTCGTCGCAATTGGCGGTGTCTCCGGCACGGGCAAGACGACGCTTGCGCGGTATCTGGCGCCGGCCGTCGGCCCGGCGCCCGGCGCCGTCGTCGTGCGGAGCGACGTCGAGCGGAAGCGCCTGTTCGGCGTCGCACCGGAGACTCCACTGGGTCCGGAGGGCTACACGGCGGAAACGACCCGGCGCGTGTATGCGGCGCTGCTCGACACGGCCCGGGCCGTCGTCGACACCGGGCACGGAGTGATCGTCGATGCGGTCTGGCCGGATCCGGCGGCGCGCGAGGCGATCGAAGAGGTGGCGCGCGATGCCGGCGTCTCGTTCACCGGCCTGTGGTTGGACGCGCCGCTCGACACGTTGTCGGGGCGGCTCGCGTCCAGGACCGGCGATGCGTCGGATGCGACGCCCGGGGTGGCCGCCGATCAGATGCGGCGCATCACGGCGCCGGAATCGTGGAGGCGGCTCGATGCGTCGCAGGGTGCGGAGGCGATGGCGGAGGCGGCACGTGGCGTGATCGCCTAGACCTAGACGGGTCGCGGGACGGTGGCGGCCTCGAGGCCGGCGCACCATCAGGGCATGAGCACCAGCAGCAGGAGGCTGGCGGCGGCGAGCTGCCACCAGAGCTGCGTCCGGTCGGTGACGAGCAGGGCGCCGGCGCCGAAGAGAATGGCGGCCACAAGGAGGAACGGCCAGTAGAGGTCGGCAAACGCCTCGCGCCGCTCCACCGTGCCGCTCGCCGAGCGTTGAACGTCGCGGATGATACGGAGCGCGACGACGTGGTCCGCCTCGGCGCCCAGTTCGAAGTACGCGCCGCCTCCCGCCTGCGCGATGGCGCGCAGCGACTGCCGGTCGAGCACGGAGTGGATGGGCGGCTCCGGGTCCTCGTAGCGCCCGACCGGCACTTGCGGGATGAACCCGCCCGCGTCCGTCCCCACGCCGACGACAAAGATCCGGATGTTCCGCTCCTGGGCCACGCGGATGGCGCGTTCCACCTCCCCGGTCCACGCCTGCCCGTCGGAAAGCACCACGAACGCACGCGACCCGAGCCGCGCGCCGTAGAGCTCCTCGTCCTTGTCGATCATCTTGACGCCCCACGAGAGGCCGTCCTCGATATTCGTGTCCCAGCTCGTGTCGTCGCGCAGGCGAAACGGCGGCTCGTCGGCAAGGTGATCGAGGAAGAAGAAAAGCGCGTTGGGGTCGGACGTCAGCCGGACCTGGGGCGCCGCCCGGTGCGCGAAGAGGGCCAGCGCCACCCGCTCCTGACGCCACCCGAGCACCTCCGCGAAGGTCCGCAGCCAAGCGACGGACCGCTGCCACCGGTCGGGCGCGATATCGGTCACCCGCATCGACGTCGATCCGTCGAGCAGCACGACGAAGTCGACACCGGCGCTCTCGGTCACACCAACCAGCGCCTGCGGCCGGGCGAGCGCCACGATGACGCAGGCCGTCGCCCCGACCAGCGCCAGCCAGAACCAGAGGCCGCGTCCCGCCGCATGACGTTCCACGACCGGCAGGGCGCGCCCTTCGCGCATCCGGCGGATGTCGCGCCGCCGCCGGAGGAAGAGACGCACCCAGAGCAGGGCGAGCGCCAGCGGGGCAACCAGCAGCCAGAGGAACGCCGGCTGGCCAAACTCCAGTTCCTGCATCTCTCCCGTCCGGCTCCTAACCGCGCCGGCGGATGCGATCGCCCGCGCCGATCGTCGGCGACTCGTCAATCTCGGGATCGACATCCCGCTGCACCGGAACGTAGATCTGGATGTCTTCCATCTCCATGTTCTCCGGCGCCTCCCCTTCGCGGCCATGCTGGTTGTCCGTATTCATCGGAATCTCCGCTCCCGACGCCAGGTCGGCCCGGAGCCGGAGGAGGTACTCGTAGTTGTAGGCGGCGTCACGATGATCCGGACTCTGCTGCAACACCCCGAGGTAGACGTCGATGGCCCCATCGAGCGCGCGAAGGGTCGCCTCGCGCTCCTCCGACTCCGGATCGAGCGTGGCGAGGGCGGCGCGCGTCGCGGCGTTCGCCACGATGAACTGCAGCGCGATGTTGCCGCCCGCGGCACCCGCATTCCCGCCGGCGTAGTCCTGCAGGAGGCCCGCATAGTCGCCCTGCCAGTAACGAACCGCCGCTCGGCGCGTCTCCATGTCGGCCCGCGCGGCGCCGAAGAGCCCCGCCAGCGGCCCGGCCGAGTCGAGGTCGTCGAGCAGGCTTGCATAGGCGGCGTCGGGCGCGCGCAGGTCGAGCGTCGCCATCCGCTGCTGGGCTTGCGCCACGCCCCGTTCGACGCGACTCGCCCCATACGCGACGGCCGCCAGCGCTCCCAGCAACAGCGCCGTAATCACGTAGGACACGCCGGTTCTCATGGCGACTCCTCCAGTTGCGTGCCGCGCCTTTCCCCCAACCCGCGTCCCTTCATTGGAACTTCCGGAACGGCCGGAGACCCAGCGTCAGGCCCGCCGCGGCGATCCAGCAGAACACCGCGGCCAGGGCGAAGGGCGCGAACCGCGGCTCGCGCGCCTCGTAGCGACGCACCCGGATCTGCCCTTCCGCCAGCCGGTCGATTTCCTCGATTGCGGCCAGGATGGCCGACTCGTCTTCTGCCGGGAAGAACTGGCCGCCGGTCTCTTCCACGGCCAGTTTCCACTGCTGGTCGGAAATGACGTCGCCCAGCTCCTGGGCGTAGGCGGTCCGGATGAAGTAGACGGGGATTTCGTTCTCCGCCGCCTCGCGCACGATGTCGTCGAGGGTGACGTCCTCGAACCGCGCGTGCGTATCCTGCCCGTCGCTGAAGATGACCATCAGGTTGCCGGCCGCGCCGAGGTAATCGAAAGTACGGAACAGTTGGACGCCCCGGTTGATCGCGTTCATCACGAGCGTGCCGTGATCCGGGAAGCGGTGGTACTCCTCCGGCGTGCCGATCAGCGAAATACTGAGCAGAATGTTCCGGTAGTCGTTCGTGAACGGGGTGACGATGTACGCCTCGTTGCCGAACTGCACCAGCGACACCAGGTCGCGGGAGGGGCCGTCCATCCTTCGGCGCACGAAGTACTCGGCCGCGGCGACGTTCGCCAGGAAGGTGTTGCCGGCCTGCAGACGCTCGGTTGCGAACGACGTGTTCATGCTGAGCGAGGCGTCGATCAACAGCGCGATCCGATGGCCAGGGTGGCTTTCCTCCGAGCGGGCGAGCGTGGCGTGTGGATCTGCGAACGCCGCCGCGAACGCCGCGAGCCCGGCCAGCGCCAGCACGAACGGCACGTGGCGCAGCGGACGAAGAAGCGGCTGGGGCGCGACCGTGCCGGGGAGCACCGCGGGCAGGACGACGTTGCCGCTGCCCGGGGCGCGCGGACGGAGGAAGTGGCGGGCCGCCGCGGCCACGGCAATCAGCAGCAGCACGCCGGCCGCAAGCGCGGCGGTCTCCGCATGCAGCCACGCGAACGTGCCGGCCGCCGCGGCCGGCAGCGCCCGGAGCGTTTCGGCAATCCGTTGCAGCAGATCCGCCAGCATCTTGCCGTGTTGTTCCGTTCCCGCTATTCCGCCGCCGGCGCCACCGCGCGGCGGCCGGGCCAGCGGCGCGTCCACGCCGCGCGCCACTGCTCGACGGCGCGCACGGGCGGCAACGCGCTGAGCGACAGCCGCTCCAACAGGCCGATCACGTTCTCGAGCGCGGCATGGAGATCGCTGTTGTCGCGTGACTCGCCGTCCGCCTGATCACTTGCCTGGCCACCCGGGTCGCCGCCCGGGCCGTAGCGGACCGCACCGAAGGCCGCCATGGCATCACGCATGGCCTCCGCGTCCGCGGCGCCGTCCGGGTGCTTGCGGCGGAGAGGGTCGATGGCGGCCGCGACCTGGGCGAGGGTGACCGCCGACGAGACGAACGCCCCACCGGTGCGCCTGGGCCACCGGCTCACCGGCAGGCCGGTATCCCCTTGCGTCTCGGCCGGCCGCTGCGCCACGGGATGGTCAATCGCGAGCGCGGCCGCGATCCGGAAGGCGGCGAGCGCCCGTGCCACGAGATCGTTCGTCCAGCCCTCCGCCTCGCTCGACGCTCGGACCGCCCGCAGTTCACCGAGCGCGGCGCGCGCGACCCGCCAGTCCGCAACCCGCGCCCGGCCCGCGGGAACCACGCCGCGCCGCGCGCTGCGGGCGCGAACCAGCGCCGCGAGCAGCACCAGAACCGCCGCCGCCGCCAGCGCGATGGCGAGAATGGACGCCGCGTTCGCCCGGAACAACCGCGCCTCGGCGTCTCCGAACGTATCTCCCGGCAACTCCCGGATGCCCGCCGCGGTGGCCGGCACCAGCGACAGCACGCGGATCTGCTCGGCCGGCAGCAGTTGCACGAGCTCGCGCCCCTCGACGAACGGACCGCCGTCGAGCGACCGTTCGATCCGGTAGCGCACCCCCAGCGGCGGCAACTCGACATCCAGACCGAAGTACTCCTCGCCGATGATCCGAAGCGCGTAGCGGTACTGGAAGAAGCGGCGCGGACCGCGCACGAGGTCGGCGTAGCGCTCGCCCTCCAGCACCTCGAACGGCGAGACGGCGAGGGTCTCGGGAGCCAGCCAGGCATCGTCCGGCACCGCACGCGCGTCGTCGGCCTCGACGACGGCGCAGGTGAGCAGCATGTCGAAGCGCTCGCCCACATGGACCGCGTGCGCGCCAAGGCGGCGCCAGCACTGCAGCGCGTCCAGCCCCACCATTTCGTCCTCGGGTTGCGCCGCCGCGGGAGGTGCGAACAGGACGAGCCCGACGACGGGAAGGAGCGTGCACGCCCAGGCGGGTCCCCACCGGCGCGTGGCCCGCGTTCGTGTGCCCGTCATCGTTTCCTCAGGCGCCGGTTGGCCAGGAACTCGACCACCTGCTCATGAAAGCGCTCGGCGTCGTCGCCCACCCGCAGCACTTCGAGCCCCAGCTCACCGGCGCGCTGCTCCACCCTATCCTGCCACGCCGCCACCGCGTCGCCCATCCGCTCCAGGTCGCCCGCCGAGACCAGCCGCGTGCTGCCCGTCTCGACGTCGGCCACCTCGATCCAGCCGGCCGAAAGGGCGGGCAGCGCAAACGCGTCGCGGCTGTCGATCAGCACGACAAACAGGTCGTGCGTGGCGTTCAGCGCAAGGAGCTCGTCGAGCAGCGCCTCGTAGCCGTCGAACAGGAAGTCGGAAACCACCGGCACGAGCGACGTGCGGCGGATCAGGCCGGCGATGCTGTCGTCGATGCGTTCCGGCTCCGGCGTACGGCCGCTGCCGTGGACGAGGGCCTGGTATGCATCGAGACAGTGGATCGCGTGGTTCCGGCCAACCCGAGGCCGCACCGTGAGGTGGCGGGACGAGCGGTCGAAGGTAATCAACCCGACCTGATCCTGGAAGAACGCGCCGGCGAGGGCCAGCGTGCCTACTGTCCGGGCGATCGCCCGGGCGATGGGCGCGCCGGCCGCGCCGCATCGCGTCGAGCTGGACGCATCGGCGACGATAACGAGCCGGGCAGTGCTCTGCTGCTCGAACTCCCGCGTGACGATCGGCGCAAAGTTGGTGAGGGTCGACTGCGCCCAGTCGATCGACGTCAGCCGGTCGCCCGGCTCCCAGTCGCGCAGGCCGGCGAACTCGAAACCGTCGCCGTGGAAGACGCTGGGATGCTGCCCCGACATGTATTCCCGCATCCGCCGGACAATCGCGATCTCGATGTCCTGCACCTCCGTCCAACTGACCAGGCCATGCCCGTCTACCTCCGCGGCGGGGGAACCGGACGCTGCGGACCGGGCGGAAGCCGCAGGGGCGCCAGCGGGAGCACGACCGCCCGGCCGATGGGGATGCGCCCCCACCCGGACGTCAATGGCGGAGGAGACGATCTCCTTCATGGGATCGGCACCTGCTCGATGATGTCCGCGATGACCCCGTCCACCGAGACGCCCTGCCCCGCCGCGTGCGGCGCCAGCCAGATGCGGTGCCCCAGAACGTATTTCGCCAGGTCCTGCACATCCTCCGGATACACCTCGGACCGCTCGCGCGCGAGCACGGCCCATACCTTCACGAGCCGCCCCCAGCAGATGGTCGCTCGCGGCGAGCCGCCCAGATCGACGTAGCGCTCCACCAGTTCCGAGGGCGAGTGGCGCAGCCACTCGTTCTCCGGGTCGTAGGGGCGCGAGGCGGCGACCAGGCGCTGAATGTACTTGCCGAGCGCGTCGTGCAGGAAAACCCGAGCGGTGATGGCGGAGCGAAGTTGAACCACCCGCTCCTTGGACATCAGTCCGTCGAGGGCTACCTGCTTGAAGTCGAAGTTGACCAGCCGCTGTTCCTGCTCGGGCGGAAGGTAGCCCACCGTCACCATGATCGCGAACCGGTCGGTCGCCGCTTCCGACAGGGGAAAGGTCCCCTGCCCCAGCTCGATCGGGTTCATCGTCGCGATGGCGAAGTTGAAGGAGGGCAACTGCCGGGTCGTCTTGCCCACGGTCACCGTCCGATCCTGCAGACCCTCCAGGAACGCACTCTGCGACTTGAGGGGAATGCGGTTGATCTCGTCGAGCAGGATCACCTCGGCCGAGGCGAGCGGGCCGAACTCGGTGATGAACTGGCCGGTCGCGGGATTGATCATCTCGAAGCCGACCACTTCGGTCGGCTGCAGATCGGCGCGGCCCTGCAGCCGCGCGAACCGCGCGCCGCTGATGGCGGCCAGGATGACGCCGAAGAACGTCTTGCCGACGCCCGGCACGCCCCGCAGCAGCAGATTGCCGGCGTTCACCTGACGATCCGCCTCGCGGTCGTAGGTGGTCGGAATCTCCGACATCAGCACGGTGTTGGCGAGCAGCTTCTCGCGCTCGTATCCCACCAGGGCCTTCGCGCCCTCGGCCACGATTGCGCGGTGGAAGTCGATGGCCTCCCGCAAATCGGCCTGCATGGCGGAGTGATCCTAGCAGTGACACTACCGCAAGGTATGCAACGGACGCGATCCTGACCCAACCGTGGCCGCACCCGTGCTGCTACCGTGCGGAACCCACCATGTATAATTTTCTGTTCGGCACTACGGACGTCCCCATCGTCCAGAGGCCTAGGATCCAGCCCTTTCAAGGCTGAGACACGGGTTCGAATCCCGTTGGGGACGCCACCCTTGCCCGGTCCATTCCGGGATCCTCGAACGCTGCCGGCGATCGGCTCCGCCGCGGTTCTGCGTCTTCCCGCCGCCGACCGCCCGCGCTCTGGCGAGAAGGTCCTGATCTACCGCAAGACTCTACGGGCGCGGCAGTCAGGACATGAAGAGCGGCGTGGCCGCCATGGTCGATGCAGCCGTCCATGTGGCGCGGAGGCGCGCCGCCCACGGCGGCCGGCCGGACGACGGACGCGACGCGATACTGGACATGGGGCGCGTACTCGGGCGGCTGGAAGCCGTCGAGGCGCATCTTGTGTCCGGCCCGGCCCATCCGCGGCTGGGACGCGGGTCTCTACACGCGTCGACCATCCAGGGCGGGCAGGCCCTGAGCGTCTATCCCGAGCGGTGCGTCCTCCGTGTCGAGCGCCGCACGCTGACGGGCGACCCCTCCGACGTCGGGTTGACAGAAGTTCGGCGGCTGCTGTCGGAGCTGGCTCGGGAGGACGCTGACTTCGATGCGTCCGCGCGGCAACTGCTGACGCGTCCGCCCCACGCGATTGCCGACGACCATCCGCTCTGCCGCGAGTTGCGGCGGATCCTCCGCCGGCACCGGCGCAGGATCCTGGATGGTAGCCAGCCTACTGATCCTTCCCCAGGTGACCCAGGAGACCCCACACGAACACCAGGGCGCCGAGCAGGCCGACGACAAGACCGACGGGGAGCATGACCATCGTCACCCCCAGTCCGAGGCCAACGACCATCAGGAAGAATCCGAGAGCCACGGCCGCCAGGTGGGCGAGAATCCGTTCGCCGGTCTGCAGCAACCGTCGCCCGCGACCCGCTGGCTGCGTTGCCATGGTGCCCGTACCGGGGACAGCGTACTGGTACTATCGCTCGCTGGCGAGATTCCGCGTAGTATGACCGCCGGCGAGATTCTGCAGGGAGAGATTCGAGAAAGGCGACAGTGGCGATGAGGCGGACAACGGTTTTTCTATTGACACTGGGTGCGCTTCTGGCCACCCTGCCGGTCGGTCTGGCGCAGGGGCCCGGCGTCGAGAACGGCCGGTGGACCTATCTCGGCGGCGACGCGTGGCATACGCGCTACACGCCGGCGGACGAGATCACTCCGGACAACTTCCGGGACCTGACGCTGCTCTGGCGCTTCGACGCCGGAAGTTTCGGTCCGAGCACGTCACGGGCGACGCCCTCCTACGTCGGCGACAAGTTGATCACGGTGACCGGTGAGCGCCGGCATGTCATCGCGCTCGACCCGAAGACCGGCGAACTGCTCTGGAGCTTCACCGAACCCAATACGCATCGCTACGAGTATTCGATGCGAAAGGGCTACGGGAAGGGGGTGGCCTATGCCGAGGTGCCGGGCCGCGGCGGCGTCGTCTTCATCTCCTCGCCGGGCTTCTTCCTCTGGGCGCTCGACGCCGACACCGGACAGCCGCTCGAGGACTGGGGTCAGCCCATCGATATCCCGAGCTTCTCCCGGACCGGCGGGGTCGACATGGTCGTGGACCTGATCCGGGGCTGGGGACCGTGGGAGAGCTGGGACGGGGCCTACGACCCCTACATGGGCATCCCTCTGGAGATCGGCTACATCACCTCGTCCTCGCCGCCGATCGTGGTGAACGACACGGTCGTCGTCGGCAACTCGGCGGAACAGGGCTACAACCAGACGCGGGTCGAGAACGTACCAGGCGACATCCTGGCCTACGACGCGGTGACGGGCGACTTCAAGTGGAAGTTCCACGTGATTCCCCGGCCGGGCGAGGTCGGGCACGAAACCTGGGAGAACGACGCGTGGGAATGGACGGGCGATGTCTCGTCCTGGGCTCCCATGACGGGAGATCCCGAACTGGGGCTGGTCTACGTCGTGACGAACGGCGTCACCATCGACTACTACGGCGGACACC
>CAZJYU010000031.1:0-31734 GCA_964550305.1 uncultured Vicinamibacteraceae bacterium | reverse complement strand
TGGCCCATGGCGCACCGGACTGCTGCGCCGCACGACCGACCTGGTCCTGGCCGGAAAGCCCATGATAGCCGAGACGGACGTCCGGCGTCTTGCCCGCGCTCATGGCAAGCTGTAAACTAGGAGGCTCTTCAGGCGATGTTCAGGCTCTTGCCCGTCTTCAGGTCGCACCGGGCGGTCAGGATGTGCACGTGGACGCCGCCGCCGTGCTCGCGGTGTAGGACCGCCGTCCACGAGTAGAGGTCCGGCTCCAGTCCGGCCCACGCCGTCTTCTCGAACTCGTCAACGACAGCGTTGATCTGCGCGTCGCTCGGCCGGTCCTCCGGCGCCCACTCGATCACGATCGAGCGGTACTTGTGCTCGAACTCCAGCGAGTCGGTGACGGCGGCGACCATGTCGGGGTCTCCCCGGAGCACCTCGACGCCCTCGACCGCCGAGGCGTGGCGGTTGGCCCAGCGGGCGAACTGGTTCAGGTTGTTGCCGATGCGCGCGACTTGGCGGGTGCGCTCGCGCTCGGCGTCGGCCGCCACCGCGGTCCAGGTGCGCGTCCGCGCCATAGCCCGCCGCAGCAGGTCGGACAGCGGCACGCCGGCGGCGGCCGCCTTCGCCCGCCAGTCGGCCAGCTCGGCCGGCGAGACGCGGGCGTGCACTCTGACGGCGCGGCGGTCAGCCATTGCGCACCGCTTGAGAGGAGCGGCGGCAAGGCCGTCCGCTTTCCCGCGAACCCCGCCGGGGAGCGGTCGAGCGTGAGCTGTCAACTCGAGCGAGGACACCTTCCGCGAGTTGCTGGCTCAGAGCCGGAACCGGCGGTGAGCCGGGTGCGATGCGGGGCGGTTCGCGGACGGCCCGGCTGGTCTTGTGAATTCCCGCCCGGAAGTGGGGATTAACGAGGGTAATGACGGCTTGCTTGCGGGATGCGAACCACCTGGACTGGCTCACGCGCGTGACCGCCGCCCCTCTCGGCCGCCCGCTAACAGGGAATGCGCAAACCGACGACACACCGGCTCGTACGGGCGACCTCGTCCACTGCGACAGGCGATCACTACGAGGTCATCGAGCGTGCCCGCGTCGTTCCCAACAAGGTTGATGGGTGGGCCAGGAGCGTCTGGGCGCGTTGCGGACGCACGGCGTGCACGGAATCATCAATCTGTATCCCATCAGGAGCGGCCCGATTCGGCCCTACGGCGGAGTCGGTTTCGGCTATTCGGCCCTGCGCGCGGACTTCGGCTGGAACTGGCCGCGCAGCGCTGACCCGCTCGCCATCACGACGGGGCGGGATCAGCCGAGCTTCGAGGAGATCCGCAGGAATCTCGCCGACACGGGGAGCAGCGGATCGGCCCTGTTCAGGAAAAACGTGCACGTGTTCGTGTATGTGGGGGGTGTCGATTTCGCGGACAGCGATCGCTTGAGCGTGGGCGTTCGCGCCAGACGCCTCCAGTACCCGTCGGTGGAAGTCGGGCCTTACGTCGGGGAGACTCTCCGCAGTCACGTCCCCAACTTGCGTCTGGATGGCAGCGAGCCCGTATCCGCGTGGTCGACGCTGCCGGGCACGCGCGTGACCGAGGTGGCCGCACCATTGAATTACCACCTGCGCCCCCGCGCGAATAGACGTCGCCCGGCCCGGGGAGCGTGGCGGCGCGTGAGCGCCGCGCCTTGACGCTGGGAGCACACGCGCATGGTGTATGGTCCGACGATGTTCCTGGTCCGCCGCGCACGCGGTGCAGGTGCGCCAGCGCGCGCAACGGGTGTCCGGGGTTGAGAGTCATCAAGATCGTGGCTGTCGTGCTGGTCGGCTACGTGCTGATCGTTACGGCCTTCGAGTCCCTGATCGGCTACTTTCAGCCCGAGGCGCCTGACACGCTGGTGTTGACCACGGCGGACGAGGACGGCGCCACCGTCGACCGCGTGCTCCAGGCGCTGCAGAGCGACGGGCGGCTCTATGTGGCCGTCAATCACTGGCCCCGCGCCTGGTACCGTCGGGCCCTGGCGAATCCCCGGGTGCAGGTGACGCGCCAAGGTGAAGAGGGAGACTACGTGGCCGTTCCGGTGACTGGCGAGGAGCATGCGCGGGTCGCGAGGGACCATCCACTTCCCCTCGCTTTCCTCTTCCTGACCGGCTTTCCGCCTCGCCACTTCGTGCGTTTGGACGACGTGGCGGCTGACCGCCGGTAAGAACGGGGACGCCGCCGGTATTGCTTTCCCTCAGAGCCGTCCGAGATAGATGAAGGACGCAAGGACGCTGAGCAACACCGGAATCATGCTGCCGCCCGTCATCCACGACAACGTCGTGTTCAGCGGCCACTCCGGAACGGTCCACCACAAGACCAGGTTGAAGCAGATTGATATGACAGCGGCGGCAATCATGAACCACCCTGCCGCCCGATTGGCCGGATACCAGATCTCCGGCGACCTCAGGGTCTTTGGCGTCCTGAAGCCGTAGACGCGGTTGGCGGGGACTTTCCCCAGGACCATCGGGATGGACGTCACCAGGATTACGAGTGGAACGACGAAGCCGATCAGGTACTTGGTCATGTTGCTTCCCGACTAGCCCAGGCGAGGCCGACCCTGAAAGGGTTGTTGCGACAACCCGCTGCCGTCAGTCGTCCGCGAGTTCCGCGTAGACGGCTGTGAGGAACCGCTCCGGGTCGCCCCACTTGGCTTCGTACTCGGACGTCGGGCCGGCCGACACCACGTCTTCATAGCTCGCGCCGTTGGCGACGAGTGTTGACACTTGCCCCTTGACGTCGATCACCATGTCGCGGAACTCGATGACGTCCGCGCGGCTGGACACGACGCCGTGGCCCGGCACGATCCGGGTATCCGGACCGGCGAGACCGGCCGCGATTCCGAGGGCCTCGATGGTCCCGTCGAGCGTTCCGCCGTTGTTGCGGTCGATGACCGGGAAGGCGACGGTCCGGAACACGTCGCCCAGGTGCAGCACGTCCGAGCCCTGGAAGTGAATGAACGTGTCGCCGTCGGTATGCGCCGGGGGCACCGGAATCAGGTGGACGTCCTCGCCGTTGAGGTGGATCTTCACCGGCTCGTTGTAGGTCACTACCGGTAGCGCCACTTCGGGCAGGGTCTCCGCCAGGCGCAGGCGGACGCGCTCCTGGGCGACGATGTCGATCCCCATCCGCCCCATGTTCTCGTTGCCCCCGGTGTGGTCGCCATGGACGTGGGTGTTGATCAGGAAGCGGATGTTGCCGTTGGAGATGCCGCGGATTGCCTCGACGATGCGGTCCGTGAGGGGAGCGAACTGATCGTCGATCATGACAACGCCGTCGTCACCGATCGACAGGCCGATGTTGCCGCCGCGTCCGGCCAGATAGTGGACGGTGCCGGCGACGTGGTGGGTGGAGATCTCCACCGCGGCCCAGTCCACGTTCTGCTGCGCGCGGGGGGTGTAAACGACGACCAACGTCGCGATCAGGGCGAAGGAAACGGCGACGAGGGCTCTACGTGGCATGGATGTTCCTCCTGTGGCCACTAGGGTAACTAATCGAACGGGTCAATCACGGTACACTCGGGGTCTACGACCCGGGGTCAAGGGTGACCGGGGGAGCTACGTCCCAAACCGGGAGGGCTGAAGATGCGACCAGACTCGCGCAGCATCCGGCGGTCGGTCGGCGTGCTCACGCTGTTCGGACTGGCGATCGGATGCGCGACGCCGGCGAGCGAGCCGGCGGCGACCTACGCCGAGGTGGGCTGGCCGGTTCCGGCAACGACGGCAGCCGATTCGCCGACGGTCTGGAACTTCGGGCAGGTGGTGGCGGTGGCGACCGGCGCCAACGGGAACATCCTGATGCTGCACCGGCAGCGGCATCCGATTCTGGAATTCACGCCGGAGGGCACGTTCGTCCGAGCCTGGGGCGACGGATTGTTCAGCCACGGCAAGGTGGGGGGCGTCCCTCCGGGACATCGGGCGCCGGGCGCCTCCGGCTACTCGGCGGTCTACGGCGCGGCCGGCTGCCAGCACTGCGGCGCGCATGCGATCCGCGTCGGCCCGGACGGCAACGTCTGGGTGGTCGACGCGCCGGGGCACGTCATCCACAAGCTGAGCCCATCCGGCGAACTGCTGATGCAACTGGGAACGCCGGGCGTCTCGGGTGACGGGCCCGATACGTTCAACCTGCCGACGGACATCGCGTTCGGCCCCGACGGCGATCTCTTCGTGAGCGACGGCTACGGCAACGCGCGCATCGTCCGGTTCACGAAGGACGGCACGTACAAGGCGGAATGGGGATCCCGCGGCGCCGGACCGGGCGAGTTCGGCCTGCCGCACGGCATCGCGGTGGCTCGCGACGGACGCGTCTACGCCGTCGACCGGGACAACCGCCGCGTACAGGTGTTCGACTCGGAAGGAACGTTCCTCGACGAATGGACCGACCTGAGCGGCGTGCAGGCGCTGTTCATCACCGGCGATCAGCAGATTTGGGCGGGCGGCGCGCTGCGCGAGCTCGATGGCACGATCGTGACCGAGCTGCCCGACGGCTACGGCGGCCACGGCATGACCGTTTCGCATGACGGCGAGGTATTCGTCGCGCAACTGGGCGGGCGCGTGCAGAAATTCGTTTCCGGCTCGGGCGGCGGATAGCCGCACCGCCCGGGATCCGAACAGGAGACGGAAAATGAGCCAATCACGAGGAACGCGAGGTTGGGTGGCGGCACTGGTCATGGTGGGTGCGCTGGGGCTGGGCGCACCGGTTCCGGTCGAGGCACAGTCGTCCCGGTCGGAGTCGTGGACGGCGCCACGGACCGCGGACGGCCGGCCGGACCTGCAGGGCGTGTGGGCCAACAACACCGCCACGCCGCTGGAACGGCCGGAGATTCTGGGCGACAAGGCGGAGTTGACCGACGAGGAGCTGGCTCGCGTGCAGGCGCGCTACGCGGAACTCTTCGCGAGCGGCGAGAGCGACGCGGCGTTCGCCGACAGCGTGTTCGTGGCCGCCCTCAGCGAACAGGACTCCTTCTCGTCGCGCGACGCGGCCACGGGTAACTACAACCAGTTCTGGCTGGTGGACCGCGAGTTCGACAACCGGACCTCGCTGGTGATCGACCCTCCGGGCGGACGGCTACCGCCGTTCACACCGGGGGCGCAGCGTCAGGTCGACGCCCGGATCGCCCACCTGGCGGACAACCCCGCCTCATCCTGGACGGATCGGCGGCTGCAGGAGCGCTGCATCACCTTCGGAATGCCGAACCTGTTCGCCGGCTACAACACCTACTACCAGATCATCCAGACGCCGGGACACGTGGTATTCCTCCACGAGATGATCCACGACGCCCGCATCATCCCTCTGGACGGCTCTTCGCACGTGGACGATGCGATCCGCCAGTGGCACGGTGATGCGCGCGGGCGATGGGAGGGCGACACGCTGGTGGTTGAGACCACCAACTTCTCGCCCAAGAGCGAGTCACCGGCCGCGCTCTACCAGCGGACGCGCGGTTCCGCGGAACGGTTGCGCCTGGTCGAGCGTTTCACCCGGGTCGGCCCCGACACGCTGCAGCACGAGTTCACGGTCGAGGATCCGGGCACCTACGAAGACACATGGACGGCCATGATCCCGCTGTCGCGAAAGGACGAGGCGCTCTACGAGTATGCCTGCCACGAAGGGAACATCGGCATGGAAGGCATTCTCGCCGGCCATCGCGCCGAGGAGCGAGAAGCCGAAGCGGCGGCCGCCGGGGCACGGTGACCACTGGCGGCCGCCCCCGGGGGCGGCGCTGCCGCCTCGGGGTGGTGTGGATCGCAGCGCTGCTCGCACCAGTTGCTGCCGTGCAGGCCCAGTCGACGGAGCTCGAGCCGGGCACGCCCGACCCGAGTGAGGCGGCGGCCACGGCCGCCACCGCGGCGGCTGGACTCGCAACGACCGCGGTGCCGGACCGCCCGATGCCACCGGTGCCGCCCGCCGTCCTGGTCCGCGACGCCCGGGGACGGGCCACCGTGCGCGCCGTCAGGCTGGCTACCGGTCTCCGTCTGGACGGTGTCCTCGACGAACCGGCGTACGAGACCATCCCCGCCCTCGACGACTTCATTCAACAGGAGCCGGATGAGGGCGCGCCGGCCAGCGAGAGAACGGAAGCCTGGGTCCTGTTCGACGCGAACAACATCTACGTCGCCGCCCGCCTGTGGGACTCGGCTCCGCCGTCCGCCTGGGTGGCGAACGAGATGCAGCGCGACACGCCGCAACTCCGCGACAACGACACGTTCTGGGTCGCGTTCGACACGTTCAACGACCGCCGCAACGGAGTCGCCTTCTATACCAATCCGCTTGGCGCCCTCGGAGACGTGGGGATTTCCAACGAGGGCAATCCCAACGGAGATTGGAACCCGGTATGGGACGTGCGCACGGGCCGCTTCGAGGGTGGCTGGACGGTCGAGATGGAGATTCCGTTCAAGTCGCTTCGCTACTATCCGGGGCCCGAGCCGGTCTGGGGAATCAATTTTCGCCGCCTCGTGCGCCGGAAGAACGAACGCTCCCACCTCACACCGATTCCCATCTCGGCCGGCCGCCGCGGCCTCTTCCGCCTGTCCGAGGCGGCGATGCTGGTCGGCCTGGAGCTGCCGGCGACGGGCAACCTTGTGGAAGTCAAGCCGTACACCATCGGCGGCGCCACGACCGACGTCAGCGCCAGTCCTCCCACGACGTGGAACGCCGATGCCGGCGTAGACCTGAAGTTCGGCATCACCCGGAACCTGACGGCCGACCTCACGTTCAACACGGACTTCGCGCAGGTGGAAGTGGACGAGCAGCAGGTAAACCTGACGCGCTTCAGCCTGTTCTTTCCCGAGAAGCGAGAGTTCTTTCTCGAGGGCCGGGGCATCTTCGATTTCGCCCGCGGCGCCGGCCCGAGCACGCGGTCCAGCGCCCTGCGCCGGATCGGAGGCGGCGGCCGCGGCTCGCGCGGGAGCGGCAATGCTCCGACGCTTTTCTACTCGCGGCGGATCGGCCTTCAGGACGGAGCGGTAGTGCCGATTGTCGCCGGCGGCCGCGTCACGGGAAAGGTGGGCGATTTCGACGTGGGCGCCCTGAACATCCGAACCGGTCAGGGCCCGGCCGCGTCCGACGGGGCGGCTGCCGCCCAACCGACGAACTTTATGGTCGTGCGGATAAAGCGGGACATCCTGCGCCGCAGCGCGGTCGGCGCCCTCTTCACCAACCGCTCCGTCTCGATCCTGGGAGACGGTCCCGGCGCGAACCGCGTGTTCGGTGCCGACGCGACCCTGGCGTTCTACGAGAACGTGAATGTCGTGGGCTACTTCGCCCGGACGCAGACACCCGGCCGCGAAGGGCGCGATGCGAGCTACCAGGGCCAGTTCCTCTACGCCGGTGACCGCTACGGCCTGACGGCCGAACATCTCGTCGTCGAAAGCAACTTCAATCCCGAAGTGGGCTTCCTGCGGCGCGACAACTTCCGGCGGTCATACCTCACCGGACGCTTCAGTCCGAGGCCGGCATCGCTTGAGGCGGTGCGGCAGTTCCGGCTCGAAGCGAGCTACGACCACATCCTGAGTGCGGACAGCGGCATCCTTGAGACGAAGCAGGCGCAGGTGGGCTTCAGTACCGAGTTCGAGACCAGCGACCGGGTGGGCATGACGTTCGCCGACAACTACGAGTTCCTCGCGGAACCGTTCGAGCCCGCGCCGGACGTCGTGCTGCCGGAGGGCGGCTACGGGTTCCGCGACATCGAAGCGACGTACGAGATCGGGGCGCAGCGCCGGGTCACGGGCATTCTCACCGTCCGCGGCGGCGAGTACTTCAACGGGAACATCTGGTCTGTCGGTTTCAGTCAGGGTCGTCTGGCGATCACCCCCGAGCTGTCGGTTGAACCGACCCTGTCGGAGAACTGGATCGACACGCCGCACGGCTCGTTTCATACCCGACTGATCGTTTCGCGCGTCACCTATACGTTCTCGCCCCGCATGTTCGTTGCCGGACTGATGCAGTACAACTCCGCCACGAACAGCGTCAGCACGAACTTCCGGCTGCGGTGGGAATACAGTCCCGGCAGCGAGCTGTTCGTCGTCTACACGGAAGACCGCGACACGGACCCCCTGCGGCCCGATCGTTTCGACGACTTCTCCCTGCTTCGCAACCGCGGTCTCGTGATCAAGTTCAACCGGCTGTTCCGCCTGTAGCGGCGGTCTCGCCGGAACCCGTACAATCGGCGGCGTCCCGATGATTACCGACAGCGCCCTGGTCGCGATCGCCGGCCTGGTGGCCGTCGTCGCCCTGCTCTTCCTCCTGATCGCGCGGTTCCGGTGGCACGTTTTCATCGCGCTGCTGCTGCCGATCGTGCTGCTCGCACTGATCCCGGGGCTGAACCGGGAAGCCTTTATCGACGCGTTCGAGCAGGGCTTCGGGCGGACGATTCAGAGCATTGCGGTCGTCATCGTGCTCGGGTCCGTTCTCGCCGAGGCGCTGAAGCACACCGGCGGCATCGAACGGATCACCATCTCGATGATCCGGTGGGTGGGCGAAGCGCGGATGCCGCTGGCGCTGACCCTGAGTGGCTTCGTGATCGGGCTGGCGATCTTCTCCGACGTCGGCTACGTCATCCTGAACCCGCTGGTCCATTCCGCCGCGATCAACAGCGGACTGAACATGAGCGTCATGGCGACCGGCCTGGTGGGCGCGATGCAGCTCACGCATGCGATGGTGCCGCCCACGCCGGGGCCGCTCGCGGCCGTCGCGCTGGTCGGCGCGGACATCGGCCGGGTGATCCTGTTCGGTGGAAGAGCAACCCTCGTCGCGTCGCTCGCGGGCTGGGTGTATGCCTCGCTGGTGGGGCCGCGCATCGCATCACCGCCGTCGCGCGAGTTCGTCGGGCAGTCGTTCGTCGAGCAGGGGCGCGAGGCCGAGTTGCCCGCCACGTGGAAGGCCTACGCGCCCATCCTCATTCCGCTCGCCCTCATCGCGGGGCAGAGCGTGGCGGCGTTCGCGCTGCCGGCCGGGCACCTCGTGAATCGCGCGATGCTCTATCTCGGGTGGCCCGTCGTCGCCCTTGGCATCGGCGTGCTGCTCGCCTACCGCAACGCGCGGGCGAATCAGCGGGCCGCGCGGACCAGCGAGTGGATCGAGAATGCGCTCCGGACGTCCGCCATGATCATCATGGTGACCGGCCTCGGCGGCTCGCTCAGCCAGATCCTGCGCGAGACGCCCGCCGTCGACGCCATCGCCGGGGCGGTCGCCGCGACCGGCGTTCCGTCCATCTTCCTGCCGTTCGTCCTCGGCATCGCCGGCAACATGGTGACCGGCTCGACCACCGTCGGCGTCATCACGGCGGCCAGCGTCGCGGCGCCGATGATGGGCACCCTCGGCCTCAGCCCCGAGGCGACGATGCTGTCCGGCGCCGCCGGCTCCATCATCATCAAGTACGTCAACTCCAGCTACTTCTGGGTCTGCACGTCGCTGTCGAAGATGTCGCTCAAGGCGGGCCTGCTTTCCTACGGCGGGGTCACGCTGGTGAACGGCGTGGCCGCGATGACGGTCGTCTACGTCCTGTGGGCGGCCGGCATGATCTGAGCCTCGATTCAGGCGAGCAGTTCCGAGGGGTCGGCCGCTGCCGCGCCGTTGTTTCGCAACCTTGCAACCGCTTGGCGATCGAAACTCGCGAACACGGTGGCGCCGAGAGCCTCACCCTGGTGAGCGATGACGCCATCGGCAAAATCTCCACCGGCCCGCAACGCCGCCACGCCCGCCTCGACGGCCGGAAGGTCCGTGGCTACGGCATCTATCCCGCTGATCGCCTCGATTGCCTCTGCGATGTCGTCGGCCCCACGGCCGTAGGCCCGCTTGAGTACCCACGCGAACTCGCAGAACACGGCCACCGGCACTGCAATAACCGTCGCCTTCAGCAGCAATGCCCGGGCGGTTTCGGCCTGCTCCACGTCATCCTGAACGACCGTACGCAGCAGAACGTTGGTGTCTGCCGTGATCTTCACGCTTCGCCAGCCCACCCTGCAGCGGCCGCGTCATTCAATTCTTCGACCGACCGATGCGGAGTTGAACAACTGGAGAGCATCCCAAAGATGCTTGACACAGGCTTCCCACGCTTCGCCCTGACCTGCATCCGTCCGTCCTTCAGTAGATCGACATCCACCCTGTCGCCTGGTCGCACCCCAAGATGCTCCAGCACCGTCTTGCGCAACGTGATCTGCCCCTTGGCGGTAACGGTCAACGAAATCGTCATTCGCCAGCCTCCATCGAGTTCAAGCCCGCAGTAAGGCATTATAGCCTTTCGTATCCACCGCCGTTCCGTCTAACGAGCGTCCCCTGTTGCCGCACACGTGGACTGATGAGAGGCCGTAAAGGCGCGGCCGTCGTTACCGGATCGCCAGCGCGGCGACGAGATCATCGTGCTCGAACGCCGAAGCGAGCCGGTCGATGTCGGGACGGGTCGCCCCGAGTCGCGGCGCGATGTCCCTCCATCCGGCCACCGCACCACCTACTTCTCCGGTGATCGCGCGGGCGGTCGCGGCGTCGAGGGCGTACGATCCGGCCGTCTCCAGGGCGAGATCGAGTGACGCGGCCGGATCGTTGAAGCCAATCGACGTAGAGAGGACGCGAGGCCGCACATCCGCTGGCGTCGGGTTGAGATCGTAGGCCGGGGAGAGACGCCAGCCGAGTTGGCCTTCGTGCAGGAAACCGTGATTGCGCAGGTGATCGTCCGTGTTCGAGATCAGTACGTTGAAGACGATGCGCCGCCACAACTGCGCGAGGTCCTGCCGTGGTTGGGCGCCGTGCTGGCGCAGGGCGTCCGCGATCTCCAGATACGAGCGCGCTTCGTGGTCCGCGCCCCCCACCAGGCTCATGGCGGAAACGAACGGTATTCGCTCGTTGCCCCGGCGGTCGAAGCCGGACCGCCGCCTTGGGTCGCGCGCCGCCGAGTGACGACCCTGGGCCAATCAGAAGGCGCAGATCATCGTCGCCCTCTCGGTCGGCGGTCACCCGCTCGGCGCTCGCGAGCAACCGCCGCAGCTTGACGAGCGGCGGAATGCAGGAGGGTTGGGGCGAAGCCAGCAACGGCCCGGCCAGCTCGTCGGCGAACCTGAGCGCACCCTGACGGGCCTCGTCGTCGACAACCAGGAGCACGTCGATCTCCGACAGGGCTCGAGGCGCCACATCGTTCCGGCGCGCCCGGCGGGCCTCGGCCCGACGCAACAGCATCCGCCCCCAGCGGTCAGGGGCCGCATCGCTCATCGCCCCGAACAGCGGAACGCTCCCGGCAGTATGGAACGGACCCGTCGTGAGGACTAGCGCGGGATCGATCGCAAAGCGCTCCTGATGCTCCAACCAGCTTGGGTCGTACTCGAAGGTCGCACTCTGCCGGCCGCCGCGGTTGCGGTACCAGAGGCGTCCGACGAAGACCGGCGCTCCGTGGAGATCGACAGACACGAAGACCACGCGTTCCATCGTCTACTCCCGCGACAGAGCGCGCCGGCGGCGGGCGCGAATGCGTTGCGGCAGCCGCTCCGCCTCGAGGTCCAGCCCGACGGTGTCGCGCCCGGGGTCGGCCAGCGCCGCAATCCGGTCCGACAACCCCAGAACGGAGAGGACGGTCGCCACAGCGCCGAACGAGACGCCCGGATCACCCCGCTCGATCTTGTGGAGGGTGGAACGACTGATCAGCGCGCGCTCCGCCATCGTTGCCGTCGGGATGCGGCGGCGCCGGCGGGCGTCGCGGATATCCGCACCGAGCTGAATCAGTGCGCGGCGCGCTGCGAACGGCATCGACTTCCTGACCGGCACGCTCATAATGTCGTTCTATTGATACGTTATACACTGTACCGTTCAGTATTACATACTCAAACGATGTGCCGAGGGCGGGACGCCGCACCGGGAGTTTCCCATTGCCTTTCGCCGGACTCAGGCCGGCACTCGGGGCGCGGCCAGGATGCGGCAGCGCGATATGATACGGGTTCGATTCGCCGGACATTGACGGGAGGCGGCCGTGGGGAAGATCGAGAAGCGCTGGCGGCGAGGCCTGTCGCGCCGGAAGGCGATTGCCGGAATGGCGTCGTTCGTGGCGGCGTCGCCGGTGCTGTACGCGCAGCGCGACCCGTGGCCGCTCGGGCCCCACCGGCGGTTCCTGGGCTTCGACGAGATGCGCGACGTCTTCGATTTCGAGCCGGTCTTCCGGGCCAACGTCCCGCTATCGGTCTACGACTACACGGCCCACGGCACGGAATCGGAGTTCACCCTGTACCGCAACCGTGACGCGATGGACTGGGTGCAGCTCGTCGGCCGCGGCGGCATCGATCCGGAATCGGTCGACACCACGACGGAGCTGTTCGGCCACCGGATGCCCAGCCCGATCATGATCGCTCCCACTTCGTTCCAGCGCGACCTCCACCCGGACGGCGAGGTGGGCATGCACCGCGCGGCGACGACGATGGACACGACGATGATCGTCAGCAACGCGTCGCACTTCCCCTTCCGGCGCATCGCGGAGACGGCGGAGGGGCCGCTCTGGTTCCAGCGCTACGCGACGCCGGACCCCGAGACGAACCAGAAGGTGCTCGCGGAAGCGCAGGAGCTGGGCGCGCAGACCATCGTCGTGACCATCGATCAGCAGGCGTCCTACTACGAACGCGACCTGCACGACCGTCACCTCGGGGGATCGCCCCGCACGGTGACGCGCCGCACGCAGGCCGACCCGCCCAACCCCTACCGCGTGAGCGCCGGACGCCTCTGGTACGAGTGGTCGCTCTTCGATCAGCTCCGCCCGATGTGCGAGGTGCCGATGCTCGCCAAGGGGGTCCTGACCGCCGAGGGAGCGCTGAAGTGCCTCGACATGGGCGTCGACGGCATCGTCGTCTCGAACCACGGCGGGCGCGCGATTGACTACGGACCGTCGAGCCTCGAGGTGCTCGAGGAGGTCGTCGAGGCGGTCGACGGCCGCGTTCCCGTGCTCATCGACAGCGGGTTCCGGCGCGGCAGCGACGCCCTCAAGGCGCTCGCCCTCGGGGCCGACGCGGTCTGCTTCGGCCGTGCGCTCCGCTGGGGACTCGGCGCGTTCGGCGAAGCGGGCGCGCAGCGCGTACTGGAGATCCTGAACGCCGAGTTGCGGCATGCGATGGCGGCGGTCGGCGTCGATTCGATCGCCGGGATCGACCGCAGCATCGTGAAGACCAGCTTCCCGTAGGGCCGGGCACGGAACCGACGACGAGCACGACGATGAGGATGGCAAGACGCGGAACGATCGACCGTCCGATGGCGAGCAGCCGGCGTGACTGGCTGCGCCGGCTCGGACTGACCGCCACGGGCTCCGCCGCCGCACCCGCTGCCGCTGCCACGGCGCCGCCGGCCGCCCAGCGCGAGCCCTGGAGCGGCGCGCCGCCGAACGACCGGCTCGCACCCGTGCTCGAACTGGTCAACGTGCCGGAATTCGAGGCGATGGCGCGCCTGATACTCACGCCGGACCGGTTCGAGACGATCGCGGGCGGCGACCGCGACTCGTTCGACCGGATGACGTTCCGCCAGCGGTTGATGGTCTACGCGATGGACCTCGACCTGACGACGCGCCTGTTCGACTACGACATGTTCGCGCCGATCATCGTCGGACCGGTCGGCAACCAGTCCGCCCTGCACCCGGACGGCGAACTGGCGACGGCGCGCGGCGCGTCCGACGCCAAGGCGGTGATGGTGGCGACGCGCCAGTCGGACAAGCCCATCGACCAGGTGGTGGCGGCAAGCGGCGAGCCGGTCTGGTACCAGATCTACGCGGGCGACGCCGGCGCCGAGGACGACGCGGCGCGCGCCGTGGAGGCGGGGTGCCGCGCCGTCTGCGTCACGGTGGGAGTGGGCGCCGACCACCAGCCGGCCGCGTTCGACTGGGACGCCGTCGGGCGGCTCAGCGGTGCGGTCGACGTGCCGGTGGTCGCCAAGGGGATCCTGCGGGTGGACGACGCCCGCGCCGCGCTCGACCAGGGAGCGCGCGGCCTGGTCGTCTCGAACCACGGCGGCATGCTGCCCGCGGGCAACGCTCTGGCCATCGACGTCCTGCCGGATATCGCGGACGCCGTGGGCGAACAGGCCCCGGTCCTCGTCGATGGCAGCTTCCGCCGCGGCACCGACGTCCTTAAGGGGCTGGCGCTCGGTGCGACCGCCGTCATGGTGGCGCGCCCGCCGATGTGGGGTCTGACCGCCTACGGCGCGGAAGGCGTGCAGGTGGTGATGGAGCTCCTCCAGACCGAGCTGGCTCGCAACATGGCGTCCTCTGGACGTCCCACCATCGCCATGATCGACCGCGAACTGGTCCGCTTCGACTCGCGCTAGCACGCGCCAGGTTGCACCCTATCGGTGCGCCGGATTCCAGTCCGGTAACGGGAGGCTTCGATGCACGCAATGACATCCCGGCGAAACGCCCGATCGGCGACAGCGATCACGGTGGCCGTCCTGACCGTCACCGCGGCTGCCGCGGCGGGCGTCGCCACGATCGCGCTCCGGGCGCAGGACGCCGGCATGGTCGAGTGGGCCTACGTCGGGGCGGACCAGGCCGCCTCGAAGTACTCGCCGCTCGCCGACATCAATCGTTCGAACGTGGATCAACTCGAGATCGTCTGGACGTGGGAGCCGAACGAGCTGCCGAACCAGGAGTTCGGCACGCGCCCCGGCAGCTTCGAGGTGATGCCGCTGATGATCGACAACGTCGTCTATGTCTCGACGATGTACACGCGCGTCGTCGCCCTCGACGCCGAGACCGGCGAGCAGCTCTGGGCGTTCGACCCCGAGGCGTGGCGCGGCGGCGCGGAGGGGAGTCCACCCGGCGGCTTCAAGCACCGCGGCGTAGCCGTCTGGGGGGAGGGCGACGGGATGCGGGTCTTCATCAACAGCCGCGACCGGCTGTACGCCGTCGATGCGGCGGATGGCACCCTGATTCCGACGTTCGGCGAGGACGGCCAGATCCGGCTGACCGAGGACTTCCCCAACCCGGTCACCCCCGACATGTTCGACCAGACGTCTCCGCCCGTGGTCTTCGACGACCTGGTGATCGTCGGCAGCCGCGTGCCCGACCGCATCCAGCGGCGGTTCGACACGCCCGGCTCGGTCCAGGCGTTCGACGTTCACACCGGCGAGCGGCGCTGGGTCTTCTACACCGTGCCGCAGTCCAACGACGCGTTCGGCGCCGACACCTGGGAGAACGGATCGTGGCGGTACACGGGGCACGCCAACGTCTGGGGACTGATGTCGCTCGACGACGAGCGGGGCCTCCTCTACGTCCCGACCAGCACGCCGAGCAGCGACTACTGGGGCGGCGACCGGCTCGGGGCCAACCTGTTCGCGGAGTCGCTCGTGTGCCTCGACGCGCGGACCGGCGAGCGGCAGTGGCACTTCCAGGCGGTCCACCACGGGTTGTGGGACTACGACTTCACGTCGGCTCCCAACCTGATGACGCTCGAAGTGGACGGCCGGACCATCGACGCGGTGGCGGAGGTGTCCAAGCAGGGCTTCACGTACGTCTTCGACCGGGTGACGGGCGAGCCGGTCTGGCCGATCGAGGAGCGTCCGGTCGACACCGAGACCGACGTGCCGGGCGAGGTGCCTTACCCGACGCAGCCGTTTCCGACCAGGCCGCCGCCGTTCGCCGCGCAGGGTGTCTCGCTCGATGACGCGAACGACCTGACGCCGGAGATCCACCGCATCGCCACCGAGGAGATGCAAACCTACCGCCTCGGGCCACTCTTCACGCCCCCCAGCCTGCGCGGCACCCTGCAGCGCCCGCGCGTCGACGGCGGCGCCAACTGGGGCGGCGCAGCCCTCGATCACGAGACGAACTGGCTCTACGTCCGCACGTCGGAGGGGGTCTCCCCCAACCAGGTGTGCGCGACCGACCCGAACCTCCCGGACGTCGATGTGGAGTACACCAACAACTGTCCGCGCGGCGCCGCGGCCGCCATCTTTCGCGGCCTGGACGGCTCCGCTCGGGGCACGGCCAATCCGCTCGGGCCGATCCCGCTGATCAAGCCCCCCTACGCGAGGCTGGTCGCGATCGACCTGAACGCGGGCGACATCGCCTGGAGCGTCCCGTTCGGGGAGGGCAGCCGAGTCATGCGGTCGCACCCGCTGCTGCGGGGCGTCGATCTGCCGGACCGTCTCGGCACGCCGGGGGCCATGGGCCCGATGGTGACCGCCGGCGGACTCGTCTTCCTCGGCGGCGGCGACCCGTATCTCTATGCGTTCGACGCCGCCACCGGCGAGGAGCTGACGCGTCACGCGACCGAGTTCCGGACGAGCGGCAACCCAATGACGTATCGCTCGCGCGCGGGGCGGCAGTTCATCCTGATCGCGACCGGCGCCGGCCCCGACGCCCGTCTCGTCGCCTTCGCGCTGCCGCAGGGCTGATGTCCAACCGCGTCATCTCCCTCTCCAGCGATACCGAGACCCGCCCCACCGAGGGAATGCGCGCCGCCATCGCAGCGGCGGCGGTGGGTGACGAGCAGAAGAACGCCGACCCGACCGTTCTCGCCCTGCAGGAACGCGTCGCCGCGCTGCTCGGCAAGGAGGCGGCGCTCTGGATGCCGACCGGCACGATGTGCAACCTGGTGGCGGTCCGGACCCACACACGTCCGGGCGACGCCATCGTCGTCGACTGGATGGGCCACATCGTGCGGGCCGAATCCGGCGGGTCGGCTCTCGCTTCCGGGGTGACGATCGAGCCGGTCCGGACGGCCCGAGGCATCTTCACGGCCGAGGAAGCCGAAGCCGCGATCGCCCGGACGACCTCGGTCCCGCCGCCTTACGGCCAGCCGGTTACCCTGGTCTGCGTCGAACAGACGCACAACTTCGGCGGCGGCGCGATCTGGCCGCTCGATACCCTGCGCGCGGTCTCCGGCGCCGTGCGGGGGCGGGGCATCGCCATGCACATGGACGGCGCACGGCTGCTGAACGCGTCGGTGGCGGCTGGCGTGCCGGCGTCGGACTTCGCCGCCTGTGTCGATTCGGCCTGGATCGACTTCACCAAGGGGCTGGGGGCGCCGATTGGCGCGGTGCTGGCCGGGTCGAGGGACTTCATCCGCGAAGCCCGGCGCTTCAAGCAGCTCTTCGGAGGAGCGATGCGGCAGGCGGGAATCGCGGCGGCGGGCTGTCTGTATGCGCTGGATCACCACGTCGAGCGGCTGGCCGACGATCATGCGAACGCGCGCCGGCTGGCGGCCGGACTCGCGGAGACGGACGGCATCATGCTGCGGACGCCGGAACCGGACACCAACATGGTCTTCTTCGCCGTCGACGGCCTCGAGATGAGCGCCGATCAGTTTGCCGCGAAGCTGAAGGCGGCGGGCGTCCTGATGAGCGGCGCGGGTGGGTACGTCCGCGCCGTCACGCATCTCGACGTGTCGCGGGACGACATCGACCGGGCTCTGGCCGTGATCCGGGCGGTGGTCGCCGGCGACGACTGATCCGGCCGGCCGGCACGACCGCATCCGGCCGCGACATCGCAACGGGTCGGGACTACAATACGGCGATGAACCTGCGGCTCCGCGCGGCGGTGGCGATCCCCGTAATGTTGGCCGTCCTTGCCGCTCCGGCAGCCGCCCAGAACCACCCCGGCAGCGTTCCCTACCAGCAGGTATGCCAGGCGTGCCATGGCGAGGGGGCCCGCGGGAATATCGCGCCCGCCCTCGTGCCGGGCAGCTTCGACGCCGACTACGTCCTGGCCGTGGTGCGCGAGGGATACGGCCAGATGCCGCCCATCTCGCGGCGCGAACTCACCGACGATCAGGTGCGGCAGGTGGTCGGCTACCTCGACTCGCTCAACGCGGGAGGGGGCGGCGGCGGGGCGGCGGCGGCCCAGAGCGCCTACGACGGCCCGCGCACGCCGGAAGGACAGCCGGACCTGAACGGCATCTGGCAGACGCTCAACTCCGCATCGTGGGACATCCGGCCGCACAACGCCTCGGACGGTGTCCCGGCCGGCCTCGGCGTCGTCGTCGGCGGCGAAATCCCCTATCAGGACTGGGCGGCCGAACAGCAGCAGGAGAACTACGCCAACCGGCTGCGGGACGACCCGGTTCGCAAGTGCTACCTGGCCGGCGTGCCGCGGATCACCTACATGCCGTTCCCGTTCCGGATCCTGCAGACGCCGGATCACGTCGTCATCACGTACGAGTACCAGCACACGGTCCGCATCATCTACACCGACGGCAGCGACCATCCGCTGCCCAACGACTTCTGGCTGGGCGATTCTCGGGGTCACTGGGAGGGCGACACGCTCGTCGTCGACACCACCCACTTCAACGGACTCACCTGGTTCGACGCGGCGGGCAACTTCCACAGCAACCAGTTGCATGTCGTCGAGCGCTATACGCCCGTCAGCGAGACCCACATCGACTACGAAGTGACCATCGAGGACCCGGAGGTCTTCACGCGGCCCTGGACGATGCGGATGCCGCTCTACCGCCGGATGGAAGAGCGGCTGCAACTCCTCGACTACGACTGTGTGGACTTCATCCTGCAGAAACTGACCACCCCGGAGGGAGGTGCACCGTGAACAGGCACGGAAACAGAACGTTCTGGCGTGCGGCGGTTCTGATCGGAGCGCTGGCCGTGGCCGGCGCAGCCGGCACTCCGGGAATTGCACAGGCGCAGCAGGGCGACGGCGCCGGGTTCGATCCGCCGCGCACGCCCTGGGGCGACCCGGACTTCAGCGGCTACTACCTGCCGGGCGGGGGGCAACCGCTCGAGACGCCGGCCAGTGACGACTGGTCGCCGCCGGAGGGGGCAAACCGCGGACAGGGCGCCGCCTTCTCCCGCTTCTTCGCGGACAACGACAACGCACCCCCTCGCGCGGAGCGCGTGTCGCGGCCGATGATCGTCGACCCGCCCGATGGCAGGGTCCCCCTTCAGCCCTGGGCGGTTGAGCAGCGAGACGAGATCATGCGGCGGCAGGACGAGCTGGCCTTCCTCGATCCCCGCGTCAAGTGCCTGCCCTCCGCCCTGCCGCGCGTGCATCTGCCGGTCGGCTACAACTCGTACCAGATCCTGCAGATCCCCGGCTATGTCGTGATGATCTACGAGTGGAACCACCTGTTCCGCTACATCCCGGTCGAGGGCGACCAGCCGGCCCTGCCCGACAACATCCGCCTCGGGATGGGCAATCCGCGCGGCCGGTGGGAGGGGAACACGCTGGTCGTCGAATCGACCAACTTCACCGACAACACCTGGCCGGTCGGCCATGGAGCGCCGCCGGAGGGGGCGCCGGGACGGACGCTCAGCACCGGCCACGGCGTCTTCCACAGCGGCAACCTGCGCGTCACCGAGCGGTTCACGTTCGTTGACGCCGACACGATCCGCTACCGCGCCACCATCGAGGATCCGGAAGTCTTCACACAACCCTGGACCATCGAGTTCAACGCCCTCCGCCGCGCGCCGGAAGGGCACATGCTCTTCGAGTACGCCTGCCACGAAGGCAACGGGCGCAACCTCGAGCTGATGACCGGCGCTGACGTTGACGCGGTCCGTGTCGAAGCGAAGTAGGGGACCAGGCAGCGGAAACGAGGTACCTGCGATGCGACTGACATTTTGTGCACTCGGCGTCGCCGCCGTGGCGGCCGCGCTGCTGGCCGGAACCGGGGCGCCGGTCGAGGCGCACCATGCCTTCTCGGCCGAGTTCGACGCGAACCGGCCGCTGCAACTGCGCGGCACGGTCTCGAAGACGGAGTGGATCAACCCGCATTCCTGGATTCACATCGACGTCGAGGGAGAGGACGGCGAAGTCGTCACCTGGGCCATCGAGTGCGGCGCGCCCAACGCGCTGATGCGCCGCGGCCTGAACAAGAACTCGCTGCCGGTCGGGACCGAACTGGTGATCGACGGCTTCGGCGCCAAGAACGGCTCGAATACGGCGAACGCCCGTGACATCACGCTGCCCGACGGATCGCAGTTCTTCGTCGGCTCCTCCGGCACCGGTGCGCCCTACGACCGCCGCTAGCGCGCCCTGGCGGGCGCGTTGGAAGTTTCGCGGGCGCGGAACTTCCACGGCGCAGGCTCCTGGCCGCGCCCCAGCGCTGCTTGCGCTGCTGATCGCCACGTTCCCGGCCGTCGCTCAAGGGCAGGTAACGACCACCGGCATCATCCGGGTTGCCGTCAACGACCCGGCCGGCCTCGCCATCCCCGGCGCCACCGTCACGGCGGCGGCGGACGACGCCGCAACCACGCGTGTCGCATTCACGGACGCGGCAGGGCTGGTCGAGTTGCGCGCCCTGAACCCGTCGGCCCGCTACGTCGTGACCGTCGAGTTGCCCGGCTTCCGAACGAGCCGGCAGGCGGGCGTCCTGGTCCGCGCGGGCCAGACCGCATCGCTCGCCGTAAGCCTGGAGGTCGGCAACCTGACCGAGGCCGTCGTGGTGACCGCCGCGCCGCCGGTCGTCGACGTCACCAGCGCGGTCGTGGCCGAGGACATCACCCTGGACCTGACCGAGGCGGTCCCGACCGGCCGCAGCTACCAGAGCTACCTGCAACTCGTGCCCGGCGTGCTGCCCGACGACCCGGAGTCACCCGGCAACCCCGCCTCCAAGTCGGGCCTCAACTACCGCGACATCGGCGGCGACGCAGGCGTTTCGCGCGACAACTTCTACTACATCGACGGCATCAACGTCACCGACGGCGTCAGCGGCACGTTCGGCGCCAATCTGAACACCGAGATCATCCAGGAGCAGCAGGTGCTGACCGGGGGCATCCCGGCCGAGTACGTCGGCGCTCCCGGGCTGCTCTCCAGCGTCATCACGAAGTCGGGCGGCAACCAGTTCAGCGGTACGATCAACTACTTCTTCCAGAACGACGGCCTCATCGCCGAGAACCGGAACGCCTCCGACCAGGAGTTCTCCCGGTTCGATACGGCCCTCACCGGCGGCGGCCCGATCATCAGGGACGAGGCGTGGTTCTTTGCCAGCTACCGCCGGCTCGGGCGTACCGACACGGTGGTCGCTCTCGACGGAATCGACGTGATCCGCACCGCCGAGGAGAAGCAGCACCAGTTCTACGGCCGAGGAACCTGGGCGCCGGACACGAACGAGACGATCACTTTCACGTTCCTGAATGACCCGACCGACATCAGTGGCAGCCGCAACCGCGAGGTCACCAACGCGAGGGACAGCAGCCGCGTTCAAGGGGGGAACAACTACCACCTGAAGTACACGCGCCTGTTCGGAAACCTGCTCGTGGAGGGCTCCTACAGCAAGCACAACGGCGAGGTGTCCGACTACGCGGCGATTCCGGGTCCCAGAAACAGCATCGTCTTCAGGGACACCGATATCCGCACGCTCGAGGACGAGCAGCTCGGCGGCTTCGGGCTCGACGACCTCGATCAGCGCGACACCGAGGGCTACAAGGCCACCGCCGTCGTGCAATCCGGTCGCCACGCCATCCATGGCGGCGTGGAGTTCATGCGGAATGCGAACCTGCGCGACACGGTGTTCGACGGGGGGCTGTACACCTCCCTGGCCGGTCCGCTGGCGGGACTCACGGCGGCCGAGCTGTTCGCGGGGAGCTTCTCCGATACCCGCTTCGACCCGACCAACAGCAGCGATTACTCCGGCTTCATCCGCACGGTCGACCACCTTCCCGACCGGGCGTCATTCTATGGGCTCTACGATCTGGACAACGACGGCACGATCACCCAGGACGAACTCGCGGCCGGCCTGGCGTTCGCCAGCACCGCCGGGAACCCGCACGGTGCGATCAACTACGACCGGACGATCCAGTCGGAACTGGGCCTGCAGCAGACCCGTTCCGATGGGCTGAGCTTCTTCCTGCAGGATACGTTCAGCGTTGCCGACAACCTGTCGTTCGACATCGGCGTGCGCACGGAACGGTTTGCGCATTTCGCCACGGACGGCGCCAACATCTTCACCTTCGACTGGACGTTCGCACCCCGGCTCAGCGTGTCGTACGACCCGGCCGGGAACGGACGGCAACGGATCAGCGCGTACTACGGCCGGTACTACGACCCGATTCGCAACAACCTCACGAATTTCGCGGGGACTCTCACCGGTTCCATCCGCGAGGAGCAGGTTTACGCCAACGACCAGTGGGTGACCTACCGGGTCCGCGGCGGCCCGCAGCAGGCCGACGCGCTGTTCGCGCCGACCACGAAGACTCCCTGGACCGACGACTTCCAGGTGAGCTGGGAGACCGACCTCGGCGGCGGACGCAGCCTCATGGCCCTCTATACGAAGCGGCGGACACGGGACATCATCGAGGACTACGACATGGCCCTCTACGCATTCCGCCCCGACGGAACGACGAATTACCCGGGGCCGGTCGAGCACCCGGATTCGCTCTTCCTCGGTCTCGACTACTTCGGTTACGACACCTTCCCCGAGTCGAACTTCGTCATTGCGACCCTCGCCGGCGGCTCGCGGGACTACCAGGGCCTCGAATTCACCTTCCGGCAGCGGCTGAGGTCCAACTGGCAGGCACTGGCCGCTTACACCTACGGCAGCGCCAGGGGGAATACCAACTCCGATTCGAACGCCGACTTCCAGGGCGATGTGATCTGGCTCGACCCGCGCGCTCCGAACCAGTGGGGAGACCAGCCGGGTTCGATCGCTCACCTGTTCAAGGTGAGCACGTCGTACCACTGGGACGGCGGATTCCAGATTGGCGTCAACTGGCGCTGGAATTCCGGGACGCTCGCCAGTCGCACCTTCCAGGCCTCCAGGCGCAACCTGCCCGTTCGCGTCGAGACCGGCGAGGAGTTCGAGTTCGCCGGGATCACGCGCCGCTGGCTCTCGCCGACCGCAGTGGGAAGCCTGCGCAATCCGTCCTTCGGGGTTGTCGACGTCCGCCTGCTCTACAACTATCGGCTCGCGGACCCGCGGCTCGAGCTGTTCGCGGACGTCTTCAACCTCCTCGACAACCAGGACGCCATCCGCAACCAGGACCTCCTGGCCGGCGCCGGCGGCAACGCCTTCGGCGACGGTATCCGCTTCACGCCGCCGCGGCGAGTCTTCATCGGTGCGCGCCTGAGCTTCGGCTAGCCTGACCACCTGCCGCGACTCGGGGAGTCCTCGTCGACATGCCGCGGTTCATGGGCGGGCCCTATCTGGAACCGGGTCCTGGCCGAGCGCGATATCGGATTGCGATCTTCTGACCGATCCTTCTCTCCCCGGATGCTTGCGAACCGCCGCTCGCGGGTGCATGATGGGACTTGTCTGCGCCGCGAAGACGGAAACCGGCATGGAACGCGCGAAGAGGAGGCGGCCGCCATTGCGCAGCGAACGTCGACCGGAACACCGAGCTGCTGGACGCCCCGGTGGAGCGGACCGCGGCGGCGGGCGACATCGGGGCCTACAACAACTCCTGGATGGAGCGGAGCCGGGCAGTGATCCCGACCCTCCGGACATCGGTCATCATCGATCCGCCCAACGCGGCGCACGACGGGCAGTAGAACCCTCACGCGACCCCACAACGACAAGGAGCAGCATCATGCAGCGAGTCATCTTCTTTGCCGTCATCGCCGCCCTCGCGGCGTCTGCGGCGCCAGCCTGGGCGCAGGACGGCCCCCGCACCGCCTGGGGAGATCCCGACGTGCAGGGGATCTGGGACTTCCGGACCATTACGCCGCTGGAGCGCCCGGAGGAGTACGGCGACCGGGAGTTCCTGACCGCCGAGGAAGCGGCCAGGGCCGAGCAGGAAGTGGTCGACCGGAATCAGGAGCTGCTGGAGCGGCCAGCCCAGCGGACCGAGACAGCCGAGCAGGTCGACCGCCGGGCCGATGGATCGCCAGGCTTCTACAACAACTTCTGGCTCGATCGGGGCACCCGGACCATCGGCACGCGGCGGACATCGCTCGTCATCGATCCGCCGAATGGCCGCCTGCCGGAGCTCTCACCCGAGGGGAAGGAACGGACGGACGCGCGGCGCGCCTACCTCGAGGAACATCCGGCCGACTCGTGGCATGACCGGACACCCTTCGACCGCTGCATCCTCGGCTTCAACGCCGGACCCCCGATCACGCCGGGCGGCTACAACCAGAACATGCAGGTTTTCCAGACTCCGGATCATGTAGTGCTCGTGACCGAGATGGTCCATACGCACCGGGTGGTTCCACTCGACGGACGGCCGGCCCTCGACCCGGACATCCGGCAGTGGTCGGGCGACTCGCGCGGGTACTGGGAGGGCGACACGCTGGTCATCGAGACCACGAATTTCAACGACGAGCGGCGCTGGCGCGGCACGACGCGCAACATGACGCTCGTGGAGCGCCTCACCCGCATCGACGAGGACACGCTGGAGTACGAGTACACGGTGACCGATCCGAACACCTGGGTCTCGTCCTGGACCGCGTCGATCCCGATGCAGATGGCAGAGCAGCCGATGTACGAGTACGCCTGCCATGAGGGGAACTACAGCATGGAGGGGATCCTCGCCGGCCACCGTGCGGAAGAGGCGGAGGCCGCCGCCGGGCGGTAGTTCGATCCGATGCGGAGCCAGCGTTTCCGCGTTCTTGCCCTCAGTGCCGCGTTCGCGCTGGCGGTCGCCGCGCCGGTCGCCGCCCAGAACGAGAACTGGACCCGCCCGTTTCCCGGGCACCGCGTGATCGGAAACCTGTACGCGGTGGGCACCTACGACCTGGCGGTCTTCCTGGTCACCTCCAACGAGGGGCACTTCCTCATCAACACCGGCCTCGAGGATTCGACCGGTTTGATCCGGCAGAACATCGAGGGACTCGGCTTCCGCTTCGAGGACATCAGGGTGCTGCTGCAAATGCAGGCGCACTGGGACCACACCGCGGCCCTCGCCGAGATCAAGGAGAGCACCGGCGCCGAGATGTGGGCGACCGCCGGGGACGCGCCGGTGCTCGAAGACGGCGGCTTCAGCGACCCGCACTTCGGGGGGCGGCAGTCGTTTGCGCCGGTCGAGGTGGATCGGATCATCTCGGACGGCGACGTGCTCGAGCTGGGTGACGCGCGGCTGACGGTGGTGGAGATGCCGGGCCACACCGCGGGCAGCTCCGGGTACGCCATGACGGTCCACGAAGCGGGGCGCGACTACAACGTGATCGTTGCCAACATGGGCACGATCAACGCGGGCAAGCAACTGGTGGTCGATCCGACCTACCCGGGCGTTGCCGACGACTTCGCGGAGACCTTCCGGAAACAGAAGGAAATGGAGATCGACGTCTGGGTGGCCGCCCACGGCTCGCAGTACAACCTGCACGACAAGTGGGCGCCGGGGAATCCCTACGACCCCAACACCTTCGTCGATCCGGACGGCTTTCGTCTCGCCGTCGAGCGGCTGGAGCGGCTCTACCTGGACCAGATCGAGGCGGAACGCGCCGGCCGCTGATCGGCGGCAGTACAATAGTTACTGCCTGCCGCGCTTCGATGTTGAGCCGTCGCGTACGCTCGTTCCTTGCCCTCCTGATTCTCGCGTTGCTGCCGCCGCTTCCGGGAGCGGCACAGCCGCCCGTCGTCGTGACGGGTGTCGTGATCGACGGAGTCACCACCAAACCACTGCCGGGTGCGACGGTCGCGAGCGGCGCCCAGACGGTCAGCACGGACGCCGCCGGCCGGTTCACGATCACCCTGGCGCCGGGGGACGCCACGCTCCGGGTCGCAGCGGACGGTTATCTGGAGAACACCGTCGCGCTGGAGCCGGTCCTGACGGAGGCGGGCGCCGAGCTCGAAGTCCTGCTGTTCACGAACACCTTCGCGGAGACGGTGGAAGTGATTTCAGCGATGAGGCCGCCGGCGGAGCGGCCCTCCGCCACACCCGTCGAATCCGAGGAGGTCCTTGCCGTTGCGGGCGCCATCGACAATATCTTCCGCGCGCTCGACACGCTGCCGGGCGTCGCACTGACCGGCGATTTCGGCAGCCGGCTCGCGGTGCGCGGCGGGACGCCGGATCAGAACCTGACGGTGATGGACGGCGTCGAGATTCACAATCCCTTCCGGCTGTTCGGTCTGGTTAGCGCGTTCAATCCGGAGACGGTCGAACGGTTCGAGCTGACCGCAGGCGGCTTCGGCGCGGCGTACGGAGACCGGTTGTCGTCATTGCTGATTGTCGACAACCGGATGGGTGAGCGCGACTTCGCGGGATCGACCTCGGCCAGCGTGACCGACGCCAATGTCGTGTTCGAAGGGGCCGCGCCGGGTGGCGGTTCGTGGCTGCTGACGGGCCGGCGGACCTATTACGACCTGGTCGCCGGTCTCGTCACCGACCAGAACCTGCCGTCGTTCGCCGACGTGCAGCTCCAGGCCAACTGGACCTTCGGACCGGGGCACCGTTTGGCGATCCTGGGTCTGTCGAGCCGCGAGAATGCCAACTTCCGGCTGGACGACGACGAGGACGACGCTGCCTCGCGTGAGATGGGCCGCTTTTTCTCGGAGGCGGGAAACGACCTCGCCTCGATTCGATTGGAGGCGCTGCTTGGGACGTCGGCGACATCCCGCACCATCGTCTCGTGGTACCGAAACACGGAACTACTGGGTGTCGACGCACGCTTCGAATCGGATGCCCGGCGCTCGAACAGTCCTGACGACGGAATCGCGATCGGACTGACAAGCCTCGTGTTCGACCGCGCACTCGCGGTGCGGGACCTTTCCGTCCGGCAGGAGTTCAGCCTTCAGGTTTCACCGTCGCACACGCTCGATACGGGTATCGAGCTGCACCGCCTTGCCTCCGGTGTCGACCTGGCCATCATGGGCGATCGCAACGAGACCGTTGCGAATCCGTCGAGCGTGCGAGGTGGAGCAGGGCTGCCGGAGATGCTCGACTCGTCGCTTGCCGGTACGCGAGGCGGCGCCTGGGTCTCCGACCGATGGGTGGTCTCGCCGCGTCTCTCGTTCGAGCCGGGCTTGCGGCTCGACTGGAGCACGATCAACGGCGACGCGGTGGTCTCGCCGCGCTTCGCGGCCACCGTCGCGCTCGGCTGGGAGAGCCGGCTGCGCGTGGCGGGCGGGCTCTACACACAGAGCCCCGGCTACGAGAAGCTCATCCAGTCGGACTATTTCTTCGACCTGTCACCCGATCGCATCGCGACGTTACGCCACGAGCGGGCAACGCACCTCGTGGCAGGCTTCGAGAAGGACCTTGGGGCCAACGTGCTGGCGCGGATCGAGGGGTACTACAAGACGTTCGATGGCCTCATCGTCGGACGGATCGAGTCCGAGGCGGCGCGCCGCGCCCGCGTGGCTCAGTATTTCTTCCCCACTGATCTCCAGAACAGCGTGCCGATGGCGTCGCAGATCACGAGTATCCCCGCTAACGGCGGTGGCGGTATGGCCTACGGTTTCGATGCCTATGTCGCAAGGGACGAGCCGGCGGCCCGAGTGTCCGGCTGGCTGTCGTATGCCTGGGGCCGCGCGGACCGGGAAACGTACGGGCTGCGCTATCCGTTCGAGTACGACCGGCGGCACGCATTCAACGCCGTCGGCCAGTTCCGGCTGGCCAGCCGGTGGCGCGTGGCGGCGACGGCTCAGGTGGCGACCGGCTTCCCGTACACCCCGGTGGTTGGCGTGCGGGTCGCCGCCGACGAGGATGAGAACGGCCGGCTGGTGCCGGCGCGCGACACCGCCGGGGCGCTGGTCTACGCCGCCGACCTCGGCGGCCTCGAGAACCTGCAGCGGGGCCGCCTGCCCGCCTACGCGCGGGTGGACCTTCGGATCACCAACCTGCGTGGGGACCCTCCCGGCCGGTGGTCGTGGTACATCGAAGTGATCAACGTGCTCAACCGGGACAACCCGGTCGAGTTCGACACTGCCCTGGAGTACGACCCCGACAGCCTGACGCCGCGTGTACTTCAGACTCCCACGGCTGGCTTTCCCCTGATTCCTTCGTTCGGCGTCCGCATACGCTTCTGAAGGAGGGCAAGACCGATCGCCGAGTCCATTCGGGCGACCCCAATCCAGGGGATAGAATCGCCAAACCTCCAAACCGGCGGGGACCTGGCGGGATCGGCGGACGAAGGGAAATCGATGGCGCGGGTTGCGATCACGGTCAACGGAAAGCGGCGGACGGCGGACGTGGAGCCGCGGCTGCTGCTGGTGCACTTTCTTCGGGAGGAGCTCAACCTGACGGGCGTCCATGTGGGATGCGACACCAGCCAGTGCGGGGCATGCACGGTGCTCGTCGACGGGCGGAGCGCGAAATCGTGCACGCTCTTCACGGTGCAGGCGGACGGTTCCGAGGTGACGACGATCGAGGGACTTGCGCGGGACGGACGGCTCCATCCCCTGCAGGACGGGTTCTGGGAGGAACACGGCCTGCAGTGCGGCTACTGCACGCCCGGCATGATCCTGTCGGCGGTCAACCTGCTGTCTGATAATCCACGGCCGAGCGAGCAGGAGATCCGCGACGGTCTGGATGGCAACCTGTGCCGCTGCACCGGCTATCAGCACATTGTCAACGCGGTGCAGTACGCGGCGGCGCGCGCGGCGAGGGCCGGCGTGACTGACACGGCGCCATCCACGTCCGGTGATGGTGCCGGCGGCAAGTAAGGCGGATGGTGTCTCCGGTCCTCCCCAAACTGGTCGGCGAACGGGTCAAGCGGCGCGAGGATCCGCGGCTGATTCAGGGGCACGGCACGTATGTCGACGACGTGAAGATCGCTGGCCTGCAACACCTCGCGTTCAAGCGGAGCGACATTCCGCACGGCCGGATTCGTTCCATCGACGCGAGCGCCGCGACCGCGATGGACGGCGTCGAGGCGGTCTTCACGGGCGCCCAGATCGCCGGGTTCCTGCCGCCGATGCGCGTGGCCACGCGGTTCCCGGCGCCCGAACACCGCGCGGTGGCGGTGGACGTGGTTCGCTTTGTCGGCGAACCGGTCGCCGTCGTGGTCGCGGCTGACCGCTATGTGGCGCGCGATGCGGCGGAAGCGATCACCGTCGACTACGCGCCCCTCCCGGCGGTGGTCGACCCGGAACAGGCGATGACCGGCGAGCCGGCGGTTCTGCATGCCGACTTTCCGAACAACGTCTGCATCGGTCCGATGCCGACCGGGACCGGAGTCCGCCGGGGCGTGGTGGACGACAGCGCAATCGAGCAGGCGTTCGCCGATGCGGACGTCACCATCTCACAACGGATGGTGAACCACCGTCTGGCCCCGACGTCCATCGAGCCGCGCGGTGTCGTCGCCTGGTACGAGCCGGGCCGGGAGGCGATGACCATCTGGTCGTCGACGCAGAACCCGCACATCCTGCGGACCTTCGTGGCCCAGATGATCGAACTCGGCCAGGACCGCATCCGCGCCATCGCGCCAGAAGTGGGAGGCGGCTTCGGCGCCAAGATCAACATCTACGGCGAGGAATACGTCGCCGCCGCGCTGTCGAAGCGGCTCGGCGTCCCGGTCAAGTGGATCGAGGATCGATCCGAGGCGTTCCTCGCGACCATCCACGGCCGCGGCTCAATGGCCTTCGTCCATCTGGCGGCGACCCGGGACGGGCGTGTCCTCGGCCTGAAGCTGCGCATCATCGCCGACATCGGTGCGTACAACATGCTGCTGACGGCCGGCGTCCCGACCCTGACGATGACTATGGCGAGCGGCGTCTATGCCTTCCCGGCGATCCGCGCCGAGTTGACCGAGGTCTTCACCAACAAGACGCCGACCGACGCCTACCGGGGCGCGGGGCGGCCGGAAGGGATCTACTACGTGGAACGGGCGATGGACATGCTGGCGGGCGAACTGGGCATGGACCCCGCCGAGGTGCGCCGCAGGAACTTCATTCCATCGGATCGATTCCCGTTCCGGACCGAGACCGGCGCCACGTACGACTCGGGCAACTACGCCGGGGCCCTCGACCGTGCTCTGGAGGCGGCCGGTTGGGAACAGCTCAAGGCGGAACGCGACGCGGCGCGCGACAAAGGGCGGGTGGTTGGGTTGGGCCTGTCGATGTACGTCGAGGTGTGCGGCATGGGGCCGTCGCGCGCGGTCTGGGCGGGCGGCTGGGAGCATGCGCAGGTGACGGTGGAGCGTGACGGCCGGATCAGCGCCACGACCGGCGCGTCGCCGCACGGGCAGGGGAACGAGACGACGTTCGCGCAGATGCTGGCTGACCAGTTCGGCGTCCCGATCGATCACGTCACGATTCACCATGGCGACACCGGCGTCGTCAAGCAGGGCGTCGGCACCTTCGGCAGCCGGTCACAGGCGGTGGGCGGCACCGCAATCCACCTGGCGGGGTCAAAGGTCAAGACGAAGATGGCCCGGTTCGCGGCGCTGCTGCTCGAGGCGCACGAAGCGGACCTGGTGTTCGAGAACGGACAGATCGCGGTGGCGGGGGCGCCGTCGTCCGCAAGGTCGTTTGGCGAGGTGGCCGCCTATGCCTACCGGCCGGTGAAGCGGCCGGAGGGGCTCGATCCGGGACTCAGCGACGAGGCGTTCTTCGAGCCCGACAACAACACGTATCCGTTCGGTTGCCACATCGCGCTGCTCGAAATCGATCGCGAAACGGGCGAGCCCCGACTGCTGCGGATGGTGGCGGTCGACGATGCGGGCAAACTGATCAATCCGCTCATCGTGGAGGGGCAGATCCACGGCGGTCTGGCCCAGGGCATCGGTCAGGCGATGATCGAGGAAGTCGTCTACGGCGAGGACGGCCAGCCGGTCACCGGGTCGCTGATGGACTACGCGTTGCCGCGGGCGAGCGACTTGCCGCGGTTCGAGCTGTCGAACACGGTGACGCCGACGCCCTGCAACCCGCTTGGCGCCAAGGGCGTGGGCGAAGCGGGCACGATCGGCTCCACGCCCTGCATCGTCAACGCTGCGGTTGACGCGCTCAGCCCGTTCGGCGTGCGTCACGTCGACATGATGCTTCGGCCGGAAAAGCTGTGGCGGATCCTTCATGGTCCCCGTGACGGGAGCGGCGCGGACGAACCGGGCGGCGGTGACGTTGGCCCCGGCGACGGAGGGGGAGGCGCGTCGTGATCCCGGCGGCGTTCGAGTACGAGCGGGCGACCTCGGTCGACGACGCAATCGCGAAGCTGCGGGCGGCGGGCAGCGGGGGCAAGCTGATTGCCGGCGGCCACAGTCTGGTGCCGCTCATGAAACTGCGGCTGAGCCAGCCCGCGGTGCTGATCGACATCGCGCAGATTCCGGACTTCGCGGGCGTGCGCGAGGCGGACGGCGGCCGAATCGCCCTCGGCGCGGGGACGACGCACCACGACGTGGCGACCGCGCCGCTCCTGCGCGAGCGGTGCCCGGCAGTGGCGGAAACCGCTGCGGTCATCGGAGATCCGCAGGTCCGCAACCGGGGGACGATGGGCGGCAGCCTGGCCCACGCGGACCCGGCGGCGGACTACCCGGCGGTAATGCTGGCGCTGGGTGCGTCACTCCGCATCGTCGGACCGAAGGGCGCACGCGTAGTGCGGGCGGACGACTTCTTCCAGGGAATGTTCACCGTGGATCTGTCGCCGGACGAGATCCTGACCACGGTCACGTTCGCGCCGGTGCGGGCGGCGGCGTACGCGAAGCTCCATCAGCGGGCGTCGCGCTTCGCCATCGTCGGTGTTGCGACGGCGCTGGAGGTGGTGGACGGCGTCGTGGCTTCGGCGCGGGTGGCCGTGACCGGTGCGGCGGGATCGCCGTCGAGGCTCCTCGGCGTCGAGCAGGCCCTCGCGGGCCGGCCGGCGACGAACGAGACCGTGGTGGCTGCGGCCGCCGGCGCCGGCGCCGGGCTGGCGGACCTGAACGAGGACATCCACGCGAGCGCCGGTTACCGGCGCGCGATGGTCGACGTTTTCACGCGGCGCGCCCTGGTCGCCGCGCTGGCGCGGGCGGTCTAGACCG
>CAZJYU010000030.1:0-32355 GCA_964550305.1 uncultured Vicinamibacteraceae bacterium | reverse complement strand
CAACTGCAATAAAAAGAGTAACTTGCAGACGATCAGCGCAGAAACTTCGGGCTAACCGGGATCGATGCCCCAGGGACGAGCCCATTCCAGACCGGCCAGCGTCTCTCCGGCCGGCCGGTACTCGCAGCCGACCCAGCCGTCGAAGCCGATGTCGTCAATCACCCCGAACAGGTAGGGGTAGTTGATCTCCTGGGTCTCGTCCGGCTCGTGCCGGCCTGGGACGCCGCCAATCTGAAAGTGGCTGATGATGTCGAGGTTTACCCGGACCGTCTCGGCCAGGTACCCCTCCATGATCTGCATGTGGTAGAAGTCGTACTGCAGGAAGATGTTGTCCGCGCCTACCCGTTCGATGATCTGTCGCGCCTGGGCTGAACCAGTAAGGAAGTAGCCCGGGTTGTCCTGCGTGTTGAGCGGCTCGAGCAACAGGCGGATGCCGAGCGGCCGGGCTCTCTCTGAACCCCACTCGAGGTTGGCGACAAACGTGTCCTCGGCCCGCGGGTCGTCGGTTCGCCCGGCCAGACAGTGGAGCTGGCCGCAGCCAGCCGCCTCGGCGTATTCGAACGCCCGCGTCAGTCCGTCGCGGTACTCCTGTTCCCGTCCCGGGATCGCTCCGGCCGCCACCGGCACGTTCATGAGCGTCGCCGCCAGGTTGTGTTGCCGCACACGGTCCGCAATGTCCTGCGCCGATTCGCCGTAAGGGCCCTGAATCTCGACACCCTCGAAGCCGACGCGGGCCGCCTGTTCGAAACGATCGAGCAGGTCCCACTCGTTGAACATCATGGTGACGCTCGCGGCAAACCTGGGCATATCGTGTCTCTCCCCGAGTGTGGGCGGATCGTATCACGCGGCTGCCCGCGGATATGATGCCGCCATGTCGCGCACCGGGCGGCCGTTCGATGCCGTCCTCCTGATCAGCTTCGGCGGGCCGGAGGGGCTCGACGAAATACGGCCCTTCCTGCGAAACGTGCTGCGCGGCCGGCGCATTCCGCCGGACCGGCTCGACGCCGTGGCGCGCCATTACGAACAGTTCGGCGGCGTCTCTCCCATCACCGCCATTACCCGCCGCCAAGCGGACGGTCTCCGGACCAGACTGGCCGCGGGCCACCCTGACCTGCCGGTCTGGATCGGCATGCGCAACTGGCATCCGTTCCTCGACGAAGCGCTGGCGGCAATGGCGGACGCCGGCGTCCGGCGCGCGTTGGGCATCATCCTGGCAGCGCAACACAGCTACTCCAGTTGCGGCCAATACCGGCAGAACGTGGATGATGCGCGACGGACCCTGCGGAGGTCGGGCCGGCCCGACATCGAGGTGACGTACGCCGGCGACTGGCACGCGCACCCGGGCTTCGTCGCCGCGAACGCGGGACGCATCGCCGACGCGCGGCGCCGCCTGCCACCCGGCATGGAACGCGTCGCGCGTATTGTCTTCACGGCGCACAGCATCCCGCGAGCGATGGCGAACGCGTGCCGCTACGAGGCGGAGCTGCTGGAAGCTGCGCGACTCATCGCCACCGCCGCCGGAAGCAACGACGCCGGCTGGGCCCTCACCTACCAGAGCCGGAGCGGCCGACCCGATGACCCATGGCTGGAACCGGACGTCTGCGACTATCTCCGGGCCGAACGCCGCCGGGGGCTGGCGGCGGCCATCATCGCCCCGATTGGCTTCGTCGCCGACCATCTGGAGGTGCTCTACGACCTCGACACGGAAGCGGCGGCCGTTTGCCGCGAGCTCGACCTTCCCATGCAGCGGGCCGCGGCGGTGAACGACCACCCCGCGTTCCTCGATCTCCTTGCCGCCCTGGTGCGCGACGCCTGGATGCGGGGAGGCCGCCGGCTTCCGATGGTCCCGGCCGAACCGCCCGGTCGCATGGAGCCGCCGCCCCCTACACGCCGGGCGCAGCCAGCCAACTGACGTGGCCCCACGCCACGAGGTGCGAGTTGCCACCCGTACCCGCGGCGGAACGCGACCCGGTGCGAAGCCTAGTGGGAGCCGACCGCTTCGCCAGCCGGCGTGCAGTGCTCGTCGAACGCGGCAGTCAGATTGCGGGCGATCGCGTCGGCTTCCTGATTCTCGATCTGGTGCCGCTCCATCATGTACACCACCCTGCCGCCGCGCAGCAGCGCGATGGACGGTGAAGAAGGAGGATAGCCGGCGAAGTAACCGCGCGCCCGTTCGGTTGCCTCAGTATCCGCACCCGCGAACACCGTGGCAACCACATCCGGGCGTGTCGCGTGCTGCAGCGCCAGCGCGATGCCGGGACGCGCCCTGCCGGCGGCGCAGCCGCAGACCGAATTGACCACCACCATCAGAGTCCCGGTGGTGCCGCTGACCGCGTCGTCAACCGCATCCGCGGTACGCAGTTCCTTGACTCCGAGACGCGTCAACTCCTCTCGCATCGGGGCGATGAAGAACTCTGGATACACGTTGTCGCTCCTTGTGACGTTGGAATCCGCCAGCGCGTGGACCGCGCCGAAAGTACGTCAATTATAGCGTTTCGCTCCGATGAGGCGCGGTGAGGCTCCCGGCAGCCAGGCGCCGGTTGCCGAGCCACAGAACGGTGAGGGCAATCCCCCACTGCGCGATGCAGGTGCCGATGCTGGTGACCCGGATCGGATTCCACCATCCCTCCGGGTCGTACACCGTCGCCGACTGGTACATCCACCAGGTGAACATGACCGCGAACTCGATTGGGACGAGCCAGGTGAGGAGCCAGCTCCAAACGGGTCCCGCACGGCGGCCTGCAGTATGGGTGTTGACGAGATCCGTGCGGAACCGCTCGGCGCCGTACCGAATCACCGCGATGGCGATGAACAGCCCGCTCACCATCAACGCCAGTCCCCACGCCCAGTCCTGATTGTCGAACACCTGCAGGCTCGCAGCCGAGGGCATCCCGCAGACCGCCGCGGCCGCCACCACCAGTCCAACCGCCCGCGTGCGCGGCAGGCCGCCATCGAGCAGGACGCGGGCCGCCAGCTCGACCATGGCGATGAGCGAGGAGAGCGCGGCGAAGAAGAGCGTGAGAAAGAAAAGCGGCAGGAAGATCTCCCCCGCCGGGACCCGGGCGAACACCTGCGGGATCCAGATGAACGACAGACCCCTGTTCCCGGCCGCCATGGCGTCGAGGGCGTCGGTAGTCGGCAGGATCGCGAACACCGCGGGAAGAATCGCCATCGCGGCGAGGATCGAGGCGAGATTGTTGCCCAGGCCGATCGACACGGCGTTCGACACGACATCATCGTTGCGTTTCACGTAGACCGCGTAACTGAGCAACAGACCCCAGCCGGCGCCGGTCGACCAGGCAGACTGCGTGAGCGCCTCGAGCCACGTGCGGTAGTCGGCAAGCCGCGCCAGATCCGGGACAAAGAGGTACCGCAAGCCCTCTCCCGCGCCCGGAAGCGTCACTGCGCGCGCCACCGCGAGTAGCAACAGGACGAAGAGTGTCGGGATCAGGATGCGGTTGGCGCGCTCGATCCCCCGCGTTACGCCGCGCGCCACGATGGCGCCGGCAGCGACGATGGCGACGACATGAAACAGGATCGGCTGCCAGACCGACGCGCTGTAGTTCTCCCAGTACGCTGCCGTGTCGGCGCCGGCGGTGAGGTGCCCTGCGATCGCCGCCGTGAAGTACTTGAGCGCCCACCCGGTGACGACCGAGTAGTAGAACATGATCATCACGGTGGTCACGACGACGAAGCCGCCCATCCAGGCGGTTCGGCGGCCGACGAGCGCCGCGAACGCGCCGATCGGTCCACGCCGCGCGCCGCGTCCCAGGCCGAACTCGGCGATCAGGAGCGGGATGGACCAGATGAAAAGGAAGAGCAGCCAGGGAATCAGGAAGGCGCCACCGCCGTTCTCCGCCGCGATGCGGGGAAAGCGCCAGAGGTTGCCGGCGCCAACCGCCATGCCGATGCCGGCGACGATAACGCCCCAGCGGGACGTGAAGAAGTCGGAGCCGGTAATGCCCGGTGAAGTCGGCATCGCGTGTGGGCCATCGGCCGAGCCCGATGGTCTGCAGCAAGTCTAGCAGTCCTCGAAACGAGTGCCCCCTGATTCGTCCCGGCGGTGCGGCATTCAACCCCGGGTGACGCCTCTATACTTGAATTGAGGCGGCGCGATGGAATTCAGGGACTACTACAAGACGCTCGGCGTGGATCGATCGGCATCCCAGGACGCCATCAAGAAGGCGTTCCGGAAGCTGGCGCGACGGTATCACCCGGACGTGAACCGGACCGATCCGGCCGCCGAGCAGCGCTTCAAGGAAGTGAACGAGGCCTATGAAGTGCTGGGAAACGTCGATACGCGGAAGAAGTACGACGAGTTGGGCGCTCACTGGAAGGACTACGAACGGGCACAGGCGGCCGGACACCATCCGTTCGGCGGCGGCGGCCCGGGCAATTTCCGCTGGACGACAACCGGCGGCGGCGGAGGGTTCCGATCGATCTCCGAGGAGGAGTTGCGCGACCTCTTCGGCGGCGCTGGCTTCGGCGCCGGCGGTGGCGGTGGCTTCTCCGATTTCTTCCAGGCGTTCTTTGGCGGCGACGGCTTCCCCGGGAGCGGGCCGTCGCCCAGGGGTCGGCGCCCGCCGCGTGCGCAGAAGGGACCTGACGCCGAGCACGCGATGGAGCTGACCCTCGAGCAGGCGTTCCGGGGAGTGACGCAGCGCCTGATGCTGAGCGGCGATGGCGGCAGTCGAACCGTCGAGGTCCGAATCCCCGCCGGCGTCGACACCGGCTCGCGCGTCCGTGTCGCCGGCCAGGGCGGAACCGGCACGGCCGGCGCGGCGGCGGGCGATCTCTATCTCCGCGTGCAGATCGCACCGCATCCGAACTACACGCGCAAAGGTCGCGACCTCTACATGCGCGCCACGATGCCGCTCATAACCGCCGTGCTCGGAGGCGAGGTGGACGTGCCGACGATCGACGGCCAGTCGGTACGTCTAAAAGTGCCGGCCGGCACACAGGAAGGCCAGGTGTTCCGGATCAAGGGCCACGGGATGCCATCGCTCCGAAACGGTGACGGCCGGGGTGATCAGTACGCGACCGCGCACGTCGTACTGCCGCGCCACCTCACTCCGGAGGCACGGAGGCGATTCGAGGCGCTGGCGCCCTTGCTCGACGAGACCCCATGAACGGACAGGGCCAGCAACCACATCCACAGCCGCCGGAAGGCGAGGCGCCGTCGGCGCTGGAACGTTTCGCACGCGATCTGACCGACCTCGCGCGCGCCGGGAAACTCGATCCGGTGATCGGGCGCGACGAGGAAATCCGCCGCGCCATTCAGGTGCTCTCGCGACGGACCAAGAACAACCCGGTGCTGATCGGCGATCCGGGTGTGGGCAAGACCGCCATTGTCGAAGGGCTCGCGCAGCGGATTGTGCGCCGCGACGTGCCAGAGGGCCTCAAGGACAAGCGCCTCGTCGCACTCGACATGGGCGCCCTGATTGCCGGCGCCAAGTACCGCGGCGAGTTCGAGGAGCGCCTCAAGGCCGTGCTGAAGGAAATCACCGACGCCGAGGGGCGGATCGTGCTGTTCATCGACGAACTGCACACCGTGGTGGGAGCCGGCGCCGCCGAAGGGGCCGTCGACGCGTCGAACATGTTGAAGCCACTGCTTGCGCGCGGCGAACTCCACACGATTGGCGCCACGACGTTGAGCGAGTACCGGCAGTACATCGAGAAGGATGCCGCGCTGGAACGGCGGTTCCAGCCGGTGGTGGTGACAGAGCCGACCGTCGAGGACACGGTCAGCATCCTGCGCGGCCTGCGCGAACGGTACGAAATCCACCATGGCGTCCGCTTCAAGGACTCCGCCCTCGTCTCTGCTGCGGTGCTTTCCAACCGCTACATCAGTGACCGCTTCCTCCCGGACAAGGCGATCGACCTGATCGACGAGGCCGCGTCGAAACTGCGCATGGAGATCGACTCGCTGCCGGTCGAGCTCGATGAAGTGGAGCGCCGCCTGATGCAACTGGAGATCGAGCGCGAGGCGCTCCGGAAAGAGAAGGATGACGCGTCGCGGGCCCGCCTCGAACGGCTGGAGACCGACATCACGGGCCTGAAGCGGGAGCAGGGGCGACTCCGCACCCAGTGGGAGCAGGAGAAGGCCCAGATTCAAGCGGACCGGAAGCTGCAGGAGGAACTCGAGGCGCTTCGCCTGGACGTAGAGCGGGCGCAGCGCGAGGGCGACTACGCGCGGGCGTCAGAACTGCAGTACGGACGCATTCCCGACTTGGAACGGCGCCTTGCCGCTAGCCGTGACACGGGAGCGGCCGGCTCGACCTCCCGGATGTTGAAGGAGGAAGTGGACGAGCAGGACATCGCGGCCGTCGTCAGCAAGTGGACGCATATTCCCGTCAGCAAGCTGGTCGAAGGGGAACTCGAGAAGCTGACAAGGATGGAGGCCCGGCTACGCGAACGGGTGGTCGGACAGGACGATGCGATCGCCGCGGTGGCGAACGCGGTTCGCCGGGCCCGGGCCGGCCTCCAGGATCCGAATCGACCGCTCGGCAGCTTCATCTTCCTCGGTCCGACCGGCGTCGGCAAGACCGAACTGGCGCGGGCGCTCGCCGAGTTCCTCTTCGACGACGAGCGGGCGATGATCCGCATCGACATGTCGGAGTACCTCGAGAAACACAGCATCGCCCGGCTGATCGGCGCGCCACCCGGTTACGTCGGCTACGACGAGGCCGGCCAGTTGACCGAGCCGGTCCGCCGGCGGCCGTACACCGTAGTGCTCTTTGATGAAGTGGAAAAGGCGCATCCGGACATCCTGAACGTCCTGCTGCAACTGCTGGACGACGGGCGGCTGACCGATGGGCAGGGACGGACGGTCGACTTCCGCAACGTCGTCGTCATCATGACCTCCAACCTGGGCAGCGAACTGATCGCCAGCCGAACCGGTCTGGCCGCGGCAGCGGACGGGACGCTTGACGAGGCAACGCGCCGTCAGGTGGACCAGGTGGTCCGCGCGCACTTCCGGCCGGAGTTTCTGAACCGCGTCGACGAGATCATCCTCTTCCATGCACTCGGCCGCACGCACCTGAAGGAGATCGCCGGCCTGCAGCTCGCCGCGCTCGGCCAGCGCCTGGCCGGCCGGCGGCTGACGCTGGAGATGACCGACGCGGCGACCGACCAACTCGTCGCGGAAGGCTACGACTCGGCGTATGGGGCGCGGCCGCTACGGCGGACGATGCAGCGCCGCATCCTCGACCCTCTGGCCGAGCGCCTGCTGAAGGGCGATTTTGACGAGGGCGGCACCGTCGTGGTCGACGCCGACCACGGCGAACTCACCTTCACCGCCGCACCGCATCCGGCGGCCGGTTAGGACTCTGCGCGGGGGGCGGAATCGAAGCCTTCGCGGTTATGTGAGCCGTCGCAGAACGGCTTGTTGGCCGAGTACCCGCACCGGCAGAGCGCGAAGGGCCGCCGCTCCACGGGGTACGCGTTCCCCTCGGCGTCGGTGAGCGTGACGTCGTCGCCGTCTACGAGGCAGGGACCGTTGTCGCGGATCTTGATCGTGGTTGGCATGCTGATCACCCCATCTTCTGCATCGATGCCAGGAAGTCGCCGTTCGAGCGCGTCTTTCCCATCTTGTCCAGTAGCAGTTCCATCGCTTCGACCGACGAGAGCGGATGCAGCACCTTGCGCAGCACCCACACGCGGTTCAGATCCTCGCGGCTGAGCAGCAGCTCTTCCTTCCGCGTGCCGCTCTTCTGGATATCGATCGCCGGGAAAACCCGCCTGTCCACCAGTTTCCGGTCGAGGTGGATCTCCATGTTGCCGGTCCCCTTGAACTCCTCGAAGATGACATCGTCCATCCGGGACCCGGTGTCGACGAGCGCGGTCGCCATGATCGTGAGCGAGCCGCCCTCCTCGATGTTGCGCGCTGCACCGAAGAAGCGCTTCGGCTTCTGGAGCGCGTTGGAATCGAGACCGCCCGACAGCACCTTACCGGAGGGCGGGATTACGGTGTTGTAGGCGCGCGCCAGCCGCGTAATCGAATCGAGAACGATAAAGACGTCCTTCTTGTGCTCGACGAGGCGCTTCGCCTTCTCGATCACCATCTCGGCAACCTGGACATGGCGCTGGGCGGGCTCGTCGAAGGTCGACGAGATGACCTCGCCGTCGACCGACCGCTGCATGTCGGTCACCTCTTCCGGCCGCTCGTCGATCAACAGAACGATCAGATACACCTCGGAGTGGTTCCGCGCGATTGACTGCGCGATGTTCTGCAGGAGCATCGTCTTGCCGGTGCGCGGCGCAGCCACGATCAGGCCGCGCTGCCCCTTGCCGATCGGGGTCATCAGATCCATGACGCGCGCCGACAGGTTGTCGCCTACGGTTTCCAGACGGACCCGCTCCAGCGGGTACAGCGGGGTCAGGTTCTCGAAAAAGATCTTCTCGCGGGCCTGATCGGGTGACTCGAAGTTGACTGCCTCGACCTTGATCAGGGCGAAGTACCGCTCGCCCTCTTTCGGCGGGCGGATCTGTCCCGACACGGTGTCACCGGTCTGGAGGTCGAACTTCCGGATCTGGGAAGGCGAGACGTAGATATCGTCCGGGCCCGGCAGGTAGTTGTAGTCGGGCGCCCGGAGAAAGCCGAAGCCGTCCGGCAAGACCTCGAGCACGCCCTCCGAAAAGATGAACCCGCTCTGCTCGGTCTGGGCCTTCAGGATCTGGAAGATCAGCTCCTGTTTGCGCATGCCGCCCGCACCCGGCACATTGAGGTCCTTTGCCACCCTGGTAAGCGGTGTGATGTCGAGTTCCTTCAGGTCGGCGATCTTGAGCGTCGGCTTTCCGCGGCCCCTGCCGCGGGACCTTCCAGAGGTATCGGGCTCGGCCTCGGTGACTTCAGCCGAACCGCCGGCAGCCGATTTCGGATCGGCGGGCGGAACGTCGGCAACGGCGCCGGAGGAGGTGTTCTTGTTGTCTTCGTCCATGCGGAATGAACCTTCGCGTAGTGGATGGACCGTGAGGCCGCGCGTCTGGGTTGTTCAGGAAGATCGCCCCGGAGGCTCCCGGGCGACAGACTATCGGACAGAATAGGTACCAATGCTCCGGGTTGTCAACCCGGAGAACCCCGGCTACCGGTAGTTCGCGGGGGAATCGCCGACCGCGAGTATGCTGCACTGCAGCCGGGTTTCGAGTCCCAACTCGCGCGCCCGGGCCAACAGTGCATCATTCTCGGCGCCCGGATTGAGCCAGACTTCCGGAATCCTCCGGACAGCCACATCCTCAAGGAGATGCTCTCCCACCGCGGGCGGAACGTAGAAGGTCGCCACGTCGATTGGACCCGGCACATCGCGCAGCGTGGCGTGAACCGGCACGCCCTCGATACAGGCACCCGCAACGGCGCACCGAGGATTCACCGCCGCCACGTCGTGGCCTTGCGCGAGAAACGCCCTGACCGCCTTGTTGCCGTACTTGCGCCGGTCGTTCGACGCCCCCACCACCGCGATTCGCATACTCCCAGTGTGTCAACTCCCCGCAGCCGCGACAAGTGGCCTGCCGCGAACGCCGTCAGGGGAGGCCAGCCGCGAACTGCTTCAAGCGGTCGGCGCCCGCCGCCAGCCGGTCGAGCGACGCGGCGTACGACAGCCGGACGAACCCTGGTGCGTCGAACGCCTCGCCCGGCGTCAGCGCGACATGCGCCTCGTCGAGCAGCCGCGCGGCGAACTCCGCCGACGTTCGGATACCGTCAGGCGACAACAGCGCCGAGACATCGGGAAACAGATAGAACGCGCCGGCGGGAGGAACCATCCGGAAGCGGGGGTCCTCGGCGAGCCACGCGATCATCTGATCGCGGCGGATGCGGTACTCGGCGAGCATCGCGCGCACGTCCTCGTCCGGGCCGGTCAACGCGGCGAGGGCGGCGCGCTGCGTAATCGACGACACATTCGTCGTCGCATGCCCCTGCACCGCCTCGGCCATCCGGATCAGCGGGGCGGGGCCAATTGCCCAGCCGCAACGCCACCCGGTCATCGACCAGCTCTTGGATGCGCTGCCGACCAGCACGGTGCGGTCCGACGCATGTTCCGCGGCCACGCGCGGCAGGTTGTGCGGCACGCGGTCGTAAATCAGCCGTTCATAGCAGAGGTCCAGCACCAGCCAGATGCCTGCCGCCGCCGTTTCGCGCGCGATCGCCGCCAGGTCGGACTCGCCGATCAGCGCGCCGGTCGGGTTGCCCGGCGAGTTGAGAATGATGGCCCGGGTCCGCGGCGTCACCGCCTCGAGAACGCAGTCGGCGGTTACGGCAAAGCCCTGTTCCGCGGACGTGCGGACGAGGACCGGCTCCGCTTCGGCCAGTTTGATCTGCTCGACAATCGACGGCCAGTAAGGCGCGTGCGTCACCACCTCGTCGCCCCGGTCGAACAGGGCCATCGCGACGTTGAAGAGTCCCTGCTTGCCGCCGGCGGTGACAATCACTTCGTCCGGGGTGTAGGTCACGCCGTAATCGGCGGCGTAGCGGGCGCAAATGGCCTCTCGCAGTTCGGGGATGCCGCGGGTAGGCGTGTACTTCGTAAAACCCTCGGTGATTGCCGCAATGCCAGCCGCACAAATCGGTTCCGGCGTCGGAAAGTCGGGTTCCCCCGCACCGAGATCGACCACGTCGACGCCCGCGCGCCGCAGTCGAGAGGCGGCCTGCAATACCTGCTGCGTTGCAGACGGCGCAACGCGGCCGAGGCGGCGGGCAAGACGCGGCGCGGTGCGGGTCGCCATGGACCTGCGCTCAGATCCGGACGCCGGGCGCGGCGGCCTCGGCCTTCCGTCGCAGGCGCTGCTCCACCACATGCGGCACGAGACCGGAAATGGATCCACCCAGCGCGAACACCTCGCGGGCGAGGCGGGAGCTGAGGTACGTATAGCGTTCGTCCGGCATCATGAAGACCGTCTCGATCGACTGGCGCAGGTGGCGGTTCATCAAGGCCATCTGCATCTCGTACTCGAAGTCGGATATGGCGCGCAGGCCACGGACGATCACGTCGGCGCCACGCCGTTCGGCGTAGTCCACCAGCAATCCGTTGAACGTTTCCACCTCGACCGTGGGATGGTCGCGGAACACCTCGCGCGCGATTTCCACCCGCTCGTCCACCGAGAAGAGGGGTGACTTGTCGAGGTTCACGAGGATCGCGACAACAATCCGATCGAACAGGCGCGCGCCGCGCTGAATGATGTCGACGTGGCCGTTGGTGAGCGGATCGAACGATCCGGGATACACCGCTACCCGCTGCCGTCCGGCCGCCTCTCCTGCCGCACCGCCGATCCGCCGTCCTGATGCTGCCATCGTGCCCGGACCTGTCTGCCCGCGGTTAACCGCCGGCCGTTCCCCCTCCGCCGCGCCGATAAAGGTCGAGCGCGCTGTCACCAGCCCTGACGCGACGGGTATGCACCAGCGCGACGCCGCCCGATGTACTGGCGGCCAGCGGCTCGCGGCGGCGCGGGCGTTCGACCACGAGCAAGCCGTCCGGCGCCGTCCGCCGGGCGAGTGCGGAAAGTATCGCACCGATCACCCGGTCATCAAGTCCGTAGGGCGGATCGAGCAGCACCAGATCGAAGGCAGTAGGCTCGACAACGCGTTTGATCGCCGCCGGGAGCGCACCCTCGACCACCCGCCCCCGCGAACCGACCCCGCAGTGCGCAAGGTTGGCCCGGATCAGCGCCGCCGCCCGGCGGTCGCTCTCTACGAAGGTAACGGCTGTTGCGCCCCGGCTAAGCGCCTCCAGCCCCACCGCGCCCGTGCCCGCACAGCCATCGAGCACGTCCGCTTCGGCGACGCGCGCGCCAAGCAACGCGAAGAGCGTCTCGCGCAGCCGGCCGGACGTGGGCCGCATGCCCGTCCAGGTGGGAGCCCGCAGTCGACGGCCTTTCAGCTCACCCGCGATGATCCGCATCGATACCCGCTCCGATGGGCGGCGCGCCCGCAGCCGCCGCGCCCGACCCGCCGTCGGCGCCCCCGTCCGTCAACGCCGCGGCTGCCTGCCGCGCAGCCGCCATCAGGTGATGATCGCGCACGGGGTCGCCGATCCGGAACAGAGGCAGTCCCGACTGGCGCGTACCGAGCATGTCACCCGGTCCACGCAGCGCCAGGTCGCGCTCGGCAATCTCGAAACCATCGCTCGTCTCGACCAGAGCCTCCAGCCGCGCGCGGGCCGCCTCGGTCAGATCGGAGCCGTGCGCCAGAATACAGACGGACGCCGCGCTGCCCCTGCCCACACGGCCCCGCAACTGGTGCAACTGTGCGAGACCGAAGCGTTCTGCCTGTTCCACGACCATCACCGTGGCGTTCGGCACGTCGACCCCCACTTCGATCACGGTCGTAGCCACCAGCAGGTCGATATGGCCCGCGGCGAATGCAGCCATCGTCCGTTGCCGGTCAACCGCCGGCAGGCCCCCGTGTACCAGACCGACCCGGTGCTCCGGGAACCAAGTCTCCAGTTCTGCGGCAAGCGCGACGGCGCCCTGGAGGTCGAGCGTCTCCGACGCTTCCACGACGGGATGGACGACGAACGCCTGGCGCCCGGCGTCCAGCTCCCGCCGCACCGCGCCATACGCTTCGTCGCGGCGTGACAACGGCCAGAGACGCGTCTCGACGGACCGGCGGCCGGGGGGACGCTCCCGCAGTTCGGTGATGTCCAGATCGCCGTATGCCGTCATCGCAAGCGTCCGGGGAATCGGCGTCGCCGTCATCACGAGCAGGTCGGGATGCAGCCCCTTGGCCGCGAGCGCCGCGCGCTGCAGAACACCGAACCGGTGCTGCTCGTCGATGATGGCAAGCCCGAGGTCACGAAACGCCACGCCCGCTGTCACTAGCGCGTGGGTCCCGACGACCAGCCGCGCGCTACCGTTCGATATGGCGGCCTCCGCCGCGCGACGTCCTCCGGTGGACAGGGCGCCGGTCAGCAGCAGCGGCGCAAAGCGCGATGGCGCGAGCAGCCGCGCGACGCTCGTGTATTGCTGCTCGGCGAGTACTTCGGTCGGCGACATCAGCGCCACTTGCCGGCCATTCTCCAAAACGACCAGTGCGGCGAGCAGCGCGACGATCGTCTTTCCCGATCCGACGTCCCCCTGCAACAAGCGATGCATCGGCGCCGGCCGCCGCAGATCGTCGACTATCGCCCGGAGTGCGGTCCGTTGGTCGCCGGTTAACCGAAACGGCAGAATCTTGCGCGCCGTGCGGCGGATCTGGTCGTTAACCGTCAACGGCCTCGGTGCGGCGCGTCGATCCCACGTGCGCCGCCGCTCCAGAAGCTCGGTCTGGAAGGCGAAGAACTCTCCGAAGATCAACCGTTGCTGCGCAGGCGTCCGGAGGGAATTGAGCGCGTCAAGCGGCGTGCCGTCTGCCGGAAGATGCACCTCGCGCAGGGCCTCGGCACGCGGCGGGAAGCCGTGCGCGCGGCACACGTCGGCGGGCAACGGATCGGAGTGGCCGGCGCCATCCTGCGTGAGACGCGCCAGCGCCTCGCGCACCCAGCGCCGTCGCAATCGTGGTGGGCAGTTGTCGATTGCCGGATACACCGGCACTATCCCTCCAGCCGAGATAACGCTGCCAACCGCGGCCACGTCCACCTCGGCGGGCACGGAATCGCCCGGAACCGGCGAGTCGGCCAGCCACTCGTGTTCCGGGTTGATGAGCGCGAGGCCCCGGCGCCCGCGCGTGTAACGCCCGTGTAGCGCCACATGCTGACCCGGCTCGAAACGCTTCGCGAGGTACGCCTGATTGATGAACGTCGAGCGAACGCGGCCGGTCTCGTCCTCGATTACGAGCTCAACGGTCCGGAGGCGGGGACGTCGCGTTGGCCGCAGCCGGCACGTGATGACGCGGCCGGCAATCGAGACAGTGGTACCGGGCTCAAGGGACGCGATGGGTTGTAGCGCCGCCCGGCCCTCGTACCGGCGTGGCACGGCGAGCAACAGATCCTCGAGCGTCCGGATGCCAGCCGCCTGCAGATCCGCCATGCGGCGAGGGCCCACCCCGCGCAACGTAGCTACCGGCGCCGCGAGCGGGTCAGTCGGACGCCGCGACATCGATCAGCGTGCCGGCTACCCCGAATCACTGGACGACCACGATCCGGCGCGGTTCAACCCGCAGCGCCTCGATGCTGTACGGCAGCCGGAATGTGTTCTGGAGATCGATGCCGTCGGGCTGGTCGTCCGAGCGCGTGTAGTACCGGACCAACTCATACACCACCGTCGTGGGCACCGGCACCGTGCCGATCTCGACCGATTCCACATCAACCCGGATCGTTCCGTCCGACGCCTGCAAACGGCCCGCCGCGCTGACCGGTACGGTGCCGGCCAGGTAACGGAGTGGATCGAGCAGGCTTCGTTCGGGTTCCTGCCCGCGTAGTTCATCGAGATCGACAGTAGCGCGCGCGATCAGCCGTCCCGCTTCCTCGAACGCGAGTTCCGGATCGGCCAGACCGGGAGGAAACACCTCCGCGCCCTGGAACTGGAACCAGCCGTTGACCGCTCGTTGCTCGATCGTGACCGTGGTCGGCGCACGCTGCGTGTGCGCGGTCGCCGCGTTGCTCAGTATCCGGTCGAGCGCCTCCTCCAGCGCAGACCCGTCCTCGGGCGTCAGCGGCGCTCCCACCTGCCCGGCACCGACGACGACCATCCCGACAGCCACCAGCCAGCGCACGCCTCACTGTACCATGGCCGTGGCCGGGCAAGCGACGTAGGATACACTGCGGCGGGAGCCACCGCGGGTGAAACCGGTCCTGACTCGTCGGCAACGTCAGATCCTCGACTACCTGAGGGAACGCATCGACGCCGACGGCCGCCCCCCCAGCCTTGAGGAGATCGGCCACCGTTTCGAGCTGTCGTCGCTGGCGACGGTGCACAAACACCTGACCAACCTGGAAGAAAAAGGAGTCATCCGCCGTTCCCGAAATCGGAGCCGGTCGATCGAACTCATGCCGGCGCGCACCGGGGCTCGGGCCGTGGATCTGCCGCTGCTGGGCTATCTCGCGGCAGGGGCGCCCATCGAGACGGTGCTGCCGCGCGAGACGGTCGCGGTGCCGGAGACGTTCACACACGCCGGCGACGCCTACGCGCTCGCCGTCCGGGGTGATGCGCTTCGCGACGAACAGATCCGCGATGGCGACATCCTTATCGTCGCCGAACGCACGGAGGTGCGGAACGGCGATCTGGTGCTGGCGCTGATCGATCGGAAGGCGGCGACGCTGCGCGGGTACCGGCGGCAGGGTCGGCGTGTCCACCTCCAGTCCGCCACTCCGGCCCCATCAGCGATGAGCCTCGACGCCGCCCGCGTCAAGGTACAGGGTGTCGTGGTGGGTGTCATTCGAACCTATTGGAGGCCGAGCGGCTAAGCGCAACGCCATCCGCAAGGAGACCCATGACCGAACGCAAGCAGATCAACTTCACTGTCGTTCCCGACGAGCCAGGTGACGCGCCGCGCGTCTATTCCAATTTCTGCGCCCTGTCGCATACGCCGTACGACTTCACGCTTACCTTCTGCGAGGTGTTGCCGCCGACCGAGTCGGACGTGCGGCGGGCAGAGACGAATCGCGAACTTCGGGCGCCGGTCCGCGCCCAGGTCGTCGTGCCGGCGCAGTTCATCCCGAACCTGATCGCCGCGCTGCAGACCCACCTGCGCACCTTCACTGAGGCGCCGCCGAAAGTGACGCCGCCAAGGGATGCCGTCCACTGAAGCACGTGCGGCGGCGCAGGCGGAGCCGAGCCGCCAGGACCGGACCGCGGCGCGGCGGATGCTGCGGGCCATCGAGCGCCATCATCCCGGCGCCGACACGGAGTTGCACCACACGACGCCGTTCGAGCTACTCGTAGCCACCATCCTGTCGGCGCAGTGCACCGACGCGCGCGTCAACCAGGTGACGCCGGCCCTGTTCCGCCGCTTCCCGGACGCGCGAAGCCTGGCCCGCGCCCGTCCGGAGACGCTCGAACGCCTGGTTCAGCCCACCGGCTTCTTCCGCTCGAAGGCCCGATCGCTGCTCGGCATGGCAGGCGCGCTGGTGGAAGACCACGACGGTCAAGTCCCGGCGTCGATGGCGGCTCTCGTGAAGCTCCCCGGCGTCGGGCGCAAGACCGCCAACGTGGTACTGGGTCATGCACTCGGCGTACCGGGATTCCCGGTCGATCGCCACGTGCTTCGCGTGAGCCGCCGGCTCGGCCTGATCCGGACCGATGATCCGGTCGCCGCCGAGACCGTGCTCTGTCAGCTCTTTCCGCGCGCCCGATGGACCGTCGTGTCCGACACCCTCATCCTGCACGGCCGGCGCATTTGCAGACCGCGTCCGCTCTGCGATCGGTGCGGTGCGCGTTCCGACTGCGCCTATGCGGCGTGTCCGCCGGGGATCGAGCTACCCCGGGGGCGCACCGAGACCGCGCGAGAGCGATGACCAGCGGGCGTTTCTCCGAGCTTGTCGCGAGCGCGCAACAGTGGATCCCCGCCACGTTTCGTAACCTGATGGACAACGTGGCGATAGTTGTCGAGGATCGGCCGTCGGCCGACACCCTCAACGAATTGGGCATTACGCCGCCGGACACGCTGTACGGCCTGTACGAGGGAACGCCGTTGACGGAACGTGACTGGACGATGTCGGGGATGTTGCCGGATCGGATCGTCATCTATCGGGAACCGATTCTGGATGATGCAGAGGACGAGGACGACGTCGTGGCTATGGTCGTCGAGACGGTGATCCATGAGATCGGCCATCACTTCGGCATGAGCGAGGAGGAGATCGACGAAACGGAAACACTCTGGCGCCAGCACTGGATCGAGGAGCGCGGCCTCGCCCCGGAAGAGGTCGACGACGACCACTAGGCGCCGGCGACGCCTGGGTCAGCACTTTCTCGAGCCGGCCTGGTCCGCCAAGGTGATCGACGCGCTCGCGCCAGCACCAAGCGACCGGGTGCTCGAGATCGGCCCGGGCCGAGGGGCGCTGACGATACCGCTCGGCGCACGCGTGGCCCGCCTGCTCGCCGTTGAGCTCGATGTCGGACTGGCACGGACGCTGCGCGCCCGGGTGCCCGGCCACGTGGAGGTGATCGAGAAGGACATCCTGGCGCTCGACTTGCCGGCGGCGGCTCATCGGCTGCGCCGTGGTGCTTCGAGGGACGCCGCCCTCCGGGTCGCCGCCAACCTCCCCTACGCCGTGTCCGCGCCTATCCTGGCGCGGCTGCTGCGGGAAGCCCATACCGTGGGTTTCCGTGACGCCGTCGTAATGCTCCAGCGCGAAGTCGCCGACCGGGTGACCGCCAGCCCGGGATCGCGCGACTACGGCCCGCTCGCAATCCTCGCGGCGCTCCACGCGGACGCGCGCCGCGTGCTGGAGCTGCCGCCCGGCGCATTCCGTCCGCCACCACGGGTTCGCTCGACTCTGGTAGCGCTCACCTTTCGTGAACCAGTCCGAGCCCCGGCCGATCCGGTCCGGTTCGAGCAACTCGTGCGGCAACTCTTCACGCAACGCCGCAAGCAGGTGGCGAATGCGCTGCCGCCGGCTCCGGCGGGAGTCGATCGGGACGCGGCGGCGATCTGTCGGTCCGCCCACCTCGACCCGGCTCGGCGGCCGGGCAGCCTGGCCCCGGACGAACTGATCGATCTCGATGCCGCACTTGCGGCCGAACCGCACTGAGACCGCGGGGGCCGGCTCACGCCTCGGGGCATGAGCCGGCCCCCGCTTCATCCACGCCCCCCTCCGCGTGCTATACTTCACGCGATTTCCCACCTTTGCAGGCCTTCCCGGTGGCCTGCCTGATCGGAACGGACCGTCGGGCCGATAAGGGGAGAGGCACCCGTCCGGCGGGGTGCGCCCCTGCCGGCTGTCGATGGAGAGGCGTCGTGTCTGGAGAGATTCTGTCGCGCCGCGCAAGTGAGTTCACCGGGGTAGCCCTGTTCGGGATAGCCCTCTTCTGGCTGACCGCCCTGGCTACGTATGACGCCGCTGATGCGGTCTGGTTCTTCAATACGGGCGGCCAGACGCCACCTGGCAACTTTGCGGGCCGCGTCGGCGCCTTCCTCGCGGAACTGTCGCATCAACTGGTCGGGTTCGCGGCGCTGCTGATTCCCATCAGCCTCGGGGCACTGGGATGGCACGCCTTCTGGTGCCGGCCGGTGGACGCCGCGTACACGAAGCTGATCGGCCTCGGGTTGTTATTCGCGTGCATGGCCGCGTTGCTCAGTCTCGCGCTTGGCGGGTTCGACGGCGCCAACCGGGCCTTCAACGCGGGCGGGGCCGTCGGCTCGCTGATCGCTGGCGGTCTGTCGGAATACTTGAACCGGATCGGCTCGCTGATCGTCATCCTGACCCTGTTCTGTCTCGCGGTGATACTGACCACGCGAGTCTCGCTTGGTCGGGGTTGCATGGAGGCATGGCGCCGGACGGCCCTCGTCGCGGCGCGCGCCACCGGCGTTGTTCGCCGCTGGCGGACCAGCCTTGCGAAGCGGCGCGACCGGCGGGAGGTGGTCAACAAGCACTTGGCCAAGTCCGGCTCCTCGACCGCACGCACCGAAGTACTGGCACGTATCGCGGCGGCGGCCCGCATGTGGCGGAGCCGCGATACCCCCGCGGCAAGACCCGCCACAACCGCGAACGAAGCCGACCCGGCCGGGTCGCTGACCGTTAGGCCATCGGCACCGATTCGCCGAGCCCGGGAAAGTGCTCCGGTGTCCACACCGAAACTCCCGCTCGAGTCTGCCCCGGCAGGCGACGTGCAGTCCGGCAACTTCACGCCTCCCCCGATCACACTGCTCGATGCCCCGAAGGGAAGCCACAAGGTAGACGAGCGCCACCTCATGGACGGGGCGCGTCTGCTGGAGGACAAGTGCCGCGAATTCAGCGTCGAGGGTTCGGTGGCGCAAATCCAGCCCGGGCCGGTCGTCACGACGTACGAATTCACGCCCGACGCCGGCGTCAAGTACAGCAAGATAACTGGACTGGCGGAAGACCTCTGCCTTGCGATGCGGGCCGAATCGGTGCTCATCGAGAGGGTGCCGGGCAAGTCGACGGTCGGCATCCAGATTCCGAACGCTGTGCGCGCCCAGATCTCCTTGCGCGAAATGCTCGAGTCGGACGCGTACCGGAGTTCCACGTCGAAACTGACGTTGGTGCTCGGCAAGACGATCGACGGCCAGCCGGTGATGGCCGACCTCGCGAAGATGCCGCACCTGCTCGTTGCCGGCGCCACGGGCACCGGCAAGTCGGTGTCCCTCAACGCGATGTTGACCAGCATTCTCTACCGCGCAACGCCGGATGACGTGAGGCTGATCCTGATCGATCCAAAACGGCTCGAGCTGGGCATGTACGCCGACATACCCCACTTGCTTACGCCAGTCGTCGTCGATCCCAAGCAGGCCAATAACGCCCTCCGCTGGGCGGTCCGCGAGATGGAGGAACGCTACCGCCAACTCGCGGCCGAAGGTGTGCGCAACATCGACCAGTACAACCGCAATGTCCGCCGGATGCTCGAGGAGGAACGGGGCCGGGCGGGGGGACGCCGCAAGCAGTCCGATCCGGAAGACGACGATACCCTGCCCCGGCCGCTCCCCTACGTTGTGCTCGCCATCGACGAACTGGCCGATCTGATGATGGTCGCAAGCAAGGATGTGGAGACGTCCATCGCCCGCCTCGCACAGATGGCCCGCGCCGTCGGCATCCACCTGATCCTGGCGACCCAGCGCCCGTCGGTCGACGTCATAACCGGCCTGATCAAGGCGAACTTCCCGTCGCGCATCGCGTTCCGAGTGTCATCGAAGGTGGATTCCCGGACCATCCTGGATACGAACGGGGCGGAGCAACTCCTCGGCAAGGGCGACATGCTCTATCTGGCCCCGGCGACGTCACGCAGCATGCGACTGCATGGCCCCTACATTTCCGAGCGCGAGACCGCGCGGTTCTGCAGCTTCCTCCGGAAGCAGGGAGAACCAGGTTACGACGAGTCGATCACGGACGACGAGTCGACGAGTACCGAAGCGGTCCCACTCGACAAGGACGACCTGTTTGACGAGGCGGCACGCATCGTTGTGTCGAGCGGTCAGGCATCCATCTCCAACCTGCAGCGCCGCCTCCGCATCGGGTTCAGCCGTGCGGCGCGTCTGGTTGACATGATGGAAGCGGACGGACTGGTATCCGCCGGCAACGCCGGCAAACCACGCGAAGTGCTGGTGAAATCCGACTACTTCGAAGAAATCGACGGGCAGTTGCGCTGACGTGACACGCGGCGCCTTGGCTCCTCCCGAACTCCGCCCGGCCCGTCTCAGGACGTTGCCGGAGGCAACGGGCCTGACCTAGCGGCGAGTCGTGTCGATGCCGAGCCGAGTGGCGCTGGAGCCGCCGGCGACTGGATTACCGCCCCGCTTCCGAAGCAGGATCAGGCCACCCGCCATCGCCAGCCCCAGCAGCACCGCGAAGAAACCCAGCACGCCGACGATGCTGAACGCGCCGACCAGAACGTCGACGACGGTCGTCTGCGCCGTCGTTTCCTCCACCATCTCGTAAACGAGCGGCGTCATCGGCTGCGCGGTCATCACTCCTCCCAGGCGCCGGCATCGTTGGCGAGAGCGGCCAGTGTTCGCACCATCACGCCCGTCGCCCCGGCCGCCGCATCGTCCCGAGCCTTCTCGATCCACGCGGTGCCGGCGATGTCGAGGTGAGCCCAGGGCAATCCGGCGGTAAACACCTCCAGGAACGACGCGGCGGTGCAAGCGCCCGCGGCCCGCCCCCCGACGTTCATCAGGTCGGCCATCTCCGAGCGCAACTGTTCCCGGTAGTCCTCGTACAACGGCATCGGCCAGACCCGTTCGCCCGCCCGGTCGGCCGCCCGCCGGACGGCAGCCGACCACCCGTCGGGACGCGCGAACAGACCGCTGGCGGCATGGCCGAGCGCAATGACACAGGCCCCGGTCAGCGTGGCGACATCCACCAGGTGGGTCGCCCCCTGCTGCCGAGCGTACCAGATCGCATCACCGAGAATGAGCCGGCCTTCCGCATCGGTGTTGATCACCTCAACCGTCGTGCCGCCGGCCCCAGTCAGAATGTCGCCTGGCCGGATGGCGCGTCCTCCGGGCATGTTCTCGGTCATCGGCACGACGCCGATCACCCGGCGGCGCGCACCCTGCCGGCCGATGGCCCGCATCGCGCCTACGACCGCCGCACCACCCGCCATGTCGCTCTTCATCCACTCCATGCCGCTGGCCGGCTTGATCGAGATGCCGCCGCTGTCGAACGTCACCCCCTTGCCGACAAGGCCGAGGACCGGCTCCGGTGGCGCGCCCGGCGGGTCGTATCGCATCACGAGAAGGCGTGGCGGCTCGCGGCTCCCGCGAGCGACGCCCAGGAACAACCCCATGCCGAGATCGGCAATGGCCGTTTCATCGAGCACATCGGTGGCGATGCCCACCGCCTCGACCGCTTCGACCGCCTGCTCTGCGAACACGCGCGGCGTCAGGATGTTCGACGGCTCGTTCGCCAACAGCCGCGCCACGTTCGTCGCGTCCCCCAGCGTCACGCCACGGCGCACGGCCTCCCGGAGCCCGCCCACGGCGCTGCCGTCCGGGGGGAGGATCGCGCCGGCGGGCGGGCCTGCATCGCTGGCGCCGTCCGTCTCCGCCGCGGCGTCGGTCTTGTAGCGGGTGTCGCGGTAGCTGCCCATGACCAGGCCTTCGGCCGCCGCCTGCGCGAGATCGGTCGCCGGGCCGGGACCCCGGCAGACGAACGCGACATGCCCAAGCCGCCGTGCGCGTGCGAGTCGTCCCGCCACCGCCGCCGCATCCCGCAGCCGGCGCGCGTGATCGGTGTCCGAATCGGGTAACGGACCCGGCGGCGCGCCGATCAACGCGACGCGCGCGGCACGCCACGTCTCGCCCGCCAGATGCACGACGAAGGCGTCATGCCGCGCCGTCCGGAATTCGCCCGAGGCGCGCGCCCGTCCGATGGCGCCGCCCGACGCGTGGTCAAGACCCGGAAGGTCGGCCAGGTCGTCCGTAGCGGAGTCCCCCAGCACGGGAACCGCCAGCAGGTCGGTCTCAATGGCGGCAGGTGATTCCCCCTGCGCGCCGATCTCGGGCGTCGGTGGCGTCGGCATTTCCCGATTATATCGACCCGACCGTATGGCCCGGAATGCGTTGGCGGACGGTCGGCATACAATCAGGCATGCGCACAACACGCACGTCCGGAGTACCCGGCGGTTCGTGGAGGCGGCGGGGGCGGCGGTGCGGCCGCTGGCTGATCGCGGCGGCGGCCGCGACGGTGGTACTCCTTGGCGGCGGCACCTCCGCGGCCCAGGACGAGGACGAACGGCCGGAGTTGCGGATCCGCGCGACGCCGCGCGTCGGCTTCGCGCCGGCGAGCATCCTCTTCGTTGCCGAACTGCGCGGTGGGGCCGACGACCACGAGGAGTTCTATTGTCTGACTACCGAGTGGGAGTGGGGGGACGACACGTTCTCGGAGAACACTCCCGATTGCGACCCCTACGAACCGGGTTTCAGCGAGATCCGGCGCCGGCTTTCCGTTCGGCACCAGTTCAACTACCCCGGCTCGTTCACCGTCCGGCTCCGCCTCAAGCGACAGGACGATGTGGTGGTCGCAGCGAGCACCCGGGTGCAGGTGCGAGGGTCACTGATCCGCCAACGTCGCTGATCCGCCCGTACTACGGGCTCAGTTCCCGGTTCGGGTAGGTGGACGGGCGGCCGTCATTACTTCGCGCCAGGTCGCGGCCGACTCGAACAGCCTGTCGATGGCGTGCTCGTCCGACAGTCCGTCGCGAGTCTCCTGCAGTTCCGCGATCAGGCGATCCAGTGCGGTGCGGATCTCGTCCGCGTTCGCCGCGCAGATTTCCCGCCAGATGTCAGCCGGGCTGGACGCCAACCGTGTGGTGTCCGCGAGTCCCCGCCCGCTGAGGGACAGTCCGTCCGCGCCAATCTCTTCGCCGACGACATGCATGACGGCGCTCGCTGCCAGTTGCGGCAGATGGCTCAGAAACGCCATGAGACGATCGTGATCCGCCGCGTTCAGGACGTGCGGCGTTGCGCCGAGTGCCGTGACGAACCGCTCCAGGCGCTCGAGGGTATCGCCGTGGCGGTCATTCGCCGGCGTAAACAGCCAGGGTCGATCCCGAAAGAGATCTGGACGCGCCTGCTCGATCCCGCTTCGCGGCGCGCCCCCGAGCGGATGTCCGCCGATGAACGTGAAACGGGACGGCAGGGCCTGCGCCGCATCGACGATGTCCCGCTTGGCGCTTCCCACGTCGGTGATCACGGCGCGCCCCGGGACGTTCTGCTCCAGGTCCGCCAGTATCGCCAGGTTCTCGCGGACCGGCGCGGCCAGGATCACGAGGTCCGCCTCGGCCATCACTATCGGGTCATCCGCCGCGACATCAATCGCATGGCGCACCATCGCACGCTCGAGCACCGCCTTGTCATCGACGCCGATGACCAGCCCGGCAGGCCAGATCTGGCGCGCGGCCAGAGCGATCGATCCGCCGATCAGGCCCAGACCGACGATCGCGACCTTCTCGAAAACCGGAGGCTCGGCCGGGGCGGGGGCGGATCCCGGCGCTCCGGGCTGGATGACCGGCAGGCGGCGCACATCGTCGGACATCGGGCTCGCAGTAGCGTCGAATCAGACGCGGGCCGTCGCGCGCCGCGCGACCGGTTCGACGCAGATGCTCCTCCCGATGCCGGGCGCGATGATGCGGAGTTCAGCCATCAGCCGTTCGAACTGCTCCGGGAACATCGACTGTGCGCCGTCGCTCTTCGCGTGGTCCGGATCAGGATGCACCTCGATGATCAACCCGTCGGCACCTGCCGCCACCGCCGCGCGCGCCATGGGCGCGACCTTGTTCCGTAATCCGGTCCCATGGCTCGGGTCGGCGACAATGGGAAGGTGGCTCAGCTTGTGGATCACGGGAATGGCCGAGATGTCGAGCGTGTTCCGCGTATAGGTCTCGAAGGTACGGATGCCTCGCTCACACAGGACCACGTCCGTGTTGCCGCCCGAGAGAATGTACTCCGCCGAGAGGAGCCACTCCTCGATAGTGGCCGAGATGCCCCGCTTGAGCAGAATCGGCGTGCGCCGGCGGCCCAGCTCCCGCAACAGCGAGTAGTTCTGCATGTTGCGGGCGCCCACCTGCAGCATGTCCGCGTACCGCTCCACCAGTTCAATCTGGCTGACGTCCATCACTTCGGTCACCAGCTTCAGGTGGTGCCGATCGCACGCGGCGCGCATCATCTTGAGGCCGACCTCGCCCAGCCCCTGGAAGCTGTAGGGGGAACTGCGCGGCTTGAACGCGCCACCGCGGAGCATCTTGGCTCCGGCCGCCGCCACCGTCTCGGCTGCCGACTCCACCTGCTCCTCGGTCTCGGCAGAACAGGGACCCGCCATCACGATCACCTCGTCGCCGCCGATCCGGAAGTCTCCCATCGAGACCACCGTCCTCTCGGGCTTGAAGGTACGGCTGGCCAGCTTGTACGGCTCGGTGATTCGGAGCACCTGCTGCACGCCATCCATCACCTGCAGCAGGCCGGTGTCGAAATCCCGGTTGCCCCCCACCGCCCCGAGCACCGTCTTCAGCGCGCCGGTGGAACGGTGTACGTCAAATCCCTTCTCAACCAGCGTGGCAATGACCCGCTGGATCTGATCCTCCGACGCCCGTTCTTCCATCACCACAACCATTGATCCTTCTCCTTTGCCTGCCCCTGCTGAACATGTCAGCGTTCTTCGCGTCCTTCTGCCGTCAGCCGCTCGAGGCGGCGCGACTCATCGATGATCCGTTCGAAGACCCGCGCGACGGCATCGCCGCCCAGGGGACCCGGGTTTGCCTGCCGGACATGCTCGAGTACCGCCTGCTCGCGCGCGGGTTCGTAAATCTCCATTCCCGCCCGAACCTTCAGCCAGCCGATTTCATTGGCACACGTCGCGCGCGCGTTCAGAAGGCGGACGATCTCTTCGTCCAGCCGATCGATCCGGACCCGAGAGTCGTTCAGTCTCGTGGCGATTGCTTCCGGATCGACCGCCGCCGACGTCCCCGTGCCCGCCGTCCTGTCGTCTACCCCCATGGTCGTCCGCTCCCGCCTTGGATCCGTAGTTTCTGCGCTATCCCCGACGCTCGTCCGCCGCTCCTCCGCCTGAGGTCACCGGCGATCCGTCGACGCCCCGCAACCAGCGGATGTAGCGCGCCGCCGCCGCGGCCGCGTCGTCCCGCGCCGCGTGCGCAACCACATCGACGAGGCCGCTGCCAACCACGGCGGCGTCGGCCCAGCGGGTCACCGCCGCCACATGTTCGGGCCGCGAAATCCCGAACCCGAGCGCCACCGGCAGCGTGGTGGCCGCCCGAATGCGGGCGACCAGCGCCTCCGCACCGTCGGCAATCGCATCCCGTGCGCCGGTGACGCCCAGACGCGAAATACCGTACAGAAAGCCGCGCCCGAGCACCGCCGCTCGCCGGATCCGCTCGTCCGTCGTCGTGGGCGAAAGCAGGAAGATCGGGTCGAGTCCGGCTCCGTCCGCCACCGCCCGCAAGCCGTCAGCCTCTTCTATCGGCAGATCCAGCACCAAGACTCCGTCGACGCCTGCCGCGGCGGCCCGTCCGGCGAACGCCTCGAGCCCCATTCGAACCACCGGGTTGGCATAAGTGAACAGCACGATCCCGGCCTCGACGGACGGCCGCACTTCCGCCACCACGTCCAGCGCCCCCCCGAGCGTCGCGCCCGCCGCCAGCGCCCGTTCCGACGCGCGCTGAATCACCGGCCCGTCGGCCAGCGGATCCGAAAAGGGCACGCCCACCTCCAGAATGTCGGCACCTGCCCCGTCGAGCGCCCGGAGGATCGCCGCCGATGTCGGGAGGTCCGGATCGCCCGCGGTTGTGAACGTCACGAGGCCGCGCCGGTCCTCCCGGCGCAGCGTGTCGAAGATCGTGTCGAGACGGGACATCAGCTCACGCTCCCCCGCGCCGGCCCGCTGCCGCCCGCCTCCCGGTCACGGACCGTTTCGACGTCCTTGTCCCCGCGGCCCGACAGGTTCACCAGGACGGTCGCGTCGCCTCCCAGCTCGCGGGCCAGACGCCCCGTGTACGCCACGGCATGGGCGGATTCGAGCGCCGGCAGAATGCCCTCACTAAGCCCCAACTGCCGGAACGCGGCGAGCGCATCGGTATCGGACACGACGTCGTACTCGGCACGGCCCATATCGCGCAGCCACGCGTGCTCCGGGCCGACGGCGGCGTAGTCGAGACCGGCCGAGATGGAATGGGTGGGCTCGATGTTGCCGTCGGAGTCCTGCAGCACAAAGGTTCGAGTGCCCTGCAGGATACCCGCCAGCCCGGTCGCGAAACGGGCCGCGTGACGCCCCGGAGCGAGTGACTCACCCCCCGCCTCGACGCCAATCAGCCGCACCCCCTCGTCATCCACGAAGCCGTCGAAGATACCGAGCGCGTTGCTTCCACCGCCCACGCAGGCAACCACCGCGTCCGGGGGACGGCCGTCGATGGCCGTCATCTGGGCCCGCGCCTCGCGCCCGATTACCGATTGGAACTCGCGCACCATCAGCGGATAGGGATGCGGCCCGAGCACCGAGCCCAGCAGGTAGTACGTGTCGGTGACGTTCGTGACCCAGTCGCGCATTGCTTCGTTGATCGCGTCCTTCAGCGTCCGACTGCCGGCATCGACCCCCGAGACCGAAGCGCCCAGCAGGCGCATCCGGTAGACGTTCAATGCCTGGCGCGCCATGTCTTCCGTCCCCATGTAGACCTGACAGTCGAGACCGAGCAGCGCGCAGGCCGTCGCCGTCGCGACGCCGTGCTGGCCGGCGCCGGTTTCCGCAACGACACGCCGCTTTCCCATCCGGACGGCAAGCAACGCCTGGCCCAGGGCGTTGTTGATCTTGTGGGCGCCGGTATGCGCCAGGTCCTCGCGCTTCAGCAGGATTCGCGCGACGCGATCGGCTGCGACGCCTGCCTCCCGCGCGACCGCCGCACGCAGGCGCGCCGCCTCGGTGATCGGCGTGGGGCGGCCGGCGTAGCGCTCGAGCAGGGTTCCCAGCTCGGCCGCAAACGACGAATCGCGCCGCACCGCGTAGTACGCGGCGGCCAGCGCTTCGACCGGCGCCACCAGCGTCTCCGGCACGAACCTGCCCCCGTAGGGACCGAAGTAGCCGCGGGCGTCGGGATCCCGCTGGCCGAATCTCGGCATCGTCATGGATGACCCTTCCCCGCGTTTGCGGCCGCGACGGAAACCCCGTCGTCGCCGGCTGACTGGTCCGCGGCGCGAACCGCATCGAAGAAGGTCCGCAGGCTCTCGTGGTCCTTCACGCCGGGCGACACCTCGACGCCTGACGAGACGTCGATCCCGGCCGGCCGGACCGCGTGGAGCGCCGCGCCCACATTGTGCGGCGCGAGGCCGCCGGCCAGGATGACGCGCCGCCGGGCGGCGATTGCAGCCGCCGCCTCCCAGTCGATGGTGCGTCCGGTGCCTCCACGGCGCGTCCGGTCCGCGGCGTCGAGCAGCACCGTCACCGACGCCGGCACGCGATCGAGGCGGGCGCTGGTGGCGTCCCGATCCGGACCGACCGGAACCGCCTTCCAGACGACGTAGGGCAAGCCGTCGCAGAGCGTTGCCGGCTCGTCCCCATGCAATTGCACCGTCCCCAGGCCGACGCTCTCGGCGACGCGGCGAACGTCGTCGCGCGTCGGATTCACGAAGACGCCGACCGGCACTACGTCCGGCGGCAGCGTCCGTACGATGGCCGCGGCGTCCGGCGGGGCGATGTACCGCGGGCTCCCGCGCCAGAACACGAAGCCGATGGCCGCGGCGCCCAGTGCCACCGCGCGCGCCGCGTCCTGCGGCCGCATGATCCCGCACACCTTCACCCGGACCATCAAGCCGTTACTCCCGCCACGGGGGCCGCCCGGCGCCGGCCGCGCGCCACTACGCCTGCGCCGTCCAGCAGGGACGCGAGATGCCCCCCCGGATCCGGCATCCGCATCAGCGACTCACCGATCAGAAACGCGTCGTAGCCGGCGCGGCGCAGCGCGCCCAGGTCCGACGCCTCGCGCAGGCCGCTCTCGGCCACCGCGACCACCGCCTCCGGGATCGCCTCGATCAACGCGCGCGACGCGTCCAGATCCACATCCAGAGTCCGCAGGTTGCGGTTGTTGACGCCTATCACTCCCGCACCGGCATCAAGCGCGCGATCGAGTTCCTGCCGGTCGTGCACCTCGGTCAGGACCGCGAGGCCCAGGTTGCGTGCCCATCCCAGAAGATCGCGAAGCGCGGCGTCGTCGAGCGCCGCGACAATCAGGAGCGCGGCGTCCGCACCGGCGGCGCGGCCTTCGAGCAACTGGTAGGCCGACACGATGAAGTCCTTCTGCAGCAACGGGCAGTCCACCTGCCGGCGCACCGCCATCAGGTGGTCCAGCCCGCCGTCGAAGAATGCCGGCTCCGTCAGGACGGATACCGCGGCGGCTCCCGCGGCGGCGTACCCCGCAGCGATCGCCGCGGGATCGTATGCCTCGCGGATGATCCCGCGTGAGGGCGAGCGCCGCTTGCACTCCGCGATGACGCGGCACCGGCCCGGCGCCCGGAGGGAATCGACGAAGGCCCGCCGGCGTGGCTCGCGCCGGGCCGCCGCCCGTTCCACCCCCCCGATGGGGCGCGCCGCCTCGCGGTCGGCAACCGCCCGCCGCGTGGCCGCGACAATGGCCTCCAGCAGGTCGGGCCGAGTGGTCACGCAAGCCCCTCCTGCGAAACACGCGCCATCGTCTCGAGCGCGTCGCGCGCCCTCCCCTCGTCGATTGCCGCCGCCGCGACCGCCACGCCCTCGTCCAACGTCGCGACGCGGTCCGTCACGCGGAGTCCGGCGGCGGCGTTCGCCAGCACGAAGTCGCGAGCCGGCCCATGCCGGCCGTCGAGGACGGCGCGCGCCACCGCAACGCTCTCGTCCAGCCCCTCGACGCGCAGGCCGTCGAGGCTCGCCTCCGGCAGGCCGAAGTCGGCCGGCGACAGAAAGAACGCCGACACCGCGCCGTCACGCACCTCACACACTTTCGTCGGCCCCGCCGTCGACACCTCGTCGAGGCCCGCCGCGCCGTGCACCACCCAGGCGTGTTCCGTCCCCAGTGCGTTCAGCGCCTGCGCCACCAGATCGGCCAGCTCCGGCCGCGGCACCCCCACCACCTGCCGGCGCGCGCCGGCCGGATTGGTGAGAGGTCCGAGCAGGTTGAACGCGGTCGGCACCGCCAGCTCGCGCCGAACCGGACCCGCATGGCGCATCGACGGGTGGAACGTCGGCGCAAAAAAGAACCCAATTCCGGCCTCGTCCAGGCACCGCGCGACGGTTGCCGGCTCGGCATCCACCCGGACGCCGAGGGCCTCGAACAGATCGGCGCTGCCGCACCGGCTCGAAACCGACCGGTTACCATGTTTCGCCACTTCGATGCCGCACCCCGCGAGGACAATCGCGGCAAGCGAGGAGACATTGAACGTGTGCGACCGGTCGCCGCCGGTGCCGCACGTATCCATGCACGCGGCGCGCGGCGCCGGCAACCGCACCGCGTGCGCGCGCATCGTCCGCGCCAGCCCCACCAGCTCCTGCGGACGCACCCCCTTCATCGCGAGCGCCACCAGGAAGCCGGCGATCTGCGCCGGCGTCGCGCCGCCCGACATCACGGTCGACATCACGCCTTCGGCCTGCGCCGCCGTCAGGTCCCTGTGGCGCAGCAGCGTCTCGATCGCGTCGCGCAGCGTGTTCGTCCCGCTTGCCCCCTCCGTCACGATTCACACTCCAGGAAGTTGCGCAGGAGGCGGCGCCCCTCGCCGGTCAGCACCGACTCCGGGTGGAACTGCACGCCGTGCACGGGCCACGTGCGGTGGCGCACCGCCATCACCGTCCCATCCTCGCGCGCCGTCGCGGTAACTGCCAGCTCCGCCGGCAGGCTGTCGCGATCGACAGCGAGCGAATGGTAGCGTCCCGCCGTGAACGGCTCGGTCAGCCCGGCGAAGATCCCCTCGCCGTCATGCTCGATGGTGGACGTCTTGCCGTGGAGCAGCACCGGTGCGGCAACCACGGTCCCACCGAACGCCAGCCCTATCGCCTGATGGCCGAGGCATACCCCCAGAATCGGCACCCGTCCCGCCCAGGCCCGGATCAGTTCGATGGTGATACCCGCGCGCTCCGGTCGGCCCGGGCCAGGCGAAATCACGATCCGATCCACCGGCATCTGCTCCACTTCCGCCATCGTGACGACATCGTTCCGCCGAACCTCGAGCGCGGCTCCCAGCTCGCCCAGGTACTGCACGAGGTTGTAGGTGAACGAATCGTAGTTGTCGATGACGAGCACCATGTCATGCGCCTCCCGCGGCGCTCGTGTCGCCTTCCGCCATCCGTAGCGCGCGGAGCATCGCCGACGCCTTCGCGCACGTCTCGTCGTACTCCGCCGCAGGGTCGGAGTCGGCAACAATCCCGGCGCCCGCCTGCACCGACGCGCGCCCGTCGCGTATCACGATTGTCCGGATCGTGATGCAGCAGTCGAGGTGACCCGCGAAGTCGACATAGCCGACCGCGCCGGCGTAGACGCCGCGCCGCGTCGGCTCGAGCGCCTCGATAATCTCCATCGCCCGGATCTTCGGCGCGCCCGACACCGTGCCGGCCGGGAAACAAGCCGCGAGCGCGTCGATCGCATCGTGCTCATCGGTCAGCGTCCCCACTACGCGTGACACCAGGTGCATCACGTGCGAGTAGCGCTCGAGAATCATGTAGACCGGCACCTGCACCGTGCCGTAGGCCGAAACGCGGCCCAGGTCGTTTCGCCCGAGGTCGACCAGCATGACGTGCTCCGCCCGTTCCTTTTCGTTCGCGACAAGTTCGTCCGCCAGCGCCTCGTCCGCCTCCGGCGTCGTGCCGCGCGGACGCGTGCCGGCGATCGGATGGGTCTCAGCGCGGCGGTTCTCCACGCGGACCAGCATCTCGGGGGACGATCCGACGATCGACAGCTCTCCTATTCGCAGGCAATACATGTAGGGCGAGGGATTGACATAGCGGAGCGCCCGGTAGACGGCGAACGGAGCGGCGCTGAGCGACGTCTCGAACCGCTGCGACAGCACCACCTGGAAGATGTCGCCGGCGGCGATGTGTTCCTTCGCGCGCCGGGCCGCACGCTCGAACGCCTCGCGCGTCGTGTTCGACCGGAACGCGACGGGTGTTCCGGTCGCGGGCGGGGGATCCGAGAGCGGACGCTGCAGCTCCGCGCGCAGGCACGCGATCTTCGCCAGCGCAAGATCGTACCGCGCGCGCAGATTGCATCCCTCCTCCACCGCCGCGTTGGCGACGATCAGCATCCGGTGCTTCACGTGATCGAAGGCGAGGACCGTATCGAACAGCATGAACGCCGCATCGTCGGCCGCGCCGGCGCCCTCGGCCTCCACCGGCTTCGGATGGGCCGCCCGGGCGTTGGCCAGCGTCGGCTCGAACCACGTGGCCGCATCCCAGCCGAAGTACCCGACCGCGCCGCCCGTGAACCGGGGCAAGCCCGCCACGCGGGGCGCCCGGTAGCGGGCCATCACCGAGCGCAGCGCGTCGACGAACGGCTCCGGCCGTTCCCGCGTGTCGCCGCCGTGGCGCCCCGCCTCGCGGTACAGCGTCCGGCCGCCCACCGAGCGCAGCACGAGAAACGGGTCCTTGCCAAGGAACGAGTAGCGCGCGAGCCGTTCGCCTCCCTCGACGCTCTCCAGAAGAAACGCGTGGCCCGCATGTTCGGCGACCGTCAGGAAGGCGGAGACGGGCGTCAACAGGTCCGTCCGCACCTCGCGGCAAACCGGGATGAAAGTGCCCTGCTCCGCCAGTGCGGCGAACTGATCGAACGTCGTCTCGATCGTCGTAGCGGCCATCCGCTCGACTGCCTGCCCCGTCGTGCTCGTCATCGAGTCGCCCCGCCTTCCGCCGCAACTCCGCCCGCGGTCGCCGCCCGCGCCTGGCGCGCGAGGTCAGCCTCCGCCGCCTCGCGGAACAGGCCCTCCGGCGGCGGCTTCCCCGTCCACCACGCAAATTGTGCCTCCGCCTGGGCCACCAGCATTTCCAGGCCGCCAACCGTCTCGCACCCGGCGGACGCGGCGTCCGCCATCAGTCGCGTCGTCAACGGGTTGTAGACCAGGTCGTAGACGAGCTCGCCGTCAAACGGCCCCTCCGGGAGCGGAGATGCCTCGCCATCGGGGAACGTGCCGACCGGTGTCGTGTTGACCAGCAGGTCCCACGAACCGCGCGCGGGCGGCAGCGGCGCCGCCGCGACGCCCAGTCCGTGAGCCACCGCCGCCGCCCGTTCCGGCCGCCGCGCGCAGACCGTGACGACGGCCCCTTCCCGTTGCAGCGCGTAGGCCGCCGCGCGCGC
>CAZJYU010000029.1:0-33786 GCA_964550305.1 uncultured Vicinamibacteraceae bacterium | reverse complement strand
CGGGCGATTTCCAGCCGTTGCCGCTGGCCGCCGCTGAAGTTCGCCCCGCCTTCCTGCACGAGGGTCGAATACCCCTCCGGCCTGAGGAGAATGTCGTCATGGATGCAGGCATCACGCGCCGCGGCGATGATGACCTCATCCGGAACGGCCGGGTTCCACATGGTGATGTTGTCGCGCACGGACGCGGAGAAGAGCACGACCTCCTGATCCACCATGGAAATGGACCGCCGCAGCACTTCGTCGGGAATCTCGTCGCGCGGATGGCCATCCAGCACGATATCGCCCGACCAGGGCTGATAAATGCCGGAAACCAGATGCGCCAGGGTCGACTTCCCGGAACCGCTGGGACCGACCACTGCAATCCGCTGCCCCGGTTTGATTACGAGGTTGAAGTCCTTGATCAAGGGCGGTCGGCTCTTGTTGAAGCCGAAGGTGACGTCTCGCAGCTCGAGCTGGCCTGCAAGCTGGAGCCGGCCGTTGAACGTGGGAATCGACACCGCTTCCGAACTTCGGCGGCTGAAAACAGGGTCCTCGGCCGTCTTCGAGATGTCTTCGAGTCGTTGCAGGTCGGTTTCGAGCGCCTGGCGCTTGTCGGTGAACTCCAGAAAGCGCCCGACAGGCGCCAGAAACATCTCCGCCAGGATGTAGAACCCAACCAGCGTCCCCAGCGTCATTTCTCCAGCAATGACCAGACTTGCCCCGACGCCCAGGACCGCCGCGCTGCGAAGGGCGGCGATCAGGCCCGGCAGCGCGATATTGATGTGGCCGAGTTGTGCATAGCGCTGACGCGCGTGCAGTTCGCGGGCCTGCTGGCCGCTCCAACGCGAATAGAACCGGTCGTCCGCTCCCGTCATGCGCAGGTTGTCCGCATGCGTCAGCATCTGCATGCCGACGCCAATCAGCAGTCCCTGTTCGCGTCGCATCGCCTGGCTTCGAACCGCCCGGACCGAGTTGAGGAAGCGGGCAAGCACTCCGTGCAGGACGGCCAGCAACAGCACGACCAACGTGAGCTGGACGTCGTAGACCAACATCGCGACGAGCAGCACCGCGCTCATCGCCATGTCGACAATGAGGACGAGAAACTGGTCCGTCAGATTCTTCGCGATTCTGTCGATGGACGAGACTCGATCGGTCAGATCACCGACCAGCCTGTGGGCAAAGAACTCGACCGGCAACCGAAGCAGCCGCGACAATCCCTGATCGTAGCCAATCACCGAAACCCGAATCGCGAGCCGCTGCAGGAATCGATGCTTGAGCAGGGACAGGATGTACACGAGGACGCCGCCGCCAAGCAGGGCCGCCACCAACCCCCCCCAGGGTCCTTGGTTCTCCAGGACATCGTCGACGAAAGCACCGAGAGAGACGGGAATGACGAGCGCCAGCAACGTCAGCATCAGTGCGCAGGCCATGGCACCGGCCAGCACACTCCACTCTCCGGCGAGCAGGGTGCGCAACTGCGCCAATAGGCCGGGCTGCTCGCCACCGGGCTTGAAATCGGCGCCGCGCTTGAATCGCAGCGCAATTCCACTGTAGCCCTTGGTGAATTCCGCCGCGGACAGCCTTCGCCGTCCCGTGGCCGGGTCATTGAGATAGAAGAAGCGGTCGTCGATTCCTTCCAGGACGACGAAATGGCTGAATTGCCAGAATACGATCAGTGGCAACTGCAGCCTCCGGAGTGAATGGGCCCGGACGCTGAGTCCACCGCATTCGAGGCCGTAGTGCCGGCCGGCGCGGACGATACTCGCGGCGCTGCTGCCGTCCCGGCTTACTTCGCACCTGTCGCGCAGTTCGGTAAGCGGCACCCAGCGCCCGAAGTAGCCCAGGACGCTGCCGAGGCAGGCGGCGCCACATTCTGTCGCATGCATCTGCAACAGGATCGGCGTGGTTACCCGTTGCGTCGAAGGCTCCGACTCGGCCTTGCGGCTTGCCCGACCAAAGATGCTCGACAGCATCCTACGAGTCCGTACTGACACCCCGCATCGCACCGAGACCGGTCAAACGCCCGGCTGAGAAGGCGCGAGAAGGGAGAATCTTGGGCATATTCGACCGACAATCAGCGACGTTCAGCCGGAATGCATGGCCGGTCGAATAGAGCGCGGCTCCTGCCACGGGCTCCTATGATCGCGTCATTCCAAGAAATGCGGCCGGAGATTGCCTGCCGAGTTCGATGACGATCCGGCAATCCCTGCTTGCAAGGGCATCCAGGTCAACGCCTTCCTCCAGCGTGATATCGACGCGGTGCGCGGACACCGGCGCCGCGGATCCAAACGCCGCCAGGCCTTCGGGTAAGGGGACAGGGGCAATCGCCGCGACCTCTCCAACCAGCGTGTCGCCTTCGACGTCTGTTGCCGTCAACTCGATCGCCGCCGGCATCCCGGCCTCGATGCGCGGCGCGACGTCGCTCTCGAGCCAGACGAGCACTTGCACGGACCGGGTGCCCGCGCTCCGGTCAGGACCGGTCTCGGCGAGCAAACCGTCAACTGCAACGCTGCGGGCAACGCTGCCAAAGACGAGCCATGCCGCGAGGATGAACAACAACAGCGCGACGCCGGCGACGACCAGACGTTCCCGCGGCGTGGAGATCGTCAGCAGCCGGTCGAGTTGCTCACGCTCTTCCTTGGCTTCAGCGACAGTATTGTGAAAAGAGTCAAACGGATTGTTGAACACGGCTCTTCCCAGCCACACTGACGCACAACCCAAAGCGCCACGGGACGACACGCTTCGTGTGGAGGGGAATTATATTCAATCTCGCCGCAGCAGGGTCAAGGCCCGGAAGGTGTCGGACGGAACGGCCCGGCCTGCCGGCTTGCGGTGAAAGGACACACGACCAGCGTCCCGCTCGCGCCGATACTCACGCGAGGCGGCGTAGCGCCAGGAAACGGGTGCGCTGTGTTTTCAGTGCCGCGAGACGCCGGCAGGATGCGGCGGCCGCGGAGGTGGGTTTTCACGCCTGTGATGAACTCCCGGCGGGAACGGCATGTAAGTGTTGATGACGATGATGCCGAGGTTGTGGTAAGTTGTGGCGGACACGGTTCATCCAGGTATCTCAAGACCGGGTCCTCCGGCCCACACCCATGGAAGTTACGTGGCCGTGATACAACCGGGCACCAGGTCTCTACGAAGGATCGCGGTGGTCGGGCGAGGAACCGCCGGGTCGATGGCGGCCGCCAGCGTAACCCGTTTGCACCCTGACGCTGACCACGAACTGCACCACATATACGACTCGCGCATTCCGGTCATCGGAGTGGGTGAAGGCAGTTGGCCGAGCCTGGTTCAGCAATTGCAGCAATTGACGGCTCTGCGTCATGAGGCCGTTCAGCAGCGCGTAAAGGGAACCCGCAAGTATGGTGTGGCATTCGAGGGGTGGGGTCGGCGCAATCGAGACTTCATCCACTACTTCACGCCGCAACAAGTTTCCTATGCCTACCACCTGTCCGCCGACTCCATGGCGGACCTGCTGCACGAAAGCACGCGCGCGCGCCACATCGACGCGAAAGTGCTCAATATCACCAGGGTGGAAGGCGGCGCCCAGGTGGAATTCGAGGGCCTCGCGCCGGAGCGTTACGATCTGGTCTTCGATGCCCGCGGGTTTCCGAGAGAACTGCGTCCGGACCAGCACATCGACATCTCCTTCATCCCCACCAATACCGCTGTGATCCGCCGCTGTCCGGCGATCGTCAAAGGGGAACAGGATGGTCCGGTTCTGCAACATACTTATACCCGTGCCGTGGCGCGTCCCCACGGCTGGATATTCGTTATTCCGCTCACGGTGCACACGTCCTATGGGTACATCTTCAATCGCGATGTATCGAGCCTTGACGAAGTCGAATCGGACTTTGACGCGTTTCTGGACGCCGATGAAGTAACGGAATATGAGCAACGCGCCGTCATTTCCTTTCCGAATTTTGTCCATCGTCACATCTACGATGGCGCGGTAGCCCGCATCGGCAATGCGGCGGCCTTCATGGAACCCCTCGAAGCGACGGCGATCGTATCGGCGCAGTTGCAGATTGGGATGGTTTTCCACATGCGCCTCAACCGCTCAATAGAGAATCTCGAGCGCGACGCCCCGGTGGTCAATCGATTCCTCGTCAACAACATGCTCTGCTACGGCCTGTTCGTCGGTTGGCACTATTCCTGTGGCTCGAGCTACGAGAGCGAGTTCTGGCGCTACGCGCGTGACCACGCCTGGCCCCGGCATCGAAAGGAGACTGATCCCAGGGTGGTGAATTGTGCCGCGCTTCGGAGATTCGACGAAATGCTCGAACTAATGAATCAGTCGGTCATCGACAAATCGGACTGGAATCGCATGTGCGCGGTGCCGCTCACCAGCTATTGCCAGGTGTCGCAGGGCCTTGGCTGTTAGCTGCGGTGACGGGGGGCTGCAGTGCCGGTTCATGGACTCGGCAGCGCGAAGGAAAACACGGCGTTACCCGCGGCGATGGCGACATGCTGCCGGCCGTTGATGGCGTAGGCCATCGGACCCGCGTGGACGCGGCCGCCGATGTTCTTGTACCAGAGCCGCTCGCCGCTCAGCGCATCGAGTGCGAAGAAGAAGCCTTCGGCGGTTCCGCCGAAGACCAGGTCGCCCGCGGTCGACATCAACCCGGACGTGGTGCGCGTGTCGACTTCGAACTCCCACCGCAGATCGCCGGTCTGCGGCGAGAGGGCACGAACAGCCCGGGTGTAGTTCTCAAGGGGCTCCGGGGACTCCCCGCCCCCCGCGCGGTAGCTCTGCCCCTCCTCGTACTCGACGGGACGGATGAAGTAGCGCGTCGCGGCGTCGTAGGCCATGACGTAGATCAGGCCGGTGCGGGGACTGTAGGTGGGAGACCACCAGTTGGACCCTCCAATGATGGCGGGAGACACTACGGTCCCTTCCGCTGACGGCTCCATCCCGGGCACCAGAATCGGCCGGCCGTTCTCGTCAAGCCCCTCTGCCCAGGTCTGCCGCGCGTACGGCGCGCCGAGCAGGAACTCGCCCGTCGCGCGGTCGAGGACGTAGAAGAACGCATTGCGGTTTGGGAAGAGCATCAGCTTCCGCTCCTCGCCCTCCCACATCGCGTCGGCCAGGATCGGAATCTGCGTCGAATCCCAGTCGTGGATGTCGTGGGGCGTGAACTGGAAATACCACTTCAGCTCCCCGGTGTCGGCGTCGAGGGCAACGACGGAGTCGGAATACAGGTTGTCGCCTTCCCGCACCGAACCGTCGTAGTCCGGCCCCGGATTGCCGGTCCCCCAGTAGAGGAGATTGAGCTCCGGATCGTAGGAGCCGGTCATCCAGGTGGCGGCCCCGCCGGTGCGCCACGAATCGCCCGACCACGTGCGGTTGTCCGGATGGTCCGGGCTGGGCGTCGTGTAGAAGCGCCACTCCAGTTCGCCGCTCTCAAGGTCGTAGGCGTCGACCAGGCCGCGGATGCCGTACTCCCCGCCGGCGACGCCGGTGAACACCTTGTCGCCAATCACGAGTGGCGCGGCCGTCTTGCTGTAGCCGGACGAGGCCTCGTGGACCTCGGTGTTCCAGAGCACGCTGCCGGTCCGCGCGTCGAGAGCGACGATGTGCGCGTCGAGGGTGCTCATGATCACCCGGTCGCCCTGCACGGCGACACCGCGGTTGTTCCGGCCGCAGCAGAAGATCAGCTCGTCCGGCAGCGGATGTTCGTAGCGCCAGTAGGGCCGGCCGGTCGCCGCATCGACGGCAATGACGGTGCTGGGTGACTCGGTGATGTACATCACGCCGTCGACGACAAGCGGTGTGGTCTCCGCGCGGTCGAGGGCCGCCAACTGGTAGACCCAGGCGATCTCCAGATCCGCCACGTTCCGCCGATCGATCTCGTCCAGGCGCGTGTAGCGCTGCGCCATGTAGTTGCCGGAGTACATCAGCCAGTTGTGCGGCTCCGCATCGGCATTCAGCAGCCGCTCGGCGGTGACCGGCGAGAACGCCGGCGCCTCGCGCTGTTCCTCCTGCGCCTGCGCGCGCAGCCCGCCGGATGCGGCCAGCGCCGCCGCCATCGCGACCGCCGCACCCGCCGCCGTCATCCAGGTTCGTGTTGTCATGATCGACCTCATGCTCATCCCGGCTGCGTTCTCCAAAGGCCGGATTGTAGCAGCCGGTGGAACCGTTCCCGCCGCGTGAACGGACCTCTCGGGGAATGCGCTAGACTGCGCGGCATGCTGCGGGCGGAGCCCGGCGGAGGGTGGGGCGATACGCGGCGCGTTCTGGCAATCGTCGCGCTGGCGGGCCTCGTGGCGGGCTGGCCGAGGCTGGACGCGCGGCTGGCGGGCCAGGAAACACGGGCCGGCGAGCACCTGAACCCGGTGGTCCACCGTCTGGCGGCGGGCGAGCTCGTCTTCGGCGTCAGCACCTACGACCTTTCGCTGGAGCACGCCCGATCGCTGGCGCGATCCGATATCGACTACGTCTACGTCGACATGGAGCATGGGCCGATGGATTTCGCCGCGCTCCAGACGTTCCTGCTCGGGATGACCGACAAGCAGGCGATTGCCGAGAGCGGCAGTCTGCGGTCCCGTGTGGCGGCCCTCGCGCGCATTGCGCCGTACGGTCGCGAGACGCCGGAGTGGGCGGTGAAGCAGGCGCTCGATATCGGCTTGATGGGGCTGATTTTTCCATCCATCGAGACGGCGGAACAGGCGGAGCGCGCGGTGCGGTCGATGCGCTATCCGCAACGGCGAGGATCGCGCTATCCGCAGCCGCCGGGGCGGCGGGGCTCGGGGGCGACGATAGCCACCTGGTTCTGGGGCGTTTCCGGCGCGGAGTACACGCGGCGGGCCGACCTCTGGCCACTCAACCCGGAAGGCGATCTCGTTGCCCTGATGATGATGGAATCGGCCGAAGGCGTGCGCAACGCCGACGCGATAGCGTCGGTGCCGGGCGTCACCGGCTTCTACGTCGGACCGAGCGACCTATCGAACTCTCTCGGCCTGCCGCGCGACGCACCGGAAGTGGAAGAGGCGATTCAGGTGGCGGTGGATGTCTGCGCGGCGCATGATCTGGCGTGCGGCATCACCGCGTCGGCGGCCGACATGCCGCGCCGGATTGCACAGGGGTTCCGGATCCTGGGGGCCGGTCGCGCGGGTGGTGGATTGACGGCGGAGAATGCGGCGGCGGTTCAGGCGGGGCGCGACGCGCCTCGCAACTGACTCGGACCGGAAGGCGGACTTGAGCACCCGGAAGGCGGGGACGGCGGCGGCACGAACGAACGACTCAACGGATTCCCAGCTCCGCTGTTTTCTGGAAACGGCCACCGTCGCCGGCGATGAAGTCACGTTGCTCAGGCGCCGGATCTACGACGAGGCGCTCGTGGCGTCGCGTTGTCTTGACGGGGGCAACTTCACGTCGATCCAGGCCTCCGACCTGCAACGGCTGTTCGACCTGTACGACCGTTTGTTCTTTCGGGGGCAGTTGCAGGAGGGGCTCCACGGAACTCCGCTCCACTTCCGGCTCTCGAACCGGATGACCCGAGCCGGCGGGAAGACCGCCTGGTATACGCAGCGGGACGGGCGCCGCAGGCTGCGCTACGAGATCAGCGTGTCCAGCGTTCTACTGTTCCAGTGCTTCACCGATGAGGACCACCGGGCAATCACGGTCGTCGGCCTCACCTGCCGGGATCGTCTCGAGGCCCTGCAGGGAGTGATGGAGCACGAGGTGATCCACCTGGCGGAAATGCTCGCCTGGGGTCGGACCAACTGCGCCGCCACCCGGTTTCAGCAGGTTGCGTCCCGGCTCTTCGGTCACCGGACTCACACCCACACACTGATCACGGCGGAAGAACGAGCGGCGGCGACCTACGGAATCCGGCGGGGAGATCGCGTCCGGTTCGAGTACGACGGCCGGCGCTACACCGGAACCGTAACGCGGATCACGCGGCGCGCCACCGTGCTGGTGCACGATCGGGGGGGCGAGGCGTACACGGACGGCCACCGGTACGCCACCTTCTACGTTCCGCTCCGGCAGTTGCAGCGAGTGGCGTGACGAAGGCCGGCGCGTCTGTACGGCGCCGGCGCACCTCAGGGTGCAGTCCAGCGCGCGCGCAGCGATTCGCGGTCCACGGCCGCGCCCCGCAGGTAGACCCCGCCGATCCGGCGCGTGTTCGTGATGTCGTCGAGCGGGTTGGCGTCAAGGACGATGAAATCGGCCCGCGCCCCTGGCGCCAGGCGGCCGGTATCGGCCAAGCCGAGCCGATCCGCGGACCGGCTCGTCGCGATGACAATCGCCTCCATGGGGCTGAGTCCGCCCGCCACCATCAGTTCCAGCTCGCGATGCGCGGAGAAGCCGTAGATGTGGTCCTGTACGCCGGAATCCGAGCCGAGAACAAGCGAGGCGCCCGCCGCATGCAGCTTCGCGAGGCTCCGCTCCATCCGGACGTACGACTCCGCAGCGCGCTCGGCGGCGGCGGGGTCGCGCCGACGGAACGAGTCGTTCATCCGGGCCAGCACGTCGGCCCCGACCGTCTCGGCAAGCAAGGGCTCGCTCACCCAGGGAGGCGGCGCGCCATGCCGACCCCGTTCCGAGATTCCCAGGTTGGGCATGACGAAGACATCGTTCGCGGCGATGGCGTCAATCAGCGCGTCGTCCATCTCCCGGTCGCGCACCAGATGGGCGAAGCCGTCGACGCCGGCCGCCACCAGGTCTTCCGCGTCCCCGTGGTAGAAGACGTGCGCGATGACGTCAAGGCCCTGCTGGTGGGCTTCGTCGATGATCGCCCGGTAGTAGGCGGGCGCCAGCTTCTCGACCGTGCCGCCGCGGTCGTCCACCCAGACCTTGATGAACGAGACGCCCTGATCGGCGAGCTCCCTGACCAGTGCGCGACCTTCGTCCTCACTCGTCACGCCCGCCGCGGATGGCCGCAGCGCTGCGGCGCCGGGACCTGCCATCGGCGCGGCGAGGCCGCGCCCCGCCGTGAACAGGCGGGCGCCGCCGGTCCGGCCCGCCACTTGATCGTCCTGAATCTCGCGCCACAGCTCGCCGGCGTCGGTGCCCATGGAGACGACGACGCCGACGCCATGGTAGGCGTAGCGCTGCAGATGATCCTCGATGTTCTCACGCGTGTAGTTGGCCCCGTCATAGGTCAGGCCGCGCTGAAACCCGACGTGGCCGTGCAGGTTGACGAGGGCCGGGATGACCGTCCGGCCGGAAAGGTCGACGACGCGCGCCCCGTCGGGCGCGGGCACGAGATCGGCCGGGCCGGCGTCGACGATTACGCCTCCGTCGACCACGAGCACGCCATCCTCGATCGGAGCGGCGCCGTCGCCCGGGACGAGTCGCGCGCCGCTGTACACGACGGCCGTCGTAGCCGGCGGGGCGTCGGCGGCCGGATCCGCCGGCGGCCCGCTGCCGCAGCCCGCGCCGAACAGCACCGCGGCAAGCAGGAGCGGACAGCCTACGGGAGGTCTGGTCACGTTGCCTCCGGTTCCGTGTGTTGGGAATAATAGCGACTCGGTGCTACGCGGGTTTGCACCACGGGCTCCGCAGTGCGTCAACGCCTCCCGCCATCCATCCCCGTCCTGACATCCCCGTCCTGACATCCTCGTCCTGACATGACCGCCCTGACATGACCGTCTTCGTCACCGGCGCCGCCGGCTACATCGGGAGCGTAGTGTCGGAGCGGCTGCTCGCCAGCGGCACGGCCGTCGTGGCCTTCGACAACCTGACTCAGGGCCACCGCGCCGCGGTGCCGGAGGGGGCTCGGTTCGTGGAAGGAGATCTGCGCGACCGCGCGCGCCTGATGCAGGTCCTGGCCGACGCTCGCCCTGACGCCGTCATGCACCTGGCGGCCGAGTCACTGGTGGGGAAGTCGGCGGTGGATCCGGCGCTGTTCTACGAGGTGAATGTCACGGGGGGGCTGAATCTGCTCGATGCGATGCGCAGCGCGGGCGTGACCCGCCTTGTCTTCTCGTCCACCGCCGCCGTGTACGGCGAACCGGCCGAGATGCCGATCCGGGAAGATGCCCCGCTTCGTCCGGTGAATGCGTACGGCGCCTCGAAACTGGCGTTCGAGCGGGCGCTCGGCTGGTACGCGCCGGCGTACGGTCTGCGTCACTGCTCGTTGCGCTATTTCAACGCGTGCGGCGCAACCGCCGCGCGCGGCGAGTTCCATGTGCCGGAGACCCACCTCATCGGGATCCTGCTTGAAGTGGCGCTCGGTCTGAGGGACGAGATCGCCATCTTCGGCACCGACTACGGCACGCCGGATGGCACGTGCATCCGTGACTACGTGCATGTCGCGGATATCGCGGATGCGCACCGGCTGGCGCTGGACCGGATCGACACGCTCGACACCGTTGCCCTCAATCTGGGGAACGGCGCCGGATTCTCCAATCGCGAGGTGGTCGAGGCGGCCAGACGGGTTACCGGCCACGCGATTCCAGCCGTCGACGGGCCGCGGCGTCCCGGCGATCCGGCAACCCTGGTGGCGAGCGCCGACCGCGCTCGCGCCGCCCTCGGCTGGTCGCCCCGCTACACCACGCTGGAGTCGATGATCGAGACGGCGTGGGCATGGCGGAAGGGCCGCGCGCAGCCGTACTAACGGCGCCGCCGCCGGACCGGCGCGGTTTCACAGCACCGCGAACTTCACGGCGAAGATCAATGCCACCACGCCCAACGTGAGGGGACATTCGCGCCAGCGCCCCGACAGCACCTTGATGGTGACGTAGGCGAGAAAGCCGATACCGATGCCGTCCGCGATCGAGAAGGTGAGGGGAATGGCAATCGCCGTGACCACCGCCGGGGCCGACTCGGTGATGTCGTCCCAGGTCACGTCGTTGAGGCCGCGCGCCATCAGGCAGGCGACATACAGGATGGCGGGCGCCGTGGCATACGCCGGGATGGATTGCGCCAGCGGCGCGAAGAAGAGGCATCCCAGGAAGAGGACGGCTACGGTGACCGCCGTCAGCCCGGTCCGTCCGCCGGCCGCGATCCCGGCCGCGCTCTCGATGTAGCTGGTGACCGGCGACGTCCCGAGCACCGCACCGCCGACGGTGCCGGCCGAATCCGCCATCAGTGCGGTCCGGCTGCGAGGCAGATGGCCCCTGGCGTCGAGCAGTCCCGCCTGCTGACCCACACCAATCAACGTGCCCGTGGTGTCGAACAGGTCGACGATCAGGAACGTGACGATCACCGCGAGCATCCCCAGTTCGAACGCGCTGGCGATGTCCAGCGCGAGGAGCGTGGGCGTTGGATCGGGGGGCGCGGAGACGACGCCGGCAAACTCCGAGATGCCGGCGAGGATACCGGCGGCGCTTACGCCCATGATGCCGATCATGACGGCGCCGGGCACGCCGCGCGCCGCGAGCGCCACGATAGTACTGAAGCCGATCAGCGCCAGTACCGGTTCCGGCTCGAAGAGTTGGCCGGTCGTGACCATCGTCGCCGGGCTGGCCTGGATCGCTCCGGCATTCTGCAGGGCAATGATCGCCAGGAACAACCCGATGCCGGCGGAGATCGCCAGCTTGAGGCCACGCGGGATCGCCTCCATGATCCAGCGCCGGACCGGCAGGACGCTCACCGCGAAGAAGAGCAGGCCGGAGACGAAGACGGCGCCGAGGGCGACCTCCCACGTGTAATCCATGCCGAGGACGACGCCGTACGTAAAGAACGCGTTCAGCCCCATCCCGGGCGCCAGCGCGATGGGGTAGTTGGCGGCGAGTCCCATGATGAGCGTGGCGAACGCCGCCGCGAGGCAGGTGGCGACGAAAACCGCTTCGAACGGCATGCCGGCCTCGGAGAGGATCTGGGGGTTGACGAAGGCGATGTAGGCCATCGTCAGGAACGTCGTCACGCCCGCCGTAAGCTCGGTCTGCACCGTCGTGCGGCGCGCCGTCAGGGTGAACCAGCGGTCGAGAAGTGCTGTCATCGTCCTAGTGGGGACAGACCGGGGGCGGATCGTACGGCAGGCCGAGGAGCCGAATGTAGTTGCCGCCGAGCGCGATCTGTCGGAATGCGTGGTCGTCGAGGTGCCGGAGGATGCGGCTCGTCACCTCCAGTTCGGTCCGGTAGACATCGAAGTCCTTGTCGCGGGACGCGAGAAAGTCAGTGCCAGGCAGCAGCCGATCGGCATGGGCGTTCAGGAACGGCACGTAGACGGCGCGCCGCCCGGCGTCGGAGAAGTACTCGTCGTCGAGCACGCGCCACGACAGATCGAGCATCAGCTTCGGGTACCGGGCCAGCATCGTCGCCAGCAGGCGTACATGTTGGGCGGGATCCATCGTGGTCAGCTCCCGCGAGAGCCCCATGTGCATCCAGACGACAGGGTTGTCGGGATAGCGTTCGAGCACCGCCTCCATCAGCGGCAGGTAGCGCGTCGGCTCGTCGTCGTTGCCCAGGTCGGCATGGATCGCGAGGGGAATGTTCCGATCGCGCAGCGCCGTCATGAACGGCGCCCACGCGTCGATGGCCTGCATCCCTACCGGTGCGTGTCCGTTGGCAAAGAGCGCCTGTTTGGCCAGGTTCACTTCGCCCATCCAGCGGAAGACACCCGGGAACTCCGCTTCGAGCCGTTCCATTTGCGGCAGGATCGACGCGGGGTCGGCCAGATCGGGGAAGGTCATCGACAGCGTCAGGTGCACGCGGTCGGGCGCGTGCTGCGCATGGTCGGCCGCGTTGGCCAGGTCGTTCCTCAGCGACGGTTTCACCGCCGTCCCCGGGCAGTCGAGGTAGTAGGTGCAGGATGAGTCCTCGGGCAGGACCTGGCCGATGCCGTACACGTTGGCGAACAGCACCCCGGTTGCCTCCAGGTAGTCCACGACTTCCTCGAACGGGATCGCGGGTCCGCCGAACGGCCGGAAGTGGATGTGCGTGTCGACAAGCGCCGTCTCCGGCTGGCTGGTCCGGTCGTAGCAGGGCGGGTTTCCGCTGCGGAAGCTGCCGAGCGTCGGGGCCGCTGCCGTCGGGGCGACGTCGTCCACTCCGGCGCCGGCCCCGGCGTCGGGTTGTGGCCCGGCGTCTGACCCGCAGGCCGCAGCCGCCGCGGCCGACAGCCCCAGCGACAGCACCAGAACGAGTGCGTGCCGGACGCGGCCCCGAAGCAGGGCGCAGCGCGGGTCGTCCGGCGCCGGACAGGCGGCCGCCGCCCGTCCTGTCATGACCCGCGCCTCCGACGCGGCTCCCACCAGTTGAACTCGACGTCGAAGTCGTACTTGACCGTCTCGCTGTCGTGATAGCCGAGACGACCGCAGCGGAAGCGGAGTTGCCAGTCCACGATCCGGAACGGGCTCGTGTAGAGCTTCCAGCGGAAGGGTGGGTAACGGTCGGTCGTGTATTCGATCGCGGCGCCTTCCGTAGCACAGGTGATCGACACCTCCGGCGCGACATGAAAGACGCCTCCTCGCGGGTACGATTCGGGCCGCGGCGCCACCGGATGGATGCGGTCCGGCGGGACGGCCGGCGTGTCGCCGGTCGCGGCGGTCCGGTCGGCGGGCGCGGCGTCACCGAAGAGGGAGCGTCCCGGCAGGTGGTCGGGGATCGGAATCCCGGCGAGGGCAAGCAGCGTCGGTGCGAGATCGACCGTGGCCACGGCCACCTCGCGCACCGTCCCCGCAGGGAGCCGGCCCGGCCAGCGAACGGCGAAGAAAATCTGCAGGTCGGCTTCCGTTGGCGCGTGCGCTCCGCGCCGCGCGGGCAGGTCCGGTTCGGCGAACGCGAAGACCACGGTGGTGTCCGCCAGGCCGTCCGCGTCGAGCTGCGCCAGGACCTCCCGGATCGACTGTTCGCCGTCGTTCCCCCGGGTTGCCGCGTGACTCAGATCGAACACCGTGAAGAAGGGTTGCCGCGGGTCACGCTGCCGCCAGTGCGCTTCCGCCCCCACCTGATCCCATGACCCGAGCGGAACCCGATCGGCGCCCGGCGGGGCGTCGTGCCGCTGCGGCGGCCGAAAGGCGTCGCCCAGGGCCGCGGTCTCCGGATCGTGCGACACGAATGCGGTGAAGTAGTTCGCTGCGCGGAGCGTTTCCGCCACGCTCCGGACATGCGGCGGCGGCACGATCGTGGCTCCCGGCTTGTGTGATCCAAACGCCGCGGGGTGCATTCCGGTAAGGATCGCCGAGCGTCCCTCCGCCCGCTCCGGCGCCACGGCAAACGCCTGCGTGAACCGGGCGCCCTCCGCTGCCAGGGCCTCGAAGGCCGGCGTCCTCGACTCCGCGATTATCCAGACGATGTTCGGTGGCCCCGACGGAATGCCGCGGCTATCGAACGGCTCATCCGCAGTGGTGGTCGGTTGCCCGCAGCCGGTCACCGCCAGGGCGGCCAGCACGAGCGCCGCGCCAAACGTCGTCCTCCTCATGGCTACGTGCGCCCGGCGACGGGCGGCAACCGTCGGATTATAGAAGGTGGACGGCGCGCGTTTTCCCCGGGTGGGAGATACTTGAACTGCGGGAAGGGTCCCTGACAACGGAGTCTCCCTACACCGTCGACGTGAGTATCGCTCCCGGCGAGGACACCGTCATCAACGTCAGCCTGCCGCGGGCCGGTTCCGACGGGAGGCAGCGATGAGGCGGGACTAAACAGGGCCGTTCCGGAGGGCGTCTCTTACAACGCGATGCGTACGCTCTTCCTGCTGGTTCCGATAGCCGCCCTCGCGGTAGCGCCAGTCGTGGCGCAAGTGCAGGAGGAGGCCCCCTCGGCCGAGGTCGAGGGAGCCATCGAACTCGTTATCGACGGTCCGCCGGCCCCGGTGGCGCCATCGGTGATCAGTCGCGACGCGGAGGGCCGCGCCACGATCCGCGCCGTCCGCGTCAGCGAGGCCCCGCAGCTCGATGGCCGCCTCGATGAATCGATCTACGAGACCATCCCCGCGATTACCGGCTTCATTCAGCAGGCGCCCGACGAAGGGGCGCCCGCCACCGAAAAGACGGAAGCGTGGATAACCTTCGATGAATCGAACCTCTATGTTGCCGGCCGCATCTGGGATTCCGCGCCGGAAGGCCAATGGGTGGCCAACGAGCTGCGGCGCGACACGCGCCAGCTCCGCCAGAACGACACGTTCGCCGTGGTCCTCGACACGTTCTACGATCGCCGCAACGGGGTTTCGTTCTACACCAATCCGCTCGGCGCCATCGCCGACTTCGCCCTCACCAACGAGGGCAATCCGAACAGCGACTGGAACCCGGTCTGGGACGTGCGGACCGGACGGTTCGATGGCGGCTGGACGGTCGAGATGGAGATCCCGTTCCGGTCGCTCCGCTATCGGCCCGGTCCTTCCCAGGTCTGGGGCATTCAGCTCCGGCGCAACGTTCGACGCAAGAACGAGTGGGCCTACATCACGCCGGTGCCGATCTCGGCCGGGAACGGTCCGGGCGGGATCTTCCGCGTCTCCGCCGCGGCAACCCTGGTGGGTCTCGACGCCCCGAGCGGCAGCAAGAACCTCGAAGTCAAGCCCTACGCCATCGGCGGTGTGTCGACCGACCTGACAGTGGACACGCCGTTCACGAACAGGAGATCGGGCGACGCCGGCATCGACGTCAAGTACGGGCTGACGCAGAACCTGACGGCGGACTTTACGTACAACACGGATTTCGCCCAGGTTGAGGTCGACGAGCAACAGGTCAACCTGACCCGCTTCAACCTGTTCTTTCCCGAGAAGCGCGAGTTCTTTCTCGAGGGGCGCGGCATCTTCGACTTCGCGCGCGGCACCTTCGCCGGCGGGGGCCGCGGCGCGCTCCGGCGGCAGGGCGGCGGCTTCTTCGGCGGCGGCAACGCCCCCACCATCTTCTACAGCCGTCGCATCGGCCTTCAGGACAGATCCATCGTCCCGATCCTGGGCGGGGGCCGGATCACCGGCAAGGTCGGTCCGTTCGACGTCGGCGCCATCAACATGCAGGCAGATTCGGTGGCAGAGTCGAGTATTGCCGCAACGAACTTCACGGTCGTCCGACTGAAGCGCGACATCCTGCGCCGCAGCAGCGTCGGCGCGATCTTCACGAACCGTTCGGTCTCGCTCGAAGGGGATGGGTCGAGTCAGGCCTTCGGGGTCGACGCCAACTTTGCGTTCTACGAGAACGTCAATTTCCTGGCGTACGCCGCGCGCACGAATACCCCTGGCAACGAGGGCCGCGACGCAAGCTGGCAGGGACGCTTCGACTACGCCGGCGACGTGTACGGCCTGCAGGTGGAACACCTGGTGGTCGAGGACAACTTCATTCCCGAAGTGGGCTTCCTGCGGCGCGACGACTTCCGACGCAGCTACGGGCGCGTTCGGTACAGCCCGCGTCCCCGTTCGATCGCCTCAATCCGGCAGTTCCGCCTGGAGGCGAGTCAGGACTACATCGAAGCGGCCGGCACCGGCGTGGTCGAGACGCGGCAGTCGCAGGTAGCGTTCTCGACGGAGCTCGAGAACAGCGATCGGTTCGGGATCTCGGTTGCGGAAAACTACGAGTTTCTCCACCGGAACTTCGAGCCGGCGCAGGGAGTGCGCTTTGGCCCCGGCGCCTACCGGTTCCGCGATGTGGAGCTCTCGTACGATCCGGGGGCGCAACGGCGGCTGAACGGCAGTTTCTCGGTGCTTAGGGGCGAGTACTTCAGCGGCAGCATCGTTTCGGTCCAGTTCCGGCAGGGCCGTGCCGAACTGACGCGGCGACTCTCGCTGGAACCGACGATCTCGCTCAACTGGATCGACACGCCGGCCGGAACGTTCAACACCAACCTGGTGGTCACGCGGGTGAACTACTCGTTCACGCCCCGCATGTTCTTCAGCGGCCTGATTCAGTACAACTCGGACACGAACTCCGTCAGCAACAACCTGCGGCTGCGCTGGGAGTACTCACCGGGCAGCGAGCTGTTCGTCGTCTATACAGAGGATCGGGAGATCGACGAAATCGACCCGCTCCGGCCGGTGCGGTACTCGGGCCTTCGCAACCGCGGCTTCGTCGTCAAGATGAACCGGCTGTTCCGGTTCTGATGGGCTGTCGCCGGGGGGCGCCGCCGCGGGTAGCGGCTGGAATAACTCCCGCCCGGGCCCGGTCTCTCCTTCCAGGCGGCGGCCTGCATCGGACACGGAGGATTGCATGATGCGATGGCAGTGGCGGATGGCGGTGGCGTTGGTGGGGCTGATCGGCTTGCTGGGGGCGGCGTCGACCGAGGCAGGGGAGACGCAGACAGCCGGCATCGACGGTGTCTGGCTGTTGAACACGGAGTTGAGCGACGATCCGAGCGGTCGCCTCGGCGGGCCGGGTGGAAACTCGAATCGTGGTCCGGGCGGCGGATTCGGCGGTCGCCGCGGCGGCTTCGGGGGCGGCGGCTTCGGGGGCAACCGGCCCGACCCGCAGGAGATGGCCCGCATGCGTGAAGCAATGCAGCAGGCCATGCGCGACCTGCTTGCCGCGCCGCGGCGGATGACCATCGTCTCGATGGACGATGAGATCGGCTTGACCTACGATGACGGCCGCGTGGTCAGGCTGATTCCGGACAACCGCGAGCATGCGGGCATTGCCGGCGACAGCATGCAGGTACGGCGCACGACCCGTTGGGACGGCGACCGCCTGGTGACGGATCTGGAACTGGAAACGCGCATACCGTTCCGCGTGGAGCAGTCGTACGAGGTCCGGACCGACAACGTGGAGGGCCGACAGTTGATCGTTACGTCGCGCGTAGAGATGGGACGGCGCGGCGGCGGCGACCGGGAATTCCGGCGCGTCTACGGCCTGGAGCCCCGGTAGCCGCCGTACCGCGTCGCGTAGCTACTGCCCGTCGGCCGGCAGGGCGCGCTCCCGGTCGAGCGGCTCGACCGTGATGGTCCAACTGAGCGGCACCGACTGCGGCGTGTAGCAGACCAGGTCGTCGCACGCCTGGTAGTCGAGCCGTCCGGTCAGGGTAAGCGCGTCCAGTTCCCCGAGCGCGGCGACCGCCGCGTCGTCGCCGTCCACGACGACCTCCTGGATCAGGCGGAAGGGCCGCATATAGACGGGCACCCGCTCGTCGAGGGGCTCGAAGTAGTAGATCTCCGACGCCGGATACTCCGTCGGCAGCAGGCGCAGGAACGGCGGGGTCTCGATGTCGAGCGCGATCACCCGGTACCCGCGTTCCTCGGCACCGGGCGCGTAGACGTGCATGTTCGGCTTTGGCGTGATGTCGAGGGCCAGGTGGAAGCGGCTGCCGACGCTGATGGTCGGGTTGCTCTGCGACGCCTCGATCTGCAGGAACGCGGTCTCGCCGGCGCTGCCCGCCATGCCGGAGATAGGGGTCCCCAGCTTCAGCATGATGTTCGCCGCGGTGTTCCGCTCGCGATAGAACTCCTCGAAGAACCGGGCGGTGACCCGGCCCTGCCGGTCCACGACGAACGTGCCGGGAAACGGCGTGCCGACGACGATGGGGGTCGGACCGAAGATTGAGACGTGGCGTTCGACCGCCGCCTGGACGTCCGGATCCTCCGCGTTCGGTCCGAGACCCGCCTCGGCGACGTGGTTGTAGATGCCGAATTCCCGAATCACCGCGGAGTCGTCGTCCGACAGGAGCGCCAGCTCCGGAGTGATCCCGCGCCGTTCCGCGAAGGCGGCCAGTGCTTCGACCGAGTCGTAGCTGATGGCGGCGACGCCGAGCCCCTGGGCGCGCAGTTCACCGATGCGGCTGTGCAGCTCCACGAGCTGCGCTTTGCAGTACGGTCACCAGTCGGCCGATCGGTGGAAGACCAGCATTGCGCCTCGCTCGCCCATGATCGAGTCGAGCGTCCGGACGGCGCCGGTCTGATCCGGTAGCGCGAAGTCGGGAACCGTCTCGCCGACCTGCGGCCCGAGCGCGGAAACGTCTACCGGCTCAAGCGTCTGCGCGGCCGCCGAACCGGAAAGGGACAGGGCAACGACGCCCACGAGAAGTCCGGGAAAAAGCGTGCGTCTCATGCGCGGATGATACCATTCAATAGTGTGCCAGCAGGCGCATGCTGGAGGGAGCCGATGCTTCGATGGTCACGTGCGGTTGCAACCCTTGCCCTGGCGATGGCCGCCGGGCTGGTCCTCGCGGCGCCGGCCGCGGCGCAGACCGACGCGCTCGAGATAATCGATCGCGTGGACCGGATGATGCGGGGCGACTCGAGCCGCGGCGTCGCAACCATGGAGGTGGTGACAGAGAACTGGGAACGCCAGATGACCATGGAGATCTGGTCGCTCGGCACCGAGTACTCGCTGGTTCGCCTGCGCACCCCGCCGCGGGAGGCCGGAACCGCCACGTTGAAGGCGGAGGCGGACATCTGGAACTACCTGCCGAAGGTGGACCGGACGATCAAGGTCCCGGCGTCGATGATGGGTGGAGCCTGGATGGGCTCTCACTTCACCAACGACGACCTCGTGAAGGAGAGTCGCCTGGTCGAGGACTACGACATCGAGATTACGTTCGACGGACCCGACGACGGCGTGGCGGTGTGGGATTTCCGCCTGACGCCGAAGCCGGAGGCGCCGGTTGTCTGGGGTCACATAGAGTACCGCGTCCGCCAGGACGACTACATGCCGCTCTGGACTCGCTTCTACGACGAGTCCGGTGAGCTCGCGCGCACCATGGAGTACAGCGAATTCATGGAGCTGGGAGGGCGTCTGGTGCCGGGCCTGATGGACATGAGCCCGGCTGACAAGCCCGCCGAGCGGACCACGTTCCGGTACGAGGAACTCGAGTTCGACGTCGATCTCGACGAGTCGTTCTTCTCGCTTCGGACTCTGCAGCGCGGCCGGTAGCCGGCCGATGACGCAATCGGTCTGGCGCAGCATCGGCTGGCGCAACGTTGGCCGGAACCGCAAGCGGACGCTGCTGACGGCGCTGGGTCTCGCGGTCGGCTTCATTTCCTGCGTCTTCCTCGTCGGGTGGTTCGGCGGGATTCTCGAGCAGATGGTGGGCAATGCCACCTCGCTCATCGGCGGGCAGATAGAGATCCAGGACACCGAGTACCGGCCGGACCAGAGCCTTTACGACACCATCGGAGGACGCGACGGCGTTGACGTCGACGCGTTGCTGCGGGTCGTGGACGCCGATGAGGCAGTCGTGGCATCCGCGCCACGTGTCTATGCGGGCGGTCTCGTCAGTTCCGGGGAGGCCACCACGGCCGGAATGTTCTTCGGGGTCGATCCTGCGCGCGAGGTGGCGCTGACCCGTTTCCTCGATCCGCTCGTGGCCGGACGGCTGCCCGCGCCCGGCGCGAACGAGCTGCTGATCGGGGAAGAGATGGCGCGGCAGATCGAGGCCGGCCTCGGTGATGAACTGGTCGTGGTTGCGCCCGGCGCCGACGGGTCGATGGCGAACGACCTCTATGCGGTCTCCGGCATCTTCCGCACCGGCCTGGTGGAGTTCGATGCGGCGACGGCAGTGCTGGTGCTGAGCGACCTGCAGTCGCTGGTCGTGCTCGATCCAGGCCGGATCCACGAAGTGATCGCGTCGACGGCGGATTTCCGGACGGCGGACGCCACGGCGGCGCGTCTGGCCGCCGCGGTGAACGCGGCGGTCGACACCGGCGATCGGCCGATCGCGACGCTGCCATGGACCGAGCTGAACCCGGCCATGGTCGAGTACGTGGCGTTGGCGGAGAGCTTCTACTGGATCATTCAGGTGATCGTCTTCGGAATAGCCCTCTTCGGCGTCGCGAACACGATGCTCATGGCGACGTTCGAGCGACGGCGCGAGTTCGCCGTCATGCTGGCGCTCGGCTCGACCCCGCGTTCGCTCGTGGGCGTCGTGCTGTGGGAGGCGTTTGCGATTGGGCTGGTCAGCCTCGGAATCGGCGTCGCGGTAAGTGCGCCAGTGATGGCCTGGTTGCACAACGCACCGCCCAGCCTCGGCTTCTTCGTGAGCGACATCACGATGATGGGGGCGCTCCTCGAGCCCGATCTGCGCGTGGAGTACAACTTGCCGGCGACGCTCTACACCGCGGTGATGCTCGTGCTGACGGCGATGCTCGCCGCGTTCTATCCCGCAATCCGCGCCGCGCGGACGCCGCCCGCGGACACCCTCTCCGGACTCTGACGACGATGGCATCCACCGCGCGCGGCCGCCCGCCGGCGCATCTGCGCGTGCTCCTCCTGCTCGCGATGCGCAACCTGCGCCGGCAACTCCGGCGAACCGTGCTGACGATGTCTGCGATGGTCGTGGGTGGGGGGTTGCTGATTCTCTCGTTCGCCATCGGGGACGGGGCCCACGAGGCATGGATCGACGGCGGCGTCCGCCTGGGAACGGGTCACGTCACGGTTGAGCAGCCCGAGTTCCGCATCTCGCGCCGGATCGAGCACCGCGTGCCGGCCGAGGTGCGCCAGGCGGCCGAGGCTGCCCTCGACGCGCCGGACATCGCCCCGCTGGTCGTGGCGCGATCGTCGAGACTGGCCGTCAGCGGTCTCGCCAGTTCGGCCGCCGGGGCGCGGCCGGTGCAGATCCTGGCGGTGGATCCGGGGACGGAGCCGGCCTTCGGCACGATCGACGATCAGGTGGTTGAGGGCCGGTACCTGGAACCGGACGATCGGGTGGCGGCGTATATCGGGACCGAGCTTGCGAGCAGGCTGGATCTGGAGATCGGATCGCGCGTCGTCGTCCAGGCGCAGGACGCCCAGCGCGAGATCGCCGGACAACTGCTGCGGGTGGTCGGCATCTACCGCACCGGAGTGCCGGCAGTGGATCAGGCCGTCCTCCACATGCCGATCGCGACCGCGGCCGAGTGGCTTGGGGCAGGAGACGATGTCACCAACGTCGGTGTCGTACTGAGCAGCAGCCAGGTGGTGGCGGATATCTCGGCGCGGCTGCAGGCGGCCCTCGCCGATCCGGTCTCGCGGGGAGAGGTTCGCGTGATGGAGTGGCGCGAGTCGGACCCGGCGCTCGCGTCGGCGATTGCGATCGACGATTTTGGCAACTACCTGATCTACGCCATCCTCTTCACGATCATCGGGTTCGGGGTGGTCAATACCGTGCTGATGTCGGTGCTGCACCGGCATCGCGAGTTCGGCGTACTGCAGGCCCTCGGCCTGACGCCGGGGCAGACGGGTGCGGTCGTGTTGATCGAGGGCTTGACCCTGACCGCAGTCAGCGGCCTCGCCGGCGTGGCGGTCGGATGGGCGGCGACGTGGTACTTCCTGGGCGAGGGTCTCGACATGTCCGGGCTCATCGATAGTGAGATGACCTTTTCCGGTATCGTCATGGACCCGGTGATGCAACCGATGTTCACTGCGGGACGCATGCTGCAGATCCTGGCGTTCATGCTGACGCTGGGTGTTGTGGCGTCGATCTATCCAGCACGACGCGCGGCGCGGATTGACGTCACCGAGGCGATGAAATTCGACCGCTAGCATGCCGCAACGAGCCCGTCCACAAGATCCATGACCGACACCACCACCACCACGACCGACGCAACTGCCACCACCGACGCGGGCGCCGCCATCGATGCGGTCCGGACCGAGGGGGTCTGGAAGGTCTTCCACCAGGAGGCTGAGGAAGTGCAGGCGGTGCGGAATGTGACGCTGCGCGTGGGGCGCGGCGAGTTCACGGCCCTTGCCGGACCGTCCGGCTCCGGCAAGACGACGCTGCTCAACCTGATCGGGGGTCTCACGCGGCCGACGGAGGGGAAGATCTGGGTGGCGGGCCACGAAGTGAGCGGGATGTCGAACCAGGAAATCGCGCGGCTCCGGCTCGAGCAGGTGGGGTTCATCTTTCAGGCCTACAACCTGCTGCCGGTACTGACGGCGCTGGAGAACGCCGAGTTCCCGATGTTGCTGCAGGGAGTCGACCCGGACGAACGGCAGGCGCGTGTCCGCGAGTTGTTCGTCCGGACGGGGCTGGAGGGCCTGGAGGACCGGCGTCCCGGCAAGCTGTCGGGCGGGCAGCAGCAACGGGTGGCCGTGATCCGCGCGGTGGCGAGCCGGCCCGCGCTCGTGCTGGCGGACGAGCCCACCGCGAACCTCGATTCGCATTCGAGCGAAGCCCTGCTCGACATGATGGCGGAGCTGAACCGTGATCTGGGAGTTACGTTTGTCTTCGCGACGCATGACGACCACGTCATGGAGCGCTCGCGGCGTCTCGTCCGGATGGTGGACGGCCAGATCGCCTCAGACGATATCCGGACGTGATCGTGCGACCGGTATGCGCCGCCGCGCTCACCGTTGTCGCGTTCGTTGTGTCGCCCGGCACGGCTGGGGCGCAGACGAGCTGGCTCACCGGCTACCTCCAGACCGTCCCGCTGTTCAGCAGTTCGACCATCCTCGCCGACGCCAGCCTCAGCAACTTCAACCGGCTGCGCCTCGCCGTCGAACCCACCCTGGGCCCCTTCGACCTGGAAGTGGCCTACGAGCATGTGGCCACGTTTCGCCAGTCGAGCGAAACGGCCGGTCTCGGGCTGGGTGGCCTGTCGGGCGTTCCCGGAGGCGGGGAATGGTTCGACCTCCAGCGAACCGTCACCGGCGGCCCAACCGATCGCATCCACTGGCAGCACCGCTTCGATCGATTCAACGTCTCGTGGAGCCCTTCCAACGCGATGGAGTTGAGCATCGGCCGGCAAGCAGTCTCCTGGGGCACGACGCTCTTCCTCACGCCCGCCGATCCCTTCGTCCCGTTCAGCCCGACCGATCCGTTCCGTGTCTTCCGCGGGGGTGTTGACGCGGCGCGCCTGCGGATCTACCCGGGGCCGCTAAGCGAGATTGACGTCGTGTTCCGCCCGACGCGGACGCTCGCGGGCGAGGAGGTCACGCTGCTGGCGCGCGGACTCACGACCGTGCGCAACTGGGAAGTATCGGGTTGGGGAGGCACGCTGTACGGCGATGCCGCGGGAGCCGTTGGGCTGGCTGGCGGAATCGGGGCATGGGCGGTGCGGGCGGAGGGTGTGGTCCGCGACTACAACGGCACCGTTGCCGGGCGGGCAACGCTGGGCATCGACCGGAACTGGGTGGTGGGGGGTCGCGACCTGGGGATTGTCGTGGAGTATCAGCGCGACGGACGCGCCGCCGCCACCCCGGACCGGATCGAGTCGATGCTCGAGTCCAACGAGTTCGCGCGCGGGGAGTTCCAGGTCTTCGGCCGCGACGAGATGGCGATGACCCTCACGTACCAGGCCCACCCCCTGTTCAGCCTCTCCGGCTTGGCGCTCCTGAACCTGAACGACCGGAGCGTCATCATCGCCCCGGGGTTCTCGTATTCCGCCAGCAACAGTGCGACATTCGCCGGCGGCGTCTTTGTTGGCCGCGGCGCCACCGACGCCCCGGAAGGGCAGTTGCTCGCGTCCGAGTACGGCCTCGTAGGAGTGACCGGCTACCTGTCTCTCACGTGGTTCTTCTAGGAAGCCCGCCGGCCTCCAGGCCGGCATTGGCTACTTGCCTTTGAGCAACGTCCGGGGGATCATGACCCGTTGCGATCGGGCGCACCCGGCCGCGCCCCGGTTCGCGTGGTGAGGGAGGCACGGATGCAGCACCGACATCACGTCCCAATGTTCACGGCCGCAGTCGCGATCGTGTTCGCGGCCACGCTACCCGGCTCCGCGCTGGCGCAGTCCGGCGGCGGCGCGGACTGGACGCCACCGCGCACCGCCGATGGGCAGCCCGACATCCAGGGCGTCTGGACCAACTTCGATCCGACGCCGTTCGAGGCGCCGGACGATATCGATATCGAGCGGCTGGCACCGTTGGCCGCCTGGTTCGACGGCGCCAATCAACCGCAGCGAATGCCGGCGACGCCGGAAACGGAGGAGGCTCGCCGGCGCCCGCCGCAGGGCCCGTGGGGCGACGGACCCGGCAGCGCCCCGCGCAATGCGCGGCGCCGCTCGATGGTGGTGGATCCGCCCACCGGCCGGATTCCGGTTCGCGACCATGCCCGGGCGACGCGGGACTACAACCTCATCAACCTGACGGATTCCTACCTGAACCACACGCCATGGGAGCGGTGCATTACCCGCGGCGTGCCCGGAGGCATCTTTCCGCCCGGGTACGGCGCGGGCTATCGCATTCTGCAGACGCCCGGCTACGTCATCATCCTCTACGAGATGATCCACGAGGCGCGAATCATTCCGATCGATGGCCAGCCGCCCATCCCGGGGAGGATTCGGCAGTGGAACGGTGACTCGCGCGGCCGGTGGGAGGGCAACACGCTCGTGGTGGAGGTCGGCAACTACAACTCGCGCGGCGCGATCGCCACGAACATCGCGACGCGGGGCGCGCGCGGCCTGCCGCGCACGGAGGATCTGCGCGTTGTCGAGCGGTTCACCATCGTCGACCGGGACACAATCCAGTACGAGGTGACGATTAGCGATCCCGCGATCTACACCGATACCTGGAGGGTGGCGATGCCCCTGAACCGGGACGAGACCTACGATCTCTTCGAGTACGCCTGCCACGAAGGGAACTACGGGCTCACGAACAGCCTGAGCGCCGGTCGCGCGGAGGATCGCGAGGCGGCGGAAGCCGGCGGGCAATAGGCGAGGATGGTGTAGCCGAGGCCGTCCATGCAGACCACCGCAGGCGCACGGATCGTCGCCGCAGCCGCCGGACTCGTCGGCGTTGCCGTCATGGCGGCTGCATCCGGTGCGGGATGGGCCGCGGAGCGGCACCTCGAGGCCGGGCAGAACGTGGCGCCGACGGCGGAGGGTGCGGTTGCGGCGGAGCGGCTGGTGCGCCGCTACTGCATCGCCTGCCACAACCGCCGGCTCCGGACGGCGGACCTCGCGCTCGACGATTTCGATCCCTCGAACGTGGGAGCCGATCCGGAAATCTGGGAGATGGTGGCGCTGCGTCTGCGGGCCGGATCGATGCCACCTCCCGGCCGGCCGCGACCCGACCCGCCAGCTTACCGGGCGGTGGCGGGCTGGCTGGAGTCCGAGCTGGATCGCGCGTGGGCAGACAACCCGCACCCGGGCCGTGTCGGCGCCGTGCACCGGCTCAACCGCACCGAGTACCGGAATGCAGTGCGCGATCTCTTCGCACTCGACGTCGACGTCGAATCGCTCCTTCCGGGCGACGAGACCGCCGACGGCAGCTTCGACAACTTCGCCGACGTGCTGGGGCTGACGACCGCCCACATCGAGCGGTATCTGTCGGTGGCGCGACAGGTGACGCGCCTGGCGATCGGCCTGCCGCCCGTCGCGGCCGGCGCGGAGACGTTCGAGATCCCCCTCCACATCGTGCAGGACGACCGCCAGGGCGAGGATCTGCCGTTGGGCTCGCGGGGCGGCCTCGCCATCCCGTACCAGTTTCCGGTGGACGGCGAGTACCAAGTGACGGTCGAGCTTCGCCGCCAGTACCAGGACTACCTGATGGGGATGGGCTGGCCGCAGTGGCTGGATGTTCGCCTGGACGGACGCCTGATTGAGCGCTTCACGGTAGGTGGCAACGCGCCGGGACAGCCCGCCGCAGCGAGCTACGCGGGCGACGGCGAACCGGGTTTCGCGGCCGGGGTGGACTGGGAAGCGTTCATGCAGCGCGAGGGCGACGCCCACCTCGACGTGCGTCTGCCGGTCACCGCCGGACCCCACACCGTCGGCGTTTCCTTCGTCCGCCAGTTGTGGGAACCGGAAGAGTTGCCGCAACCGCTGCAGCGCGGCCGCGTCCTGACCAACGATCAGATCTACATGGGCTACGCGGCGGTATCGGCGGTCGAGATTGCCGGGCCGTTCGCGGCGACAGGTCCCGGGACCGCGACGCCGAGCCGGCGCGCCATCTTTGTCTGCCGCCCGACGAGCGCGGAAGCGGATGCCGAGCGCGCCTGCGCGTCCGGGATACTGGGTCGCATCGCGCGCCGCGCGTTCCGCCGGCCGGTGACTGAGGACGACGTCGGCGCCCTGCTGGCATTCTTCGATCAGGGCCGCGCCGAGGGAGGCAGCTTCGACCACGGCGTGCAGTTCGCACTCGAACGGATCCTGATCGATCCCGAGTTTCTGCTGCGCGTCTATCGCGAGCCGGCCGATATCGCGGCAGGGGAGGCGGCCTACGCCCTGTCCGACCTGGAGCTGGCGTCGCGGCTGTCGTTCTTTCTGTGGAGCAGCCTGCCGGACGACACGCTGCTGGAGCTGGCCGAGGCGGGGCGGTTGTCCGACCCGGCCGTGCTCGACGAACAGGTTCGCCGGATGCTGAACGACCCGCGCGCCGTCGAAGCCCTGGTTGGCGACTTCGCCGCACAGTGGCTCAACCTCCGGCGCGTCAGCGAGGTGGTGGTCGACCCGCGCAGCTACCCCCACTACGACCAGAGCCTGCTCGAGGCGTTTCGCGAGGAGGTGGAGCGTTTCGTCGCCAGCACCATCGTCGAGGATCGCAGCGTCGCCGATCTCCTCGATGCCGACTACACGTTCGTCAACGAGCGGCTGGCGCGGCAATACGGCATTCCCGGGATCTACGGCAGCCGCTTCCGGCGCGTGACGTTGACGGACCCGGCGCGGCGCGGCGGTCTGCTCGCGGCCGGCGCGGTGCTGGCCACGACGGCCTATCCCGACCGCACGTCGCCCGTGCTGCGCGGCAAGTGGTTGGTCGACAACATTTTCGGCACTCCGGTGCCTCCGCCGCCGCCCGGCGTTGATACGGACCTGGAAGACGATCCGGGCGCCGTCCCGACGTCAATGCGGGAGCGTCTGGCCCAGCACCGCCAGAATCCGGCCTGCGCGGGCTGCCATTCCGTGATCGATCCGCTAGGTTTCGCGCTGGAACACTTCGACGTAATCGGCGGCTGGCGGACGGTCGACGAACGGGGCCTGCCAATCGACGCAACCGGCATGACGGCCGGCGGCGTGGCGATTGACGGGCTGGCGGGTCTCCGCGCGCTGCTTCTCGACGATCCGGAGCGGTTTCCGCGGACGGTTACCGAGAAGCTGCTGGCCTACGCGTTGGGCCGGCGCCTGGAGTACTACGACCGGCCGGCGGTGCGGCAAATCGTGCGTGACGCGGCCGCGGCAGACTACCGGTGGTCGGCGATCGTGGCTGGCATCGTCCGGAGCCCGCAGTTCACGATGCGCGCGCTCGCCCCGGCTGCGAACGCGATAGACTAGGCGCGGGTAACAGTCGGGAGGACGGGTGAGGAGAACGTCACGATGACCCTGATCCACGCGTCGTTGCCTCGGCGGACGGTGCTTCGGGGACTCGGCGCGACGCTCGCGCTGCCGTTCCTCGACGCCATGGCCCCTTCGTCGGTTTCGCGCGCCGCGCGGGCGGCCGCGAAGCCGGTTCCCCGCTTCCAGGCGTTCTACGTCCCGAACGGGATGGCGATGGAGTACTGGACGCCGGCGGAGGAGGGGACGGGCTTCGCGCTCACCCCGATTCTGGAGCCGCTCGCGCCGTATCGCGATCAGATGGTCGTGCTGTCCGGCTTGCATGCCAACTGGAACTACATCCATGCGGGCGCGTCCGGGTCGTTCCTGACCGGCACGACGCGGGGCGGGACGAACGAGATCGAGATCATCGCCGACGTGTCGATCGATCAGCTCCTTGCCCGCCACTACGCGAAGGAGACGCAGGTCGCCTCGCTCGAAGTGGCCATGGACCGCCCGAACAACGCGGGGGCCTGCACCGGGAACCTGAGCTGCGTCTACACGCACACGCTTTCGTGGCGCAGCCCGACGCAGCCGCTGCCGATGGAATGGAATCCGCGTGCCGTGTTCGAAACCCTTTTCGGGGATAGCGGCAGCACCGATCCCGGCGTGCGCGCCGCGCGGCTGCGGCAACACAAGAGCCTGCTCGATGCCGTGAACGGCAAGCTCGCCGACCTCAAGCGCGAGCTGGGGGTGGCCGACCGCACGAAGCTGGACGAGTACACCGAGTCGGTCCGCGACGTCGAGCGGCGGATTCAGCGGGCGGAGGAACAGAGCGACCTGGAGCTGCCGGAGATGCGGCAGCCGCAGGGAGCGCCGCCCGTCTTCGAGGATCACCTGGAACTGATGCTCGACCTGCAGTTGCTCGCGTTCCGGTCCGATCTGACGCGCGTCATTTCGTTCATGATCAGCAAGGAGCAGAGCGCGCGCCCCTATCCGCAAATCGGCGTGCCGGAGGCGCACCATCCGCTGTCGCACCACAACAACGTGCCGGAGATCGTCGCGCACATGTCGAAGATCAACCGGTACCACACCGAGTTGTTCTCGAGTTACCTCGCGAAGCTGCGGGCGACGCCGGACGGCGACGGGTCGTTGCTCGATCACACGACCATCCTGTACGGCTCCGGTATCTCGAACAGCACGCGCCACGCGGGCGACAACCTGCCGATCATGCTGGTTGGCGGCGGCGCCGGCCAACTGCCGAGCGGACGCCATATCCGCTACGCCAGCGAGCCGTCACTGGCGAACCTGCTGGTGACGTTGATGGACAAGATGGACGTCCCGGTCGACCGGGTCGGCGGCAGCACCGGTCGCCTGCCGCTCGACACGCTTGCCGACCTGTAGCGGGAAGGCGCGATGCGGATCCGCGCTTCGTGGATCGTGGCCGCCGTCGCGCTGGCCCTCGTCAGCCCGCCGTCCACCCCATCTGTCTTCGCCCAGGCTGGCGACACCGCGCGCTCGGACGTCGATCGGCTGATCGCCGCGGCCAGGCAAGGTGATGCCGCGGCCATCCGAACGCTGCTGCGGGCGGGCGTCGACGCGCGCGCGGCGGAGCCGGATGGATCGACGGCGCTGCTCTGGGCGGCCCATGGCGATAGCGCCGAGGCTGCGCAACTGCTGCTCGAGGCCGGGGCCGATCCGAACGCCGCGAACGATCTGGGCGCCACGCCGCTCTGGGCGGCGGGGCAGAACGGCAGCGCGCGGTTGACGGAACGGCTCCTCGCGGCGGGCGCCGACCCCAACCGCGCGCTGGTTGCGGGCGAGACGCCGGTCATGGTGGCGGCGCGCGCCGGCGCGGCGGACGTCGTCGATCTGCTGGCGCGGGCCGGCGCCGATGTCGATCGGCGCGGGACGCGCGGCCAGACGGCGCTGATGTGGGCGTCGGCGCAAGGGCACGCGGAAGCGATCGACACGCTGATCGCCCACGGCGCCGATCTGCACGCGCAGTCGGACGTCTGGACGCAGTGGATGGGTGTGCCGCCGCACAGCCTGAACAGGAAGGAGATTCCGCACGGCGGCAACACCGCGCTGCTGTTCGCGGTCCGTGCGGGCGATCTGGAATCGGCGCGGCGTCTGGTTGCCGCCGGCGCCGACGTGAACGACGCCGACGCCTGGGGCGTGAGCGCGACGACGCTCGCGGCGCACGGCGGGCACACGGAGCTGGTGGAGTTCCTGCTCGACCATGGGGCGGATCCCAACGCCGCTGACGCCGGCTTCGCGGCCCTGCACGAAGCGGTAATGTGGAATGACCTGCGGGCGGCGCGAGCGCTGCTTGACGCGGGCGCCAATCCGAACCGGCGGCTCGAGACCTGGACGCCGACCCGCCGTGCATCGCGCGACCTGCACTATCCGCCGAGCTTCGTCGGCGCGACGCCCTTCTGGCTCGCCGCCCGTTTCGCACGGACCGCTCTGATGGAAGTACTGGCGGACCAGGGCGCGGATCCCCGATTCGTCCATGAGGTGGACTACATCTTCGATGGCCGGATGGAGTTGACGAGCGAGCGGACGACGGCGCTGATGGCGGCGCTTGGCATGGGCGGGCGCCGCATGTATCCGTGGGTGCCCTACACCGACGACGGCACGCCGGAGTCGCGCACGCTTGCTGCCGTCAAGCTGGCCGTCGAGCTGGGAGCCGACATCCACGTCGCCGATCCCAGCGGGCGGACGGCCCTCGACGTCGCCGAAGAGCAGCAATTCGAGTCGGTCGTCCACTACCTCGTGGAACAGGGCGCGGACGACCCCGCACGCCAGTAGGCGGGCGGACAGCGCCGGCCGGCGGGCGCCTGAACGCCGCCGGCGGAGGAGACCGCATGGGGAACACGCACCTTCGTCCAGCGCTGGCCATCTGCCTGGCCGCTGCGGTGATGCTGGCGGCGTTCGGTTTCGCAGTGTCGGCCCCGCGGGCGCAACCCTCGTCTGACGATGCGGCGGCGCCCATCCCTCCACTGCTGCGCGACTTCGTGCCGGTGACGGACGCGATGCTGCGCGATCCGCGCCCGGAAGACTGGCTCACGTTCCGGGGTGGCTACGGCCTCTGGGGCTACAGCCCGCTCGATCAGATCAGCTCGGAAACCGTCAGCGGTCTGCAACTGGCCTGGTCGCGCTCGATGACCGAGGGCTACCAGGAGGTGGAGCCCATCGTCTACAACGGCGTGATGTACTTCCCGCACGTGGAAGACCGCGTGGAAGCGGTCGACGCGACGACCGGCGACCTGCTCTGGGAGTACCGCCGCTTTACGCCCGACGAGCCGTGGGTGACAACCGGTACCCGCGCCCGGTACCGCAACGTCTCGATCTACGGCGACAGGATCTACGTCGCCACCAACGACGCCTTCCTCGTAGCGCTCGACGCGCAGACCGGCGAGCTCGTCTGGGAATCACAGCGGGCCGACTGGCGCGAGCAGGTGGCGCAGACGACGGGGCCGATCATCGTCGACGGCATGCTGGTGACCGGCTCCCGATGCAATCCGTCGAGCCCGCGGCCGGGCGGCTGCTTCATCACGGGCCACGATCCGGAGACCGGCGAGGAGCGCTGGCGCGTCAACACGGCGGCAACGCCCGATCAGCCGGGCGGCGACACGTGGGGCGGCCTTCCGCTCTCGGCCCGCCGCCATACCTCGGCCTGGATGCAGGGCAGTTACGACCCCGAGCTGGGCCTCGTGTTCTGGGGGACCGGACCGCCGTCGCCACTGCCGGAGCCGCTCCGCGGATCGGGCAAGGCGGACCTGCTGTACACCAACTCGACCCTTGCCCTCGATCCGCGGACCGGCGAGCTCGTCTGGTACTTCCAGCATCTGCCGCGGGACAACTGGGACCTCGACCACGTTTTCGAGCGACTGATCGTCGAGACCGAAGTGTCGCCCGACCCGGCCGAGGTGCCGTGGATCAATCCGGACCTCGCCCCGGGCCAGCGCCGCAAGGTAATCACCGGCATTCCGGGGAAGACGGGCTTCGTCTGGACACTCGACGCGGCGACGGGGGAGTTCCTCTGGGCGCGGCCGACCGTCTACCAGAACATCATGACCGGCCTCGACGTCAGGACCGGCCGGCCGATCATCGACGAGAGCACTACGCCCTGGTCCGTGACCGATCCGGTGCTTGCCTGCCCGCATCTGCTCGGCGGCAAGAACCAGCCGTCAGGCGCCTACAGCCCCGACACCGGCGCGATGTACATGCCCATGAACAACGCCTGCATGGATCTGTCGATGTCCGTGGAAGAAGCGGGTCCGAGCGACGGCTACGATGTCCGCGCCGTCGTGCGTCACCATCCTGATCTCGATCCCGACACCGCGCCGGTCGGCTGGCTGGAAGCGATCTCGGCCTCGACCGGGCGGACGCTCTGGCGCTACCAGCAGCGCGCGCCCATCTACGGGTCCGTCCTCGCCACCGGCGGCAACCTGCTCTTCTCGGGCGACACGATCCGCCGCTTCCGCGCGTTCAACGCCGCGACGGGCGACATCCTCTGGCAGACCATCCTGAACGGCCCGGTCAGCGGCCGCCCCATGACCTACAGCGTGAACGGCCGCCAGTACGTCGCCATCGCGGCCGGCGGCATCACGCAGGGAACCGGCTTTCTCCGGATCACGCCCGAGCTGACCACATCCACCGGCAGCAACACCCTGTTCGTCTTCGCGCTTCCGGAGTGAGCCGCCAGCGGCTTTACACGGCGCCCGCGAGGGTGGTTCCGCTCCGCAAACTCGCGTCGGGCCGTGATACGCTACCGTCGACGGGCGCCCACGCGGCCGCGGGGGTGTTGATTGCCGCAGTGGGTCATGGCTGGGGACGTTTGGGCATCGGAGAGAGAACGGCGCGTGGCGATGAGGGTGTCTTCCGGGTACGCCGGGAGCACCCCCTTTTCTTGTCCGCGAGTGTAAGTCGCCCCCGGCGACTGTCGCCTGGAGAGAGAACATGGCTGGATACGCGCTGATGGACGTTGAGATCACGGACGATACCGCGTTCGCCGAGTTTCTCAAGCTGGCGCCCGCCGTCGTCAAGACCTACGGCGGCAGGTATCTGGTGCGCGGCGGCGCCGCCGAGGTCGTACAGGGCGACTGGACACCTCACCGTCTCGTGCTCGTGGAGTTCGACAGCGTTGACCAGGCGAGGACGTGGTGGAATTCTTCGGACCACGCCGAGCTCAAAGCGATGCTCGACAGATGTTCCATAACGACCACCACGATCGTCGAGGGCGTGTAACCGGACTGTAACCGTCTCCCCCATTGTCTCGACTCCGCTTGTCGGACGCCCGGGCTCTGGACGGCCTTCTCTCCCCCATTAGTGCGCTCGGCTCGCCGCCCGGCTGCAGTTCCGCGCTGGGGCCCAGACTGTCCCCGGCGCATGGCGGAATCGCCGGCCTCCCGTCCTCATGGGAGTGAGGACACCTCATGAGCAACGCGTCGAGCCGCGGTACGAGCATTCGCTATCAACCCGACGAGAACCCACCAGCCGCGCTTGCTTTCGGTTGCGGCCTGCAGCTCGTGGTGCTCGGTGTCGCCAGCATCGTGCTGATTCCCACGATCGTGATTCGGGCGGCGGGCGGGAGCGAAGCGTACCTGTCCTGGGCGGTATTCGCCGCAGTCGCGATCAGTGGCATCTGCACCGCGCTGCAGGCGGTTCGCGTCGGTCGCATCGGAGCCGGCTACATCCTCGCCATGGGTCCGGCGGGAGCCTTCATAGGGCTTGCCGCCGCCGCGCTTGCCGAGGGAGGACCCGTTCTGCTCGGCACGTTGGTCATTGCGTCTTCGGCGCTGCCGATCGTGGTCTCCATGCGGTTATCCCTGTTCCGGCGGCTGCTCACGCCGACGATCGTCGGCACGGTGAACATGCT
>CAZJYU010000028.1:0-35615 GCA_964550305.1 uncultured Vicinamibacteraceae bacterium | reverse complement strand
CATGGTGCTGCTCAATGGCGTCGAGATCGAACCTGCGGAGGCGCGCGAGATGGTGCGTTACCTGGCCACCCATCATGGCCTGGCGCCGGAGGAGGCACGACTCGGGGCCTTTGAGGTCGAGCGGCGGAACATCGATTTCCACTACGGGGCCGATCCCGAGACGCAGGCAACCTGCAACCGCTGCCACTCGATGGGACGCGTACTCAATCAGCGTCGGACCCTTGAGGAATGGGAGCTCCTGACGGCCATGCACCGGGGCTATTACCCCTTCTCGGACTTCCAGTCCTTTACACGGGGCGGCGGGTCCGGGGCGGCGGACATCGGCGGAGGCGGCGGCGACGGCCGGACCCCCGTCGAGCGCGCCGTGGCGCACCTGGCCGACGCATTTCCGCTGGATTCGCCGGAGTGGGGCAGTTGGTCGGCCAACATGCGCACGCCGGTCCTCGATGGAACGTGGGCGCTGATTGGCCATGAGCGGGGCCGGGGTCCGGTGTTTGGAACCGTCACCGTGGCGTCGGATCCGGAGGCGCGGGACGCGATCGAGACGCGGGCCGCCTACCGCTATCCGGCGCGCGGTATCGCGGTCACCCGCGCCGGCCAGGCGCTGATCTACACGGGATATCAGTGGCGCGGGCGTTCCACCAGCTCCGATCAGTTCGATGCCCGGGAAGTGATGTCCGTTTCGCGCGACCGCGGCGAGGTCACGGGACGCTGGTTCGCCGGCGGCTACGACGAGCGCGGCATGGACGTAACGCTGCGGCGCGTCGGAACGGAGCCCCTCGTCACGGGCGTCTATCCGAGCGCGGTGCCCTCCGCGGCGGGAGACGTGACGCTGCAGCTCTTTGGCGCCAATCTGCCTGAGCCCCTCGATGCTGCTGCGATCGATCTCGGGCCGGGGCTGACGGTGAACGCCGTCAGGGAACCGTCGGCGGACTCGGCGACCCTGCACGTTACGGTGGCTCCCGATGCCCGCGTCGGCGCGCGGGACCTGTTCATCGGCGCTGCCTCGCTTACCGCGGCGGTCACCGTCTTCGACGGCATCCATCGACTGGAGGTCACGCCGGCCACGGGCGTTGCCCGCGTAGGCGGCATCGTGTTTCCCAAGCAGTACGAGTACTTCGAGGCGCGTGCCTGGCACAACGGCCCGGACGGCACGCCCGGTACCGACGACGATCTCGACCTCGGCATGGTGGACGTCGACTGGAGCCTCGAAGAGTACGCCGTCACCTACGACGACGACGACACGGCCTTTGTGGGCACGGTCGACGCCCACGGCGTATTCGAGCCGGCCGCCGACGGACCGAATCCGGAACGGAGCGGCGAACGCAACAACATCGGCGACGTGTGGGTGGTGGCGACGCTCGCGGCGGAGCCGGTGGGCGGCCTCGCCCTGGAGCGCCCGCTTCGGGCGCGGGCGCACCTGCTGGTAACGGTGCCGGTGTACATCCGCCGGGGAGAATCGGGACCGTGACCGAGATTGCGCTCGCCGAGTGCCATCCCTTCGAGGCGGCCGGGCGCCGCTTTCTCTACCTCGTGCCGAGCGCGGCGGTATTTGCGCTCGACGACACCGCCGCCGCGGTCGTCGACGCGCTGCGTGGCGGCCACCTGGCGCCATCGGATCTCCTCGCGCGCCTGGCGGAGCGCTTCGACCCTCCGGACGTGGAGGCGAGCCTCGCCGAGCTGGCCGGCGCGCGCGTGATCCGGCCGGTCGCGCCCGAGCCGCGGGCGCCCGCGCCGGAACCTGCCCCGAACATCATTCCCCTGAAGCCCATTCCGCTGTCGACGCTGGTGGTCAACGTCACCAGCCGCTGCAATCTGGCGTGCACGTACTGCTACGAGTACGGCGAGGATCGCATTGCCGAGCCGGCGGCCGGAGGGATGCCGGGGTTGATGAGCGAGGAGACGGCGCGGGCCAGCGTGGATTTCATGATCGAGCGGTCGGGCGCAAGCCCGGTGGTGCGGCTTACCTTCTTCGGCGGCGAGACGCTGCTGAACTTCGCGGTGCTCGAGAAGACGATTCCCTACGCGCGCCGGCGGGCCGCCGAGGCGGGCAAGCGGGTCGAGTTCAGCCTGACCACCAACGGCACCCTGCTTCGGCCTGACGTCATTGGATTCCTCGCCGACAACGATGTCGGCGTGACGATTTTTATCGATGGACCGAAGGAGATGCAGGATCGGTTCCGGGTCTTCCACGACGGGCGGGGCAGTTACGACGTCGTTGCGCCGAAGGTGCGCGAACTGCTCAGGCGGCACCGGTCGCGGCCCATCGGGGCCCGGGTCACGCTGACTTCCGACGTGCTCGACATCACCCGCATCTACCGCCACCTGACGGACGAGATCGGCTTCTGGGAAGTGGGCTTCGCACCGGTGACGACCTCGCCGGGCCGCGCGCATGCCATTGGTGAGACGGGCTTCGACTCGATGCTGGCGCAGTTCCGCGAGCTGGGCCGCGAGTTCCTGGAGGCCGCGCTCGAAGGACGCCATCACGGCTTCAGCAACGCGCGCGACACCATCGAAGAGCTCCACAAGGGCGCCAGCAAGGCGCTGCCGTGCGGGGCCGGACTCGGGTTGATGGGGGTGGCGACCAACGGCGACGTGGCGCTCTGCCACCGGTTTGCCGGATCCGATGCCCACACGCTGGGAACCGTGCGCCTGGGGATCGACGAGACGGCGCAGGAGGCCTTCCTCGATGCCCATCACATCGACCGAAAGACCGACTGCCGGACCTGTTGGGCCCGCCCCCTTTGCGCCGGCGGCTGCTACCACGAGGCGTATACGCGATACGGCACCACCACGGCGCCCAACCTCCACTACTGCGAGTGGATTCGCGGGTGGACGGAGACCTGTCTGGAGATCTACGGTGAGATAGCGGAGCGCAACCCGGCGTTTCTCCGGCGGTTCGAAGCGGGTGATCCGCCGGACGAGGTGAACGATGACGCATCTCAGACCGGTTAACCAGAAAGCCGCCCGGATCGCCCGGGACCTCGCCGAGGCCGGCCGCCGCGGCCGGGAGGCGGCCAGCGCGCCGCGTAGTGGGGCGGACGGCCGCGTCGTGGCGCTGAAGGAGGGCGCCGGCGGGCCGCCGAAGCCGGAGGGGCCGCACATTCCACTCGGGTGCAGCTTTGTCTTCTCGCCCGGGTGGGAGGCCGACCGCACCGGCAGCGCGGCGGGACTGTGCCAGCCGGTCGAACGCGACCTGTTCGATTGTCACCTCGGCTGTTTCTGGCCGGCGCAGGTGCCCGATCAGTTGAATCACGCCCCCGACTGGACCGGCAAGTGCGCCGCCGCACAGAGGGACTGGCGAAAGATTGACCTCATTTTTCCGTAGGACCTCCCCGGCGCGAGGGTGGCGGGGGCCGATCGCCCTGTGCGCGCTGCTTGCCTCGAGCGTCGTGGCCGCGGCGGCAGGACAGGCCGCGGAAGCGGTCTCGGCCGGTGCCGGCACGCTGTACCTCGGGGCATACCCGAACCGGATCTTCGTGATCGACGAGGCCACCACCCGTGTCGTCGAGGAAATTGAGGTGCCTCACGGCGCGCCGCGCGCGATGGTCGTTTCGGAGGACCGGGAGCGGTTCTATCTCCTCGATCCGACGATGGAGCATCTGACGACGGTCAGCGTGGCGTCGCGCGCGGTCACCGACACGTTCACCCTGAGCGAGGGGAGCCGCAGCGTTCGCATACGCGCGTTCCGGGTCGCTCCCGACGGTCGCACCGCCATCCTCAACCTCGACACCGCCGTCAAGCTGCTCGATCGCTTCCGGATCGAGCCCTACCGGCTGGTGAGAGTCGACATGGCGACGCACGAGATCATCGAGGAGCTGCCGTGGCCGACGGAAGAGCCGTCGCCGCGGTCTCGGATGCTGTTCTCTCCGGACGGCGAGTATCTCTACTACTTCGATCGCGACGTACTGATCCTCGAGACGGAGGGGTTCACCGAGGTCGATCGCTGGTCGTTCCGCGAGCCGCTCGAGCCCGGCCTGGGCCGGATCGATTTCGGCTTCTCGACCGACCTCGTCTACGAAGAGCCGGGCTTCTTCACCAGCCTGTTCACCCTGCACGACGAAGTCCAGGATCGCGAGCTGATGGGCATCGCCCGGATCGATCTGCCGAATCGCGAAATGGATTTCCATACGCTCGGGCCGGCGGTCGGCATTCAGTTCGCGCTCGCGCCAGGCCGGCGGAAGGCCTACGGAGTGGCCAGCCGAATCGAGGAGTACGAGTTCTGGACCTTCGATCTGGAACAACCGCGGGTGGGATTCCGCCGGCGGTTCGCGGGGCGCCCGCGGATGGCGCTTGACGTCAGCACGAATGGGCAGGTGCTCTACATCTCTTCGGCGGGCAACACGATCGACCTGTACAGCGCGGAGTCGTTCGATTACCTTCGCACCCTCACCCTGGACGGCGACATGACGTCCGGGCTGATCGTCATGCCGGCGTCGCCCGCGCCGTGAGGCGGCGGCGGAGACGGCCGGCATGCTCGACCCGCAGTTTCGGCGCGCGCTGGCCTACGTAGCGCCGTACTGGCGCCGCTTGGCCCTGGTCGTGGTCCTCGGCCTGGCGAGCACGCTGGCGTCGCTGTTCGTTCCGCTCCTGTCGCGTGACCTGATCGACGACGCGCTGCTGGCCGGGGACGGCGCGGTACTGGTGCGGGTGGTTGCCCTGTTTGTGGGCCTGACCGTCGTCAGCTTCCTGCTCAACGTATTCAGCGGTCTCCGGTACACGCGGGTTTCGGCGGAGATCCTGTTCGACATGCGACTGGATCTCTATCGCCATCTCCAGCGGCTCTCGCCCCGTTTCTATACCCGCACCCGCCTGGGCGACATCGTCTCGCGGCTCAACAACGACATCGGCGAGATTCAGCGTGTGGCGGCGGAGGCGGCCCTGGCCTGGTTCGGGAATATCGTGTTTCTGGCCGGCGCCGTCGGCATGATGATCTGGCTCGACCCGCGGTTGTTCCTGGCTGGACTCGCCGTACTGCCCATCAGCCTGTGGGCGCTCGTGGTCTACCGGCGCCGGCTGGAGGGCCGGGTCGCCACGTTCCGCGAGCGGAGCGCGGACATCGGCAGCTTTCTGATCGAAACGCTCTCGGCGATGCGGCTCGTCGTCGCCGCGAACGCGCAGCAGCGGGAGGCGGCGCGTTTCCGCGACCGCAACGAAGCGTTCATTCGCGCCCTGATGGCGATGCAGCGGGTGACCTATCTCGCGGGGGGACTGCCGGGTGTCGTGCTGTCGGGCGGGATGGGCGCCGTGTTTCTGTACGGCGGCTTCCGTGTCCTCGACGGCACCCTCAGCCTGGGCACGCTGGCGGCGTTCATGGCCTACCAGACGCGGTTGATGTCGCCGATTCAGGCGCTGATGGGACTCTATGCAAGCCTCGCCACCGCCAGGGTGTCGCTGGCGCGTGTCAACGAGGTCGCCGATGCGCGGATCGAAGTGAACGAGGCGCCGGGCGCCGCGGCCCCGGCGACCGTGCGCGGTCTGATCGAGTTCGATGACGTAAGCCTGTCGTTCGATCGAGGGACGCCCGCCCTCGACCGCGTGTCGTTCAGCGTGACTCGGGGCGAGACGGTGGCCATCGTCGGCCGCAGCGGCGCCGGGAAGTCGACGGTCGCCGATCTGTTGCTGCGGCTGCTCGATCCGGACACGGGCGTGGTTCGTCTCGACGGCCAGGATCTGCGGACGCTGCCGCTGGCGTTCCTGCGCCGCCATGTTGCGCTGGTAGAGCATGCGCCGTTCATCTTTCATGCATCCATGGCGGAGAACCTGCGCTACGCGCGGCCCGATGCCGGCGCCGAAGCGGTGGAGGCGGCAGCGCGCGCCGCGGGCATCCACGACTTCATCAGCGGCTTGCCCGATGGCTACGACACCGTCGTCGGCGAGCGGGGCGCGGCGCTGTCGGCGGGGGAGTGCCAACGCGTCGCGATCGCCCGCGCGTTGCTGGCCGACCCGAGCGTGCTGGTGCTCGACGAGGCGACCGCGTCGCTCGACCCGGTTGCCGAGCGCCAGGTGATCGACGGCTACGAGGCCATCATGCGGGAACGGACCACGCTGCTCATTACGCATCGTTTCGGACTTGCCCGCCGCGCGGACCGCGTGGTGGCGCTCGACGGCGCGCGGGTGACCGAAATCGGTCCGCCGGACGAGCTGCTGGCGCGTGGTGGGGCCTTCGCGCGTCTGTTTGCGTCATCTGCCGCCGGAACGGCGGGAGCGGGTGCGGCCGCGCCGGCGGAGACGCGCAATACGGCCACGCACGAGGAGAGGGCGCGGTCCGTCTCGTGAGCCGCGGTTCAGGCAGGTGATGGCATCGCCTCCGTTCGTGGTCGGTGTGATCGATAGCGGCGTCCACGCCGGGCATCCTCACATCGGCGTGGTGGCGGGCGGCGCCGGGTTCCACCGCGACGGAGCGGTCCATGCCGACGTGGTAGACCGGCTGGGTCACGGCACGGCTGTGGCCGCGGCCATTCAGGATCTCGCACCTGCGGTGGAGATCCTCCCTCTCAAGGTCTTCGAACGCGTGCTGGACACCTCGGTCGAAGCGCTCGTGGCAGCTCTCCATCGAGCCGCCGCGCTGGCGCTTCCCCTCGTGAATCTCAGCCTCGGCACGACGGATCGAGCGTGCGTCGCCACGCTCGCGGCGGCCATCGATCACGCGCGGGCGGCCGGGACCATCGTGGTCGCGGCGGGTTCCGATCAAGGCCTCGACTGGCTGCCCGGGACTCTCGGTCTGGAGGGTGTGATCCGTGTCGAGCTCGACTGGTCGCGCCCGCGCGGGGCGTTTGGCGTTGCCGGTACCCCCGCGGCTCCGGTGTTCCGCACTTGCGGCTATCCCCGCGCCATGCCGGGCGTCGATCCGGAACGCAACCTCAAGGGACTCAGTTTCGCGGTGGCCAACGTGACCGGGCTCGTGGCAGGCGTGATGATCGAGACGGGCATCCGCGAGCACGGCGCGCTCCTGAACGCGCTTTGCCGCCGCGCTGGCTGACACTTGCGCGCGAAACGGCGGTCGAGTGGCGCGAACCCATTGTGTATACTCCCCGGCGTCGCGCGCCGTGCGCCAGCGGAAGCACGCCTCGTCCATTTGGCAGCGGCGTTCCGAGCGACAATTGTCCATGGAGGTTCTCATGATCATGCGGTATCGCATGCCCGTTGCGTTGCTCCTGTTTGCCGGATGCTTCGTGGCAATGGCCGTCGCCCAGGAATCCGGACCGGTCGGCCCCAGCCCGTACGACGTCGTCGAGGGCTGGCAGAAGCCGTTCGCGGAGGAAGGATTTGCTTTCGGCGGCAACTCGGGCGTGTTCGTCGAGTCGCCGGACCGCATATTCATCTCGCAGCGGGGCGAGACCCGACTGCCCGATCCGGTGCCCCCAGGCTTCGCCGGTTATGCCGGCTCCATCGGGCTCAACGCGCTGCGCGAAGCCGAGCGTCGCACGTGGCAGAACTGTCTGCTGGTGGTGGACAGCGACGGCAACGTGGTCGAAGTGTGGGATCAGTGGGATCACCTGTGCGCCGACTCCGATGGACCGGGACCCCACCGCGTCCGGATCAGTCCATACGATCCGGAGCGCCGCGTGTGGGTGATCAACGAGACTCGCCACCAGATCTTCGTGCTGTCGAACGACGGCAGCGAGCTGCTCATGACGCTCGGCGAGAAGAACGTCGGCGGCAGCGACGAGACGCATTTCGGCCGGCCGCAGGACGTGGCGTTCCTGCCCGACGGACGGGTTCTGGTGGCGGACGGGCTCGACAACCACCGGATCGTGATTCTGGACAGCGACGGCAACTACCTGACGGAGTTCGGCGAGTTCGGTACCGAGCCCGGCCAGTTCAACGGAATCCATGCCGTCGGGGTCGGTCCCGACGGCCTGGTCTTCGCCCTCGACCGCAGCAATGGACGTGTCCAGAAGTTCCGGATCTCGGACGACGCCTCCGGGGAGTACCACCCCGAAGTGGACCTCCTTGCCACGTGGTCCGGTTTCGGCCTGCCGCTGGATCTCATCGTCAGCGATGAGCACCTGTGGCTCACCGACCTGCGCCCGCTCAAGATGGTGAAGCTCGATTTCGACGGCAACTGGCTGTACACGTGGCACATTTCGAACGAGGGCTCGACCGGCTTCCTCGAAATGCACGCCTTCTCGGTCGATTCCGACGGCAACCTCTACGGCGCGGACAACCAGCATGGCCGGACGCAGAAGCTGGTTCCGAAAACCGACGCGGACCCGGCTCTGCTCGTGCCGCAGCCGTTCATCGACCGCTAGACCAGCGCCGTTTCCGTGCGCGGCCGCCCGGCGGCGCGTCAGCGACCCTTCAGCGAGCGGAGCTGCCGGCGCTGGCGTTTGTCCGGTCTGTGTGGAGCGTTTTCACGCGCGACGCGACGGACGAAGCGGCGAAAATCGAGTTCCTCCGGGGATGGGGGAGGGGTGCGATCGTCGTACAGCGTTCGCGCCTCATGCTTGGGGATGTGGCGGTCGGCCAGCGCAGCGATGGCGACGACCTGTATGACACCCTGCGGCCTCGTAATGCGAAGCTCATCCCCCGGGCGCACCTCCCGATTCGGCTTCGCGCGGGTCCCGTTGACCGAGACCTTGCCACCCCTTATTGCCCGCTGAGCTTCCGATCGGGTCCGGAACAGGCAGGCGACGTCGAGCCATACGTCGAGCCGGACCGGTTCCGGGGGTGTGACGCTTCCGTCCGAGCGGTCGCGATCGGTTCGCCGCATTCCCGCCTGTCGCCCGGGCTTGAGTCCGGCGCCCCGGGGCTAGTTGCTCGCCAGCATCCGGGTGATGGCCGTGTGGGCCTCGGCCGGCAGATCGCCGAGCCGCTCGGTCCGCTTGCCGCCCGCCTGCGCGAAGTCCGGACGTCCACCGCCCCGGCCGCCGACGACGGCGGCGAGCGTGCCGATCAGGACACCGGCGTGGACGCGGCGGGTCAGGTCACGGGTGACGGCGACGGTCAGCGCCGCCTTGCCGTCGTTGTCGGAGGCCAACACGACGACGCCGCTGCCGAGGCGGTCTCGAAGTCGATCGGCCATCAGGCGGAGCGCGCCTGGATCGAGGCCGGAGACCACGCGGGTAACCACCCGGATGCCGCTGATCTCGGCTTCGTCGCCATTACCGCCCGACATGCCACCCACCTGGCCGCCGCCGCGGGTTTCTCCGCCGGCCGCCAGCGCCGCCTGAACCTTGAGGCGTTCGATGTCGCGCGCCAGACGTTTCGCGTCCGTCTGGAGCCGGCGCACCGCATCCGCCGCCTGCTCCGGCGCCGCCCCCAACGTGCCGAGCAGATCGTCCAGCGTGTCCTGTTGCCGCTGGAGGAATTCCACGGCGCCGGCGCCGGTCACCGCCTCGAGCCGTCGGACGCCGGCCGCGACGCTGCTTTCCTGCGTGATCACGAACGGGCCGATGTCGCCCGTTGCCCGGCAGTGGGTGCCGCCGCACAATTCCGTCGAGAATCCGGGGATCTGGACCACCCGGACGCGGTCGCCGTACTTTTCGCCGAAGAGAGCCATCGCCCCGCCGGCAATGGCTTCCTCCGTGTTGCGCTCCTGTGTGACGACTGCTTGATTGCCGAAGACGCGCGTGTTGACGATCCGTTCGATCTCCCGGATCTGCGCGTGGTTCACCGGCTCGTGGTGCGTGATGTCGAACCGCAGCCGGTCGGGGGCGACGAGCGAGCCCGCTTGCCGGACGTGATCCCCCACCACCGTCCGGAGCGCGGCGTGCAGCAGGTGCGTCGCGGTGTGATTCCGGCGGATCGCGTCGCGCCGTTCGGCGTCGACCGTCGCCACTACCGCCGAACCAGGCTGGAGGACTCCGCTTCGCACCGTCACGACGTGCATTCGAGGCCATGGTGCGACGGGACGGACCACGTCGGACACCTCCGCATCGACAGCGGCATCCTCCGAACCCTCTTCGCCGGCCCCGGTGGATGCGACGGCTCCAGCCGCCGCGCGCCCTCGGGAGAGCCACCCGATATCGGAAACCTGGCCACCCGCTTCCAGGTAGAAGGGCGTGCGATCGAGAATGGCGTAACCGGTGGCGCCGGCGTCGAGCTGCTCGACCGCCTCGCCGTCGGCGGCAAAGAGGCAGACGACGCGGCACGCGTCGGAGGTGGTTTCGTAACCGATGAATCGGTCGTCGAGTGACGCCGGCTCGGGGCCGCCGTCGTGGAGCGTGAACTTCGGCGTCTCGCCGGAACCGAAGTGGCTGCCGGCCCGCCCGCGCTTCCGCTGGGCTTCGAGCGCCGCATCGAAACCCTGGCGATCCACCGTGAGGGACCGCTGTCCAGCCAGATCCTCGATGAAGTCGAGCGGCATGCCGAAGGTGTCGTACAAACGGAACGCCTCACCGCCCTCCAACGTCCCGCCCTTGGCCGCCGCCCCTTCGAGCGCAGTCTCCAGGCGCGGCAGCCCGTCGGTCAGTACCTTGTCGAACTGTTCCTCCTCGCGCCGAACGGCGGAGACGATCGTCTCGCGGCTCGTCTCGAGTTCCGGGTACGCGGCACCCATCTCGCGGATCACCACCATGCAGAGGTCGTGGAGGAAGGGCTCGCTGATTCCGAGCCGTTTCCCGTGCCGCATTGCCCGCCGCATGATCTTCCTGAGCACGTAGCCGCGCCATTCATTCGACGGGACGACCCCGTCGGCGATCAGGAAGGTCATGGCGCGCAGATGATCGGCGATGACGCGGAGCGAGACATCCGACGTGTCGTTCGAAGGACGCCCCGCGAGCGGACCGTACGGCGTGCCGGCCCGCTCGCCGATGGCGGCCAGGAGGGGCGTGAAGAGATCGGTGTCGTAGTTCGACAGCGTTTCCTGCAACACGGCGACAATCCGCTCCAGTCCCATCCCGGTATCGATCGACGGCGCCGGCAGCGGCACGAGCGCGCCGTCGTCTTGTCGTTCGAACTCCATGAAGACGTTGTTCCAGATCTCGACGTAGCGGTCGCACGAACAGTCGATGCCGAGGCAGATGGGCGCGGGGCAGGGAAGATGGCCGCCCCGGTGGTAGTGCACCTCCGAGCAGCGGCCGCAGGGTCCGGTGTCACCCATCGCCCAGAAGTTCTCGGCCGCGCCGAGCTCCGCGATCCGGTCGGGCGGCACGAGCGTGCGCCAGATGTCGTACGCCTCGTCATCGCGCGGAATGCCATCTTCTCCCTTGAAGACGGTGACGTGCAGGCGGTCTGCAGGCAGCTTCCAGACGTCCGTCAACAGCTCCCAGGCGAACGGGATAGCGTCCGTCTTGAAGTAGTCCCCGAACGAGAAGTTGCCCAGCATCTCGAAGAACGTGTGATGTCGAAGCGAGGGGCCGACGTTCTCCAGGTCGTTGTGCTTGCCGCTCACGCGCATGCACTTCTGCGACGTCGTGGCCCGCCGGTAGTCGCGCTCCTCGGCGCCGAGGAAGACGTCCTTGAACTGGTTCATTCCGGCGTTCGTGAACAGCAGCGTCGGGTCGTCCGCGGGAACGAGGGGTGAGCTGGAGACGACGCGGTGGCCCCGTGACGCGAAGTACTCGAGAAAGCCCTGACGGATTTCGGCCGAAGTCATCGGGTTCATTGTGCCATACGGGCCCGGAGCGCCGAGATGGCGGCGTCGCTGTCGAAGCCCTGCCGGATCAGGTAGCGGCAGAGCTGTTCGAAGTGGGCGCGGTCGCGGATCGCGCCGCTCAGGCGCCGGTCGAGCGCGCGTTCGAGCACGGCGTCCGCGCCTGCCTCGGCGTAGGCCTCGGCAACTGCCGCGCGGGCCAGCTCGGGCGCGATCCCCGCCGCTTCGATCTGCTGTTGGGCTCGACGCGGGCCGCGGTGCGAGACCTCCGCGGCGCGGCGAGCAATCAGGGCCGCCGTCCGCCGGTCGTCCACGGCGCGCTCCCGTTGGAGGCGCGCCACGGCCGCTTCCACCTCGTTCGGCGGGTACGTCTTTCGCAGGAGCCGCTGGCGCAGCTGCGCGGCGGAGAGTTCACGCCTTGCCAGCATTGCCAGCGCCGCGGCGTAGGCGGACCGGGTCACGCCCTTCGCCGTCAGGAACGGCTGGCGTCGGCCGCGGTTCCGGAGGCGGCCGGCTGGACCGCGTCGTCGTAGACGAACGTGAGCCAACGGTGCGTGTCGGGAACTCCGCCGTTGATGACGTCGAAGAAGCGCTGCTGAATCCGTGCGGTGATCGGACCGCGCGTACCGTTGCCGATCGTAATCCTGTCGATCGACCGGATCGGCGTGATTTCGGCGGCGGTGCCCGTGAAGAAGACCTCGTCCGCGATGTAGAGCATCTCACGCGGAAGCGTCGCGTAGCGCACTTCGTAGCCCATGTCGGCAGCCAGCGTGATCACCACGTCACGCGTGATCCCCGGCAGGATGGAGTCGGCCAGCGGGGGAGTCGTAATGATGTCGTCCCGGACGATGAAGATGTTCTGGCCGCTGCCTTCGCTGACGAATCCGCGCGGATCGAGCGCAATCCCTTCCGCGAAACCGAGCAGGGCCGCCTCCATCTTGATCAGTTGGGCGTTCGCGTAGTTGGCGGTGCCCTTGGCGATCGACGGGAACCGGTTCGGCGCGCCGCGGCCCCAGGAGCTCACCTGGACGTCGACCCCGTGCTCGAGCGAGTCTTCGCCCAGATAGGCGCCCCACTCCCATACCAGGATCGCCGCTTCGACCGGGCAGTTCAACGGGTTTACGCCAAGCGTTTCATAGCCTCGGTACATCAGGGGCCGGACGTAGCACGCCCGGTAGTCGTTGGCGCGAATGGTGTCGAGCACCGCGGCGGAGAACTCGTCCGGGCTCAGCGCGTAGTCCATTCGGTAGATCTTCGCCGAGTCGTAGAAGCGACGGATGTGTGCGTCGAGGCGGAAGACGGCCGCGCCGGCCGGCGTGTCGTAGCAGCGAGCTCCTTCGAACACGCCGCTGCCGTAGTGAATGACGTGGGAGCCGATGTGGATCTTGGCATCGGTCCAATCGACCAGGGTGCCGTTCATCCAGATACGGCCGGTGCCGAAACTCATGGTGATTTGAGTCTACGGTTGCCCGCATCTGCTGGCAAGCGGACGCGCCGGCGATGCCTACGCCACCTCGCCGCAGAATGGACAGCGGGCCGTCCGGGCGTGCAACGGCTTGTGGCAACTGGGGCAGAACCTCCGCCCACCCGGTGTCGGCCCCGGTTTGCGGCGAGGGAGGACGACCGCTCCGGCGTTCGGGCGCGCGCCCGGTCGGGTAGCGGCATTGGCGTCGGCCCGGGCGGGCGCCGCCACGCCGGCTGGGGCGGTGGTTGTGCCGGACGAGGTCGCCGCTTCGAGGTCGCGCAGGACTTCAGCGGCCCGCTGATAGCGCTGCGCCAGGCTGGGAGCCAGCGCCCGCATCACGATGTCGTTCAAGGTCTTGGGAACCTCGGGATTCTGCAGTCGCGGAGGGCGCACCAGTTCGCCCGTCAGTAGCCGATCCAGTTCGTTCGGCGTCGGCGGCTCATACGGCAGCACGCCGGTCAGCATCTGATACATCGTGATACCGAGCGAGTAGAGATCAGAGGCGAACACCGCCTTGCCCTTGAACTGTTCGGGCGCCATGTAGGGCGGGCTGCCGATGACGGTATTGCCGTGCGAGGCGATTTCGAGGAAGCGGGAGGTGCCGAAGTCGGCGACCTTCAGCGGTCCGTGCTCTGGTACGAGGATATTGGGTGGCCGGAGGTCGCGGTGAATGACCCCCTGCCCGTGCGCGTGGGTGAGGGCGCGAGCGATCTGCATCGCATAGTCGGCCGCCCGGTCCGGGGCGAGACCGCCCGTTTCGGCGATGGCGGCCTCGAGCGTCTCGCCCGACACGTATTCCATCACGATGAAGAAGATGTTGTCCTGCTTCTCCGCCGTGGTGATGGAAACGATGTTGGGATGATCGAGGGTTGCGAGGAGGCGTGGTTCCTGCAGCAGGTCCGTGAAGTTGAGCTGCTGCTTGTGCGGCACCTTGATCGCGACATTCTTGTCGATCCAGGTGTCGCGGGCGAGATAGACAGCGCCGAAGCCACCGCTGCCCAGCGGGGCGACCACTTTGTACTTGCCGAGTGTCTGGCCCCGGAACAGCATGGGGTGGGCAGAGTATAGCGCCGCGCGCGACGCGGACGGTCGCCGGTCAGAGATCGTTCCAGGCAGCCCGAAGGATGGACAGCGCCACGATCGGTACCAGGTCGGCCCGCAGGATCTGCCGGCCGAACGTCAGCGGCTGGAAACCGGAAGCGGCGGCGCGGGATGCCTCTTCGGGCGCCCAGCCGCCTTCGGGGCCGACCAGCACGACCGCGCGCGCCGGCGGCGGATCCGTGCGGACCGAACCAAGCAGCGGAACATCCCGCGATGCGCAGTCGAGGGCCTTCGCGGCGGAGGGTTCGACGAGGATGATTCGAAGCAGGCCGTCGAGTGCCGGGGTCTCGCGCAGGTACGCCTCGTAGGCGGCCGGCGCCCGCACCTCCGGCAGGACGGCGCGCCCGCACTGCTTGGCGCTGGCGATCGCGATGCCGCGCCAGCGCTGGTTCAGGTGGCGGCCACCCTCTGCGCGCGGGTCCGCGCCAGCCCGCCGGCTCACGAGCGGGACGATCGCCGCGACCCCAAGCGCCGTCGCGTCGCGGACCACCTGGTCCAGCTTTCGCCCCTTCAGCAGGGTGACGGCCAGCGTCACCGGCACGCGCGGCTCCGCTGGCGTCGCCACCCGCGCGCCGACGCGGACGATGACGCCATGCGGATCATCGTGCTCCACCATCGCCTCGTGTTCGCGGCCGGCGCCGTCGAAGATCCGGATCGCCGCACCGGTGCGCAGGCGCAGGACGCGTGCGAGGTGGCGTCCTTCGTCAGGCGGAAGGGGCAGCGCGTTTCCCTCGTCCGGAATGTGGGGCGCGTAGAAGCGGCGGGCACTCATCGTGGTCCAACCGCGGCGGAACGCCGAAACGCCAGGCCCACCCAGTGATCCTCGATCTCGCGGGCGACTACGGCGCCGGCCGCGCGCAGCGCGGCGCGCACCCCGGCCTCTTCGCCATCCGTGAAACCGCTCGCAACCAGAAGCCCGCCCGGGGCGACGTGTTGCAGCACGGCAGGGGCCTGCGCGGCGAACAGCGAGCCGGTCAGGTTTGCGGTGACGACGCTTGCCGTTCCGATCGAGGTCGTCTGCGGGGCGGGTAGCGTGAAATCGGCTTCGAGCAGGTCGATCGCGCCCGCGACGCGATTGCGTTCGACGTTCTCGCGCGCGTTCCGCAACGCGTCGGGGTCGCGTTCCACGCCGGTGGCGGCGCGCGCGCCGAGGCGGACCGCCGCAATCGCCAATACACCCGATCCGGTGCCCAGGTCGATGACGCGCGGAGTCGCTGCGAGGTCCTTGTGCATCCGTTGCATGAGCACCAGGCACAGACGGGTGGAGGCGTGGTGCCCGGTGCCGAAGCCGGTCGAGGGTACGATCTCGACGACCAGGGCTGGAGCATCCCGCGCCGGCGGATCCCATGGCGGCGCGACAACAATCGTCCCGACGCGTATCGCCGCGAGTTCGGCCTGCGACCGTTCCGCCCAGCCGTCGTCCGGGAGGTCGCGGGGCACCACCTGCGCGCCGTCCCGCCCGAGGGCCTGTTGGATCGCGCGCGCTGCCGCGTCGCGCGCGCCTGGCGCAAAGAACCAGACACGGCGTGCCCCATGGCCGGTTTCCTCGACCGCGAACGGATCGAAGTCGTCGAGCAGCGCGTCGAGACGCGGGCGAAGCGAGGCGAGGGAGGGCGGAAAGTGAATGTCGAGCGCCGGGCGATCCGGCCGCGGCTCGTCAGCCAAAGATGTCTTTCACACGATCGAAGAACGGGCGGTCGGCTTCCGGCGCTTCATCAGCGGACACCGCGGGACGGGCCTTGCCCGCAGCCTCGTTCGGCAGCGTGCCGCGCAGCGCTTCAATCAGGCGTTTCTGTTCGGCCGACAGCCGCGTCGGCACCTCCACCGTCAGATCGACGTACAGATCGCCCCGCCCGCGTCCCTGCACGTGGGGCAGGCCCTCACCGCGCACGCAGAACCGTTTGCCCGGTTGCGTGCCCTTCGGCACCTTGAGTGTCGTCTCGCCGCCCAGAGTGGGTACCCGCACATCGCCGCCGAGGGCAAGGGTCGGGAAACTGGCCGAGACGGCGCAAAGCAAGTGGGCGCCGTCGCGACGAAACGTCGGGTGGTCGTCGACGTGGACAACGACGTAAAGGTCCCCCGGCGGCCCATTGCGCAGACCGTGCTCGCCCTCGCCGACCAGGCGAAGCCTCTGGCTGGTGTCGATGCCCGGGGGCACCTTGACCGTGATCGTGCGTTCCTGCGTGACGCGTCCCCCGCCGCGACAAGTGACGCAGGGGTTCGTGATGACTCGTCCGGAGCCTCCGCATCGGCGGCACGTGTGGGCCATCGTCAGGAACCCATGCTGTGTCTGCACCTGTCCCCGGCCGCCACAGTCCGGGCACGTCTCCGGTCGGCTGCCCGGCGCGGCCCCCGATCCGCGACAGGGGTCGCAGGTTTCCTCGCGCGGGATCTGCAGGGTCGCGTCGTGTCCGGCGGCGGCTTCCTCGAGCGAGATCCGGAGGTCGTAGCGCAGATCATTGCCGGCGACCGGTCCGTGCCGGCGTCGGCCGCCGCCGAAACCGAACAGGTCCCCGAGTCCGCCGAGGCCGCCGAAGATGTCCTGGAAGTCCGCAAACGTGGAAGGATCGAAACCGCCCCCGCCAGAACTCCGGACGCCGGCATGGCCGAATCGGTCGTAGCGGGCGCGCTTCTCGGGGTCGGCCAGGATGGCGTACGCCTCGGCCGCCTCCTTGAACCTCGCTTCCGCGTCGCCGTCGCCCGGGTTGCGGTCGGGGTGGTACTTCAGCGCCAGCTTGCGGTAGGCACGTTTCAGTTCCTGTTCGTCCACATTGCGCGGGACGCCCAGGACCTCGTAGTAGTCGGCCCCGGTCATGACGGTTCGGCGCCGCCCGCGGAGGGCGGGCCGGCGCCTGCGTCCGCGGCTTCGGTTCCCTTGGCCACCATTACCAGCGGGGCGCGCAGCAGCCGGTTGCCCAGGCGATAGCCACGCCGCAGCTCGCTCGCAACGGTCCCGTCCGGATGTTCTTCACTGGGCGTGTGGCCCACTGCCTCGTGCAGGTTCGGATCGAACGGCTCACCCACCGCGTCAATCGGGGTGACGTTCCGCTGCCGCAGGATCTCGAGCATCTTCCGGTGGATCAGGACCACTCCGTCGCGGTACGCCTGACCGTCCGGTGTTTCGACGGGCGCTGCCAGCGCGCGCTCCAGATCGTCGAGCAGCGGGAGCAGGGCCAGGAGTAGATCCTCGGCCGCGTGCTGCGCGAACTCCGAACGCTCCCGTTCCACCCGCTTTCGGAAGTTGTCCAGCTCCGCCGTCTTCCTGAGTAGCAGATCGCGCAATTGATCGCGCTCGGCCACTGCGCGGCCCGCATCCCCCTGGTCGGCGGCCGCGTCCGGTCCGATGCACGCCCCATCCTCGTCGGCGGTGTCCCCGGGTGAGGGCGCGGATGCGGATGACTCGGCGTCAGTAGCGTGTGGATTCTGCTCGTCTGTCATGATCGGACGCAGCCGCTTGCGCCACCAGCACGCGGCTGACGGCGGCGGAGACCTGATCGACGGTCGAGATCGCCCGTCCGTAGCGCATGCGCCGCGGGCCGATGATGCCGATTCTGCCGGTTCGCATCCCGTCGAAGTAGGTAGCGGCGACGAGGCTGAACGGCTCCATCTCGGGCCTTCGGTTCTCGGTACCGATGACGACCGTCAGCCCCGGTTCGTCCAGGTGTTCGTCAAGCAGCCTGACCAGCAGGTCCTTCCGTTCGATCATCGCCAGCAGCGTCCGCAGAATGCGGAGCGGCACGCGGTTGGTTTCGTCGCATACCTCTTCGGCCAGGAACCAGGAGCCCTCGATGAAGAGCGGGTCCGGCGGCGTCATCGGGGTCGGACGCGGCATGCACGCGAAGGCGAGGTGGTGCGAGGCGACCGACAATTCGTGCGAGACGCTCGACAGCACGTCACTGACGGTTCGGGCCTGACGCAGCCGCGCCTCCACGTCGGCCGGTGGCCGTGCCCGCCGAGGCCGGCGGCTCAACAGGAGGTCGACAAAGTAACGGTAGCCCCGGTCCGTCGGCACGCGGCCCGCCGAGGTGTGAGGCTGGTGGATGTACCCTCCCTGTTCGAGGTTCGCCATCACGGTGCGAACGGACGCGGACGACAGGCCGACGTTGCCGTACCGCGCGATCCAGAGAGACGAGACCGGCGCGCCGCGGTCGATGTACTGCTGCACGATGTGCGCGAGAATGCGGCTCTCCCGCTCGGTGAGCGACGGCTGATCCGGTGGACGGGCAACCGGTTGTGGTGTCATGGGTGTGTCATGCGCCAGCCGACAGGGCCGCAGTCGGCGGAGCGCTAACCACCCTTGAGTATAGCAGCGGGTTCTGCCGTTCGGCCCGCGTCTTCCGACACGGCCGCCCGGCGTGGCATCCACCGCAGCGAACGGGCGGAGCCATCGTCCAGCTTGCCGTATTTCACGGCAATCAGCTCCGCGAGAATACTGACCGCGATCTCATGGGGCGTGACCGCACCGATGTCGAGGCCGACCGGGGCGTGGAGCCGCTCGGGACAGGCCACCGCGATGCCCTCTTCCTGAAGCGCTTCGTGCAGGCGCGCGACTTTCGCGCGGCTACCGATCAGACCGAGGTAGCGGAGCGGACGCGCGGCGAGAGCGCGGAGCGCATCAAGGTCGTGGCGGTGCCCCCGGGTCAGGATGACAACGTAGCCGGATTCCGGCAGATCGGCCTGTTCGAGCCAGGTGGGGATGTCGTCCACCACGCATTCGACGGCTTCAGGAAACCGTTCCGCATTGGAGAACTTTTCCCGATCATCAATCACATGCAGCCGAAAGCCGGCGGCGGGCGCAATGTTCCCCAGATGCTGCGCCACATGGCCGGCGCCCACGAGATAGAGATGCGGGGACGCCTCCAGCGGGTCGATATAGACCTCCATCTGGCCTCCACAAATCAGTCCAGACTCCTCCGCGAGGTCGTCGGCCAATTCGTAACGCGCGACGAGCGGCTTGCGCTTCTCGATGGCCTGCCGCGCCTTCCAGAACGCGTCGTTCTCGTAGCAGCCGCCGCCGATGGTGCCGACGGTCCGGCCGTCGGCGTACACGAGCATCTTGGCGCCAACCCGCTGGGGGGTCGACCCCTGGGTACGAATGATGGTGACGAGCGCGGCGGATTCACCCCGCTCGAACACGGCATTCACGGCGCGGAACACGTCCTCGTTCATGGCTGCACCCGTTGTGCGCGTCGCTCAGTATACCTCCGCCCGGTGGGCCCTCCCCGGACAGCGATCAGACTGTGAGGATATCGTGGCGCCCCGGGGCGAACGAGAGGTTGTCCAGCAGCTGGTCGACAAGCGAGAAGCCGTACTGGTTGAGGAACTGCAGGCTTCCGACGCTCCGTTCCTGCGGGTTCCCGCCGGGGAAGCACTGGGCGCGGGCACGGTGGAACTGGCGTCGGAGCGTTGCGTCGCGGCGCTTGGCCGCCTGGATCACCTTGTTGCGCAGGTTGCCGAGATCACGGGACATTCGACCCCGCGTGGTGTCGACGGCGCCGGCGAGGGTGGGGTCGATGGCCGGGACTGCCTCGCGGAGCACCGCCAGGCGTTCCGCCGTGGCGGCCTCGGCGGCGTCGAGCGCCGCAGTCACTGACGCCGGCAACTGCGCGGCCAGCAAGGCGTTGAGCGCACCGTCGTCGCGTGCCTGCAGGGATCCCGGATCGAGCTGGTACCGCGTGAGGAACCGCAGTGCGGCGCGGTCGACGATGGTGGCGGTCGCCCGGGTATGCAGCACCGGCATCGGCAGGCCGAACGCCTCGTATACGTGGCCCAGTTGCGCAAGATAGGCCAGTTCGTGCGGTCCGGCGACCAGGGCGGCGGTGGGAAGGAGTGTGTCCTGCACGAGCGGACGGAGCAGTACGTTCGGACTGAACGACGCGGGGTCCGCGTCGAGCTCCGCCAGCAGTGCCGCCGTCTCGAGGCGCCGTCCCCCGCTGACGAACGCGTCACCGTCGACGCGGATCGGTTCGCGCACGCCGTTCATCCGGAACAATGCGGTCGAGCTGGCGACGGGGGAGACCTGTGCCGAATACCCCAGGGCAGTCAACCGCTCACCCGTGGCCGCGGCCAGCTCGCAGGTCCGGCCGGGCGCCTCCAGTTCGCGTACGAACAAGTCGCGGACAAAGGGTTTGGCGGCCGGCTCCGAGGCATCGAAGACGACCAGTCCGTGACGGCCGAGCAACCGGTCGAGCCACCGGGCAAACGCGTCGACCAGGCGGACGCCCGGGGCGTAGGCTTCGGCCAGGGCCTCGACAACTTCCGCTGTGAAATCGGTCGAGGGGAGCGTCTCGCCAAGGCGATCGAGTGCAGTGGTTATGCCGCCGTCAAGGCGGACCCGGGCGGCCGGCGTACCCATCGGCACATCGAGGTCGAGCGTGATCGATTGGGGCGCAAGGTCGGCGTCCAGCAGGTCGCAATGACGGATCTCGTCCAGATCGTGGTCCTCGGCATCAATCCAGAACACCGCCACGACCTGTGCATCCGGATCTGTGGCGCTGGCGTGACGAGCCTGCATCACGACCGTCAGCGCCTTGAGCAGGGTGAAGAGCGGTCCTCCGAAAAGTCCCGCCTGCTGGCCGGTCACGACCGCGACGGTGCGGGAATCGCGCAGCCGCTCCGCCGCCGCCACGGCTTCGGCCGGGGCGCCCCGGTCTGCGAGTTGCCGGGCGATCACTGGGGCGACCCCAGGGTCCGGAGGGTGCGCATGCCGCGCCGCGACTGCCGCCGGCCAACTCCGCGGATCGTCGGGCGGCCTGCTGAAGAAGGGCGCCAGGCGATCGAAAGCATGGCAGTAGTCGCGGTCGAACCGGCCGGTCCAGGGCAACTCGCGGGTATCGATCCGCAGTCCACGGTGCCCGCCGCCAGCCCGAGCGTCGGTCGGAGAATCCGCACCCGAGGCGGGAATCGTGGGGGAAGGCGTGTCGGCGGGCACCTGTCGGGTACTGTCGCAAACGACGCGCGTGAGTGTCAAGGCAGCCCCGAAAGGCACGCCCGATCCCGATCGCCGTCACCCAGGCCGGCGCCCCGCTCGCTTGGAGCGGCGCGCGTCGGCGTGGTACCATGCCGGAGTCACGTCTGGAGAGTTCAGGACTGACACGCCAGGACGACACTTCACACACGGTGCCCGATGCCTTCGGCCGGTATCGGGTGATGCATCAGATCGGGGTTGGCGTTCTAGGTCCCCTCTTTCGCGCCGCCGGCCCCGACGAGAATCGTGCCGTCGCCGTCAAGGCGTTCCGGTTGGATTTCACGCCGGAACAGACGGAGCGATGTGCCGACGCACTGGCCGATGTCGTTGCGGTCGGGCTCGACGATCCCTCAATCCTCGTTCCACTCGATGCCGGCACTGCACGGGGCGTTCCGTATCTGGTATCGGAGTACGTCGCCGGCGATTCGCTCGATGTGGTGCTGCGCAGAACCGCCGGCCTCCCGGCGAACGCGGCATGGTTGGTGGCGCACATCGCGGACGCTGTAGATGCGGCCCATGCCTGCGGCATCGTGCACGGCGCGCTGCATATGCGCGACGTGATTGTTGCCGGCGGCCGGGCGCGGGTGACCGGTTTCGGCGTGGCCAGCGTGCTGGAGCATGTTGGCTTCCGGGCGCCGGTCCGGCGGCCCTATGCGGCCCCCGAGTTGGTGACCGGCCGACGCTGGGGGCCGGAAGCCGACCGCTACGCGGTGGCCGCCATTGCCTACGAACTGCTGACCGGCCTCCGCGCGGCGGGTACGGACGGCCATCTGCTGGAACAACTGCGGACGGCTGTCGGCCCCGACATCCCTGATATGTCCGGCCTGCAGCACGCGTTCCGGAACGGACTGGCGGGCGATCCGACGCTCCGCCCGGCGTCGGCGGCCGGCTTCGCCGCGGCGATCGCCGCGGCCCTCGGCGTCGATGTACAGGCCGATGCGCCCTCCGGCCCGGTGGTCGAGTCGCCGCCCGGCACACCGGCGGCTCGTCCGGCGGCTCGTCCGGCGGCACGGCCGGCGCCGCCGCACCCCGGCGCGGACGATGACTTTCCGGGCTTGATGGATGCGCCGACGAAGCAACTCGATCCGGCGGAGGAATCGGTTCCGGCGCAGGAGTTGGCCCCGGCGCAGGAGGTCGAGCCGGCGGATCGATTCGAACTGGTGCCTGAGCCGGCTGCCCCAACGGAGCCGGAACCGGTTATTCCCGCGAGATCGGGTCCAGCGGCCGGATCGGGTTCCGGTCGCCCCGCCCGGCGCGATTCGGATGAAATCCCGCTCTTCGTCGAGCCCCTCTCGGCGCACGATGCCGGTGGCCACGCGTCATCCACCGGGGTCGGTATCGGCGCCGAGCGCAAGGCGCCGAACGACCGCTTCGCCGGCGTGGAGGATGCGGCCGGTGAGAACGACGCGGCCTGGACACGGCCAGAGCCCGAGAGTTCCGGTTCGACGCTACGCACCGTCGCCGTAGTCGCGGCCGCCGCGACCATCGGCGTCGCCTTGTCGTACTTTCTCAGCGCCGGATTGGGTGAATCGGGCGACGCCGGCGTCTCCGAGGACACGTTGTCGGCGACGTTCGATCGGGCGGCTGAAACCGCCGCGCCCGAGCCTTCGGAGAGCCTTCCTGGAGCGGCCGGTGGGGGAGTGGAACGGGAATGGAGCGAGGCGAGAGTTTCTGAAACCCCGTCCGACCCGGTTGAGGACCTGCCGGCGGCCGAGCTCGTGCCGGCGCCGCCGCCTCCCGATGATCCCGCGCCGGCCGCCGCGCGTGTCGGCTCGGCGCCGGTCGCTCGAACCGCGGCTGCGACGCCCGTGGCCAGGCCCGCTGATCCGGAACCCGCAGCGCCGGCGGTTCGCGGACCGGGTGAGGTCTATGTCGATACCCGGCCGCCGGGCGCGATCGTCCTGATCGACGGCGCAATGGTTGGCGTTACGCCGGTGCTCGTGCCCGATGTCGCGCCGGGCGCGCACCGGGTGCGGATCGAGCTGGCAGGTTACCGCCCCTGGATGACCGACGTGACGGTTCCGGCAGCGGAACGGATTCGGGTAGGCGCCTCACTCCAGCCGGGCGGCGACTAGACGCCGATTGCGGAACAGCCCATGAACGCCGTGCTCGCGCTTGAAGACGGAACGTGGTACGCCGGCGATGCGGCAGGGGCGACGGGACCTCGCGCCGCGGACGGCGTGGCCGGAGATGCACTCGATCCGGTGACCGGGGCCACTGCGACGGCCGTCGGCGAAGTGGTCTTCAACACCAGCATGACGGGGTACCAGGAGATCCTCACGGATCCGTCGTATGCCGGGCAGATCGTGACGATGACCTGTCCGCAGATCGGCAACTACGGCGTGGCGCCGGCGGACATCGAATCAGCGCGCCCTCAGGTGGCCGGCTTCGTGATGCGGGAGGAGTCGCCCATTGCCAGCAACTGGCGCGCGAACGGCTCGCTCCGCGACTACCTGGTGGCGCACGGCATCGTGGCGATCTCGGGAATCGATACGCGGGCGCTGACGCGGCGGCTGCGGAGTGCGGGCGTGATGCGTGGCGTCATCGGGACCGGCCCGTCCGTCGAACCGGACGCGTTGGCGGCGCGGGCGCGGAACGCGCCGGCGATGGAGGGCGCTGATCTGGTACGGCGCGTCACGTGCGGCGCGCCGTTCGACTGGCGCCCTGACGACGAGGTGGGCGCTCCGGAGTTTGTTCTTGACGCGGGTCACCGCGACCGGCGCCGGCTTCGGGTCGCGGCCTACGATTTGGGCATGAAGCGGAACATTCTGCGCCGCCTGGCGGAGTACGGCTGCGACGTCCGGGTGTATCCCGCCGACGCGCCGGTAACGGATCTTCTTGCGGGCAATCCCGACGGCCTCTTTTTCAGCAACGGCCCCGGCGATCCGGCGCCGATCAATTACGCGATCCGGAATGCGCGCAAGGCGGTGGACACCGGACTCCCGGTGTTCGGCATCTGCCTTGGCCACCAGGTGCTTGGCCTGGCGATGGGCGCATCCACCTACAAGCTGAAGTTCGGCCACCGCGGCGCGAACCATCCGGTAAAGCGGCTCGATACCGGCCAGGTGGAGATCACGTCGCAGAACCACGGCTTCGCGGTCGATCCGGAGTCGATCCCGGATGACGTGGAGGTGACCCACCAGAACCTGTACGACGGGACGATCGAGGGCTTGCGGCACCGGACGGCGCCGGTGTCGTCTGTTCAGTATCATCCCGAGGCTTCGCCCGGGCCGCACGACGCCGACTACCTCTTCGCCAGCTTCATCGAGGCGATGGAGCAGCGGGTGGATCGCCCGTGACGGACCGCCTTCCGGCGTCCGCCTGACCCGATGCCGCGCCGCACCGACCTCAACCGCGTCCTGGTAATCGGCTCCGGTCCGATCGTGATCGGGCAGGCGTGCGAGTTCGACTACTCGGGCACCCAGGCGTGCAAGGCCCTTGGCGCCGACGGCCTCGACGTCGTGCTGATGAACTCCAACCCGGCGACCATCATGACCGACCCGGATATCGCCGGCCGGACCTACGTCGAGCCGCTCACCTGGGAATATGCGCGCGCCGTGATCGAGCGTGAGCGCCCCGACGCGCTGCTGCCGACGGTTGGCGGGCAGACCGCGCTCAATCTCGCGATCGAGCTGGGCGAGCGGGGTGTCCTGGAGGAGTTCGGCGTGCGTTTGATCGGCGCCTCGCTCGACGCGATCCGGATTGCGGAAGACCGTCTGGAGTTCCGGCGGGCGATGGAGTCCATCGGGATTGCGGTCCCCGACAGCGCCTACGCCCGATCGTTCGACGAAGCCCTGACGCTGGTCGAGCAGTTCGGCTTCCCCGTGGTGCTTCGCCCCTCCTTCACCCTCGGCGGCGTCGGCGGCGGCATCGCCTACAACATGGAGGAGTTCCGCGACCTCGCGCGGCGAGGCATCACGCTGAGCCCGGTCGGCGAGGTGCTGATAGAAGAGTCGGTCATCGGATGGAAGGAGTTCGAGCTCGAGGTGATGCGCGACGGCGCGAACAACTTCGTCGTCGTCTGCTCGATCGAGAACATCGATCCGATGGGCGTCCATACCGGCGACAGCATCACCGTCGCGCCCGCCCTGACGTTGACCGACAAGGAGTTCCAGCGGATGCGCGACGCCGCGCGGCGCATCATCAACCGGGTCGGCGTCGAAACCGGCGGCTCGAACATCCAGTTCGCGATCAACCCGAAGGACGGCCGGATGGTCGCGATCGAGATGAATCCGCGCGTCTCCCGCTCGTCGGCCCTCGCCTCGAAGGCCACCGGCTTCCCGATTGCCAAGATCGCAGCGAAGCTGGCCCTCGGCTACCGGCTCGACGAGATCCCGAACGACATCACGCGGCTGACGCCGGCATCGTTCGAGCCGACCATCGACTACGTGGTCGTCAAGGTGCCGCGCTGGACGTTCGAGAAGTTCCCGAAGGCGGATCCGACACTGACGACGCAGATGAAGTCGGTCGGCGAGGCGATGGCAATCGGCCGCACCTTCAAGGAGGCGTTCCTCAAGGGGATGCGCTCGCTCGAGATCGGATCATCCGGACTGCTGTTCGGGTCCGATCTGCCCCGGCCTGACCGGAGGCGGGACGAGTTGCGCCGCCGGCTCGTTTCTCCGACCGACCGGCGCATGTGGGCGGTCTTCGAGGCGATCGAGTCGGGCTGGACGAGCGACGAACTGCACGAAGCGACCGGCATCGACCCCTGGTTCCTGGCGCAGTTCGCCGAGATCGTCGAATTGCGCCGCGCCGCGGCGGTGGTCGGTGCGCGCGAAATGTCGGACGACCTGCTGCGGGTGCTCAAGCGCGCCGGTTTCGGTGACGAGCAGTTGGGCGTCATCCTGGGCGTCGATACCCAGGCGCTTGCGGCGCGGCGCGACGAGGTGGAACTCCATCCCGTCTACAAGCGGATCGACACCTGCGCGGCAGAGTTCGAGTCATTTACCCCGTACCTCTACAGCACCTACGAACCGGAATGCGAGGCGGAACCGACCGACCGGGCCAAGGTGGTGATTCTCGGAAGCGGCCCCAACCGGATCGGTCAGGGAATCGAGTTCGACTACTGCTGCTGCCATGCCGCCTTCGCCCTGCGCGAGGAGGGCTACGAGACGGTCATGGTCAACTGCAACCCGGAGACCGTCTCCACCGACTACGACTCGGTCGATCGGCTCTACTTCGAACCGCTCACCCTCGAGGACGTCGGTGCGGTGATTCGCCGGGAGCAGCAGGGTGGCGGAAAGGTCTCGGCCATCGTGCAGTTCGGCGGACAGACGCCGCTCAAGCTGGCCCTCGGACTACAGGCGGCCGGGGTCGATATCATCGGCACGTCGCCCGACTCGATCGATCTCGCGGAAGATCGGAAGCGGTTCGCGCAACTGCTCTGGGACCTCGGGATTCCGCAGGCCCCGCACGGCCTGGCGGTATCCCGCGAGGAGGCGCGGCAGATCGCCAGCGAGATCGGCTATCCGGTCCTCGTCCGCCCGTCGTACGTGCTGGGTGGCCGGGCGATGGCGATCGTCTATGACCCCGGCGCCCTGGACCGCTACGTCACCGAGGCAGTCGCCGCTTCGCCGCAGCATCCGATCCTGATCGACAAGTTCCTGGAAAATGCCTTCGAGTTGGACGTCGACGCGGTGGTGGATGCAACGGGCGCCGTCGTGATCGGCGGCATCATGGAGCATATCGAGGAGGCGGGCATCCATTCGGGCGACAGCTTCTGCGTCGTTCCGCCCTACCTGGTGGAAGAGCGTCATCAGGAGACGATCCGCGACTACACCCGGCGGATCGCGCGGGCGCTCAAGGTGGTGGGCCTGCTCAACATTCAGTTCGCGATCCGGGACGGGACCGTCTATCTGATCGAGGTGAACCCGCGCGCCTCGCGAACCGTTCCGTACCTCTCGAAGGCGACCGGCGTGCCGCTCGCCAAGGTGGCGGCGCGGCTGATGGCGGGAAGGACGCTCGCCGAGCTGGGCCTCGAGTCGGACCTCGAGGTCGCCGGCGTCTTTGTCAAGGGGCCGGTCTTCCCGTTCGTCCGCTTCCCCGGCGTGGACACGATTCTCGGCCCGGAGATGAAGTCGACGGGCGAGGTGATGGGCGGCAGCGATGCGTTCGGGATCGCCTTCGCCAAGGCGCAACTGTCGACGGGACAGGGGCTGCCCGATGGCGGCCGGGCGTTCCTGAGCGTCAACGACGCCGACAAGCCGCTGTTGCTGCCGGTAGCGCGCGACCTGGCCGATCTCGGTTTCGATCTGCTCGCCTCATCCGGCACCGCGGCGTACCTCCGGGCGCACGGCCTCGACGTCGACCTGGTCTACAAGATCAACGAGGGGCGGCCGCATGTCGGCGACCGGCTGCTCGACCGCGAGGTGCAGTTGATCATCAACACGCCGCTCGGACGTGAGTCGTTCTTCGACGACATCACGATGCGGCGCATCGCGATGTTCACCGGTGTCCCGTGCCTCACCACCATGACCGGCGCCGCCGCGACCGTCGCCGGGATCCGCGCCCTCCGCTCGGATCACCGATCCGTCCGCCCGTTGCAGGACTACCACGCCAGCATTCCGTCGGCCACCGACACAACGGGTAGCTGATAACGGCGCGGTCGTCGGACCTTGCGATCTGGACAAGGCCCTGCAGCTTGCCGACCGCCTCGAAGATGAAGAGATCGCGCGCAAGCTCGAGCTTCCTACAGACTGAGAATCCCTGCGTCCCAGACTTCGGGCCCCCTCCTCAAGAAGTCGAGCGCATCGGGTATCATGCTGCCACGCAGCGCCCGCGGGGGCGTGCCACCTGACGAACCGGGCAGAGCGGCCGTACCCCTTGAGTTGACCGGGCCCGAATCGAGGCTGGGTATGACTCCTGATCAGCACCTGAGCAAGGTCGAGATCCGCCGCTTCCGGGGGCTGTCGGAACTTCAGCTCGGTGGACTGGGCAGGTTCAACGTCCTGCTCGGAGCGAACGATGTTGGGAAGACATCGGTTCTGGAAGCCATCTTTCTGTTGACCGGGTTCGTCAACCTGCAGTCGCCGATCACGATTCAGAGCTGGAGACGCCTGTCCATAAACGCGATCGACGACTTCGGGACCCTGTTTCAGGATCTTGATCCGGAGAGGCCGATTGAACTGGTGGGACATTCCGGTGGCGCCGTTGAGCAACGCCGTCTCAAGATCTCTGCGCCATATACGAACGTGGAGTTCGCATCGGATTCATCGGCCTCGGGGGACGGCGGGATTGGTAACTCCCAGGAGCCGGGAAGTGCCGGCGAGGTTGCAGACCAATCGTCTTCCCTCATTCCCGCCGGTCCGCGGGTGCTCCGGTACGACGCGACGGTGCAACCTCGCGAGGGAGAACCCTCGTTCTTTTCGGCAACGCTGCGTGCGGAGGGAGACAAGTTCCATGTGAAGAATAGTGGTGCGCCGGGAGACCAACCGACGGTCTCTGCCCGGTACGTGACGACGGGGCTCGGATACGACTCACGTGCGATCGGTGATTTGCTCGTTCGTAAGCAGGCGGACCAGCTTGTCCGTTTCCTGACGTTTATCAATCCCCGCGTCCGGGACGTCGCTGTGAGTGGCGGCATCGCCCACCTGGACACTGGTCTTGACCGGATGGTCCCGTTGAACGTGTTCGGTAGTGGCATGGTCCGGGCCGCAAACATCCTGTCTCATTGCATTCTGGGGAACGAGCGAATCCTCCTTGTGGACGAACTGGAAGACGGCCTGCATCATGCCGCGGTTCGTCCGTTGTTGGAGGCGTTGTTGGCGCTGTCGCGGGAGCGGGACGTCCAGGTGTTCGCCACCACCCACAGCGAGGCCTTGCTCGAGAGCCTCCTTGACGTGCTGGACAAGAAGGAGTTCTCCGAGCAGCGTTCTACGACGAGGTGCTTCACGCTCCAACGTGACAGCGAAGGGCGTGTGCGCCCGTATCGATACGAGTATGAGCAGTTCGAGCACTGCGTGCGACACGGTATCGAAATCCGATGAACTGGGCGTTGTTCGTCGAGGGGTCGTCGGACCAGGCGTTCATTCGCTGGCTGTTGAAGGTCATGCAGATCGCCACCGTTCGCGTCCGCACCATCGGGGGCGGCGTGTCGAAACCGGAGAATGTCCAGAACGAGATTCTCAAGAGCCACGACAAAGGCGATCTCGTGGCGCTGCTGCTGGACGCGAACTCCGACGTTCAGGGCCGCCGCGACGAGTTGGAGAACGAGATCAAGCGTTTGAACCTGCCGATCGAGCGGACATTCCTGCTGCCCGACGATACGGCGGAGGGCGAGTTGGAGACCCTGTTGGAGCAGATGGCTCCGGCTGCGCACCGAGAGGTGTACCGCTGTTTCGACGCATACGAAGCGTGCCTGCGCCGGCTTGGACCCGAGTACAAGATCCCCAATCGTAAGGCGCGGGTCTATGCGTACTGTGAAGCAATTGGCGCCGAGACCGGGACGGACAAGGACTACGACGATGCGATGCATTGGAACCCAGAGGCGCCGGCGTTGGCACCGCTGAGGACCTTCTCGATCTGAGGCCTTCCGCTGCCAACCCGGAAACTGATCAGTAGCAGCCGGTTGCATTCGCGGCGGCAGCCACGAGCGCGGCATCCGGCGCAGCGTCCACTGCGACGTCGAGTTCCAGGCCGTCCCAGGCGAGCGACATCCCGTCCGGCAACTCCGCGCAGGTCTGCGCGTGCGGGAGGTCATGCGTCATGTGGGTGAACAGCGTCTGCCGGGCGCCGATGCGCCGCGCCGTCACGATGGCTTCCGCCAGCGTGAAATGCGTCGGATGCGGCTTGTGGCGGAGCGCGTCGAGCACCAGCGTGTCGAGGTTCCGGAGCAGCGGCCACGAGACCTCCGGGATGTGGTTGCAGTCGGTCAGGTAGGCGAAGTTCCCGATCCGGAACCCAAGGACCGGCAGGCGGCCGTGGACGACCGGCACCGGAAGGATGGTGACGCCGCCGAGCGTGAACGGCCCGGCGAGTGGTCGGAGTTCGAGCTGCGGCAGCCCGCCGCCCTTCTGCGCCGCCGCGTCGAAGACGTACGCGAACATCCGCCGCACCTGCGTCAGCGCGCGCTCCGCCCCGTACACCGGGATCGCCGACCTCTGACGGAAGTTGTAGATGCGGACATCGTCGAGACCGAGTATGTGGTCGGCATGCGCGTGCGTCAGGACGATCGCGTCGACGCGCGGAATCCGGAAGTGCAGCGCCTGCGCGCGCAGGTCGGGCGAGGCGTCCACGAGGACCGAGCGGCCGTCGTCGAAGCGGAGCCAGAGGGACGGCCGCTGCCGGCGGTCGCGCGGGTCGTCGGAACGGCAGACCTCGCAGTCGCAACCGATGACCGGTACGCCCGCCGAGGTGCCGGTCCCGATGAAGGTGATCTGCATCGTAGGCCACGGATGCGCCGCAGGCGACCTGCTAGCATACGCCACGGTGTCAACCGCTCCCCCCGGTGACGATCGCGACGACGTGCGCGCCGCCGCCGATGGCTTCGCCCGTCTCGTGGCGCTGATGCGGACCCTCCGTTCGGAGGAGGGCTGCGCCTGGGACCGGGAACAGACACTGGAGTCGCTGCGCCCCTACGTGATCGAAGAGACCTACGAGGTCGTCGATGCGATCGATCGGGGGGATGCGGAGGCGCTCCGCGACGAGTTGGGCGACTTCCTCCTCGAGGCGGTCTTTCTGGCCCAGGTGGCGCACGAGCAGGGCGACTTCCATATCAGCGACTCGTTGCGCGCGATCTGCGACAAGCTGATCCGCCGCCATCCGCATGTCTTCCCGCCCGGGACGGACGCCGCAACCGCCGGCGACGGCGCCGGCGGCCGCTCGGCGATGACTCCGGCCGACGTCAAGCGGCAGTGGGATGCGATCAAGTCGGAGGAACGGACGCAGGCGGGAGAGGACCCGGGCCTTCTGGGCACGGTGCCGGAGAGCCTGCCCGCGTTGCTGCGCGCCTATCGGCTGGGTAAGCGCGCGGCGACGGTCGGCTTCGATTGGCCCGATCCCTCCGGCGTCGAGGAGAAAGTGATCGAGGAGTTGGCCGAACTGGCGAATGCCCGTACGGAAGGCTCACGCGCCGCGATCGAAGAGGAGCTCGGGGACATGCTTTTCGCCATCGCCAGTCTCGCCCGCCACCTCGGCGTCGATCCCGAGACGGCTCTGCGGAGCGCGAACCGGAAGTTCACCGAGCGCTTCTCGGAGCTCGAGGCGCGCTTCCGAGACCGCGGCATCGAGCTGTCCGCCGCTTCCCTCGATGAGATGGAAGCCGAGTGGCGCCGCATCAAGACGGGGGTCTGAGCGGCCGCTCGCACCGCGCCGCCTTCGGTTCTGGCGGGTCAGGACGCGGGCAGCGTGAACCGGCGGCCGGCGGCGGTCGAGACCGCGACACGCTCGCCGTCAGTGCACAGCGCCACCGCTCCGTCTTCGCCGGTCCGCAGCACGGCCACGCCGGCTGCTTCGTACCGGGTGATGACGTCGGGGTGGGGATGCCCAAACAGGTTCCGCCGCCCGGCGCTGACGACGGCGAGGGACGGCCGGAGCGCCTCGACGAAAGCCGCCGTGCTCGATGATCGGCTGCCGTGATGCGGCGCCTTCAGGATTCGGAGCGGCGCGGGATCGAGGGCCGCCGCCACCGCCGGCTCCACGTCCGCGCCGATGTCGCCCGGGAGGACGACGGATACGTCGCCATGACGCAGCTCGATGACGATCGAGTCGTCGTTCCGGACGCGCCGCCGCTCCCAGTCCGGGGCTGGCGGATGGAGGACGCGGACGTCGACGCCGCCCATCGACATGCGGTCCCCGGCCCGCACCGTCCGCCACACGGCGCCCGCTTCTTCCGCCGCGGCCCGCACCGCGTCCAGGATTGCGGACGACGGCACGGGAATGCCTTCCCACACTTCGCGCGGGCGCAGGTCGCGCACGACGGCCACGCCGCCCCCCGCATGGTCGGGGTCGCCGTGCGTGATGGCCAGATAATCGAGCGAGCGGACGCCGAGGGCCCAGATGGCCGGCACGACGATGCGTGCCCCAATATCGAACGGTCCGTCGAGTACGTCTCCCGCCGCATCCACGAGGAGCGTCTCCCCATCCGGGAACCGGACCAGCGTGGCGTCCGCCTGGTCGACGTCGAGCATGTGAACGCGCAGGAACGGTTGGTTGGCGGCTCTGCCGATCCCTTCCGCCATCAGCCCGCATGCGTTGCCCGCCGGGGCGCCCGGCCACCCGGGAAACGGCGCCGCCAGCATCACCACCGCGCTGAGAGCGACCATGCCCCGCCCCAACCCGCGTTGCCACCCGCGGCCGTCTCCCGACAGCCAGACAAGCCAGCCGAGGTAGTAGCCGCCGACAATCGGCAGCCACGGCGGCGGTAAACGCCACGACAGCCAGGGCGCCCAGTCGGCGAACCGCGCCGATTCCACGATGCCCGTCGACGCAAGGTGAGCCGTCCAGCCTGCGAACGCGGCGGCGCCCGCGGCACCCAGGGCGGTCAGGCCGACCGCGGCCATTCCCGCCACTTGCGTCACCGTCATCAACGGAATCGCCGCGAAGTTCAACAGCAGGCCGGCGAGGGTGACCCGTGAGAAGTGGACCACCGCCACCGGGAAGAGGGCCAGCTCCGCGCAAATGGTCGCCACCAGCAGGCCGACAAACGCCACCGCCACATGCCGGCCGCCGTCCACAAGCCGGGACCAGCCGGCGCGTGGTGGAGATGAAGGGGCACGGCCCGCCGCGTCGCCGGCGGAAGGCCACTGTGCGCCCAGCCACGCCATCATGCGCGGCACGCCGATGAGCAGGCCGGCCGTCGCGCCGAACGTCAACTGGAATCCGGGATTGAACGGGGCGCGCGGATCGACCAGCGTCAGGCCGCCCGCGGCGAGGGCCAACGTGTTGATAGGGTCCGCGCGCTGATCCGCGGCCTGCGCGGTCAGCACCGCGATGGCAACGAACAGGGCGCGGGTCACCGAAGGTTCGGAGGCGACGACCTGCGCGTAGGTCAGCAGCGACAGAATGACGATCACGGCCGGAAGGCGTCCCGTGAGGCCGCCCAGACGCAGCAGGAGCAGCAGCAGCGCGGTCAGGATGGCGATGTTGCCGCCGGAGATCGCGATCACGTGGTACGTGCCGCCCCGCTGCAGGCGATCCGTCATTTCCGGATCGAGGCCGGCCCGATCGCCAATCAGAACGGCACTGACAATGGCGGCCGACTGCCGGTCGTAGGCGCCGACGGTCGCGTTGACGGCGTCGCGCACCGCGGCGCGCATTCGCGCACCCCATTCCTGCAGTGGCGCGCCAGGCGCCAGCACCTCGACCAGCAGCGCGCTCTTGACCGATCCGATCAGATGAATGCCTCGCGCGTAGAGGCGGTCGAGGCCGTCGGGGGTTCCCGGATTCGCGTATCGTGCGGGCTGCCGAAGGGTTGCCGGCACGCGGATCAGGCATCCATTCCTCCATGTGCGGATGTGACCGGATACCAGCTCGCCGCTCACGCTCAGCCGGACGACGCCCTCTACTCGAAGCCAGCGGCCACCGTGCCGGATACGCGCCACGGCGACCGTGACGCTGCCTCCATATGCCGTCGGCACGGCGTCGCCGAGGAGCCGGCCCTCGACGATGGAGATTCCCTCCGGCGCCTGATGGACGTCGGACCCGGCTCCGCCCTCGTACCAGTCGAGCAGCGCCGGGTGCATTTCGCCTCGCGCGCCGACCCCCGCCGCCGTTCCCGCCAGAAACGTCCCGGCCAGCACCAGCAGGACCGCCGTGCGCGAAGCGCGATCCGCCCAGACGAGGCCGGCCGCCGCGAGCAGGGCTCCGCCCGCCGCCGCGACCATCGGGTGCAACCCGGCCCCGGGCAGGGCGCCGGGGATCGCCGCAACCCCGGCGCCGGTCAGGAGCGCAGCCGCCAGCGGCGTCGCGGGACGGATCACGCCCGGACTTCAAAGCAAGATCCGCGCCAGATCGCGTCCAGAGAGGATCCAGCCGGCGCAGAGTCCAGATGTTGGGCAATTTCAAGGTGGCGCCGTGACCTTGTCACGCCGGCGCCGGCAGGGTGGAACGCCCGGCAGCCCGAGAGGAATGTTCCCTACTGCCGAGGGGCTAGAATTGCCGCCGCCGGACCGGTCAGCTCCACGATGTGCAGTCCGGTGTCGGCCCGGTCCGCGAGAAAGATGAACCCGCGGTCGTCGACCTCCACGTTGTTCGTCTGGATCGCAATCTGGCAGGTCTCGACCCCGTCGAGGGTAGCGCAGCGCTCGGCCGTCCGTTCGGTCGTGGCGGGTATGTAGTACGCCACCTCCGCCATGTTGAACGGATCGCGGATGTCGATGACCCGGGCGCCCGCGTTGAACCACGAGACGACCATCAGCTTCCCGTAGAACGGCGGCTCCATGGACCACTGCGGCGCGTGCGGGCCGAAACGGCCGCCCCGTTCACAGAAGTCGCCGCTCGATTCGTCCACCTGGAACGTCCCGATGGGCAGGGGATGGGCCTCGTCCGTGATGTCGAGCATGAGGGTCACGTGGCGCGTCTCCTGGCACCGGTTGGCGGTCGATTCGGAGACGACGAACAGGAAATCGCGCGTGGCGTTGTCACGGTTGCCGGCGTAGTCGGCGATCTCCACGTCGAGCAGCGGCATCGCCGTGTGCGCGCCCCAGTAGGACGGCAGGTCGACGCGGCCGATCTGCGGGTAGGCGAGGGCGGCAGGGCTCGCGCCGAGCGGCGCCGCGGCGTCGGGATCCCCGTTGAGCAGCCGCTCGCGGTCGAGTATCTGCACGGCGCCTTCGGCGGACGTACCGTACGCCATGTAGACGCGATTCCCCAGGATGACCGCCTCGTGCAATCCGGATCCTCCCGGTATGGGTCCGCTCGCGTCGGGCTGGACGCCGGGGAGGCTGAAGTCGCGGATGCGCCGCGGGGCGGCCGGGTCGGCGAGATCGAACACCTGCAGGATGCGCGGCGCCCGCCAGCCGTCGACGGTGCCGACGAGGTAGGCGACGCCGGTGTCGCACTCCCACCAGTTCTTGTGGGTGTGCTGGTCACCCGAGGGGGTCCGCCCCATCTCGGCCGCCGTGCGCACGAACGCGGGGCTCGCCGGGTCGGTGACGTCCCACACCTCGTGGCTGACGTTCCCGTTCGACCGCAGCAGATAGAAGCGGCCGGCGTCCGCACCCGGGAGCCGGTCACCCTCGCACACCTGGGCCATCTGCGCGCCGCTGGCGCCGCCGGTCGCGGGGATGTGAGCCAGGTAGACGGGCGCGGCGGGGTCGGTCACGTCGACCACCGACGTGCCGTTGGTCTCCACGGCCTCCGTGAGCGGGTTCAGCGCTTCTCCGGCGTGGTGGCCGACGTAGGCGATGCGGCGATCCCCCTGCCGGACCGGCAGCGGCTGGTAGGCGGAGCGCCCTTGCAGGTCGTCCATGCCGACCAGCCGGGCGTTGAAGGCTTCCTCGCCGTGGCCCGCGCCGGCTGGTTGGGCCGGGGCGTGGCCGGCGACGGCAAGGAGCAGCGCGGCGAACGAAAGGGTAGTCCAGCGGTGCATCGTGGCCTCCCGGTCA
>CAZJYU010000027.1:0-36334 GCA_964550305.1 uncultured Vicinamibacteraceae bacterium | reverse complement strand
TGTACTGACCGATACGGAGTGCGGCGAGATTGTACTGGCCGCCCGCGTCGGTGATCGCGACGGTCGGCGTGTTCGTCTCGATGTGGGTCGCGGTGATGGTGACACCGGGCAGCACGGCCCCCGTCTCATCACTCACGGTTCCCGAGAGTGTCTGGGCATACCCAGCGTTTGGAACGACGACCACGAGCGCAAGCGCCGCCAGAACGAACGCCAAACGGTTCATGTGGCCTCCTTAGCCTGCTTTATTTATAAAACAGGCATCTCGGGCCCTATAGCACTCGGGACCCAATTGTCAAGAACCCGGATTTTCACCCCGTCCGCGTGTCGCTCGGAGGGGATTCGGCGACTCCCGCGCCGGTCAGCGACGGGGCGTCCGATACGCCTGACCCGTCCGGTACAGACCGAGCCGGGTCCGTATTTCGGGGTAGGCGGTGTCGGCGTCGGGGCCGGCCACTTCCAGAGCTTCCTCGGCGGTACGGACCGCCTCGTCGTAGCGGCCGGCGGCGGCGTAGGCGGCGGCGGCGGTGTCGAGCATCGCAACCTCTCTCGCGCCGGCCAGGCGGAGCGCCTCCTCCGCCAGCCGAACCGCGGCGTCCGGATCCCGCAAGCCCTCGTCGGGCGAGGTGGCGAGCAGCCACGCGAGTTCACCGGCCGGCGCCGCCCACTCCGGCGCCAGCGCCATCGCGCGGCGATAGTGCGCCACCGCCTCCTCCGGCCGGCCGTCGAGGGCGAGCGTGAAGCCCAGGTTGTGGCGCGCGAGGGCGTAACCCGGCCGGCTCCGGGCCGCCTCCCCGAAATGGTGGATGGCCTGCCCGTAATCGCTCAGCCACTGAAAGATGCCGCCGAGGGTGTTGTGCGTCTCGGCGTCGTCGGGATTGATGGCGAGCGCCTCGCGGAACAGCCGCACCGCCTCGGCAAGCTGTCCTTCCACCTGACGGATAGTGCCAAGACCTCGCAGGGCGGGAGCGAATCGAGGCGCCGCGGCAAGCGCCCGTTCGAACCGGGCCGCCGCCTGCCCGAGGTCGCGCTCCATGAAGTGGACGTTCCCCAGATGGTAATGCGCAAGCGCGAAGTCGGGCGCCAGGCGTACTGCCTCCTCGAGGTGGGCCGCCGCCTCGTCGAGGCGCCCTTCGCCCATGAGAAGCGTCGCCAGACGGTCGTGGATAACGGGGTCGTCCGGGGTGATCTCCAGCCGCTTGCGGTCGCCCACGATGTGCTGTTGCCGCTCCCGCCGCTCCATCGCTTCCATCAGCAGCGGAAGTTCCGCCTCCCGCCGGGCGACCACCTGCAGCGGCAGGTCGGCCATTTCGTCGGCCGACCCCGATCCGTACGTCACCCGGCGCGGCGGATGGCTCGGATTCTGGGGATTCGTGGCGGAGTTGTCGAAGAGGAAGCGCGCCGAGACGACGGTTCCCGCCGGTAGGTGCAGCGGCGCGGCATACTGGTACTGGTCCTGCCACGCGAACTCCCACTCCGGAATATCCACGAGCCAGGCCCGTTCGCCGTCGGGCAGCGTCGCCCAGGCCGAGATCTCGGTGGCGAGGTAGTGCGCGTGCGGATAGACGGACAGGACATCCACGTCGATCGGGAGGGTGTAATCATCCTCGATCACGTAGCCCCGCTCGCCCGCCGGGATGTCGATGTCCTGACTGCCGAGCCGCATGACGAAGGCGCGCCGCGTCGGCGGGGCGTCATCGAAGTAGAGCCCCACGCGCGCCTGCAGTGTCTCGGGCGCGCCGGTCGGCAACAGGTGAAGCTGCAGCACCAGATCCCGGCCTGGCGGAAGCTGCCACGAGAGGCCCTCCGGCGCCTGCTTCGGCTGCGTGCCCGGCAGCCAGCCGAGAAAGTGGCCGTCGGGAAAGTCGGCCGCGTCGTAAAGCATGCCGCTGTAGCCCGGCTCCGGATCCTGCGCGTCGAGGAGCCGCGCCGTGCCGGCGGTGTCGATGAGAATCCGCCCGTGGTGGACCGCCTGCGTATCCGGCCGGAACTCTACGGCGCGGACCCAGCGACTGGTGGTAAGCGGCGTGGGTACCGCGAAGCTGCGGAAGATATCGCCCCCCGCGGCCGGCACGGCGTACGGTTCCGGCATCTCCAGGACGAGATCGGGCTCGCCGAGCTGCCATCCCTCCGGGAAGCTGGGAGCCGGTGGCAACTGCGCGGGGTCGCCCTCGGGGGCGCCGGCCTCGGCCCACCGATCGAGAGTCTCGATCTCCGTCTCGGTCAGGCGCCGGACATCGCGGAATTCGCCATGGCCCGGCGCCGGTTTCCACGGCGGCATCCGTCGCGTCACCACCTGTTGCCGGATAGAGCGCGCCCACGGGCGGGTCTCGTCGTAGGTCAGCACGCTGAACGGCGCGTACTGACCCGGCCGGTGGCACGACGCGCAGTGTTGGAACAGGATCGGCGCGACATCGCGGCTGAACGTAGGGGATTCCTGCCCGGCTGCCGCGCCCGGGCCGGCCGCGAGCACGGTGGCCGTGGCGATCAGTGCCGCCGCCAGCCGCGCGGAGGGGCGGCGGGAGGGGCGGCGCTCGGTGGTGGTGGCGGTCATCGCGGTCACGCGGCTCGCCATGCCGCGCGCTGTAGTCACAGGATCGCAGAAGGCCGTTTTGATGGTCAACCTGCCGGGCGGGAGCCGGCGCGCCACCCCGCATGTCGATCCGGGCGGGCGGCGCAATGTAGAATCGCTCAAGAGACTCTGGGAAGGATGCAGATCATCAAACACGCTGTGACGTTCGGCTTGGCCATAATCCTGTCATCGGCGGTGGCCGTTCCCGCGCCGGCCTCCGCCCAGGCGCCGCTGCCGGCAGGCCGGGTGGGGGATGTTCGCGCCCTGGCGAGCGCCGTCTATGCCGCGCTGAACGCGGGCGCGACGGAGTCGGAAGGGGCGTTCACCTGGTCGAACGACTTCTTCAAGGGGGGGCCGGGAACCACCGACGTGCCGTTCACGGTGGCCGTCGACCGCACGCGACTGCCGGACGCGGAAGCGGCCCTCTACCTGCTGGCAACGCCGCACGACGCGCCGGAAGCGGCGACCGACGAGTTGCCGGGCCGTCCCAGCACTTTGGCGCCCGAGGAACTGCAGGGGCCGGCCCCGCCCACCGTCGCGTTCGAAGCGGTGTGGTTTGTCGGAGTATCGGAGATGCGCTCCGATCCGGCGACCTACCGTTTCAGCCGGGTTTTCCCGCTCAGTCCCGGCGAGTACGACGTCTGGGTGGCTATCGCCCCGGTGTCCGCGGCGGGCGCCACCGCGGCCGACCCGGCCGCCGACCCCGCGGCCGGAATTGTCCCGCCTTCCACTTTCACGCCCGTCACGGCCCCCACGCCGGACAGCATCCTGGTGGCGAGCAGGACCCTGACGGTCCCCGACTACTGGGCCGACGGCTTCGCCACGAGCAGTGTCGTGGTCGTCGACAGCGTGGAACCCGCCGGGCAGGCGGCCGCCGGCGGGCAGCAGGCGCCGGATCCCTACACGATGGGCGGCGCGCGCGTCGTGCCCGCCGCCGACACCCGCTTCGGTCCCACGGAGCGCCTGACGGTCGCGTTCTTCGTCTATAACCCGGGGCTGGGGACGGACGGCAGCCCCGACGTCACCGTCGACTACCTCGTGTACCGGCAGGAGGCGGAGGGCGCGCGGTATCACGGGCGGACGCGGGCCCAGCGGTTCAACGCGGAAACCCTTGTCGGCTTCGATCCGGCGGCCGGCCACCAGATTGTCGCCAGCCAGTCGGTGCCGCTGGAGGCGTTCCCGCCGGGAACGTACCGCCTGGACATCCGCGTCATGGATAATACGAGCGACGCCTCGGTGGTGCGCAACGTCCCGTTCAGCATCGGCGAGCCGTAGCCACTGCGGCTTCGGAGACATGCCGCGCTATACTGGTTTTCGGGCAGTTCGACGGAGATTGTCGATGAGGAACATTCGATTCTTCTCGGTGGGTGCGGGGGTTGTGCTCGCGCTGCACCTGACGCTGGGGATCGGAACGGCAGCAGGTCAGACGCCGGCGGATCGGGACGCCACGTTCCCGATCGCGCCACCGGACCCGTTCGTCACCGATATCGAGGCGTCCGAGGACACGCACGACATCGCGACGGCCGACATCAAGTCCACGTTCCTGGCAAGCGTCCGGCGGTTCGACTGGTCCGCCGTGGCGGACAGCCTCGCGCCCGGTTTTCAGGCCCGTTTTCCGAGTCCAGACGACGGAGCGCCCATAGCCGACGACCGCCTGCGCATCCGCCGGTACACGCCGAACGGTCTCCCCGTCCTGGATCGCGACCGGTTTCTCGATACGCTCCGCGCCCATGCCGACGGCTGGACGTCCATGGAACGCGCGGGCTGGCACACGTTCGAGTTTCTGCTCCATCCAGACCGCAACCACGCCTTTACGCGAGCCCACGTGGAACTGGGTGGTCCCAGTCCGGAGGGGCAGCGATCGGTGCTCAACGCCACCGTGGCGTTGGAGGTGACGCGAGCCTCCGGAGCGGATCAGTGGCAGATCGCCAAGTTCGATATCGAAGAGGTGGTTCGCGTCGACAACCCACGCCCGCCGTTCCGCGACATCACCGACGCGGTGGGGCTGCACTTTAACCGCTCGGACGCCAACTGGCAGTTGCGGCAAGAGATCCTCGACACCCGGGCGAGCCTGATCGACTCGGGCCTGAACGTCATGGATTGGGATCAGGACGGTTTCTGGGACATCGTCGCGACCGAGTCGTGGGATCACGCCGTGCTGTTCCGCAACGACGGTCGAGGCGGGTTCGTTCGCGAGCCGATCGAGTTCAGTGATCGGCGCCTGATACCGAGCCAGGTGCTCGTCGTCGATCTCGACAACGACGGATCCGCGGAACTGGTGACCAACCGCGTCGTGTACCAGGACGACCGGGCATGGATGGCGGTGCATACGCGGCGCGGCGGCGAATGGACGGCCCTGCCGCGGGCCCTGATGTTCGAGACCGCGCCGGGAGTGGAGGACACCGACGCGCTGTCGATGACCGCCGGCGATGTCAACGGCGACGGCCTGATCGATCTGTTCTTCGCCGGTTACGAGACCAACCAGTCGCGCGCCGCGACCCAGTTCAACCGGGTCGACGCGCACGACGGTTCCGACAACCTGCTCTTTATCAACGAGGGCGGGCTCCGCTTCCGCGAGGTGTCGGACGCCCACGGGATCACCGGTACGCAGTACACCTACGTGGCGCAGTTCTTCGACTTCGACGAGGACGGCGATCTCGACCTGTTGGAGGGCAACGACTACGGCCGCAACGTCGTGTGGGACAACCAGGGCGACGGCACGTTCCGCGCACTGCCGGATCACCCCTTGGCGCGGGATGCCAACTACACGATGGGGCTCACCATCGGCGACTGGGAGAACACCGGGGAGTGGAGCGTGTACGTGTCGAACATGTACTCGCACGCCGGCAACCGGATAGTCAGCGTGGCCGAGTCGACGATGTCGGAAGAAATGCTGGCGCGGATCCGGCTGCTCGCGGAGGGCAATCAGTTCTTCGTCCCGGACGCCGGCAACGGCGCGCTTGCGGATGTGGCGCGGCCCTTGGCCGTAAACGACGGCGGCTGGGCCTGGGGATGCGTTTTTTACGATCTCGACAACGACGGCGACCGGGACCTCTTCGTCGTCAACGGCAATACGAGCTTCAGCGATCCGGAAGCACCGGACTTTTGAACGTTCTTCTGGCGGCAGGTTGTCGCCGACGCCCAGGCCATCGAGGCAAGCCGGCCGTTCGAGGATGTCGTTTCCGACGATGTCGCCGACTTCCGGGGATCGTTCAGCGGTTACGAGCGCGACCGTCTCTTCTATAACCCGAACGGACCGTTCGGCGGCTTCGTCCAGAGCGCGTACGTCTTCGGCCTCGATCTCGACCACGACGGGCGTTCCGCGGCGCCGGTCGATATCGACGGCGACGGCGATCTCGATCTGGCGGTCCTGAGCGCCCAGGGTCTGCGGCTGTTCGAGAACACGTCGGCGCCCCGGCGCTTCGCACGCATCCGCCTCGCGTCCGACGGACACCGGCCGGTGCTCGGGGCTGCGATCGTTCTGGAAGCCGGCGGGGTGACGCAGCGCGACCACGTCCGACTCACGGACGGATTCCGGTCGCAGGTGCCGACCGACCTGCATCTGGGCCTGGGCGACGCCGAGACGATCGACCGGCTAGAGGTGCGGTGGCCGTCGGGCCGGGTGGAGTCGTGGACCGACCTGCCGGTCGATCAATTGCTGACGGTGCGCGAGGGCGCCATGGAGGTGGACGCGAGCCCGCTCGACCGCTGGCCCGACGGATCCCGGCCCCAGCTCACGGGGCTCGCAGCGCCCACCGTCGAGGCGGACCGGCTGGGCGGCGGCCGGGGACCGCTCGCCGCGGACGGACCGGCCGTCGTCAACTTCTGGGCGCCGTGGTGCGCACCGTGCAACGTGGAGCTGCCGCAACTCGTCACGCTGTCGGAGCGGTACGGCGAGGACGTGGAGTTCGTCGGCGTGAGCGTCGAGCTCGAAGACATGGAGTCGGTGCACGAGATGATCGAGCGGTTCGACATTCCGTACGCGCAGTTCCTCGCCGACGACGATCTGATGGGACGCTTCTTCGGCACCGAGGCGGCAGCCCTCCCCTCGACGTTCGTCTTCGACAACGACGGGCGCCTGCGCCGGCTGTTCCGGGGCGCCGTCACCGAGGCGGACCTCGACGCGGTACTGGAATCGTTCAGTGACGAGGGAGTCGCCGAAGCGGAGTTGAGCCTTGCCGCCCGGCTGGCCTTCGAGGCCTCGGACTACCCGACGGCGGTGGCCCATTACGAACGGCTGGTGGACCTCGAACCGAGCAGTCTCGCCGAAGTGGGCATCGCCTGGGAGCATCGCCGCGCGGTCGACCGGCTGCGGCTCGGCGTCGCCCGGCTGCAGGCGGGCGACCCCGCCGGCGCGGTCGAGGATCTGCAGGTGGCCCGCCGGCTGCTCGGCGATGGCCACATCGTGCTGCTGCGGCTCGGTATCGCCGCGGCGCGGGCGGGACAGCTTGACCTGGCGTCGGAGGCCTTGCAGGGAGCCGTCGCGGCGGAGCCGGCGTCGGTGACCGGCTGGCTCAACAAGGCGCGGGTCCACCGCCAACGGGGAGAAACGGAAGAGGCGCGCGCCGCCTACACCGCGCTGCTGGAACTGGAGCCTTCGCACCTGGCGGCCCGGCGCGAACTGGTGGAGCTGGGCGAGCCGCCCGGCCTCTAGGAGCGCGTGCCGCTCGTCATCATCAACTGAGGAGCGGAAAGGAGTGACCGAGATGCGCAGGCGGACATGGATACCCATCGTGGCCGCAGGCGTGGCGGCCTGGGCCACGCTCTCCGCGCAGCAGCCAGCCGAGCAGGAGCCGGCGGCCGCGTTCCGCGCGGACGTCAACTTTGTCGAGGTGCCGACGATCGTCACCGACGAGGATGGCAACTTCGTCGAGGGGCTGACGGTCGACGACTTCACGGTGCTGGAGGACGGCGAGCCGCAGACGATCACCGTCTTCGAGACGATCGATCTGCCGACCGAGCGTCCGTTCACGCCCATCTACGCCGACGCGCCGGCCGAGCCGGACGTCCACGTGGCGCGCCCGTCACTCGAAGGGCGACTCTACGTGCTGTTGCTCGACGACCTGCATACCGCGGTCCTCCGCACCCAGGAAGTGCAGGAGGAAGCCCGCCGGTTCGTCATCGAGAACCTGTACGAGGGTGATATCGCCGCGGTGGCGTTCACCAGCGGGCGTGCGGAGGGCCAGGAGTTCACGACGCGCCGGTCGCTGCTGCTCGAAGCAATCAACCGGTTCGAAGGGCTGAAGGTGCCGTCGCAGACCGGCGAGCTTCTCGCCCTGCACCTGCGGGAGCAGTACGACATCAGCATGATCCGCGATCTGCGGGACGACCCGCTCGAGCCCCAGGGCCGGCCGGTGACGCGGGACATGGTGTTCAACGACGATTTCGACACCGAGCGCGCATTGAATGCCCGGCGACTGCTCGAGACGGTGGAGCGTGTCTCCGAGTGGATGGGTGACCTGCGTGGCCGGCGCAAGGCGCTGGTGCTGTTCACCGAGGGCTTCGACTATGACATCTACGCACCGTTCGCCCGCCAGTCGTCCCTGATGATTCGCAGGGCTCGGCAAGCCATTGCGACTGCGCAGCGGGCGAACGTCAGCATCTACGCGGTAGACCCCCGCGGCCTGTTGCAGGTGCCGGGCGAGGCCATCTACACGCGGGGGCTGTCCAACGATCGGTCGGTGCAGGCAGGAGGCATCCTCGGCTTTCAGCGGGAGCTTCTGATGGCCCAGGAAGGGCTGATCACGCTGGCCACCGAAACCGGCGGCCTGGCCGTGATCAACACCAACGACGTGGCGGCAGGGCTAGACAGCGTCGTGGCGGATAGCAGCACGTATTACCTCCTCGGCTATGCGACCGACCCGAACCGCCGCGAGCCGGACGACTTCCGGGAGATCGAGGTGCAGGTGAACCGCCCCGACGTGCGGGTGCGCGCCCGCCGGGGTTTTGTTCTCGGCAGTCCGGAGGAGGAAGCGGAACTGCGCGCCGAGCGGCGTGAGGAATTGGACGCGGGCGCCGAGGCATCGGCTGCCTGGGACGCGGCAGTCGGCACACCGCTGCCGATTGGCGACGTCCAGTTCCGGGTGACGGCCGCGCCGCTCATGAGCGACGAAGAGCAGGCCTCGGTCCTCGTCACGGCGGAGATGGATGGAGCGACGATCGGATTCGAAGCGGTGGACGGTTTGTACCGGGGCCGGATCGAACTCTCGGTGCTCGCCCTGAATTACGACGGTGAGGTCGTCGACGGCGAAACCCAGAACTTCGACCTGAACCTCCGCCCGCAGACCTGGGAGATGGTCCGCAACTACGGGGTCCGGATCCATACTCGGCTCGATCTGCCGGCAGGCGCCCGGTACCAGCTCCGCGTGGGGGCGCACGACGCGGTAGGCAGCAGTAGCGGTGTGGTTCCGTTTGACGTCGAGATCCCGGACTACAAGGAAACGCAGCTCACGTTGAGCGGGCTGGTGGTCACGTCGAACTCGGCCGCGCTGACGCCGACGCCGCAGCCGGATGCGGAACTGGCGGCGTTCTTCCCGACACCCCCGAGTGCCAACCGATCGTTCGTGCCGCAGGAGACCCTCGGCGTGTTCGTCGAAGCCTACGCGCGTGAGGCGTCACGGCGGCGACTCGAATTCGCGGCGACGGTGCGCGATGCAAACGACGGCAGCACCGTCTATACACAGCGGGACGACCGATCGTTGCGGCGGACCGACGACATGCAGATGGAAGGCTACGCGGTGGAAATCCCGCTCCGCGACCTGACCCCCGGCATGTACATGCTGCGCGCCGAGGCCACGATCCGGCACGACACCGACATCGTGGCGGTCCGGGAGATTCCGTTCGAAGTGCGCTAAGAAGCGGGATCGCGCGGACGTGCGCGCATCCGACGCCGGCTCAGGAGCCTGCCTCTCGAACAATCTCCGAGACGTCGGCAAGCTGGAGGATGACGCGTTCGACCTGCTGCATGAGATGCAGGCGAGCTCGGCGAGTCGACGGATCGTCCACCATCACGAACACTTCGTTGAAGAAGCGGTCGACGGCCGGGCCAATCTTCGCAGCCTCGGCGAACGCGTCACGGAAGCCGGCCCCGGTAGCCACCGCGGCCTCCACCACGGATCGGCGCGCGGTGAGTTCTGCCAACAGGGCCTGCTCGGCCGGTTCGATGAGCACGGTATCGAGCGGCACGCCCGGCGCGCTCGCGGCCTCCGCCGATACGTCGTCGGCCGGCAGTTCCCGCGCGATGTTCTTGACCCGCTTGAACAGCGTCGCCAGCGTCCGGAAGTCCGCCGTATCGGTGAACTCCGGCAACACCTCCAGCTTGCGGCGGGCGTCGAGCGGCCGAATCCGGTCCAGCGGCTGGTGGGTGACCGCGCGCACGTTGCGCAGATCGAACTCGCGTTCTTCGAGAAGGTAGCGCAGCCGATCAAGCAGGAACGCGGTCAGCCGCGCGCCCGCGTCACCCGGCGCCTGCTCATGAACTTCGCTCGCGAGAGTGAGTAGTTCTCCGATCGAAACGCGGGTCTCGACGCCGGTCAGTTCGGGAAGGTCGATCAGGATCCGCAGCATGCCCTGCGCCTGACGCCGGATCCCGAGCGGGTCGCGCGACCCGGTTGGCTTCTCCCCGGCGCCGAACAGACCAACGACGGTGTCCAGCTTGTCCGCCAGCGCCAGCGCCGCCCAGGTCACCGCCGCCTCGCCCAGCGCGTCCCGTGACGGGGGATCGTCGGCGCCGGTCCCGATCGGCAGGTAGTGGTGGTAGACGGCCTTCCAGACCGCTTCCGGCTCTCCCTGCTCGCGGGCGTAGACGCCGCCCATCACCCCCTGCAACTCCGGGAACTCCCCCACCATGTCGGTGGCCAGATCGGCTTTGCAGAGTTCCGCTGCCCGCCGCGCCGCGCCGGCCGTGCCGGCCTGGCCGAGCACATCCCCGGCGATACGCTCCGCGAGCTGCGCCACCCGCGTGGACTTGTCCCGGTAACTTCCGAGCGCCTTGTGGAACAGCAGGGTGTCGAGCCGTTCAAGCCGATCCTCGAGACGGTGCGCCCGGTCCGCGTCCCAGAAGAACCGCGCGTCGCGCAACCGCGCCACCAGCACGCGCTCCGCGTCCTGGGCGATGCGCGCGTTGCGGTCCAGGTCGTCGCCCGGCGTGTTCGTCACCGCAAGGAAATGCGAGGACAGGCGGTCCTGATCGTCGACGACCGGGAAGTAGTGCTGGTGATGCACCATGGTGGTCGCCAGCACCTCGTCCGGCAGCGTGAGAAACTCGCGGGGAAAGCCGCCGATCACCACCGCCGGGTGTTCGACGAGGTCGGGCACTTCGGCCTGCAGCGCCGACTGCTCGTCGAGCGTTGCTACGCGCCCGCCGACTTCGGCCGCGCCCGCCTCCAGCTCTCGCGTGACGCGTTCACGTCGATCCGCGCGATCGATCAGCACGCAGGCATCAGCCAGACGCTCACCGTAGTCGGCGAACGAGGTGACCTCGATCGGCGCCCCCGGCGTACCTTCCGACGCAAAGAACCGGTGCCCGTAGGTGACGTCGCCGGCCCGCACCGGCGCCACGCCGGCGGCCCGGGCTCCCGGTGTCCGGCCGATCTCGAACGACACGACGCGAGACGCGTACAGGAAGACGAGCCAGCGAATCGGCCGGCCGAAGAGAAACTCGCCGCGCCCGTCGTCGAGCATGGCGTCCCAGCGCATTGCCTTCGGAAACGCCAGGTCGCGCAACGTGGACGCGAGAACGCCGCCCAGAACGGATGGCGTAGGGTTGCCCGCCTGACGGCGCCGGCAGACAAGGTACTCCCCTTTAGGCGTCTCCACCCGCTCCAGCACCGCAACGTCCACGTTCTGCTTGCGGGCGAAGCCCAGTGCAGCCGGCGTTGGCTCGCCCGCCGCGTCGAACGCGGCACGGACCGGCGGGCCCGTTACCGTTTCCTCCAGGTCGGACTGCCGGTCGGCCAACTTGGCCACCGTGGCCACGAGCCGGCGCGGAGCGACGAACGCTCGGACCGGCGACCGGCGCTCGATGCGGACCTCGTCGAGGCGGGCCGTCAACCGGTCGGCGAGCTGCGCTTCGATGCCGGGAATCCAGCTCGCCGGCATCTCCTCGCAGCCGATTTCCAGGAGCAGCTCCCGGTACTCGATGCTCATGCGTCCGTCACGTCCGCCACGGTTGGCTGGGTGCGCTCCCACTCCGCGTGCGCCTCGGCGATGGCGACGGCCATCTTCCGTACCCGCAGGATGTAGGCGGCACGCTCGGTGACCCCGATACTGCCGCTTGCGTCGAGGAGGTTGAAGGTGTGCGAGCACTTCAGGCAGTGGTCGAGCGCGGGCAGCGTCAGACCCGACGCCAGCAACCGCTCGCCCAGGTCGTAGTAGCGATCGAACAGTTCGCGGTGCATCCGCCCGAATTCCCCCGGCGGCAGGTCGACCTGGCCGAAGGCGTACTTCGACTGCTCGACCTCCTCGCGGCGCCGCACCTCGCCGTACGAGACACCGGGCGCCCACTCGAGGTCGTAAACGTTGTCCACACCCTGGAGGTGCATGGCGATCCGCTCGAGGCCGTAGGTCAGCTCGACCGAGATCGGCGCGAGATCGATTCCACCGGCCTGCTGGAAGTAGGTGAACTGCGTGATCTCCAGGCCGTCGAGCAGCACCTGCCAGCCGATGCCCCACGCTCCCAGCGTTGGCGACTCCCAGTTGTCCTCCTCGAAGCGGACATCGTGGCGCGTGGGATCGATGCCGCACGCCTGCAGACTGTCCAGGTAGAGCCGCTGCGCGGCGTCGGGAGACGGCTTCAGGATCACCTGGAACTGGTGGTGCTTGAACAACCGGTTCGGGTTTTCGCCGAAGCGGCCGTCGGCCGGGCGGCGCGACGGCTGCACGTAGGCGACGTTCCAGTGGCGCGGGCCGAGTACGCGGAGAAAGGTCTCGGGGTGCATCGTGCCGGCCCCCACCTCGACGTCAAGCGGCTGATGAATGAGGCAGCCGCGGTCGGACCAGAAGCCGGAAAGGGCGAGAATCAGATCCTGGAGGGTCATGTACGACGCGCCCTGCATTCTACCGGAAGCCGCTGGAGCCCACTGCGTCGTTACCCGGACGACGGGTGACGCGGCGAGTCAGGGAAGTCGGAGCGCGATCAGCTCGGAGTCGTCGGCGCCGGTTCCCGTGCCGACCAGGAGGTACTGCCGGCCGGCATGGAGGTACGTGACCGGGTTGGCTCCGGGCGGGGCGGGCAGCGGAATCGCTCCGAGATACTCGCCGCTCGCCTTGTCGTAGGCGCTGATCGCGCGCGCGCTCGCTACCTCACCGTCCACGTCGCGCGCGCCATGGTTCATGATCAGCAGCGTCGGCGTCACCAGCGGCCCGGAACTGACGCCGCCGCCGCCGCCGAGCGGGCCCAGATCAAGGTGCGCGATGGCCTGGTGCCGGCGCGGGCCGTCACCATGCGGCGTCTGCCAGGCGTGCTCGCCCCGGTTCAGGTCGATCGCCGTCACGCGCTTGTAGGGCGGCTTGAAAAGTGGCAGCCCCTGAGGCCCGGAGAGGCCGACGCCCCACGGGTCGGTGAAGTAGCCGACCGTCGCCGGCGGGTCGTACGCCACCACCTCGACCAGGATCAGGGTTGTCGATGACGAGACATACAACATCCCGGTCTCGGGATCGACGCCCGCGCCCTGCCAGTTCGCACCACCGCCGGTGCCCGGTACCTGGATGAACGGCTTCTCCGCGCCCCGCAGAACGGGAGGCGAGAAGATGGGGCCGAATCGCGCGCGCCGGTCGACGATTGCGATCGCCTCCTCGCGCAACTCGGGCGTGAAGTCGATGAGGTCGTCGATCGTAATCCCCTGCCGGTCGAAGGGCGGCGGTTTGGTCGGGAACGGCTGCGTCGGCGAGTACCACTCCCCCGGCACGTTGCCCTGCGGCACCGGCCGCTCCTCGATCGGCCAGACCGGTTCGCCGGTCGCGCGGTCGAAGACATAAGTGAACCCCTGCTTGCTCACCTGCGCGAGAGCCGGGATCCGGCGCCCATCGACGGTGATATCGATGAGGTTCGGCCCGGTCGGGAAGTCCCAGTCCCACAGCCCGTGATGGATCGCCTGGAAGTGCCACACGCGCTGGCCGGTCTCGATATCGACCGCGACGATGCTCTCCGCGAAGAGGTTGTCGCCGGGGCGCAGGCCACCGTACCAGTCGTTGGAAGGCGTGCTGGTCGGCAGGTAGACCAGCCCCAGTGCGGTATCGACCGCCATCGTCGCCCACACGTTCGTGTGGCCCGCATATCGCCACGACTCGTTCTGCCACGTGTCGGCGCCAAATTCGTCCCCCTGCGGGATCGTGTGGAAGATCCACTTCAAGGCTCCGGTCCGGACGTCATAGGCGCGGACATGGCCGGGGGAGGCCTCGCGCCGGGTCACTTCGGTGTCCTGGATGATGCTGCCGACGATCGCCGTGTCGCCGGCGACGGCGACCGGCGTCGAGTAGGTCATCCGGCTCGCGTCAATCGGGCGGCCGAGCCCCTCACGCAAATCGACGGCGCCGCCCGCGCCGAAGTCGGGGTAACGCGCCCCCGTCCGGGCGTTGAGCGCCACCAGGCGCAGGTCGTGGCTGGCGACGATGATCCGCGCGTCGTCCCCGGCTTCGTCCCTCCAATACGCAACGCCGCGGTGGCGCCACCCCGTGTTGGGGGGCCGGTCCATCTGCAGGTAGATCCGCGGGTCGTAGGTCCAGATCTCCGCGCCGGTTCCGGCGTCGAGGGCCGCCACCTGGCCAAGCGCGGTGATGGCGTAGACAATGCCGTCCACGACGAGCGGCGTGCCCTTGTAGCCGCTCGGGCGGATCCGATCGTTCGCCTCGGCGACCGCGCGCGAGAGCGAGGTCCAGCGCCAGGCGACCTCGAGATCGAGAAAGTTCTCCGGCGTGATCTGATCGAGCGGCGAGTATTTCGAGTTCGCGGCGTCACGGCCGAAGGCGTGCCACTCGCCGTCCGGCACCTGCGCCGCCACCGGCCCCGCGGCGCCGCTCAGGACAACCGCCACGAGGGTCGCCGCCACCGCGATCGCCGCAACCGGCGCCGGCACGCACCCCACGTGTCCGCACGACCCGCGGGCGGCGCTTGACATCATGATGTGTGTTGATAAGCATACTTGATGCATGCGAACGACGCTCAGTCTCGACGAGGACGTCGCCGAGAAGCTGCGGCAGGAAGTCCGGCGTCGCGGGACCACCTTCAAGGAGACGGTCAACCATTGTCTCCGCCGCGGACTCGAGGCTCCGTCCGAGGACGACCTTGCTTCTCCGTTCCGCATCGAGGCGCAGCCGCTGGGATTGCGCGCGGGTCTCGATCTCGATGACATCGGAGGACTACTGGATCTGTTGGACGGGCCGGTGCGGGGATGACGCTCGTCGACGCCAACATCCTGCTGTACGCCTACGACACCCGCAGTCCGCACCACGCGCCGGCCCGGCACTGGCTTGCCGGCGAGTTCTCCTCCGGACGGCCCGTCCGCCTCGCCCTCATCACGCTGCTGGCGTTCGTCAGGATAGCCACGGACCGCCGGGTTTTCGAACGACCACTCACGCCGGGCGACGCCTGTGCCCTCGTGGAGTCCTGGCTGCGGCAACCAAACGTGAAGGTGCTCTCGCCCGGGGTGCGCACGTGGCACTTGCTGGCGCGCCTCTGTGAAGCGGGGCAGACGCGGGGCGCGATGGTGATGGACGCGCATCTCGCGGCGCTCGCTCTGGAGCACGGGGCGCGGATCGCGACGACCGACCGCGACTTTACCCGCTTTCCGGACCTGGAGCTCGTCAATCCGATCGACGCCGAGTCAGCCTGAGTCCGATGCCGCTCCATGCCGCGGACGCACTGATCCTCCGCACCTACGCGCTCGGTGAGGCGGACCGCATCGTCGTCTTCCTGACCGCTGATCGGGGTAAACGGCGGGGGGTCGCGCGGGGGGCGCGGCGGCCACGATCACCGTATGCCGGGGCGCTCGAACCGCTGACCCTGGGCCGCGTCGCCTACTTCGAGCGGGAGCGGCGCGACCTGGTGCGCTTGCGGTGGGTCGATCCGGTCTGCTCGCCGCTTGCCGCTCCCAGCGCCGAGGGGCTCGCGCATGTCGGCTACTTCGCCGAGCTGATCGACGAATGGGCGCCGGAGGCGGATCCGAACGACCGGCTGTTCCGCCTCGGCGCGTCAGCGGTCCAGGCACTGGCGAGGGGCGTCCCGGTACCACGCCTGGCGCGCTACTTCGAGTACTGGCTGCTCCGCCTGCAAGGGGTCTACCCGTCCATCCGCGGGTGCGGAGCCTGTCACGGCCCGCTGGAAGACGGCGCGCGTCTCGATCCGCCCGGCGGAGCGTTCATCTGCCGGAGCTGCGATCCCGGCGCGCGCAATCTGACGCTGTCACCCGATGCGCTGGGGTTCCTGCAGGCGTCGCAAGCGGTGGCGCCGCGGCAACTGCCTGACGTGACGCTGCGACCGGCCGCCGAACGCGAACTGGCGGCAGTGCACTACGCCCTCATCGCCACCCACCTCGAGAAGGAACTCAAGTCCGTCCGCGTGGTCCGCGCCGTCGGCGGCGGATAGCCCGCCGCGGGATTGTCGCGAGGACGGCACATCGCTCTGCACCGGTTGCAGGAAATCCGAGCGGTCTGCGCTGGCCGGTCAGCCATCAACCGGCTAACATCCCGTCGTGGGTAATGACAGTCCCGATAGAGTAACACCCGACGAGAGCGCATCTGGCAAGGGTTCCGGGATGCCGGCCGGACTGTTGGCGGCGCTGGTAATTGCACTGCTGACGCTTCTCGGCCTTGGCGCCCGTTACTACCTCAACGGGGATTTCAACGTCCTTCACGGTCTGTTCAGTGTGTTTTTCTCGATCAACCTGCTGATTAGCTATTGGGAGGCGTGCCTGTTTCTGCGGCGGGACTATATCGAGAAGCGCACGCGGTATTGGCGGAGCCGGGAACGTGAAACCGGCCAGAGACCGGTCGGCGAGTTTCTTTCCGCCAGGGTGCCGTTGAGACAGGTATTGTCCCCGACGGTCTGGGCGGATGTCTGGGCAACGTACTCCCAGTTTGATGAGTCCTATTCGGATCGCCGAACCTACGGTTTCAACGTCGACATCGCCAACGGTTTCGTTACGCCGGCGCCGACGCTGATTCTCTACGTGGCCTATACCGTCGACTTCGTGCCGGCGCTATTTGCCGGCATTCTCGGGATCATGCTGTTCTGGCAGTGGGTTTACGTGACGTCGGTCTACCTGGTGAGTTTCTTCGTGGCCGGAAGGCATATCCATATTACCAGGGGCGAAATGTACGGGTACATCCTCGCGATGAACTCCCCTTGGGTGTTATGTGCGTTGGTGGGACTGTACGTCTCCGTTCGTCTGATCCTGGACGGCGACTATGGTGTACTGGGTTACTGAGACGCGGTTTTCCCCGGCGGCGGAGGGTGCTGCGTCAGTCTCCCTCATGCAGCGGTCTACGAGCGAGGAAGAAGAACATCGGCGTGAAGATCCCATGCCGGCCGCCCTCGACCAGCGCGTCCGCCCCCCGGTTCAGCAGGGTGCTGACGGCAGTGACGCCCTCCGGAACCAACCGCAACCGCTCCCCGACCTGTAGCACCAGATTGGTCAGGGCGCGGCCGACCGGCGTGCGCGGAATGCTCCTGAGGGTGAGATCGCGCCCCTGCAAAGCGCGGTACCAGGGCGTCCCGGGATGCGATTCGGGGGCGAGGTCGCGGGCTTCCAGAAGCTCGAATCCGGCCGCGCGCAACGCGGCGCAGACCTCCGACGTGGAGGCGATATCCGGCAGCGCGTCCCCGTTCATGATGTCTTTCCGGATCCGCGCGTGTTCCGCGTTCCCGGGATCGAAGTCCTCGGTGACACACCAGTCGTAGCCCGCAAAAACGCCACCCGGACGCAGGACGCGGAAGATCTCCCGGAACGCGGCGGTCTTGTCCGGCGCGTGGGGCATGGACTCGATGGCGATGGCCGCATCGTAGCGTTCGTCCCCTTCGGGAATGCGCATGTAGTCGCCCTGGATGAAGCGGCACAACGACTGGACATCCCGAGTGTGCACCTTCGCGCGCTCGATCTGGTAGGCGTTGGTGTTGATACCGACGAAGCCGGCCCCGGAATAACGTGCCAGATTGCCCATCGGCCCCCCGACCCCGCACCCCGCGTCAAGCACCTGCATCCCCGGTTTCAGGGACAGCCGATCGGCGAGAAAACGCTGGTGCCTGAGCAGGGACGCCTTGAAGCTCTCGCCCTGGCGGCGGGGGGCAAAGTGAAAGGACTGACCCCAGCCGAACTCGTAGAAGTCGGTCACCAGGGTGTAGTAGTGACGAACGAGCGACTCATACCGCTCCCTTCGGTGCTCCGTGTCGGCATCGTCAAGCCCCGTATATTCGGCGACCACGGCCTTCACTTCATCCGGGGCGAGATCGCCGAGGGAACGGGACTTCGTCGGTTCGGCGTGCATGGTGGTCATGGAATCCTCATGTCCTCAGCCTGTCGCGCCCACGGCAACGAGGTCCGGGGCCGCCGGATCCAGCCGGGCCCGGCGCTGCTGCTCGTAGAGCGCGAGCGCGTGCAGGGGAAAATACTGCCGATACAGGACGTAGTCCAGCAGCGCGGTTCGGAAAAAGACGCCGGCCATGTCCTGTCGGGGCCACGCCCCGTGCGCGTCCTGCGCGTCGATCAGGAACCGGGCGCCCCGCGAAATCGCCGTCCAGTCCGAATCGGCCGCCAGCAGCGCAATCATCGCCCACGCGGTCTGAATGACCTGGCTCTCCTCGTGCGCGACGTACCGGCCGGTCAGGCAACCGCTGTGGTGCTCGCCCCATCCTCCATCCGGCCGCTGGCGGTCCAGCAGCCAGTCGCAGGCCCGGCGCAGCGCCGGATCATCGGGACGGGCCCCGGCCGCGAGCAGGCCGCGGACTCCGAAGAACGTGCCGTAGATGAACTGCACGCCCCACGCGCCGCGCCACGACCCGTCGCTGGCCTGGGTCCGGCGAAGCCAGGCATCGCCCCGCGAGATGGAACTCGTCACCGGCCCGTTCGCGACCTGCGGAAAGTGCTCCTGGCAGGCGGCCAGCGCCGCGAGGCAGGACGCCGTGCACTCGACATGGGAATGCTCGGTCATCGAGTCGCCGAACATCTCGGCCGGATTCAGCCACTCGAGACCGACCGCCGAGCGCCGCGCCTCGTAGGTGCCGAAACCGCCGTCGAAGTTCTGGCCGCGCAGCATGAACCGAATCGCATCGCCGATCGCATCCGCGTCCGTGGCCCCCGGGTCGGCGGCGACAATCCCGAGCACTGCCTCGGCCGTGCAGTCGGTTACCGGCCAGCCATGCCATTTCGCGGCAAAGCACCAGCCTCCCTGGGGGTCGGTCCGATAGGCTTCGCGGAATCCTTCGAAGCTGGCGCCGATTTGTTGCCGGCGCAGGAAGTCGGCTCCGTGCCGCAGGGCGTCCGGAACCCCGTCGAGTGCGGGCGCCGCCGCCAGCGCCTGCAGGGAGAATCCGGTATCCCAGGAAGCGCTTCTCGCGCCGGTCACTCGCGTTCCGCGCTCCTCGTCCTCCCAGATCCAGCCGTCCAGACGCGCCAGCGCCTGGTGACAGTCGGTGTCGTTCGGATTGTGCAGCCACAGGGCGAGAATGTTGAGGAGGCCGCTGACCGGAGAGATGCTCGTATGGTCGGTGGTTCGCAGCTCCCATTTGATCTGCCGGGTTAGCGCGTCCGTGCACCGGGCCCGCCGGCGTTTGCCGTGGAACCTCTCGAACTCCCGCGCCAACCCGTATCCGGCCCGCAGCCACACGCTGGGCCGCGCGTAGAGATCGGCGTCGCGCAGACGATTGCGGGCCGCGGAAAAATCGACGTTGGCGAAGCCCTGGGGAAACAGCTCCTCCCGGAGCGACGTGATCGGGTCCGTGACCGGCGCCTGGAAACGTTGGGCGTAGACCGTCGCCATCGCCAGGTAGATGAGCCGCGTATGGCAGTACCAGTTCGACGGGTGCAACGGTATCCGGCGCGGCAGGCTCCACAGCTCCGGCAGAATGGCGTTCACGCCGCGCCAGTCGTAGAGATTGAGGAGCGCCAGCCAGAACTTGCCCCAGCTCGGAATGTTGACGACACCCTCCGCCTGCAGGAATCGCCGCGCCGGCGCGACGAGCGGTTCGTCCGGCCCGACGCCGAGCAGTCTCGCCGCGACGTAGACCAGCGTGGTGACGAACAGGTGCGGCGGCGAGTGTTCGTGCAGGCCCCACGCGCCGTCTTCGAGACGGGTCCATTCGAACGAGCGCAGCACGCGCCGCCGCCGGTCCGGATCGAGCGGCCGCCCGATGATGTGGTGCAGCAGCACGTATTGCGCCGTGAGCATCGGACACCAGACCATCTCGCCTTCCCAGGCGCCATCCTCACGCTGCAGCTCCAGCAGGCGTGCGCTGGCGCTTTTCAACGCCGGGCCGGCATCGGGTGGCGCAGCCCTCGCCGGGCGGCGGGCGTCCATTTTCGACGGCATGGAGGCGAGAAACGCGTGAGCCAGGGTGTCCCGTGTCCGCTCGTCTTCCGCACCGCCCGCCCGTCTTGCCTTGTGGAGCTCCCGGGCGCCCCGCAGGAGCCACCCCAGACGAACCGCCAGGGAACCCACGCTGTCGCGCGCACGGCGCCAGGCAAGCTGGTCGTAGGAACGCGGAATCTCCCCGGCAACCGCCCGGGCCAACGTCGCGGAAAACGCGAGGCTCAGATTGGTTACCGATGTGTCCTCGCAGGCCAGCAACCCCACGGTCCGTTCGCGGACCGCGGGAATCGCCCGCCAGCGCCGGTAGATGGCCTGCCTGAGCGCCGCCGCCTCGGCCCGATGATCGGCGAAGACCTCGTAGAGCCCCATGGCGAGGAGCTCCGGCGTGCGGGTCGCGAGGAAGCGCTTCGTCGTGAAGTCGCGAAAGTCCCCGCCCCGGGTCAGCTCGAGCGCGTCGCCGAAACCGAGGGTCAGTCCCACCGCCGTCAGCGGATGGTAATGCCCGGCCGCATCGCCAATGAGGACTCGGCGTGGGGTCCCGTAGGTGAGGCGTGGCCGCAGCGCATTGGCCGCAGCGTGAAAACGTCCCGTCCGCAGCGCTTCGACGAACGCGGGCCTGAGCGTCTCGGGCAGCCGGCCGGCGTACGAACCCGACAGGAGGTCGATCCAGTGCTGGGGCGAGTGGCGCAGCGGGACATCGATGATTATCCGGACGCTATGCTCTCCGACGCGGTAGATGAGCATGGGGCCCGGTCCGCCGCACACCACATGCCCATAGCCCTCCAGCGGCAACGTCACGTCCTTCAGCATGACCCCCATCATGCGGGAGCAGGTGGCCGGACTCGTCGACAGACCCAGCGATCGGCGCACGATGGACGCTCGACCGTCGGCGCCGACGATCCGTGCGGCGCTCACGGTGTTGTCGGCGCCGTTCCACGAAAAGATGACCTCCTCGTCTTCGACGGCGCGTACGCGCGCCTCGAGCAGGAAGTCGATGCCCGGCTCGTTCTCGATCGCTTCACGCAGGCGTGAGACGAGCACCGAATGCTCGCAGGCCACCGCGCGGGATCCGTCCCGATAGGGGAGCATGATCGGCTCGGAGCCGTCTTCCGGGAACACCACGAACCCCCGGCCCGTGGTGCCGTGGGACTGCGTGTCGACGTCTATCCCGAAATCGCGCAGCATGCGCGCGGCGGGCGGATGCAGCCATTCGCCGGCCAGTCGCCTGGAAGCGTTGGGGCTTGCTTCGAGCAGCACGACGCGGGCGCCCTTGCGCGCGTGAGCGAGCGCGCACAGGCTGCCCACCGGGCCCGCCCCGACGATGGCGATGTCGTAGCGCCGCAGCGGGGCGCCGCTCATCGGAAGACGCTCGCCTGCGAACGCCGGCGGTAGCGGACCCGGCACGGCGTCTCGGGGCCGGTTACCCAGCTCCCGTAATTGGGAGCGGGAAACGCCGCGTCGAGATGGAAGTCGAAGCGGTCGAGGAGCACGGTGCAGATCGCCTTCAACTGCAGGTAGGCGAAGTGCTTCCCCATGCACCGGTGCTTGCCGCCGCCGAAACCGATCAGGGCGTAATGATGTTGCTTGTCCTCGCAGGCGGGAGGAGCGAAGCGGTCCGGATTGAAACGCTCCGGGTCGGCGAACAGGTAAGGCAACCGGTGGGAGACGGCCGGCGAAACCATGGCCATGGCGCCGGCGGGCACGACATGGTCCCCGTAGCGCAGGGGCTTGAGCACCTTGCGGATGAGCATTATCAGCGGCGGGTGCAGCCGCTCGCACTCGCGCACGGCGTGTTCGAGCACCACCTGCCGTTTGAGACTCTCGAAGCTCACGGTTCCGGCTTCGCGGTAGACCTCCTCGGCCTCGTCTCTCACCCGCGCGAGGTACGACGGCGCTCTCAGCAGCTCCAGACACGTCCAGGTGGCGAGGACCGCGCTGGTGTGCTGGCCCGCGAACAGCACCGTCAGCAGGATCCCGGTAATCTCGTCGTCGCTCAGGGCGCGCCCGTCCTTGTAGCGGGCGTGCATGAGCGCCTGCATGAAGTCGTCGGGCCGGGCCCCGGAACGGCGGCGCGCGGCCATGATCTCGCCGAAGAGCTCCGCCACTCTTCGCCGCGCCCGATCGCGGCTTCGATGCGCCGCGGTAGGAAGTCGGGGGAAGAAGAACCCCAGCGTATTGATGCCCTTCTGCAGGTCGTGGTAGGCCTCGGCGAAGCCCTCGTCCAATTGCTCCCGGACTTCCTGGCCGATGAGGCAACGGCTGGCGATCTTGACGGTCAGCTCGTTCAGGGCAACCGGCAGATCGACTTCGCCCTCCTCCCCGAGCGCGTCGGCGAACTGCCCGGCCTCCTCGGACATGATGCGGGCAAACCGTTGCATCGCGGCCCCGTTGAGGGCCGGGAACAGGAACTCGAGCTGCTCGTCCATGATCTCGGGAGCAGCGTCGTAAGCCACGCCGCGGCCGAAGATCGGCACCGTGAACTGGTAGACCGCCTTGGCGTTCAACTGCTCCTCGGGCGCTCCGAAGTAGCGGTCGTGGGCTTCGGGTCCGGTGAAGAGCACGAACTCGCGGGGACCGAGCCGGAACCGGACCAGCTCGCCCCGTTCCCGCCAGCCGCGGCCCAGCATCGAGACCGGGTCTTTCTGGAACTCCAGCAGATGGCCGATCAACGGCCATCCGCCGGTGAGTTCGGGAATGGCTTCTGCCGCCGGCGGCGGGAGTTGCTCCGAATGCAGCGCCGCCGCCCTGTCGGTCCCGTTCGCCATGCTTGCCCTCAATAGACAAACGGCAGCATCGAGTAGCGCACCCGCTGCGTATACCGTTCCCAGAGCTCGCCGTACTTCGCGCGGCAGCGGCGGTCGTCCCGTCGCGATCGATGCCATAGAAGGCCCGCCAGCCAGGCCGGCAACACGTACGGCACCCACGAGGCCAGCCCCGTCGTCAGGGCGAACGCGAAGTAGACGCAGATCTCGCCGGTGTAGTTGAGATGCCGCCCGACCCCCCAGAATCCCGAGACGAGCAGGCGCCCGTCCAGCGTCTGGGCGGGATGTCCCCAGATCGAGACTCCCGGGTCACGCTTGAAGCGGTGCTTCTGTTCGTTGGCGCCGCGGAAGACCCAGAAGCCGCCCGCGAACAGCAGGGCGATCGCCGTGGCGGCCACCGGGGACAGCGGCTCCGTGGCGTGGATCAGCCACCAACCCGCGAGGCTGTAGAAGAACGGCACCAGGACGTAGTCTCCCCAGACCAGCATCCATCCGAACCGCTCGCTGATCATGTCCCAGGTGTAGATCATTCCGTGTTCGAACTGGAAGTAGTTGAGCACGTACACGAAGGTGAAGGCCTGATAGAGCGCCATCGCCAGCGTGACCTCGCCGTACGTCTCGTACTGGACGACGGCGAACGAGGCGTTGAACAGCCACAGGCCGATGAGGGAAGGCCGGTAGCTGAACAGCTTCAGGTCCACCCCGAGCAACCTCGGATTGAGTTCCCGGCCCACGAAGTAGGCTCGCAGGACCCCCGGCGACCCGTCCGGGGCGCGGCCGCCTCCCCGGCACAGCCAGCCGGAGGCCACGAAGGCGAACACGTTGGCCACCACGAACAGGGCGACGAAGTGCGTGTGCAGGGCCGAGAGAGAGAACCAGCCGAAAGCCTGGGCCAGGCACGCAGCCACGATGACGGCGAGGAACAGGGCGAGTCCGTTGAGCTGGTAGGTGGGCGATCGTTCCTCGAGCTCCGGCCCGGTGACGTGTCGTCCCGGCACGACCCGGGAAGCCAGAAACAGCGCGCCGACGAACACCACCACCATTCCCGCGGCGGCGAAGAGGCTGCCGCCCGACGGCGCGGACAACGGGAGCGGCAGCTCAGTCACCGCCATCACCGTTCTGCGCCGCGCGGGAGAGATGTTCCCTCCACTTGCGCACGGTCACTTCCTGAAAGGCGCGCACCACCGGATTGAGCTCGATGGGAGGCGCCTGCCAGTGTTTCTCGTACGCCTTCTGCTCCGCTTCGACGGCGAACCGATCCTCGGAGAGCAGGGGGCCGATCAGCACGCGGTTCGCGATCTTCAGGACCGTGGTCATCGCGAAACGGGGAATACGTACCGGCAGCAGCGGAATCTTCAACGACCTGAAGTAAAAGAGGAAGAACGCGCGGGTGGTGCGCTCGTCGATCGGCAGCACGAAGAGCCAGTGCTTTATCTCGTCATCGGTGTTCGACCACTGGTAGGGATACTCGAAGCAAAGCTCCATGTGATTCGTGTCGACCCGGTCGTGATCGACGAACAGCCCGGAGATGCGTCCGCGTCCGACCCGCGAGTCGTACTCGAGATGCACGTTGTCGCCGACGGTCTCGCAACGGGTGAGAGCGGCGCCCGTGAAGGGGCGATACCGGCGGTGCAGGTAGGCGTGAGAGAAGTCGCTGACGTTGTCGATCACCATCGAGTGGTGGGCCGAGCACGTGAAGTCCAGCGGCACGCAGGCCCACCGCCCGGGTCCCTCGAGCTCGGGGATGTCCGGGATCCCGCGCTCCTCCGCGAGCTCGGGGTCCCCAGGGAACAACCAGACGAGTCCGTAACGGACCTTTACGGGATAGGTCCTGACCGACAGCTTCGGGACACGTTCCCGTCCGAAGAGGTCGGGAATCTCGGCAACGCTCCCGTCCTCGTCATACTTCCAGCCGTGGTAGGCGCAGACGAGCTGGCAGCCGTCCACCTGACCCAGCGACAGCTTGAGCTGCCGATGCACGCAGCAGTCCTCGACCGCGTGAAACGAGCCGTCCGTCCCCCGGTACAGCGCAATGGAACGCTTCCAGAAAACGACTTCGGTCGCCGTGCCCGGCTTGACCCGGTCCGCTTCCTCGACGGCGTACCAGTAGTCCGGGTCCATGCCCGCGGCGCGCGCCTGCTGGCGCAGGTTGCCGGCCTCCTCGAAGACCGGCGGCGTTTCAGTTGCGGTGTTCATGGCGTGACCCCCCGGAAACCGTCCGTGGGCTTTTCTCGGTTGAGTGCTTCCATGGGTTCCGTCGTGCTCGCGCCAGGAGGTTTCGCGAGCGGATTCCTGATGGCGTTGCGCTGGTAGTGAAAGGCGTAGGCCTCCGCAACCGCGGCCCGGATACTGGTCGGCTCATAGCCGAGCTCCCGTTTCGCCTTGCCGTTGTCGGCGTGACGGCGCTTTTGCAACAGGCGGATGGCGCCAGGGGTGAAACGCTGGGGAAAGCCCGGGTGAAACCGGCTCAGATAGAAGCTCGCGACTTCCGCGAAGCCGAGCATCATGCGGGTCGGGATCCGCCGGTTGGGACGCGGGAGGCCGGAAACTTCCGCGAACAGATCCAGGATGTCCGAGATGGTCTTGTACTCGCTGCTGAAGATGTACTTCTCGCCCGAGCGCCCCCGTTGCATGCACAACAGATGCCCCTGTACGATGTCCCGCGCCGCTACAAACTCGAAGCCCCCGTCAACATAGGCATGGAGCTTGCGGTTGGCGTAATCGCACAAGGTCCTTCCCAGTCGCGAAGGAAGGAAATCGCTGCCTCCGACTACCGCACAACACGTGGCAACCACGACATCCTGTCCGGCTGCGGCGGCGCGCCAGCACTCGTGTTCGACGAGCGCCTTGCTGCGCTCGTACGGCATCGTGCGCTCCATGGGATAGAACTGCATCGTCTCGTTGCTGGGAGCGGACGGATTATCCAAATCGTAGCCAACCGCGCTGAACGAGCCCGTCACCACAACCCGGCCGGCCCCCGCGTCCCGAGCCGCTTGCAGCACGTTGCGGGTGCCAAGGACGTTGCACTCGTACACCTCCCGCCGATGGGCGTCGTCACCGTCGATGGTCGAGACCTTGGCCGCGCAGTGATAGACGCCGTGACAGCCCGCGAGCGCGCGCCTGATGGCGTTCACGTCCCGTATGTCACCGAACGAGCGCTCGACGTCGAGGCCTTCCAACGCCTCGTTGTTATCCTCGTGCCTCAGCAACACACGGAGTCGAACGCCGTCGCTGAGCAGTCGCCGCACGAGATTGGCGCCCACATGCCCGGCCGCCCCGGTGACGAATACTGGCGGCGTCGAGGGGTCGACGACGGGTGCGCTCGATCCTGAGTCCATAAGATCCTCCCGTCGCATGTCGTACTTCTGATCGACACTGCCAGAGCCATGCCATATTAACATGACTCCATGCGGTATGATCATGGTCCGGCGCGAAGACCGATTCCAATACTGAGTTGACTCCGGGGCTCCACCGAGCGGGTAACCACCTGTCTCTGAGCACTACGCGGAGCTGGCCGGGCGCGATCGGCCGCCGGTGGCAGTACGCGATGGATCAAACGCCGCGCTGCAGGTAGGGAAGGAACGCCGTCGCGAGCCCCAGGAACGCGAGGAATCCGAACATGTCGGTCATCGTCGTGATGAACACGGCGGACGCCAGGGCCGGATCGATCTTCAGAGCCCGGAGCGCGAGCGGTATCAGCGTGGCTGCGATGGCGGCAACGAGCAGGTTGATCACCATGGCGGCAGCCAGGATCGCACCGACATAGGGGTTGCCGAAGACTGCCCAGGCGACCCCCGAGCCAGCGAGCCCGAGCAGGAGCCCGTTGGCGATCCCCACCAGCACTTCCTTTCCCAGCACGCGCCGTGCGTTGCTCCAGGTAAGCTCGCCGAGCGCCAGCCCCCGGACGATGACGGTCAGCGTCTGCGTCGCCGCGTTGCCGCTGACGCTCGCCACGACCGTCATCAGGGCGGCCAGCGCCACCACCTGCTCGATCGTCGCCTGAAACTCCCGGACGATCAGTGCCGCGAGCGTCGCCGCCACCAGGTTGACGCCGAGCCACGGAAGCCGCTTACGCCACGCCTCCCATGGCGAACTGGAGATGTGTTCGTCGGCGGAAACGCCGGCGAGACGCAGGATGTCCTCGGTAGCCTCGTCCTTGATGACGTCGATGACGTCGTCCACCGTGATGATTCCGACCAGCTTGTTCTCGTCGTCCACCACGGGGATGGCCAGCAGATTGTAGTTGGCCACCTCGAGCGCAACTTCCTCCTGGTCCGTATCGACGCGCGCGCTGATGAGTTCGGACGTCATGATCCGCTTGAGCGGCGTCTCGGGCGCGACCAGCAGCAGGCGGCGGAGCGACACCACGCCGACCAGGTGGCGCCGCGCGTCGACGACGTACAGGTAGAAGACCATCTCTACCTCGCGCGACTGCTGCAGCGCCTCGATCGCCTCGCCCGCCGTCAGGTCCTCGGAAAGCGCGAACACCTCCGGGTTCATGATCCGGCCGGCGGTCTGATCCTCGTAGGCAAGCAGGTCCTGCACCTCGCCGGAGTCTTCCCGGCGCATCAGATCGACCACCTCGGCCGCCACGTCGTCCGGAAGCTGATCGACCAGAGCCGCGGCGTCGTCGCTGGGCAGTTCGAGGAAGAGCGACGCCAACTCGTGCGGCACCCGGCCGACGAGCAGGGTGGCGCTCACTTCCGGTTCGAGCTCGCTCAACGCCTCCATGCCGAGGCGACGGTTGTGGTCGACGAGCGTGTTGAAAACGGCGCCGCGTTCGTTTTGCGGCAGCGTGGTCAGCACCTCGGCGAGGTCGGCCGGATGCTGCTTCTGAAGCAGGTTGAGAAGGTTAGCGGTCGCACCAATCCGCTGCAGTCGCTTGACTGAGTCGAGGACGACGTCGAGGCGGCGAAGCGGCGGCATGGTCCCGTTCGTCGGGGCACTCTGGGCCCGCGGTGTTCTGTAACTGTCCGGTCCTGGTTCGTTGTCCCACTTGGTCGTGCAGGTAACCGTTAACGATACCACGAGTGCTGCGGACACGGCTCTCCGGCTGCCCCCGCCCGCCCCCGCGGCACCGGCGGCGGTCAGCCCCCAAGGCCGATCTCCCGGAGGATACGGTCGTTCTCACGCCATCCCGAGCGAACGCGGACATGCAGATCGAGATAGACCCTGGACCCGAAGAACCCTTCCAGTTCCGTCCGCGCCTCGGTGCCGATCCGCTTGATGCGCGCGCCACCGCGGCCCAGGACGATCGGCTTGTGCGACGCGCGGTCGACGACGATGGAACAGTAGAGACGCAGTAGCCCCCGGTCGTTCGGCCGCTCCGGCGCGACCTCTTCGAAGCGATCGATCAGGACGGCCGACGAAAAGGGCAACTCCTTTCGCGTATGGCGGAGCAGTTTCTCGCGCACGGTTTCGGCGACGATCACCCGCTCCGGCTGATCGGTCACCATGTCGTCCGGGTAGAGGGGCTCCCCCTCGGGCAAGTACTCCCAGAGGAGCGTCTCGAGATCGCCGACACCATCGCCGTCGAGGGCCGAGAGCGGAACGATCGCCGCGAATTCCCGTTGTTGGCGGAACCAGTCGATGAGCGGCAGTAGCGCCGGCTTCGCCACGCGGTCGATCTTGTTGAGCGCGAGGATCACGGGCGCGCTGGTACGATCGAGGAGATCGAGCACGAACCGATCGCCCGCTCCGGTCCGGGTCGCGGCGTCATGCACGACGATCAGGACATTGACCCAGCCGAGGGTGTCCACCGCCTGATCGACCATGCGGACATTCAGCCGGTGCAGCGGGCGGTGGATGCCGGGAGTGTCGACAAAGACGATCTGGCCGTCGCGTGTCGCGTTCTGGTCGCCGGCGCCGTGCCGAATGCCCAGAATCCTGGTGCGCGTCGTCTGCGGCTTGTCGGAAACGATCGCTACTTTCGATCCGACCAGCCGGTTGAGCAGCGTCGACTTCCCCGCGTTCGGCCGGCCGATGAGCGATACGAATCCTGCCTTCATGTCCGATGCGCCGCTGCACTCCGGTTCATGGGCCGGCGCCGGCGTCGACCTCGGGCCCGGCAGCGTCCTGTCGCCGCAGGCGGACGCGATGGACGCGGCGGCGCTCCCCGTCCAGAACCTGAACATGCAGCCCGTCCAGATCGAACGTCTCCCCTACCTGCGGCACGCGCCCCAGCCGCGCAAGCAGGTAACCCGCAACCGTGTCGCATCCGTCCGCATCGATGGTGACGTCGAGACGCTCGCACAGATCATCGAAGCCCACGCGGCCATCGAATACGAAGCTGCCGCTTCCCTCGTCGACGATGGGTTCCGACTCGACATCGTATTCGTCGCGAATCTCGCCGACGATTTCCTCCAGCAGGTCCTCCACCGTCACCAGGCCCGCGGTGCCGCCGAACTCGTCGTGCACGATGGCGATCTGCGCCTGCGCTCGCTGCAGCTCACGTAGCAGATCGGCCACCCGTTTCGTCTCCGGCACGGCGTAGGCGGGACGCATCAGGCGACTCACGACCTGCTCATCCGACGGCGTGTCGGCGAGCGCCACGAGGTCTTTCACGAAGACGAAGCCGAGCACCCGATCGAGGTTCTCCTCGTAGACCGGCAGGCGCGAGTAACGCTCCCCCACAAACAGGCGGCGCAACTCGCCGAGCGTCGCACTGGCGCGGACGGCGACAATATCCGGGCGCGGTGTCATGACCTCGCGCACCAGCGTGTCGCCGAAGTCGACGACGGACTGCAAGAGCTCTCGCTCCGCCGCGTCTTCCGCATCGAGTGGCGCGCGTTCGTCATCCGGATCGTCAGCCGCATCCGGCGCTTCGTCCGGCGCCACGGCGCCGTTCCCCTTCTGCCCGGCGCTTCGCACCAATCGAATCAGCGGGCGCGTGACCGGACGGAGCACCGCCACGACCAGCTGGAAGGATGGCAGCAGCTCCTCGATCACCCGTTCGGGGTCCCGCCGGACGATCCACATCGGCAGCAGGTAGGCGCACACCACGACGAAGGCCAGCAGCGCCGGCGCCAACAGCGGCAGCGAGATGGCGCTGCGCGGCGCGCCTGCCACCGCCAGCAGGGTGACCGCGACGATCACCAATCCCTGAAGCAGGCGCACCGGGACGAAGAGCCGGATGGGATCGTCCAGGTAGCCGAGGCGTTCCAGCCGGCCGCGCCGTTCGGCCCCCAGGCGCAGCGGCAAGCGCATCAGTGTTGTGAACGCCGCCTCGATGGTGCCGGCATACACCAACACGCAGCCGAGGAGGAACAGCGCGAGCGGCAGGAAGACAAATCCCGCCGGGATCATCCGATTCCCCCGCGCCGGCGCAGCCGCCGCTCGAGGCGTTCCATCCGGCCGTCGTCCTGCTCGTGGTCGTAGCCGAGCAGGTGCAGCAAACCGTGGAGGGCCAGGCAGCGAAACTCGGTGTCGATGGCATGACCCGCGACGCGCGCCTGCCGCCGCGCCACGCCGGTCGCAATCACGATGTCGCCCAGATGGCCTTTCGTGCCGGCAGGAAACGCCAGAACGTCGGTCGGGCGGTCGACGCCGCGGAACTCCCGATTGAGCACGCGCATCTTCGCGTCGCCCACCAGGGCGACAGCAACGTCCCCCCTCGCCGCGCGGGGGGCGATGCCGCTGAGCCAACGACACAGGCCATCGGCTCGCTGCACGCGGCCACGGCCATCGGTGACCGTGACCTGCAGGCGACCTGGCGGAGGTTGGTCGGGGCCTGCGTCGGAGTCGCCGTCGGTCATGTTGTATCGGACGAGTCGCCGTCGACCGGGCCACCATCGCGGTTCGCCGGCGCATGCTGCTCGTACGCCCTTACGATCGCCTGGACCAGCTTGTGCCGCACCACGTCCCGTTCGGTGAAATAGATGATCGACACTCCCGACACGCCGGCAAGCACCCTGATTGCCTGCTTGACGCCGGAGGTGCAGCCCGGCGGCAGGTCGATCTGCGTGATGTCCCCGGTGACGACCGCCTTGGATCCGAAGCCGAGGCGCGTCAGAAACATCTTCATCTGCTCGGTTGTGGTGTTCTGGGCTTCATCGAGGATGACGAACGCGTCATTCAGCGTCCGGCCCCGCATGAAGGCGAGCGGCGCGATCTCGATAACGCCCTGCTCGAGCAGCCGCTCGACCCGCTCGGCGGGCAGGAGGTCGTACAACGCATCGTAGAGGGGACGGAGATAGGGGTTCACCTTCTCCTGCAGGTCACCGGGCAGAAAGCCGAGCTTCTCGCCAGCTTCGACCGCCGGGCGGGCAAGGATGATCCGGCTTACCCGTTTCGCCACCAGGTAGGCGACCGCCTGCGCCATCGCGAGGTAGGTCTTGCCGGTCCCGGCCGGGCCGATTCCCACGACCAGGTCGTTGTGTTCGATGGCATCCAGGTAGCGCCGCTGTCCCAGGTTGCGCGGCTTGACATGGCGCCGGTTCGACACCTGCAGCGGCGCCCGGATGAAGACGTCGCGCAGGTCGATCTGCACGTCGTCACTCACCAGCTCGGAGGCGCGGCGGACATCGTCGCGGGAAAAGATATGGCCCTCACGCAGCAGGCCGGAAAAGTGATCGATAACGCGTTCGGTGCAGGCAAGTCCCTGGGCGTCGCCGGTCACGAGCAGCGCGGCGCCGGCGGTCCGGATCTGGACGTCGAACTGATCCTCGAGCTGCCGAAGGTTCTCGTCCCGGGCGCCGAAGAGCGTCTCCAGCCCCTCGTCGGGAATTGGAATCTTGACGGAGGCGGGCGAGACAGGCGTAGGTATCGTTGGCTCCCTGGACGCACCGCCCGGTGGGGTACGCCGAGGCCAATTGGTAGCACGCCCCCGCGCAGGGGTCAAGGACGTGCGCGCAGCGCGCGTCCTGGCAGCGCGCGTCCTGATGGCCGCAGGCGCCCCGGACGCAGCGCAGACTACCGCGCCGAGGGCACCCTGCTGCCGGCCCGGATACCGGCGCGTCATGGTGCCCGCTATCCGTCGTCCAGATGGAGCTCCCGGAGCTGCCGCCGGTCCACTCCCGAAGGGGATCCAGCCATCAGGTCGACCGCCGCGGCCGTCTTCGGGAACGCCATCACGTCGCGGATCGACGTCTCGCCTGCCACCAGAGCGACAATCCGGTCCAGACCCAGCGCGATCCCACCGTGCGGCGGTGTGCCATAGCGGAGCGCATCGAGAAAAAAACCGAAGCGCGCCTTCGCCTCTTCGTCACCGATCTGCAGCAGCCGGAAGATCCGCGCCTGAAGCGCGGCGTCGTGGATCCGGATGCTGCCGCCGCCGATTTCGCTGCCGTTCAGAACGAGGTCGTAGGCCCGCGCGCGCACGCCTGACGGATCGTCCTCGATCCGGCCGACGTCATCCGGCCGGGGCGACGTGAACGGGTGGTGCATCGACGCGTGCCGCTGCTCCGTTTCGCTCCACTCGAACAGGGGGAAATCGACCACCCAGCTCAGCGCCGTCCGGCCCGTGTCGATCAGACCGCGCCGTTCCGCCTGCTCCAGGCGAATGCGGCCCAGCACTTCCGACGCTTCGTATCCTTGCCCCGCCGCGATCAGGGCCAGGTCGCCGGCGCCCGCGCCGGTCAGGCGGAGCGCCTGCTCGAGCGACTCCGGGCCGGCCGCTTTCAGGATCGAGCTCTGGATTGCGCCGTCCTCCCCGCGCCGCACCCAGACCAAGCCCTTCGCACCGGCACGGATGGCCGCGTCGACGATCAGGTCGAGCTGGGCGCGCGCCTGCCCCCCCGCGCCTGGCACCACCAGCGCACGGACCGAGCCACCCGCCTCGACGATACGGCGGAACACCTTGAACTGGCCGGCCCGGAAGGCGTCCGACACGTCCTGCAGCGGCAGGTCGAAGCGCAGATCCGGCTTGTCGCTCCCGTAGCGCGACATCGCCTCGTCGTAGGTGAGCCGCGGGAAGGGCGCCGGCACGTCGCGACCGACGGCGCGGAACACCGCCTGCATCAGCCGCTCGACGGCGCCGAAGACCACCTCCTCGTTGGCGAAACTCAACTCGATGTCGATCTGCGTGAACTCGGGCTGCCGATCGGCGCGCAGGTCCTCGTCGCGGAAGCACTTCACGATCTGGAAATAGCGGTCCATCCCGCTGATCATCAGGATCTGCTTGAAGATCTGCGGCGACTGCGGCAGCGCGTAGAACGCGCCCGGGTGGAGCCGGCTCGGAACCAGGAAGTCGCGCGCGCCCTCCGGGGTCGACTTCGTGAGCAGCGGCGTTTCAATCTCCCAGAAGCCGTCGGCGTCGAGACTCTGCCGGATCGCGAGCATGATCCGGTGGCGCAGGCCGATGTTGTCGCGCATCCGCGTTCGGCGCAGGTCGAGGTAGCGATAGCGGAGACGCAATTCCTCGGAGACCGGCGTCTCCTCGTCGATCTGGAACGGGGGCGTCGGCGATTCGTTGAGGACACGGATCTCCCGCGCCGCGACCTCTACCTCGCCGGTCGCCAGCTTCGGGTTGAGGGTTTCCTCGGAGCGGCGCTCCACGGGACCACTGACGGCCACCACGAATTCGGGGCGGACGCGCTTCGCCTCGGCGATCACCGCATCGCCGTCGCGCGCCACCACCTGCGTGATGCCGTACCGGTCGCGAATGTCGAGGAACGTAACGCCGCCCAGGTCGCGCACCTTGTGGATCCAGCCGTTCAGGACGACGTCGGCGCCGACGTCAGCCGGGCGCAGCTCGCCGCAGGTGTGCGTGCGGACCGGAAACGCTCCGGTCTCGCGGGTGGTCGTCTCGGTTGTCATTGTTCACCGTTATCGGCGGCGCGGCGCGTCTCGACCAGCCGCTGCACCACCGTATCCCTTGGCACGGCGGCCTGCTCACTGGCCGCCATCTCCCGCACCGTCACTTCGCCACGCGACAACTCGTCATCTCCAAGGATCAGTACCCGCTGCGCGCCCGATCGATTGGCCCGCTTCATCTGCGCTTTCAACGACCGCGGCTCGTAGTCGACGAGCGCCGTGAGTCCAGCCTGCCGAAGGTCGCGCGCCAGGAGGTGCGCCGGCCGGCGCGCCGCCTCGCCCGCCGCCACTACGAATGCATCGGGCCGTGCTACCGCCGCGCTCTCGGGCATCGCCAGCAGCAGCCGCTCCAGGCCGGCGGCAAACCCGATACCGGGGCGGTCGGGGCCGCCGAGCTGGGCTACCAGTCCATCGTACCGTCCGCCGCCCAGAAGCGCGTTCTGCGCGCCCAGACCACCTCCCGCCACTTCGAACGTCGTCCGCATGTAGTAGTCGAGCCCCCGCACCAGCCGGTGCGACACCGTGTAGTCGAGGCCGAGCGTGTCGAGCAGGCCGGTCACCTGATCGAAGTGCGAGCGGCACTCAGCGCAGAGGTAGTCGACCGTATGCGGCAGCGTGTCGATGATCGCCTGATCCGATTCCACCTTGCAATCGAAGATCCGGAGCGGATTCGTTTCGGCACGACGCTGGCAGTCGCCGCACAACGCCATCCGCCGGTCGCCCAGTGCGGCTATCAACGCACGGCTGAAGGCGGGGCGGCACGCACGGCAGCCGACCGAGTTGACGAGCGTCGTCGCCTCGTCGATCCCCAGCGCGTCCACCATCGCGCGCGCCATCTCGATCACCTCCGCGTCGACCGACGCGTCGGCGACGCCGAACACCTCGACATCGAGCTGGTGGAACTGCCGGTAGCGTCCCTTCTGCGGCCGTTCGTACCGGAACATCGGCCCGAAGCTGAACAGCTTGGCCACCGGGAACTGTTGCTCGAGCGCGTGCTGGACGAACGCCCGCACCATGCTGGGCGTCGCCTCCGGCCGGAGCGTCACGCGCTCGCCCCCCTTGTCCTCGAAGGCGTACATCTCCTTCTGCACGATGTCAGTGGTCTCGCCCGTTCCCTTGGCAAAGAGCTCTTCCCGTTCGATCACCGGCGTCCGGATCTCGCGGTACCCGTACCGCGCGCAGATATCGCGAATCACGGCCTCCAGCCGCTGCCATCGCTCCGCCTCGGCGGGCAGGATGTCGTGCGTGCCGCGAACCGCGGGAATCATCGAATGTTCGGAGGGGACAACGGGAATAACGAACGCGCAACAGGACGGCGACACTAGCCGCCGCGGGTGTGCATCTCGAGATGCGGCTCGCGCTGGAGCGCCTCGACCGGAATCAACGGTTCGCGGTGCTCCGCGGCCAGACGCACCTCCGCGCCGCGGTCGGCGCGCTGCCGCCAGGTTGCATCGATCGTGCTGCGGAGGTCATCACGCGTTGCTCCGGCACGCAGCAGCCGCCGGAGATCGGTTCCGGTCCGGGCGTAGAGGCAGCGGTACCACAGGCCGTCCGCCGTCAGCCGGCTCCGGTCGCACGACCGGCAGAACGGCTCGGTGGTGGACGAAATCACCCCGAACGTCTGTCCGTCCGGCAGGCGGAACCGATCCGCCGGCGCGGTCGAAGCCGGCTCCGCGATCGACTCGACCGGCCCCAGCGCATCGCCGATCACGCGGAGCATTTCGACACGTGGCACGACATCGGCGATGGACCAGCGGGTAGCGCCCCCGACGTCCATGTACTCGATGAAGCGCAATTCGGCGCCGGCGTCGCGCGCATACCCCAACAGGTCGATCAACTCGTCGTCGTTCACGCCCCGGATCACGACCGTATCGATCTTCAAGTCGGTGAAACCCGCGTCGCGCGCCGCCGTCAGTCCCGCCCGAACCCTGCCGACGCCTTCGAAGCGCGTAAGCTCACGGAACCGGTCCGGCCGGAGCGTGTCAAGGCTGACCGTCAGCCTATGCAAGCCGGCCGCCTGCAATCCCGTCGCCTGATCGGCAAGCAGCATCCCGTTCGTGGTCAGCGCGAGGTCGCGGATCGCGGGCCGGGCGGCGAGCAGCGCAATCAGTTCCGGCAGATCGTTCCGGAGGAGCGGCTCTCCGCCGGTCAGGCGCACCCGGTCGACCCCGGCGTCGGTGAAGGAATCCACGATCGCGCCGGTTTCCTCGAACGTGAGGATGTCCTCGCGCGGCAGCCAGACGTAATCTTCCTCCGGCATGCAGTACTGACAGCGGAGGTTGCACCGGTCGGTCACCGAAAGCCGTAGGCTCCCGAGCGGGCGGTCGAGCGTGTCACGCACCGGCATCGGAGCCATTATGGCACCGTCGCCCCGGCCCGTGGGGGCCGGACGGCGCGTGATAGGTCAGCGAACAAGGGAGCAGTGGCGCGAAACGGAGCGGCGTGCGCTATCCCGGGGCCGTCGCACTCTAGCCAACGCCGACCGGTTCGTCCTTCCTGGCGTGCTTCAGACCCTGGATCTGCACCACCGGCTCCTGCTGCTCCTTCAGGACGTGCTGGCGATAAAGGGCGGCCATCTGCGCGTCGTGCGCCGCTTGTTGCGGATCGGCCGACTTGCCGTTGCCGTTGCCGTTCGCCGCCGCCCTGGCCGCGGCGCGGGCGGCCAGCTTCTCCTGGCGGGCGTTCTTCGCGATCCCCGCGTCGTCGAGGTCGTGCTGCTCGCCGGCGGCGA
>CAZJYU010000026.1:0-37705 GCA_964550305.1 uncultured Vicinamibacteraceae bacterium | reverse complement strand
GCACCATGCGGCGGATGGTCTGCTGCCACCCTTCCGGCGTCGTCCGCTGATAGGAGATGCGGCTCATGCGTCCCTGATCGTCGGCCGGGTGGCAGGCGCCGCAGAGCTGGTGGACGAGGTCGCTGGTAACCGGAATCCCCCCCTCGGGAAGATGACCCGCCTGGGAGTCGCGCTGCGCAGACGCCGAGCCCACTGCGACCACAAACCACAGTGCCGTCAGTACGGCAGCACGAGACGAGTCGCCGCGCGGGAGAAACCGGAGTGGCGGAAGGCACATCCCGCGAGGTATTGCAACACGCGCTGGAGGTGCGGTCGCCACGCTGCTCCATGATAGTTCACGCATCGTTACGCAACAGGCCACGGCCGACAAGCACCGCCAACGCACCGAGAAAATCGGCCAGACTCACCGGTCCCCGCGATTGGCAGTACGCTTCGTACAGGTCGGGAACCTGCGCCCTGTTCTCCGCCATCTCCACCAGCGCCACGAGGTCGATCCCCCGCAGGTAGCGAGTCGTCACCGTGCCGGCGGCGCCGGCGTCGACCACGAGGCACGCGCCCGCGACGATCTCCCGTCCCTCCACCGCCGGTGCGGAGGTTCTGCGGAGGGCGGCGGTCGCTCGCAGGCGAATCGACGGGGCGCGTCGCAACGCCTCGAACGCGGTCCGGACCGCGGGGTCCCGCCGGAACGCCTCGACCGCATCGGCTCCACCCGCGCGACCGCGCACCCCGTCCAGCGTGCTCGGGTCCGAGCGGTCACTCCAGAACGGATGCAGCTCCCGCTCGGATACCTGCGCGAAGAATGCGGCGGACTGCCGGCGATAAGCCTCCCAGACCTCCTCCTCCCGCTCGGCATGGAAGCGCAGGGCCAGCGGCGCACGGGCCGGATGCAACAGGCAGGTGTTGGTCACCACTGCCGCCAGCCAGGCCGAAGCCATCGCCTTCTTGACGCCGAAGGACGACAACGGATCAATGAAGGTGGCGGCGTCGCCGACCAGCAGATAGCCGGGGCCGCCAAACCGGCGCGCGCCGTACTGCGAGGCGTCGCAGGCCCATGGCTCTCCTTCGGGGACGGCGCCGCCGGTCAGCCGCGCGAGTTGGACGGTCTTGCCGATCTCCGCCCGGTAGCGCGCACCGAGCGACCCGGGGTGCTCCGTCTCCGTCGTACGGGGGTCGACCATCACGGTCACGTAGCGGCGCTGGTTCGATACGGGGACGGACCACGCCCAACCGTCAGCGTATGCCTCCACGACGGTCTGCATGGCATCGCCCGTTTCGCCGGAGCGTGCTTCCCCAGGCGCCGGCACGGCTCCGGGAAGCGGCCAGCCGTCGTCGCGCCGCCAGATTCCGACCAACGCCAGCGTGGTCTCGGCCGCCGGCAACCGCGTCCGATGACGGCGGGCCACGACGCCGGCCCGGCCCGAGCAGTCCAGGACAAAGCGCGGCCTTGCCGTCACTCGACGCCCTGCCGCGTCGCGCGCCGTTACCGCGGCCGGCTCATCCTCGCGGAAGGCCACCTGACGCACCGTCACTCCGGTCCGGACGGCGGCGCCGGCGCGCCGCGCTTCGTGCAGCAGGAGGCGGTCGAACTCCCGGCGGAGCACCTGATACCCGCGCCGCCCATCCCCGAAGGGTGCGAACCGTGGCGCACCGCCGCCCCAGCAGACCGTGTTGCCGGCAGTCGTGACGAAGCCCGTCCGCTCAACCGCCTCTCGAACGCCGATGACCTCGAACACGCTCCGGCAGCTTGGAGGCAACGACTCGGCGAGCGGCGGCGCGCCCGCCTCGGGTCTCGTCAGCAGGACGACGGAATGCCCCCAGGCCGACAGGAGCCGCGCGGCAGACGACCCGGCGGGCCCGCCTCCGATGATCACGACATCGGTCGGGCCGTCCGGAGAAGTGCGCGGCGATTGCGCACGGCCGGAACCGGCTTGGGTGGGCAACGTCGTTACCTCCTGTGCCGGGCGAGCATATAATCTGTGGCAGGGAGATACGCCATGAAGCGGATTCTGTTGGGCATTGCACTGATTCTGGCGGCAACCGCGTCCGGGTGGACGCTGGCCGGTGCGCAGGAAGCGGAGAGCGGCACGGTCATCGACGTCTACAAGACGCCGACGTGTGGCTGCTGCGTGATCTGGGTGGAACACCTGCGGGAACATGGATTCACGGTAACCGTGACCGACGTGCCGAACGTCGCGCCGCTCAGGCAACGGCTGGGGATCCGGCCGGAGCTCGCGTCCTGCCACACGGCGGTCGTGGATGACTACGCGATCGAGGGACATGTGCCGGCATCCGACATCCAGCGGCTGCTGCGCGAGGCGCCGCGCGTGGCGGGACTCGCCGTACCGGGAATGCCGCTCGGCTCACCCGGTATGGAGATGCCGGACCCGTCGCGTCACCAGCGGTACGATGTCCTCGCTTTCGACGCCGCGGGAGAGACCGAAGTCTGGGCGACGCACGGCCCGTAGCCGGACCGGCTCCGGAACCTGTATACTCCGTCGGTTATGGCCAACCACAAGTCCGCCCTCAAGGCCCATCGCAAGAACGTCGAGCGGAACGCGCGCAACAGCCGGCTCAAGAGCCGTATGCGCCGCGCGATCCGGGCGACGCGCGCCGCGATCGATGGAGGTGGCGACGTGGCGGCGGCGCAGGACGCGTACCGCTCGACCGCGGCGCTCCTCGACACCCTGGCCGGCAAGGGGGTCATTCACCGCAACACCGCCGCCCGCCACAAGTCCCGCCTGACCGGTCACCTGCAGAAGGCGGCGGCGGAGTAAGTCAGCGCCGGTTCGCCCGTCCGGCTCCGCACAACTGCACCACCAGGCGTTCGAGCAACACCCGGGGCTCGCCACCCGACTGCTTGAGCGCCTTGTCGGTCCGGAAAACCGCATCGACGGCGGGACCCGTCCGCGCCGGGTCGAGGCGGCTGCGCGCCACCCAGGCGAGTTGACCCAGCAACATGTAGGGCACCGCACCCGCGTCGAGGGCGAGGGCCACCTCGCGCAGCGCCCGGGCGGTGTCGCGCTGCTCAATCGCACGCGCCACCCCCCAATCGTCATTCGGACCGGACCCGGAAGCCCCGACAACGGTGCGCACATCGTCGCTGGTGATCGTGGAGGCATCACCCGCGTACAGCATCAGGCGGTCGAGCGCGCCGCGAAGGCCGCCCGCGGCCGGCCCGACGACATCCGCCAGCAGTCGCACCGCGTCCGGGTCCGCGTGCCGATCCGCCTCCACCAGGCGCGCCGCTATCCACGCGCGTGCGTCGGACGCATCCGCCAGTTCGCCGCATCGGACCACCTCCGCCGACGCGACCAGCCGCCTGACGATGCGGCGGCGCTCATCGAGGTCGCCCGCCACCAACACCAGCGCGGCGTGTGGTGCGGGAGCTTCCAGGTACGTCTCGAGCAGCTCGATGCCCGTCGTTCCCGCCCGACTCTCCCGTGCCGGCTGCAACCGCCGCTCCGCTCGTGCGACGACGATGAGACGGCGCTCCGCCATCACCGGCAGCGTCTGCGCCGCGTCGAGCCACTGGGCGATCGGCGCGTCGTCCGCATCGAAGCGGTCGACGTTGAACAGCCGCACCTGTTCGTCGATCGTCGCGAGCATTGCGTCCACCAGCGCGCGCTTCTCGCCCTCGTCGTCCCCAAGCAGCAGGCAGACCGCCGGGAGATCCCGAGCCGCCAGCCGCGTGCGGAGGCCGGACGGGGTGAGGTCGGGCACTGCCGCCTAGAACGCCTCGAGGATCGAGCTGACGACGGTGGTGGCGAACTCGGTGGCGAGGCGCTCCACCGTGTTGTTGCGCTGGCCGAAGAACGTGGCGGGGCTCGTCACATCGCCAGTGCCGGAGGCGACGTCGTACTCGTCGGCGAACTCCAGTTGCTCGTTGTCCCAGATGACCTCGCCGGTGGTGAGGTCGCGAAACTCGATGCTCGCCGTGACCGTGAAGATATAGCGCGAGGCCTGTTGATCGGCGTTGAAGCTGGCGGGAGCGATCCGGATAGCGGTGATGGCGCCGATGAGCGATGCATCGGCGCCCGTCGTCTCGGTCTGCACCCGGTACGAACCCCGCCCGATGAATGCGGTCCGCACTTCCTGGGTCAGCAGTTGCTCGACGTCGAAGACGGTCGTCCGATTCTCGAACGTGGGAATGGCGACCGTCTCGATGTACTCCGGAAGAAACGACCCGCGCCCGGCGAGCGTATAACCGCAGCCGGCCGCGAGCGCCCCGCCACAGGCCACGACCATCGCGGTAGCCGCCGCAATGCCACGATGCCGGTACGCGCGTCGGTAGGATTTCGTGCTCATTTCAAATGCGTCCTCCGGCGACGATGCTCACCATGCGCCCCGGCACCACCAGAACGCGATCGATCCGCTTCCCTTCGGTGTGCGCCTGCACGTGCGGCGCCGCCAGCGCCAGGCGCTCCAGTTCCGCCTGCGACACGCCAACCGGCACGGTCAGCCGCGCCCGCACCCGGCCGTTCACCTGTACCGGCACCACCACCGTCTCCCCTGCCGCCACCTTGGGATCCGCCTCCGGCCAGCCGGCCGCCGTCACCCCATCCGCATGACCCAACGCCTCCCACAACTCCTCCGCGACGTGGGGCGTGAACGGTGACAGCATGAGCACGAGCGCCTCGATCGCTTCGCGAACGACCGCCAGCACCGACTCCGACGCCGCGCCCGCCGAATCATCCCGCATCCGCGAGAACGGCCCGATCCTGCGCGGCTCGCAGAAGGCGTAGAGATCGTTAACCAATTCCATCAGCGCGGCAACCGCCGTGTTGAGATGGACGCGGGGATCGAGATCCTCCGAAACCCGGGTGATCGTCTGATGGGTCTTGCGCCGCAGCGCGCGCTCATCGTCGTCGAGCTTCGCGTCGTCGAACGCAGCCGGTGGGGCGGATGCGGCGAATCTCTCGGCAAACGGCATCACCAGGCGCCACACCCGACCCAGAAAACGTGCGCTTCCCTCGAGGCCGGCATCCGTCCACTCAATCTCCTTTTCGGGCGGAGCGACAAAGGTCTCGTACAGACGGAGCGCATCGGCGCCATGCCTGGCCATCATCTCGTCCGGGTCGACGACATTGCCCTTCGACTTCGACATCACGGCGCCGTCCTTCAGCACCATCCCCTGGGTCAGCAGCCGCTTGAACGGCTCGTCGTGCGACAACAGGTTGAGGTCGCGCAACACGCGGCAGAAGAACCGGGAGTAGATGAGGTGCAGGATGGCGTGCTCGACACCACCGCAGTAGAAATCGATCGGCGCCCAGTACCGGACTACCTGGGGATCGAACGCGGCGCCGTCATTGGTCGGATCGCAATACCGGTAGAAGTACCACGACGAGTCGACGAACGTGTCCATCGTGTCCGTCTCGCGGCGGGCCGCCCCGCCGCAACCGGGACACGTCGCCTGAACGAACGCTTCCACCTGAGCCAGCGGCGAGTCGCCCTGGCCGCTGAAGGCCTCGACCTGCGGCAGCTTCACCGGCAACTGATCGTCGGGCACCGGCTGCACGCCGCACGCCCTGCAGTAGACGATGGGAATCGGCGTGCCCCAGTAGCGCTGGCGCGAGATCCCCCAGTCCTTCAGACGGAACTGCACCTCACCCCGGCCGAAGCCGCCCGCTTCCGCCGCCGCAACCATGCGTTGCCGGGCGTCCGCGGTCTCTAGGCCGGTGTAGTCGCCCGAGTCAACGAGACGCCCGTACTCCGGGACGGCCGCTTCCAGCCGGCTTCCCGGCGGAAGCGTGTCGCCGGGCGGCTGAATCACGACCCGAACCGGCAGGCCGTACTTGCGCGCAAACTCGAAGTCGCGCTGATCGTGCGCCGGAACCGCCATGATCGCACCGGTGCCGTACTCCGCCAGAACGAAGTTGGCGATCCAGATGGGCACACGTTCGCCGCTGAACGGGTTGATCGCGACCCGCCCGGTGTCGATTCCTTCCTTGTCGATCTGGCCGGTCAGCCGCGCCGTCCGATCCAGCGCGCGGAACCGCCCCACATCCGCCAGGAACGACTTGCGGTCGTCCCGATCGGCCGCGATCCGGTCGACCAACGGATGTTCCGGCGCCAGCAGGACGAACGTCGCGCCGTAGATCGTGTCGATCCGCGTGGTGAAGACCTCGATCGGTTCGCCGCCCGACGCCGCCGCATTCGACGCCGCCAGGGTGAACTCTACCCGCGCCCCCTCGGAACGCCCGATCCAGTTGCGCTGCATCGTCAGCACCTTGTCGGGCCATTGATCGAGCGTCTCGATGCCGTCAAGCAACTCGTCGGCGTAGTGGGTAATCCGGAAGAACCACTGCGCCAGCTCGCGCGTGCCAACCGTTGCGCCGCAGCGCCAGCAGCCGCCGTCCACCACTTGTTCGTTCGCCAGAACCGTCTGGCAGTCGGGGCACCAGTTGACCGACGCCTTCTTCCGGTAGGCGAGGCCGCGCTCGTACATCCGGAGGAAGATCCACTGATTCCACCGGTAGTAGTCCGCATCGCAGGTGGCGACCTCACGCTCCCAGGCGTAGCTGATGCCGAGCCGCTGCAACTGGTCCTTCATGTGCGCGATGTTCTCGCGCGTCCACGTCTCGGGATGGGTGTTGTTCTTGATGGCCGCGTTCTCGGCCGGCATGCCGAACGCGTCCCATCCAAACGGATGCAGCACGTTGAAGCCACGCATCCGCTTCATCCGGGCGACGACATCGCCGATCATGTAGTTGCGGACATGGCCGACATGGGCGTGACCGGACGGATAGGCGAACATCACGAGACAGTAGAAGGGGTTGCGGGCCGGGTCCGCCACCACCTCGAAGGCGCGACTCTCCAGCCAGCGCTCCTGCCACTTCCGATCGATCGCCTGGGGGTCGTAGTCGCGCACTGGGAAGCTCGCCGGGGAACGCGGACCAGGCCGCGGCCAGTTCCCCGGATCGATAGTCTACAGTCTTGACCCGGCCGGCGGAGGAAGGAACGTGCTACCAGCCGAGGGCGGGCCAGTACTCGGCCTGGGCCTGCCTGACCGAAGGAAAAACCGCCCGGGCAAGATCGGTCGAGCCGGGGGTATCCGGAATCACCGCCCGCGGATCCTCGGCACAGGTCGCAAGCGTCATGTCGAGGCACGCCTCGAGCGCGTCGAGATCATAGCCTCCCTCCGTCACGACTGCGAGGCGGCCCCGGCAGTGCTCGGTCGCGAACGCGCGCAAGCGGCGGTTGAGGGTCTGGAAACCCGCCACCGTCATGTGCATCCCGCCGAGCGGATCGTCCACGTGCGCGTCGAAGCCGGCGGAAACCATCAGGAGATCCGGATCGAACGCACCGAGGACGGGCAGGATGACGTCGCGAAACGCCAGATCCTGATCGGCGTCCGTCGCTCCCGCCGCGAGTGGAATGTTGAGCGTCGCTCCCGCGCCGGCGCCGCGTCCGACATCATCCGCCGCACCCGTGCCCGGATAGAACGGGTACTGATGCGTCGAGACATACAGGACGCTCGGTTCGTCGTAGAAGATCCACTGCGTCCCGTTGCCATGGTGCACGTCGTAGTCGACCACCGCCACGCGCGGCACGCCGCGCGCGCGAGCGTGCGCCGCCGCCACCGCCGCGTTGTTGTAGAGGCAGAAGCCCATGGCGCGCGCGCGCTCGGCGTGGTGGCCCGGTGGGCGAACGAACGCCAGGCCGGGCGCGTCGTGCTCCAGCGCGTGATCGACCGCCGCGACAATCGCGCCAGCCGCAAGACGCGCGATGGTCTCCGATTCGGGCGACGCATAGGTGTCCGGATCCAGGCGGACGCGCTGGCCCGCGGTCGCCGCAAGGGTCCGGAGGTAATCCGCGTCGTGCACCCGCGCGAGGGCGTCGCCCGTCACCGCATCAGGCTCGACGACCCGGCCACCTTCCGACCGCCACCGTGCGGCGACACGGGTCATCACTTCCGCGCGGCCCGGCCGCTCCGGATGGCCGGTTGGCGGCTGATGCCCGGCGAAGCGGGACGAAGCGACCAGCAGGACGTCGCGCAGCGCCATCGTCAGGCCTTCTCCGATACGCGCCGCGGCGCCTCTGCCAGGACCTTGGCCCGCGCCGCCAGGGCGGCGAGTGCATCGGCCAGTTCCTGTTGCTTTGCGGCCATCACATCGTCACCAGGCTGACGCGGAACGTCGATGGGAGCGCCGATCACCATCGCGGCGCGCGCGAACGGCTTGGGGACCTGAGTCCCATCCCAGCTCCGTGTCGTCCAGTATCGATCCGACTCGGCATGGAACGGCAGCACCGGCTGACCGGTCAGGCTGGCAAGCCAGACCGCCCCCGGCTGCACGGAGCGCGCGGGGCCACGCGGGCCGTCCACGGCGAAGGCGGTGGGCACGCCGTCAACCCCGAGCCGCCGCATCCGAACCATGGCGCGCGCGCCGCCGTGCGATGACGACCCGCGTGCGGTTCGGTAGCCGAACCAGTGGATCAACCGGCCAATCCACTCCCCGTCGAAGTTCTCGCTGATCATGACGACGATGCCGCGACGACGCCAGAACCAGGTGGCGTGGAGTACCCGACCGTGCCAGAAGGCGAAGATCGGTTGCCGGCCCGATGCGATGACGGCCTCGTGGTGGGCCATTCCTTCGATGCGCCAGTACAGCGACCGGCAGAGCGCACCCACGACGGGCGCGCCGCCGGCGCCGATCAGCCGCGCGAGCGTCCGCTGGCGGAACGACAGCCGCCGGGGCGCATCGGCGCGGCGAGCCGCTTCCTCGGTCACATCCCTTCGTACTGCGGGCCACCGCCCCCCTCGGGTGGCACCCAGTCGATGATCTGGTACGGGTCCATGATGTCGCAGGTCTTGCAGTGAACGCAGTTCGAGGCGTTCACCTGCAGGCGCTTCCCTTCCCCGGCGCTGGCATCGACGATCTCGTAGACGTTGGCGGGGCAGAACCGCGTGCAGGGATTCCCGTACTCCTCGATGCAGCGCGTACGGCAGATGTCGGTGTCATGGACAATCAGGTGGGACGGCTGATTCTCATCATGGCGGGTACCCGAATAGTGGACATTCGTCAGTCGGTCGAACGTCAGGATCCGGTCCACCGGGGCGCTGGGCGCCGCCGGCGCCAACTCGCCGCGATAGTAGTCCCTTAGCGTCCGTATACGTTCATGCCCCGCATGCGACGGAATCGGATCGCGCAGCCACCATCCGCCCGTCAGCAACGACAACCCCGAATACAGCAGGCCCGGCAGCAGCCCGGCGCCGAACGCCTGATGGACGTTCCGAACCGGGTACAGCTCCCGCCGGATGGGCCCTTCATCGATCCGCCGCGCATAGCCGGCGAGCCGGGCCGCCGACGGATCCCCCGCCTGGACTGCATCGAAAGTCGCCTCCGCCGCCGCCATCCCGCTGTGCATCGCCAGGTGGATCCCCTTCAGGCGCAGGGAGTTCAGGAACCCGGCGGCATCGCCGAGGATGAGGGCTCCGTCGACGTGAGCGCGCGGCATCGCGTACCACCCTCCCTCCGGCAACGCCTTGGCGCCGTAGCGGACCATCTGCCCCTCGGCGAGGAGCCGCGCGACCAGCGGATGGCGCTTGAACCGCTGGAAGGCCACATGCGGATCGAAGAGCGGGTCGCGGTAGTCGAGACCGGCAACGAACCCAACCGAGAGCCGCCCTTCCGGCAGGGCGTAAACAAAGCCCCCGCCGAACTCCTCCCACCGGAGTGGATACCCCATGGTGTGGATCACGGATCCGGGAGCGAGCCGCTCCGGATCCACCTCCCACAGCTCCTTGATGCCGATTGCATAGGTCTGCGGCAGGCGATCCGCATCGAGGCCGCGCCGGCGGACGAGCGCTTTCGTCAGGTGGCCCCGGACACCGTCGGCCACGAGCGTGACCTTAGCCCGGATGTCGACGCCCGGCTCGAATGCCGGCCGGCGATCGCCGTCCTTCCCGATGCCCCGGTCGCCCGTCCGCACACCCACGACACGGTCACCGTCGTACAGCAGCTCGGTGGCCGCGAACCCGGTGAACACATCCACCCCTGCCTGTTCCACCTGCCCGCTCAACCAGGCCACGAAGCGATTGAGCGAAACGACGTAGTGGCCATGATTGCGGAGCGGCGGCGGCGTGAAGGGAAACGGGATGGCCCGCCGGCCCGTCAGCAGGTAGATGGCGTCGCGCGCGACCGGGGTTTCGAGCGGTGCGCCGCGCGCCTTCCAGTCCGGAATCAACGCGTCGAGCGCCGATGGATCGAGCACGGCGCCCGAGAGCATGTGCCCGCCCGCCGCGCGCGCCTTTTCGAGCAGAGCGATCGCGAGGGGCCGACCTCCGGCCGCGCGGTGGAGCTGCGCCAGGTGGTACGCCGCGCTCAGACCAGCCGGCCCGCCGCCGACGATGACGACGTCGACCTCGAGCGTGTCGCGATCCGTCGCGGTCGGATCCAGGGTCAGTCTCCCCCGGCGTCTCCTGCCTCGAGCGCCGCCTGCAACGCGGGAACGATCTCGAACAGGTCGCCTACGATGCCGTAATGCGCCACTTCGAAGATCGGCGCTTCGGCGTCCTTGTTGACGGCGACGATGGTGCGCGCCCCCTTCATGCCGACGAGATGCTGGATGGCGCCGGAGATCCCCAGCGCGAGATAGAGCGCCGGCGCCACGGTCTGCCCCGAGCTGCCGATCTGCCGGTCCATCGGGAGCCACCCGGCGTCGCAGATCGGACGCGAGGCAGCCATTTCCGCATCGAGCGCGCGTGCCAGCTCTTGGACGATCGCCAGATGTTCGGCATCCTTGATGCCGCGCCCGATGGCGACGATCCGTTCCGCCTGCGTCAAGTCGACGGCCTGTTTGGCTTCCTTGAACCGAGCTTCCGGCCGCTGCCGGATATTCGCGGCGTCGAGCGTGACCTCTACCGGCCGAATCGGCGCCGGCGACTCGCCACGCCGCACGGAATCGGCTCGGTACGCACCGATCTGCAGGCTGGCGCAGTGCGGTGAGGGTCCGTCCGGCGCCACATCGGCGACGAACTTCCCCTGGAACATCGGACGAACGAATACTCTCTGGCCGTCCCGCAGCTTCGTGCCGATGCAGTCGGAAATCAGCACCCTGCCGATCCGGGCCGCGAGGGCTGGCGCATAGTCCCGCGTCTGGTAGGTATGCGGCCAGAGCACGAGTTCGGGAGAGCGTTGCTCGATCACCCGTGCGAGGGCGGTCGTGAAGCCGTCGGCCGTATACGTTTCGAGCAGCGCGTGGTCGACGGCGAGCACCTCGGTGGTGTCGGCCTCGGCCAGCTTCCCCGCCGCCGACGTCAGCGTGTCGCCGGCGCCCGCAAGCGCTACCGCCACCGGACCCGCAGGCGCCTCCGCAGCGTCGGCGATCTGCTGCGCCGCCGCCACCGCCTCCCACGTGGCGGGGTTGAGCGCGCCATCGCGCTGCTCGCCGATCACCAGGATCACAGTACCCGCGCCTCTTCCCGCAGCAGGCGGACCAACTCGTGCGCGGCCTCGGCCGGCGGACCCTCGATCAGGTGGGTGTCGCCCGATTTCTCCGGCGGGTACACGCGCAGAATCCGCTGCCCCGGCGTGAGATCGCCCACGTCGGGCGTCACCGTCCGGACCGGCTTCCGCTTCGCCGCCATGATCCCGCGGAGCGTGGCGTAGCGGAGCTGGTTGATACCGCTCTGAATCGTCAGCAGGGCGGGCAATGGCAACGTCACCCACTGGAACCAGCCGCCCTCGAGTTCCCGCTTGACGCGCAGCGTGCCATCGGCCTGCACGCCCACTTCCATGATGATCGTCGCGTGCGGCCGGCCGAGCCGCTCCGCCATGATGACACCGGTCTGGCCGAAGCCCTGATCGTCCGACTGCAGGCCGGTCAGTACCAGGTCGAACTGCTCGTCGCGGATCGCGTTGGCGAGCGCCGCCGCCATCACGGCGGCGTCGGCGTCCACCAGTGCGTCGCTCTCGACATGGATGGCGCGGTCGGCCCCCCGGGCCAGCGCCTCGCGGATCACCTGGGTGACGCGCGCCGGACCGGCCGAGCAGGCCACGACCTCGCTGTCGCCATCCCCTAGCCGTTCCTTCAGCCGGAGCGCTTCCTCGAGGGCATAGGCGTCCGGTTCGTTCATTTCGAACGTGGCGTCGGTGTCGCGTACCCAGGCGCCCGAATCCACCACCCGCAACGGCCAGTCGCGCGTTACGACCTGCTTGAGACAGACGGCGATCTTCATCGGGATGACGATCCAACCTCAGCCGTCGTACCGGCGGAGCAGCAGACTGGCGTTGGTGCCGCCGAACCCGAACGAGTTCGAGAGGGCGTAGTCGATGGACATCTCGCGCCTGACATGCGGGACGTAGTCCAGGTCGCAATCGGGATCCGGATTGTCCAAGTTGATCGTGGGCGGCACCACCTGATCGCGGACCGCTAGCGCCGTTACTCCCGCTTCAAGCCCCCCCGCCGCACCCAGCAGATGTCCGGTCATCGACTTCGTGGAGGAAATGGCGAGACTGGACGCGTGGTCGCCGAAGCACCGCTTTATGGCCAGCGTCTCGATGCGGTCGTTGTGCGGCGTGGATGTGCCGTGGGCGTTGACGTAATCCACGACCGTGGGATCCACACCGGCTGAACGGAGGGTGTTGCGCATGACACGAACCGCGCCGTCGCCATTCTCGGCCGGGGCCGTCATGTGGAACGCGTCGGCCGACATGCCGTAACCGACCAGTTCGCAGTAGATGGTCGCGCCACGGGAGCGCGCCCGATCCAGCTCCTCGAGGATGATCACCCCGGAACCCTCGCCGATGATGAAACCATCGCGATCCTGATCGAACGGCCGGCAGGCGCGCTCCGGCTCGTCGTTGCGCGTCGAGAGCGCGCGCATGGCGGCGAAGCCGCCTACCCCCATTGGCGTGATCGACGCCTCGGATCCACCCGCGATCATTACCTCGGCGTCACCGCGCCGGATGATCTCGAAGGCGTCGCCGATGGCGTGCGCCGACGCCGAACAGGCGGTGCAGGTGGCGGAGTTGGGTCCCTGCGCCCCGAAGCGGATGGACACCTGCCCTGCCGCGAGGTTGATGATGGCCGACGGAATGAAGAACGGCGAGATCTTCCGCGGGCCGCCAGCGAGCAGCGCCCGGTGCTCCCGCTCGATGGTGCTGAATCCCCCGATGCCGGACGCAATGTAGACGCCCACGTCCGGGCCGAGGGGCCGGTCGGTGGGCAGCCCGGAGTCCTGCACCGCGCACTCCGCCGCCGCGATGGCGTACTGGATGAAGACGTCCATCTTGCGGACGTCCTTCTTCGCGAGGAACGCCAGCGGGTCGAAGTCAGGCACTTCGCCCGCAATTCGCGACGCGAACGCGGAAGCGTCGAAGTGAGTGATGGCGCGGATGCCAGACCGGCCGGCCAGCAGGGACTTCCAGTTGGCGTCAGTCCCGACACCGAGCGACGACACCAAGCCGACCCCGGTGACCGCGACGCGCCTTGGCAACGGTGGTTCTCCCGTCAGTACATCCGCTACGCCTACTTCGAATCCTTGGTATGAGACTCGATGTAGTCGACGGCCTCCTTCACGCGGGTGATCTTCTCCGCATCCCCGTCGGGAATTTCAAGACCGAACTCTTCCTCGAACGCCATCACCAGTTCGACCGTGTCGAGCGAGTCCGCGCCGAGATCGTCGACGAACGACGCATCCGGCGTGACCTCCTCCTCATCCACGCCCAACTGCTCCACGATGATGTTCTTCACCTTGTCAGCGACCGCCATGCACTCAGCCTCCTACATGTACATCCCACCGTTGACTCCGACGACTTGGCCAGTAATATACGCTGCTTCATCCGACGCGAGAAAGCAGACAACGCTGGCGACGTCGTCCGGAGAACCCAGGCGCTTCATCGGAATCCGATCCAGCAACGCCGTCCGGGCACGCTCATCGAGCGCCGCCGTCATGTCGGTCTCGATCATCCCGGGCGCCACGACGTTGACCGTAATGCCCCGTGATCCCACTTCCTGCGCCAGCGACTTGCTGAAACCGATCAGCCCGGCCTTCGACGCCGCGTAGTTTGCCTGCCCCGGATTCCCCGACTGCCCGACGACCGACGCGATGGTCACGATTCGTCCCGCGCGCCGCTTCAGCATGGGCCGGAGCACCGCCTGACAGCACGCGTAGGCCGAGGTCAGGTTCGTCGCCACGACCGCGTCCCAATCCTCACGCTTCATCCGCATCAACAGTTGATCGCGAACGATGCCGGCGTTGTTCACCAGGATGTCGATCCGTCCGAAGCGGTCGATCGTCGTCCGCACTGCGGCCGAGACCGATGCCGCTTCGGTTACCTCGAGCGTCACTGCCGCCGCAGTACCACCCGCCTGCTCGATCTCCTGGCACACCGCCTCGGCATGGTCTCCCCGGGCGCCCCCCACCACCACCGCGCCAGACGCCGCGAGGCGCAGCGCGATCGCCCGTCCGATGCCCCGCGATGCGCCGGTCACCAGCGCGACCCGGCCCTCCAGGCCGCTCATCGGCCCACCTCGGAAGCGCCCGCGGTGGCGAGAGCGGACTCGGCCTTCTCCAGGCTCTCGGGATCGTCGACATGCACGACCGTGAGGGCGCGATCAATCTTCCGGACCAGTCCGCTCAACACCCGCCCCGGCCCTGCCTCGACCACGGTCGTTACACCCTCGGCGGCGAGCCGACGCACGACCGCCTCCCACCGCACCGGGGCGCTCACCTGGCGGATCAGGGCGTCGATCGATTCCGGACCGGTCCGCTTCGGCTCGGCATCGACATTGGCCACAACCGGCACGGCCGGGGCCGCAACGATGAGCGCGCGCAACTCCGGCGCGAGTCGTTCCTGGGCGGGCTGCATCAGCGCGCAGTGGAACGGCGCGCTGACCGGCAACGGCATCACCCGCCGCGCCCCCCGCGCGCGGGCGCGCGCGGCGGCGCGCTCCACCGCCGCCGCCGTCCCGGCAATCGTCACCTGACCCGGCGCGTTCCAGTTGGCGGGGCTGACGACGTCGCCGTCGGCCGCCTCCCGGCACGCCTCCTCTACGCCGGCGGCGTCGAGGCCGAGGACCGCCGCCATGGCTCCCTCTCCCACCGGGACCGCCATCTGCATGTACTCTCCCCGGCGGCGAACGATCCTTAGCGCGTCGGCGAATCCGATTGTATCCGCGGCCACCTGCGCCGAGTACTCCCCCAGACTATGCCCGGCAAGGAACGCCGGCTCGTGGCCGCGGCTCCGGAGCAATCGATGGACGGCCACGCTCATGGCCAGAATCGCGGGCTGCGTGTTGGCCGTGAGGGTAAGCTGATCCTCCGGACCGTCGAAGCAGAGCCGGCTGATGGGCTCCCCCAGCGCGGCGTCAGCCTCCGCAAACGTGGCCCGGCAGACGTCAAACGCCTCGGCCAGCGCCCTCCCCATCCCGACCCGCTGGGACCCCTGGCCGGGAAAGACGAATGCGATCATGAGGCCCGCCCCGAAGCATGCGGCGCCAGCGCCTGCATCCGTTCACCGATGGTCGGGACGAGATCCTGCCGGACGAACCGTTCGGTGAGCGCCAGCGCGTTGCGGACAGCCTTTACCGACGACCGGCCGTGGCCCACCATGGCGAGTTGGGCGACGCCGAGCAACGGCGCGCCGCCGTACTCCGAGTAGTCGACTCGGCGCCGGAAGCGACGCAAGGCCCGGCGCGACAGCAGATAGCCGAGCGACGTGGAGAACGTCCGGCGCAACTCTTCGTGGACCAGCGCCTCCACCATCTCGACCAGTCCTTCGCTCACCTTGAGTGCGACGTTGCCGGTGAAGCCGTCACAGACGATCACGTCCGCCGCGCCGGTGTACAGGTCGCGCGCTTCCACGTTGCCGATGAACCGCAGACCGCTCCGCTGAAGCTGCTGGTGGGTGTCGCGCGTGAGGTCGTTCCCCTTCGTCGCCTCCTCGCCGATCGACAGCAGGCCGACCGCTGGAGTGTCGATGTCAAGGACGGCCTGCGCGAAAACCGTTCCCATGGCGGCGAATTGCACGAGATGGTGCGGGCGGCTCTCGACGATGGCGCCAACGTCGAGCAGTACCGCGTCGGCTCGGCGCGTCGGTATCCGCACGGCGAGGGCGGGCCGGTCCACGCCCGGCAGCATGCCGAACGCGTTATGCGCCGCCACGAGGGTCGCGCCCGTGTTGCCGGCGCTGAAAAACGCCGCGGCGTCTCCGCGAGCCACCGTCTCGGCCGCCACGCGGACCGACGCGCCCGGCTTGCGCCGCAGCGCCGCCGGTCCTTCGTGCATGCCGATCACGTCCGGCGCCGCTACCACCGTAAGATCCACGGAGTCGGCCTCGAGGTGCCGGCGGAGCTCATCGTCGATGACTCCGCGCGGGCCGATCAGGGTCAAGCCGAAGCCCAGATGACGCGCCGCGATGAGAGCCCCGGCCACGACGTTGCGTGGCCCGTGGTCCCCCCCGACGGCATCAACGGCGATCCGCATCCTGTCCGCGCGCTTCCTGCCCGGACGGCTACGATTCCTTGACCGATCGGACCTGGCGGCCCTTGTAGTAGCCGCAGTTCGGGCAGACCCGGTGCGGAGGCTGCAGTTCGTGACACTGCGGACACGCCTTCAGGCCAACCGGCTTGAGGGCGTCATGAGCCCGGCGCTTTGCGGTGCGCGCCTTGGAATGCCGTCGCTTCGGATTCGCCATCAGATCAGTCCTTCCCGCCCGGTGCGGACTCCGCCCCGGCGCCCCCAAACGTCCGGAGCACATCGAAGCGCGGGTCGCGCCACGCGGTGTCGCAAGTACAGGTCGCCTCGTTCCGGTTGACGCCGCAGACCGGACAGAGGCCGCGGCACGCGTTGTCACAGAGCGGCTTCATCGGCGCCGCGAGCCGGAGCTGTTCGCGGATCAGATCACCCAGATCAATCTGATCGTCGCGGTAGTAAGCGATCGACAGATCGTCGTCGGAGATCTCGTGCTCGCCTTCGCCAGTGTTCACCCGTTGCGGATGGTATCGCACATCGATATCGAGCGCCGTCGGCACATCGAACGGCTTCAGGCACCGGCAGCAGCTCCGTCGCACGGTAGTGGCAAGGCGGCCCGACAACCGGTAGCGGTCGCCATCCTTGACCACCCGGAGCGTCAAAACGACCGGAGCCGCTACCGCGTACTCGTCCCCATCGGAACCGAATAAGGGCACCGGATACGAGCGCTCCAGCGGCTCGATGGATCCGCGCACGTGATGCAGATCGAGCAGCGTCGAAACATCGGAGGCGCTTTTCTCCCCGGTGGGCAACCGTTGTTGCATTGCCAGCGTCCACTCTTGGCGACAGAACCCCTGATTCTACCACCTCACGCCGCCGCCCCGCCACGCGGAGTCAGGCGCCCCAGGCCCGGCCGCCCCACGGGCGGGGGATGAACAGCTCCTCGAACAGCCCAACCGCGTACCGGTCCGTCATCCCGGCCAGGAAGTCCTTCGCGGCGATATCCAGACCGTCGCGCTCGAGCGTGCGGCGGTCAAGGAACCGCTCCGGCTCGTCTCGCACCTTTCTCCAGAGGCCGGCCAGGATGTCATGGGCCTTGCGGAGTTCTCCGGCGGCAGCATCGCTCTCGTAAACGGTCGCGTGGAGGAACGTCCGGAGATCCACGGTTGCCCGCAAGATCGACTGGCTCATCACCACCTCCGGGGCGGCGTCATCGAGCCGGTCTCGCGTCCGGTGAACCACATCGGTCACCATCCGGCCGATGCGCTCCGACGAGCTGCGTCCCAACACGTCGCCGGTCGCCGCCGGCAGGTTCTCCACCCGCAGCAGGCCTGCGCGGATCGCGTCGTCGATGTCGTGGTTGACATAGGCGATGATGTCGGCGACGCGGGCCACCTGCCCCTCGAGAGTCGCCGAGCGTTGACCCGGCGGCGCGCCGACCGGCAGCCCATCCTTCCCCTTCGAATGCCGGGCGATGCCGTCACGCACTTCCCACGTGAGATTCAGCCCGTCGCCGTCATGCTCGATGACGTCGACCACCCGCAAGCTCTGTTCGTAGTGGTTGAAACCGCCCGGACACAGCATCTGCAGCACGCGTTCGCCGGTGTGCCCGAACGGGGTGTGACCCAGGTCGTGCCCCAGTGCGATCGCCTCGGTCAACTCCTCGTTCAGCCGAAGCGCCTTGGCGATCGTACGGGCAATCTGCGAGACCTCGAGCGTATGTGTCAGCCGCGTCCGGTAGTGATCGCCGGCCGGGGCCAGGAACACCTGCGTCTTGTGCTTCAGGCGGCGGAACGCCTTCGAATGGAGAATCCGGTCCCGATCGCGCTGGAACGCCGGGCGGACCGGATCCTCCAGCTCCGACCGCTGCCGCCCGCGCGTCCGGCGGCTGAACGCCGCCGCCGCAACCAGCGTCTCTTCCTCACGCGCTTCGAGCTCGGTGCGGAGCAGGGACTCCCGCGCGACCGTCATGCGCTTCGCACCCTTCGCGTCGCGTCCAGACTGCCGGCGGTGGCCAGCGCCTCGTCGAGCGCGGTGGGGTGATCGCCGGGCTGCGCGAGCCAGCGCACGCCGGGCTCCTTGCGGAACCAAATCCCCTGGCGGCGGGCGTAGCGACGGTTCTCCTGCGCAATCAGTGCGCGCGTGGCCGCTTCGTCGCGCACGCCGTTCAGGTGTTCGAGAGCCTGGCGGTAGACCAGTCCGCCGAACGGATGCGCCGACGGGGGCACACCCGCGGCGAGCAGCGCTCGAATCTCCTGGAGCAATCCGCCGTCGAACTGACGATCGACCCGCGCCGCGACGCGCCGGGCCGTTTCGTCCGGGGCCGCCCGCAACCCCAACGTCACCCGATCGTACTCCGCGAGCGGCGGGCGGGTGTCGACGAAGTGATCGGTGAGGGGACGTCCGGTCACGAAGTACACCTCGAGCGCCCGAATCAACCGCTTCCGATCACGGGGCTGAATGCGCATCGCCGACGGCGGATCCAGACGGGCGACCATCCGGTGCAAAAAAGCGTCGCCGCGGCGATCGGCGATCCGTTCGAGCCGGGCGCGAAGTGCGTCGTCCCGGCCAGGGCCGTCAAACAGCCCCCGCGTGAGTGCCCGGTAATAGAGACCGGTGCCTCCCGCCACAATCGGCGTACGCCCGCGCTCGGTGATGGTCCGCACCGCGGCCGACGCCTCGCGCGCGTACCGTGCGGCCGAGTAGCGCTCGACGGGCTCGGCGACATCGATCAAGTGATGCGGCACGCCGCGCCGCGCCGCGCGCGGCGGCTTGTCGGTGCCGATGTCGAAGCCGCGATAGACGGCAGTCGAATCGCAACTCACCACCTCCCCGCCGATCCGCTGCGCCAGCGCCACGGCCAGCGTGCTCTTGCCGGAAGCGGTCGGGCCAACGATGGCGATCAGGCGGGGGCGTCCCCCGGCGGTCATGACCACCGGTACAGGATCCAGACCACCATCATGGCCAGCAGTAGCAGCCAGCCGATCAGTTGCACGCGGGTCGGCAACGGCATCAACAGCCTCGGTCCGGGGTCAGACCGGTGGACTCTCGTTGAAATAGAACGTAACCGTGAAGAAACAACTGTCGCCCGGATAGTCGTCCGGCAGCGGTTGGGTGGGGTTGGACGTCGCCAGCGCGTTGAATGCCGAGTTGGTGAACGCGTCGACCGCCGCCGGCTTGATGACCTGCAGATCGGTGATTGAGCCGTCACGGTGCACGTGGAACGTCAGCACGACGTTTCCGTGCAGGGTCCGCGACATGATGGCATACGGGACAAACCAGTTGCGTCGGACCTGCGCGATGAAGCGGCGGATCCAGGGGCCAAACTCGGCTCCGCGGGAATCGAACTGGATCTCCGGTCCGTAGCGGCCGGTGTCGCCCCGGCGGTTCATGAAACTCTCCCGGAGCGCGTAACGGTCGAGGTTCTCCAGGGCTCGCCCAATCAGGCCGTCGGCCTGCCGTTCGGCGAACGGGTCGAGCGGATCCGGATCGTCCGTCCCCGCGCCGCGCTCGCGATCGGTCTCGCCCGGCACCTGCAGCGACCCGGGACCAGCCGCTTCCGCCAGTTCTGTCTCGGCGCGGTCGGCGCCTTCCGACTCCGTCTCGTCCTGATCCCCGCCATCCGCCTCATCCGACAAACCGTCCTCGCCAGCCGTGACTTCCGCCACCTCGGCTTCGGCAACCGGTTCGTCGATCCGCTCCATCTCCTCCGCGTCGGCCGTCGGGCCATCCCGATCCGGATTCAGGCCAGACTGCGGATCCTCGTTGATGACGAAATTGGACGAATTGCCCTCGGCATTGGGGAGCGGGTTCTCCGGGTCGTCCGCCGCGCCCGGCGACTGCGCCAAGCGGTCGCGGTCAGAAAACGGGGCGTCGGGGCGCGGAGCCTCGCGGGGTTCGATCTCGACGCGCGGCTCGATGAAAACGAACGTCGGATCCTCGGAGGCGGCAGCGGCGGCGAGTGCCTGCGCCATCGCCTGCGCCTCCTGTTCGGCCAGCTCGGCGAGGCGCGCCTCGCGCCGTTCTTCCGCCTCCCGAACGAAGTCGAGTTGCGGAACGAGGAAGACCAGCGCCAGAACGGCGAGGTGAACGAAGAGCGAGAGGAGAACCTGCTCGCGCCAGGACATCGCCGACTCGAGTCCCGGCGTCTCGACGTGTCGGTCCTCGAAGTCGAAGAACATGTCACAGCCGGATGGAAGTCCCCGGCGTCCTGAAGAGATTATAGCCGCCCCGCGCCTCCGGAGGCGGCATCATTCCGGTCTGGCCGCAGTGTAGAGATAGACGATTCCCAGGTGCAGGGGCCGGGCGGCGGCGCCGATGAAGCCCGCCTGCTCCAGGCGCCGGGCGAAAAGGGCGCCGCTGGGAAACTCGCCGACCGACGCCGGCAGGTAGGCGTACGCACTGTCGTGCCGGGAGACCAGCCTTCCGATCGTCGGGAGTACGCGCTGGAAGTACCAGGCATACAACCACCGCAGACCGGGAGTCCGCGGCATGCCGAACTCCAGGATGGCGATCCGGCCGCCGGGACGCACCACCCGGTGCAGTTCCGCCAGCGCCAGATTGGGATCCGCGACGTTGCGGATACCAAAGGCGATGGTGGCGGCGTCGACCGAACCGTCCGCCAGGGGGACGCGCGTGGCGTCGGCGCGGACCAGATGCACGCGCCGGCCCAGGCGCGCGGCGTCCCGTTTCGACCGGCCCTGCACGAGCATGGCGCCGGCGAAGTCGATGCCCACCACGCGGGACGCACCCGCCCCGCCGCGTACGCCGACGGCCAGCGCGATGGCGAGATCCGCCGTCCCGGTGCAGCCGTCGAGCACAGTCTCATCGCCGGTCAGCCCCAACGCCTCGACCGCACGCGTTCGCCAGCGACGATCCAGACCGGCGCTCAGCAGGTGGTTCAGCAGGTCGTAGCGTCCCGCGATCGCGTCGAACATCCCGGCGATCCGGGCCGGCGTTCTGTCGACGGACGGTTCCGCCGCCCCCCGATGCGCCCCGCCGCCAGTCACCCGCTCGCCGACCCGGTCCAGGCGGGATAGAGCTGGTGCTCGATGTCGAGCGCCGACAGGATCTTGCCGGCCATGAAGTCGGCCAGGTCATCCAGGGTGCGCGGCTGTTGGTAGTAGGCGGGCATGGCGGGCAGGACGTGGGCGCCCGCCTCGGCGCACAGCACGAGGTTGCGCAGTTGCGGCAGGCTCATCGGTGTCTCGCGCGGGACGATGACGAGTCGCCGCCGCTCCTTCAGCATGACGTCGGCAGCGCGCTCGATCAGGTTGCGCGACAGTCCGTGCGCGACACCCGCGAGTGTCTTCATGGAACAGGGGACGATCACCATCGCGCTGCACGCGTGACTGCCACTGGCGATGGAGGCGCCGACATCCCGGTTCCGATGAACCACAAAGGCATGGCCCGGCGGCGCAGCAACGCCATAGCGCGACACCAGGTACTCCGGCAGCCGGTCGGCGGCCGCGTCGGGGCCCAATTCGTCGTGCAGCAGCCGGCGCCCGTAATCCGACGCCACCAACTCGATCTCCGTCCCCGTATCGATGAGCGCCGCGAGCGTCCGAGCCGCGTAGAGGGCCCCGCTTGCCCCGGTGATCCCAATTGCCACGCGCCGCGGCCGATCTGCCATGGTCTGCCTAGCCGACGTGGAGCGCCGCGGCGGTGGCGGCCAGGTACAGAATGCCGACGTAGCCGTTCAGGTCGAACGCCTGCTTGACACGCGACAGATCCGTCGCGCTGACGAGCGACTGCTCGTACGTCAGGAGCACCGCAACGCCGGCCACGCCGGTGAGGTAGATCGGGCCCAGCGGCGCCAGCCAGGCGAGCGACGCGAGCGCGGCGACCGCCACGGCGTGGAACAGGCGCGACAGCACGAGCGCCCGGGCGACGCCGAAACGCACCGGGATCGACCGCAGTCCGGCGCGGCGGTCGAAATCGAGATCCTCGCAGGCGTAGATCACGTCGAACCCCGCCACCCACGTCGCGGTTGCCAGTGCGAGCAGCCATGGCGGCCAGGCGAAGAACGGGCCGCCGGCGGCCAGCCATCCGCCCACCGGCGCCACCGCCAGCGCGAGTCCGAGAAAGAGCTGCGTATAGGTCGTGTACCGCTTCGCGAGGGAGTACCAGAAGACAATCGCCAGCGCGACCGGCGACAGCATGAAGCACAGCGCGCCGAGCGGGTAGGTGGAGGCAACGAACGCAAGCGACGCGGCCACCGCGATCCCTCCGGCCTCCCCCCGCGACACGAGCCCGCGTGGAATCTCCCGGCCGGCCGTTCTCGGGTTGAGGGCGTCGAAGCGGGCATCCACCAGCCGATTGAACGCCATCGCCGCGGTTCGCGCGGTGAACATCGCGACGACGATCCAGCCGGCGCGCGCCCACGTGAGTTCCGCGATCTGCCCCGCCAGCAGGGCTCCGGTCAGCGCGAACGGCAACGCGAAGATGGTGTGGCTGAACCGGACGAACGATGCCCAGGTGCGGAGTCGCGTCAGCATGGGTGCGTGGGGACCCAGGCGACCTGCGCTGGGTCAATCCCGCTCACCAGATATTGTTCCACATCATCCAGTACGCCGGGCAGCTCCACCGCCAGCAGCGCCGCGCGGCGCCCGGGTGCGATGGCGCCGAACGTCGCGTTCCGTCCCAGCGCCACGGCGCCGTCGAGCGTGGCGCTCCGCAGCAGCCGCGATGGAGGCACCGCCGGCGCGAGCCGGTGCAGTTCGGCCAGCTCCGCGAACAGATTGAGGTCGGGCGCGCTCGCCAGGCTGTCGGTTCCCACCGCCACTCGGGCGCCCGATGCATAGAAGTCCGCGACCGGCGGCGCCCCGGCGCCGGTCCATGCGTTGCTCCGGGGGCAGGTGACGAGCGTCACGCCCGCATCGCGCAGCCGCTCCAGCTCGTCCGGCTCCAGGTGGACGCCATGGACGACAAGGGTGTCGTCCCGCAGCCACCCGAGTCGGTCGAGATAGTCGACGGGCCCGGCCCCGGGGGGCTGCCACGCGGGATCCCACCGGCCGCGCACCCTGAGCAGATCCCGCCACGGGCCGCCGCCGTCACGCAGAAACCGGAGCTCCTCGACGGACTCCGCCAGGTGAACGGATCGCGGGCCGGGCACCTGCGTCGCAAGCGATCGGAAGAGCGCCGGCGATACCGAGTACGGCGCGTGCGCCGCGCCGCGCAGGATCGTGCGCCCCGCGGCGGCGTCGGCCGGCCGAGCCGCGATCCGCTCGGCCAAGCGTCGGGCTATCGCGTCGGCCTCGTCCGGGCCGACGTTGAAGCCGATCTGCTCCTGGAACAGCACCGCCTCGAGCGGCGCCGCGTCCAGCACGGGGAGCGCCGCCAGGGTGTTGCCGATGTCGCCGAACAGGATGGTGCCGGCGGCATGCGCCCGCGCGACGGCGTCCGGGATCGCGTCCGTCCGGATGCCCCCGGCGGCCGCTACCTGGTCCCCGAGTGTCCTCGCCCACACGGGCATCGACGACGCCGGCGGAGAGGTTTCGCGGTGGCCCGACAACTCCAGATGGGTGTGGGCGTTCACCAGACCGGGCAGGAGGGCAACGTTTCCCAGATCGATGCGGTCACCCAGGTAGCCGGGCAATGCGGCGTCTCCGCCACCGATCGCGCGGATGACATGGCCGCCGGCGTCGATGTCCACCCACCCGTCACGGATCGGCGGCGCGATAATCGGCAGGACCCAGGCGGCGCGGTATCGAAGTGCCCGCGCCGGCCCGCTCACGGCGCACCGGCGCGCTGCTGCTTGCCGCTTCGGCTCCGCGCCTCGTAGCGGTCCAGTTCGGCCGGCACGGAGTCGTCGCCCGGCGCGCGCGCCGTGGCGAGCTCGGTCATCCGCGGCACCGCCCGTTCGCGGAAGAACGGATCGCCAAGCGCCCGGTACTCCATGTCGCGCCGCTTCGGCACGAAGCCCGCGTCTTCGATGTTCCGGACGATCTCCACCTCATCCATGCAGTAGGCGGCGCCGGCGGCGCGGACGACATTCTCCTCGATCATCACGCTGCCCATGTCGTTGGCGCCGTAGGCGAGGCTCAACTGCCCCACCTTCCCTCCCTGCGTCACCCAGGAGGCCTGCAGGTTGTCGACGTTGTCGAGGACCAGCCGGGCCAGCGCCAGCGTCCGTAGGTACTCCATGCAGGTCGCGGTGTCGATCCGCTGGCGTTCCGCGAGCTCCGTATGGTCCGGCTGGAAGCTCCACGTAATGAACGCGGTGAAACCGCCGGTCTCGTCCTGCAACGCGCGAATGCGAAGCAGGTGCTCGATCCGTTCTTCCAGCGTCTCGACGGTGCCGTACATCATGGTGGCCGTCGTCCGGAGCCCGGCGCGGTGCGCCTCGCGCATAACGCCGATCCACTCGTCGGCGGTGGCCTTCCCGTCGCAATGGAGCAATCGGCGGACCCGGTCCACCAGAATCTCGGCCCCGCCGCCCGGGATGCTGTCCATGCCCGCGGCAATCAACCGATCGATCACAGCCCGGACCGGCAGGTTCGAAAGACGCGAGAGATGGATTACCTCCGGTGGCGAGAGGGCATGGAGCCGGAAATCCGGGTAGCGCTCCTTGATCGCCCGGAACAGGTCCTCGTACCAGTTGAGCGGCAGGTCGGGATTGTGCCCGCCCTGCAGCAGCAGTTGGACCCCGCCGACCGCAATCGTCTCGTCGATCTTCGCGAAGAGCTCATCGAAGCCGAGAACGTAGCCGTCGCTCGCGCCGACGTCGCGGTAGAACGCGCAGAAGTTGCAGCGCGCCACGCATACGTTGGTGTAGTTGACGTTGCGGTCAATGATGTAGGTGACGATGCCGTCGGGATGGCGGGCGGCACGCGCGCGGTCGGCCAGTGCGCCCAGCGCATGGGTCGGCAGTGCTCGGTATAGCGCGAGCGCCTCGACTGCGTTAATCCGATGGCCCTCGAGCAACCGGCCGGCGGCACGCTCGGCCGCCGCCCGGTCCGCGGCGGTCGGGAGGGTCATCGCTCGTAGTATCGGATCGGACGGCCCCCCGGCGCCAGATCGAGATCCACCGCTTCGCTGAAGAAGCGCTTCAAACCGGCGCGCGCCTCCCGGGTCAGGCCGAACTGCACATTGTCCTGCAGGTAGGCGCGAGCGATCTCCGCCTGCTCTTCATCCTCGGGCCCATGCGCCGCCGCGATGGCGTCCAGCGCGCTCGTGCCGGCGTCCCGAGCCGCCCGCAACGCCTCAATGTGGGCCGGGGTCAGCACGTCGGGACGGCCCGCCCAGAATGCCCAGACGAACGGCAGGCCGGTCAGCGCGGTCCACTCCTCCCCCAGGTCGATCTTGTCCAGATCCACCACCGTCTCGTGTTCGGTGAAAAGGGCCAAATCGCCAATCAGCATGGCTGCGTCGCACCGCTTCAGCATCCGCGGCAGATCCGGCGGCATGGTGTGAAGCTGCGGCTCGATATCGAACGACTGCGCACAGAGGATCCGGAGTAATGCCTCGGCGGTGCGCGAACTGGCGTCGACGGCGATCGAGCGGATGGCGGTGGCAGGACGGGTCGTAAACAGAGCCACGCTCGCCACCGGGCCTTCGGACGCGACGGCGATGTCGGGAACGACGCGGTAGCCGGTGCCCCGGAGGTACTCGATAGTCGGGATCAGCGCCAGATCGACCGAACCGTCGTGAAGCATCCCAGCCACCCTGGCCGGCACGTCGTATTGGATCGTGAACTGGTCGGAGCGCCTCTCCAGAGTGTGAACCAGGGGCCGCGCGTTCAGGTATCCGACGGCGCCAACGCGAATCGCACTCATTTCTTGTCCGCCAGCCGTAGTCCGAAGCAACCGTCACGTTCGACCGGCTCCAGGCCAGCGGCACGGATCTGACGTCGGATCTCGACGGCCGGCACCCGCCTGGGACCCTCGTCCGGCGTGTCGACCGGCGAGACACCGTCGATGTCGTCCGCTCCGAAGGCCAGGGCGACCTGCGCCAATTGCGGGCCGTACAACTGCCAGTCAACCTGAATCGAGTCGATATTGTCGACCAGCAGCCGCGAGAAGGCAACCTGACGCACATCGTCGTACCCGGTGGTTGGCTTGTGCGACAGGCAGCGCGGCAACGGAGCGAACGCCTGGGCGGGAGCGCCGCCTCCCCAACTCGCCACCCGTCGGATCGTGTCCATTCCGGCGGTGGCGGGGTCGTGCACCGTCAAACGAGCCACCGGGAGGCCGGCGTCGCGCGCCCGGCCGATCCAGTCGGGACGGTCCGTCCGCTCCACCACTGCTTCGGCGACCGCGGTCAGCCCCGCACGGCGGAGCGCGGCAGCGAACTGATCGAAATGGGTGGTGTCTCCACCGCAGCAGGCGACCAGTTCATCCAGCGCGAAGCCGGTCACCGGGACGTTCCCGGATGCCTCGGTGGCCCGCGCGACCGACGCGAGAACTCCTGCTTCGGTGGCGGGGCAGCCGGTCAGCCGCACTTCCCCGGCCGAGGCGGGGATGGCGCCGTTGCCTCGCCCCGCGCCGACCTCCGCAGCCGCAACTTCGAGCACCCGCACATACGTCACGCGGTCGCCTCTGCGGGCCCGACGCCGGTCGTCCGCCAGTGCCCCGAGCCGGAGGACATCCCGGGAATCGGCCAGCGCCTCCAGGTCGTCCGGCGACAGCGGCTCGCCCGACCGAATCCGCTCGCTCAACTCGTCCAGTCGCGCCGCCTCCGTCATGCCGGAACTCCGTCCCGGCCGCCGGCCGGCTCCGGTGCCAGCGCGTCGGCCACGCGTTGCGCCACCGCAAGCGCCCGCCGGCCGTCGGCGCCACTCACTCCGGGCGGCGAGGCGGCCCGCGCGGCGCGGATGAAATCGGCCAGTTCGCGCTCCAGGGGCTCGGCGTCGGCCGGCACCTCCACACGGCGCACTGCAATCGCCGGCTCGCCTCCGTCGGGCCGGGCGACGGTTACCATCTCGGCCTGACGGCCGTCGTAGTCTACCGACACCAGGGCGTGCGGCTGAAAAACCCGGAGCTTCCGCACCCGGTCACGGCTGATCCGGCTCGCCGTCAGGTTGGCAATACAGCCGTCCGGGAAACGGAGCCGCGCGTTCGCAATGTCGATCCGTCCGCTCAGGACCGGGACGCCGACCGCTTCGATCGAGGATGGCTCCACCCCCACGATCGCCAGGACGATGTCGAGGTCGTGAATCATCACGTCGAAGATCACGTCGATATCCAGACTTCGCGGCTTGAAGCCGTCGAGCCGATGGATCTCGATGAACCGCGGCGCGGAAATCAATGGCAGCGCTGCGGTGACGGCCGGGTTGTGCCGCTCGGTATGCCCCACCGCCAATGTTGCACCAGACGCGGCCGCGGCGGCGACCAACCGGTCGGCATCGCCCAGCGTCGCGGCGATCGGTTTCTCGACGAGCACTGCGACACCGGATTCAAGCAACGGTCCGGCCACCCTCGCATGGTCGGCCGTCGGCACCGCAACGACCACGCCATCGACCGGCGGCGTGATCGCTCGCACATCGCCCACCACGGGCGCCCCGACTTGGGCGGCTACCGCATGCGCCCGCTCCACGTCGCGGTCGACGATGCCAGTCAGTTCCACGCCGGACATGGAGGCCAGAATGCGGGCATGGTTCCGGCCATGAGAGCCAACGCCGATGACCGCCGCCCGAAAGGCACCACTCGGCATCGGCAATCAGCGACCCTCGGCCTGTGCCGGCGCCTCGGCCGCCGGACGGCCGACCACGGTGATGCCCGCCTCGTCAGCCGCCTTGAACACCCGGTCGCCGTCGAGCACGAGCGCCCGTCCGGCGTCCACCGACAGCACCGCGGCGCCGACCTCCTGCATCGCTTCCACCGTCGAAACGCCGATGACGGGGACGTCGAACCGCATGTCCTGACTCGGTTTCGCCACCTTGATCACCGATGCGCCCGGTCCGGCGAGACGGCCGCCGCGCGCGATCACGGCGTCAGTCCCCTCCATCGCCTCGACTGCCACTACCGCCCGGTCCTTGACCACGATCGTCTGTCCGATGTCCAGCCCGGCGACTGCGTCAGCCATCGTGTAGCCGAACGCGAGGTCCGCCCGCTCGTCATCGGACGGCGCCCGCGCCGTCAGCGTACCCGCGACAGCCAGCAGCGGTTCGAGAAACAGCGTGGAGTCAACCAGTTCGATGCCATGCTCGCCCAGCACCTCCGCCACCGCCGAGATCAACGCGTCGGTATTCCGCGCTCGAAGGCGGCTGAGTGCCGAGAGCAGGGTCAGGTCGGGCATCACGCCCGAGAAGAGCTTCGTGTGTTTCACCTGCCCCGCCATCAGGGCACGGTCCACTTCGGCCGCCTTGAGGACTTTGATGCAGCGGCCCAACTGGCCGAGCGATACCCAGTGGAATGCCGCGGGCTGGCCGTTGGCTGCCGCTTTCTCCAGATCAGGATCGGTTTCCTCGCGAATGGCGACCACGGTGACGTCGTGACCCAAGCTGCGCGCCGCCTCCAGCGCGAGAAAAGGAAAGCGTCCGTTACCGGCGATCAGGCCGATCCGCATCGGGCTGGCCCCAGAACTACTCCTCGATGCCGACCGGCTCGTAGCGCCGCATCGGCCTGCGAAGGATGACGCCGCGCTTCGAACTCCGGATGAACTCCACCAGATAGTGGACTTCGGGAACGTCGAGGTTCCGGTCGGCGTCTATGCGCGCGAGCGCCTGCGTCGTATTCAGTTTCGACTGCAGCAGATAGCGGTACGCGCGCTTCAACTTTGCGATCGTCTGCGGAGGCGTACCGCGCCGCTCGAGCCCGATGGTGTTGACGCCATAGATGCGGGCCCGGTTGCCAACCGTTCGGCTGTAGGGAAGCGTGTCCATCGTTACGACACTGCCGCCGCCGACGAACGCCTGCCGTCCTACCCGGCAGAACTGGTGGATTCCCGACAGCGCGCTGATCGTGGCCTCGTCCTCCACGACGACATGTCCGCCGATGGTCGCGCCGTTCGCAAAGATGTTCCGGTCGCCGATCGTGCAGTCGTGCGCCACATGCGCATACGCCATGAACACGTTGTCGTTGCCGATGAGCGTCAACCCGCCGCCGCCGCGAGTTCCCCGGTTGATCGTCACGAACTCCCGGATGACGTTGCGGTGACCGATTACGACGCGGGTCTCCTCGCCCTTGTACTTGAGATCCTGCGGAATCAGGCCGACGGAGGCGAACGGAAAGACCTGGCATTCATCGCCCAGTTCGGTGTTGCCCGCGATGATGGCCGAGGCGCCAATCCGGCAGGCCCGTCCCAGCCGCACCTGGGAGCCGACAATGGCATTCGGACCGATGGTCGTATCGGGACCCAGGATCGCGTCCGGATGGACGGTGGCGGTGGGGTCGATGTGCGTCGATGCCTCGATGCCGACCAGCAGCTCCGCTTCGGCGACGCTCTGATCCGCCACCGAAGCGACCCCATAGGCCACCGCCTCGGCCGGCGAGCGACTGCGCAGTGTCACTTCGAGGCTAAGGCTGTCCCCCGGAAGCACCTGCTTCCGAAACTTGGCGTTGTTGACCCCGCGCAGCATGGTCCGGCCGGTTGGCGTCCTCCCTTCATCTCCCAGCAGCAGGAGGGTGGCCACCTGCATGAGCGTCTCGATCATCACGACGCCCGGCATCAACGGGTTGCCGGGAAAGTGCCCCTGGAAGTACTCCTCGTTCACCGTGACGTTCTTCACCGCTATGACGCGCCGCCCAGGCTCGTATTCGACTACCTGGTCAACGAGGAGCGATGGATAACGGTGCCGGAGCCGGTCGAGCAGGACGGGAATGTCGAGGGACACGGGCGTTGGAGGGCTTGCCTGACCGACGGGGAGTGTACTCATTCGCTGCGGCCCTCGTCCACCCGTAGTTCAGCTCAGAGGACGATGCGTCCCTGGCCGACGCGCCGGGTGATGCGGCTTCGGTCGAGGTACTCGAGGAGGGGGATGGCGTGCTTTCGCGTAACGCCGAAGTGCTCCTTGAACCATGCGATGTCGACCCGCGCCGGTTCGGTCCCGGCGGCGCCCGCCTTCAGTTGCGAGACGGCCGCCCGCACCCGATCGAGCGCCTTCCGGTGAAACAGCAGGGCGCCGAGGCGTTCCACCGTGCCGTCGCGAAGCAGGAGCGTCAGCATCCGATCGACCGCATCGGGCGCTACCTCCAGCGCCGCCGGCAACGCCGCCAGATCGGGCGGCGTGAGGTCGCCCTCGAGAAACCGCAGGGCAAGCCGATCCTTCAGCGCCACTTCATCATCGGTCAGCGTCAGGCGGTGGCTGGTCAGGGCCAGATGCCGGCCGTCGATCAGGACGCCTTCGGCGGCCAGTGTCCGGGCGACATGGTCGAAGAGCTCCGAACCGGCCAGATGCCCGAGGCGGCTGCGCGCCTCTTCGCGCGAAAGTCCCGGTTCCAGCGGATGCGCGGCATGGCAGGCGGCAACCGCTTCGATCAACGCGTCTCGGACCGCGGTTACCCGATCCGTGGCGAACCACCGGCGGCCCGCTGCGACTGCTGCGCCCTCGGTCTCCAGCGAACCGGCCACCGCCGCCGCCGCCGCCGCCGTCAGGCCCAGCCGCGGCGCCAGGTCGTCCGCCGTCACGCCAGTCCCGCCCGCTTCGTCCACCACCACGCGAAGCGCGTCGGCTGTCCCGGCATCGTCAAGGCGATCGAGACGCCGCAGACGGCCGGCCCCCGCGTCCGACCGCAGGCCGCCGCGCGGAGGCGCCGCATCGAGCACGCGCCCGCCGCCGATCGTGACCGTCGGCGAGTAGGCGCGCAGAACGAATCGATCACCGCGTGTCAGCGCGGCCGGGCGTTCCAGGTGCAATCGGGCGAAGGCGGAGTCGCCCGGCTCCGCCGCGCCGGCAAGGAACGGCTCCGCGTCGGAGTCCTCCCCTGCCTCCGACAGTCGGAGGGCGCCAAGGGCCACCCGCGCCATGACTTCCGTGGTCCCCTGATGGAACCTCACGCGCGCACCGTTCCGCAGCGGGCTCACGCCGTCGAGCATCACGATTCGCGTATCGATCCGCCGCGTCGCCAACAGACCACCGGGTGTGGCGAGGGTATCGCCCCGTCGCAGGTTGTCGACAACGACGCCGGCCAGATTGATTGCCGCCCGTTGACCCGCCTCAGCGGCCGGGCGCGCCTCTCCATGCACTTCGATGCCCCGTACCTTGACCGGGCGGCCAGCCGGGAGAAGCACCAGATCCGACTCCCGCTCGATCCGGCCCGAAGCCAACGTGCCGGTGACGACCGTGCCGAAACCCCTGACGCTGAATGCACGATCTATCGGCAGGCGCACCACGCCGTCGCCGCCGCGGCCGGCCGCGCTCCCCGCCAGGGCCGCCAGCGCGCGCCGCAGCTCGTCGAGGCCCTGGCCGGTCCGGGAAGAAACCGGCACGATGGGAGCTCCCTCCAGAAACGAACCGGCAATCAACTCACGCGTCTCGAGGCGAACCAGTTCGACCGTGTCTTCATCCACCAGATCCGCCTTCGTAAGCACCACCACGCCACGCGGCACGTCCAGCATCCGGCAGATGTCGAAGTGCTCGCGCGTCTGCGGCATCACCGACTCGTCGGCAGCAATCACCAGCAGAACGGCGTCGATCCCGCTCGCCCCGGCGAGCATGTTGCGGACGAACCGCTCGTGGCCCGGCACGTCGACGAAGGCCAGGCGGGTATCGCCGTCGTGGTACCTGGCAAACCCGAGATCAATCGTGATGCCGCGCGCCTTCTCCTCCTGCAGCCGGTCGGGATCCACTCCCGTGAGCGCCGTCACCAGTGCGCTCTTTCCGTGATCGATGTGGCCCGCCGTCCCGACCACCAAGTGCTTCACACCGGGATCATGGCACGGACTGCCTCCGGCGGGCTCCTAACGGCGGCGGGAACGCGCGAGGCGCCCCGGGCGGCGGGCGGTGGAGGAACGCTCGGCACGCGGGGAACGCGGGCGCCTCGCCCGGGACATGCGGCCGTCGCGGCGGCGGCCGACCGATTCCAGGATGTCGAGCAGCGCGAGATCGAGCTGGCGGCGGTCGCGGTCGACGCGAACCAGCCGCACGTCGACCCGGTCACCCAGGCGGTACACCTTGCCGGTGTTCTCGCCGCGCCAGAGATGGTGGTTCTCATGGAAGACGTAGTAGTCGTCCGCCATGGTCGAGATGTGGACCATGCCCTCCACGAACTGTTCCACCAGTTCGACGAACAGGCCGAAGCCCGTGACGCCAATGACGTATCCGGTGAACGGGTCGCCCACCTTGTCCGCCATGAACTGAACCATCTGCCATCGCACGACTTCCCGTTCGGCCTCCTCGGCCCGCCGTTCCAGGTCGGATGCCTGCTTTCCCAGGTCCGGCAGTTCCGACCGCCGCTCGAAGCGTTCCGCCGCCGTGAGTCGGCCGGCGCGCGAGGCGCGGAGGGCGCGATGCACCAAGAGGTCGGGGTAGCGGCGGATCGGCGACGTGAAATGCGTGTACGCGGAGGACGCCAGGCCGTAGTGGCCCAGATTCGACGCCTCGTACCGCGCCCGCTGCATCGCCCGGAGCATCAGCAGGGCAACCGCCCGCGCCGCCGGCTCGCCGCGAACGCGGTCGAGCAGCTTCTGGAAGTGCGCCGGCGTCACCTGATCGGGCGGTGCGCCCAGGCTGTAGCCCAGCGAGCGGACAAACAGATCGACCCGCTCCACCCTCTCCGGATCGGGCCGCTCGTGGACTCGGTAGAGCGCCGGCATGCGCGTCCGCTCCAGGTGCGTCGCGACGGTCTCGTTCGCGATCAGCATGAACTCCTCGATGATCCGGTGCGCGGTCGTGCGCTGATCCGCGACTATGGCCTCCACGCGCCCTTCGTCGTCCTGTTGGAAACTGGCCACCGGCACGTCGACGTCAAGCGCGCCGCGTGTCCGGCGCCGCCGGGTCAGCGTAGCCGCCAACTCCGCCATCCGTTCGAAGAGCGGCACGAGTGCGCGGTACTTCCGTCGCTGCGGAGCGTCGGGATCCGCAAGGATGGCGTCGACATCGGCGTAGGTCATTCGCGCATTGCTGTGGATGACACCGTCCTGTATCTCGTAGTCCAGGAGCTTCCCCCGGCCATCGATCTCCATCAGGCACGACTGCACCAGGCGATCCACCCGCGGCCTCAGGCTGCACAGACCGGTCGCGAGCTGGGCGGGGAACATGTGGACTGCCCGGTGAGGGAAGTAGACCGACGTGCCGCGCGCGCGGGCGTCGCGATCCAGCGCGCTCCCCTCGGCGACATAGTGGGCCACGTCGGCGATGTGCACGCCCAGGCGGAACCGCCCCTTCGCGCGCGGCTCCAGCGTGATGGCATCGTCGAAGTCGCGCGCCGTCTCCCCGTCGATCGTGACGGTGGGCAGCTTCCGGAAATCCGTGCGCCCGCGCAGGTCTTCCTTCTTCACGCTGGCGCCGAGCCGTCTCGCTTCGCGCACCGCGTCCGGATCGGGCTCGTCCGGAATGCCGTACTTCGCGAGCGTGATCCGGACATCCTCGCCCCGTCTTGCGTAGCGCTCCTCGTCGAGCCGGATCAGCACGCCGCGGCCGATCAGTGTCTCGAGGCGCTCCTCCAGCGCGTCACGCCGGTGGACCGGCCACTCGAGCCGCACCTCCAGATCGGGCAGCGTGAAGGGTTTTTTGACCCGCTTGAGCGCGTCCAGCACCTGGTCGGCAGTGAGCATGGAAGGTGCGCCGAAGCTCAGGCGATCAGCACCACTTGCAGATCGCCAACGTTGGTGTCGGTCGGACCGGTGCGAACATGGTCGCCGAGCGCTTCGAAGAACGTGAAGGTGTCATTGGCCGCGAGATAGGTTTCCCACCGGTGCAGACCGGCATCGGCGGCCCGGGTCGCCGTCATCGTGTCGACCAGCGCTCCCGCCGCATCGGTCGGGCCGTCGATGCCGTCGGTATCAACGCTCGCCAGCACTGCCTCGGGAAACCGCCGGGTGAGGTGAATCGCGGATGCGAGCGCGAACTCCTGATTCCGCCCGCCCCTGCCCCGGCCGGTGACCCGGGCCGTCGTCTCGCCCGCCGACAGCACGCAGAATGGGCGCGGCTGCTCGTGCGCTGCTTGCGCCACTCGCCGGACATGCGCGAGAGCGACATCGCGCGCCTCGCCCGTCACCGGCTCATCGATGGTCGCGACGGTGAATCCAAGACGGCGCGCTTCGGTCGCGGCGCCCTCGATCGCGTCCCGGCCGCTTCCGATCAGATGGTACGACACTCCGGCGAGACGGGGATCGTCCGGCTCCACGGTCTCGCTGAGCTCACCTCGCACGCCCCGGCGGATGATCTCCAGCGCTGCGGCCGGCGCCGCGCCGCCTGCCGCCTCGACGATGGCCAGAGCCTCGGCAAACGTGGTGGGATCGGGCACGGTCGGGCCCGACCCGATCACCGCCGGATCGTCCGGCGCCGGGTCGAATACGTCCGAGATCGCAAGCGTCACCAGGCGCCCCGCCGCCGTTGCGGCAAGCCGCCCGCCCTTGATTGCCGACAAGTGCTTCCGCACGCAGTTGACCCCGTCGATCGCTACGCCGGCGCGCAACAGCATGTTCGTGATCGCCGCCTTCTCGGCCAGCGTCACTCCCTCGACCGGCGCCGCGAGGCCAGCCGACGCTCCGCCCGACAGGAGCACCACCACCACGTCGTCCGCGCCGGCGCCTCCGGCCAGCTCCAGTGCGCGCCGGCCCGCCGCCAGACTCTCCGCCGTCGGTATCGGATGGCCCACGTCGAACCCCTCGAGCCGGCCGACCGGATTACCCGGCTGCGGCGAGGCGACGAGGCCGCGAACCGCGTCCGGCCGTGCGTCGATGAACGCCTGCGCCATGGGTCGCGCGGCCTTGCCCGCGGCGATCACCAGGGGCGCCGCGTCACCCAGGGCGGACGCAACGTCCGGGGTTGCGAGGGCGCGTGTCGTCAGCCGGCCCGCTCCGGCGGCGGCGATACCGGCCGCGAGAATGCGAAATGCCTGCTGTCGAAGGGTCGCGAGGGTCAGCGGAAGGCTCAGGTGCGTCGCGGATTGGCTGCGGGCGCCAGATTAGTGGAGGGGAGCGCCGTCGCTCGAAGTAGAGAGGCGGGTGATGCCGTTGATGGTCTTCAGCAGCCGGTGCACTACTTCTTCTCCCCCATCCTCGGCGCAGAGACGCTCAACATGCCGCATCAGCTTGAGGATGGCTGCCTCAACATCGCAGATCGTCTTCTCGGAATAGTGCTCGCGCTGCTGCTCCAGACATCGCCAATGGCGGAACAGCTCCTGGCGATAGAAGCTGACCCGAGTCGAAAGCGGCTGGCCAATCAGGGCGCCTGAACCGTAGGGATCGGACGCGAGGGGCGACGTCAGGTTCGTCGGCACGATAAACAGACCATCCGTCCAGTCTAGACACGCGGGCGAGATGGTGTCAAACGGCGTCACCCGCCCCCCACGCCGGCACGCCGTCACTGCTCCAGCGCCGCGCGCAACAACTCGTTCACCAACCGGGGGTTCGCCTGCCCGCGCGTGGCGCGCATCACCTGTCCCACGAGGAAACCGAGCGCGTTCTCCTTGCCGGACCGGTACTTGCCGACCGCGGCGGGGTTGTCGATGATCGCCTGACGGACCACGCCCTCGAGCGAGGCGGCATCGCCAATCTGCGCCAGTCCCTCCGCTTCGACAATCGCCTCCGGCGCCTCGCCCGTCCGCGCCATCCGCTCGAACACCGGCTTGGCGGCGGAACTGCTGAGAGCGCCGCCGTCAATCAGGCGAATCAGCGCGCCGAGCGCGGCCGGCGTCACGCCTGCCTCCGGCACCGCCGCCCCTGTCTCTTTCGCCAGCCGGGTCAACTCTCCCATGATCCAGTTCGCCGCTCCTTTCGGATTGCCCGCCGCCGCCGCCGTTGCCTCGAAGAACGCGGCGAGCTCCGCGTCCTCCGCCAGCAGCGCGGCATCCTGGGCCGGGAGCCGATAGCGCGAAACAAACCGCTGCCGCCGCGCCTCCGGCAGTTCCGGCAGCTCGGCGCGAAGCCGATCCACCCAGGCCGCCTCCACGACCAGCGGCGGAAGATCCGGGTCGGGAAAGTACCGGTAGTCGTGCGCTTCCTCCTTGCTCCGCATCGGCACGGTCCGGCGCCGCGCGGTGTCCCAGAGGCGCGTCTCCTGGACGACCGGGATGCCCCGTTCGACCGCCGACGTCTGGCGCTGCGCCTCGTAGGCGAGCGCCTGCTCGAGGAACCGGAACGAGTTGAGGTTCTTTACCTCGACCTTCACGCCCAGCGCCTCCGTGCCAGCCGGCCGGACCGAGACGTTGGCGTCGCAGCGGAGGCTTCCCTCCTCCATGTTCCCGTCGTTCACGTCCAGGGCGAGCAGAATACCGCGCAGGCGCTCGAAGAAGCGCGCCGCTTCGGCGGGCGTCCGCAGATCGGGCTCGGTGACGATCTCGATCAGCGGCACACCGCTTCGGTTGAAGTCGAGATACGTGGTCCGTCCGGAATCGGGGAAGCCCTCGTGCAGTGACTTCCCTGCGTCCTCCTCCATGTGAACTCGGGTGATACGCACTTCGCGCGTCGTCCCGTCGACCGTGAACGTCACGCGACCGCCCGTCGCGAGCGGCTGTTCGTACTGCGAGATCTGGTATCCCTTCGGCAGGTCGGGATAGAAGTAGTTCTTCCGGGCGAAGATCGACACCGGCTGCACGTCGCAGCCCAGCGCCAGCGACGCGCGGACGGCATGCTCGACGGCGCGCCGGTTCAGTACCGGCAGCGCGCCCGGCAGCCCCAGGCAAACGGGGCAGACCTGGCTGTTGGGAGGCTCCCCGAAGGCGGTCGGGCAGCCGCAGAAGATCTTGGTCTGGGTACGAAGCTGGGCGTGGATCTCAAGGCCGATGACGGGTTCGAGCACGCGTCGTCAGGCCCTGGGGCCCGCCTGCCGGATCTCCTCGGAAGCCTCTGACTCGAACACCCGGAAGTTCTCGGCGAACATGCCGGCCAGCGCGGCGGCCTGCGCGTCATAGGCGTTGCCGTTGCGCCACGCCGCCCGCGGCTGCAACCCTTCCGCCGGCACGTCGGGAACCGCGGACGGCACGTCGACATTGAAGAGCGGATCCCGCACGTAGGGCACATCATCGAGCGCGCCCGACAGCGCCGCGGAGATCATCGCCCGCGTGTATCCGATTCTCATCCGGCTGCCGACGCCGTACGCGCCGCCGGTCCAGCCGGTGTTGACCAGCCAGATCCGGGCGCCACTGGACGCGATCCGGTCGCCGAGGAGCCTTGCGTAGACCGTCGGATGGTGCACCATGAACGGCGCGCCGAAACAGGTGCTGAACGTTGCCTTCGGTTCGG
>CAZJYU010000025.1:0-39437 GCA_964550305.1 uncultured Vicinamibacteraceae bacterium | reverse complement strand
GACCGCGTACTCGATGACCAAGATCTGGCTGAACGCCTTCTGGAAGGCCCGCCCGGAGGAGGCCGGGCCGCCGCCCCCGGTCGCCCCCGCGCGGCGGCGGCTGCTCCTGGCTCCCGTTGCGACGCTGGCGATCATCACGCTGGCCATCGGTCTCTACGCCCGGCCTCTCTACGTGCTGGCGGAACGCGCCGCCGCCGAGTTGATGGCCCCCTCGAACTACGTCGAAGCCGTGCTCGGCCGGGGGAGTCTTGCGGTCACCGCGCCCGGTAACGGAGACAACGCGGAATGAAACTCTTCCAGCTCAACCTGTTGTTCGCCGGCGGATGGTGCGCGTTGTTCGGGACCTTCGACCTGAGTACTTTCGTCTGGGGCTTCCTCCTGGCGTTCGCGGCCCTGAGTCTGTCGAGCCCCATGTACGGCCAGACCGCCTACTTCAAGCGGGCGCTGCTGGCGGCCCGGCTGGGAGCCTACTTCCTGTACGAGCTCACGGTCTCCAGTTTCCAGGTGGTGTGGGACGTGATCACACCCACACACCGATCGCGCCCGGGCATCGTAGCCGTGCCGCTGGACATCGAGAAGCCGATACAGATCACGGTGCTGGCGAATCTCATCTCGTTGACGCCCGGCTCGCTGAGCCTTGACGTCAGCTCCGACGGGAAGACGCTGTACGTGCACGAGATGTTCGTCGACGATCCGGACGAGACACGCAGGAGGATCAAGACGGGTTTCGAGCGCCTGGTCCGGGAGGCGATGCAGTGACGGACCTCGCGGAGCACTCGCAGATCGTCGGATGGGCGATCAACGTCACGACGGTCCTGACCGTGCTGGCGCTGATCTTCTCGTTCGTACGCCTGATAAAGGGGCCGAGCCTCCCGGATCGCGTCGTCTCGATCGACCTCATCACGGTGCTGGCCGTCGCCATCGCGGGCCTCCTGGCGATCACGCACAGCGAGCCCGACTTTCTCGACATCGCCGTGGCGCTGGCGCTGGTGGCCTTTCTGGCGACGGTCGCCTTCGCCTGGTACGCCGAGCACTCGACCGAGCTGCTCAACCGCGACAGAAGGGCCAGCGAGAGGGTGGAAGAACCTGATGCCAGTTGACATCCCGTGGTGGGATCTGATCGTCGCCGCGTGCCTGCTGGCCGGGGGCTTCTTCCTTTCTGTCGCCGGACTCGGCATCCTGCGCCTGCCGGACGTGCTCATTCGCATGCACGCTTCCACCAAGGCGGGCACCCTGGGCGTAGGCCTGGTGTTCGGCGCGACAGCCCTGTACTTCAGGAATACGGCCGAGACCGCAATCGCCGGCCTGACCATCGTCTTTCTGCTGATGACGGCTCCGGTGGCCGCCCACGCGATCGCGCGCGCGGCGTACCGGATGAATGTCCCGTTGTCGGACAGGACCCATCTGGACGAATGGAAGGGGAAGTACGGCAGGGAGGATGGGGAAGGCCCGGCCGACGGCACGAGGGAGGGGCGTTAGTTGGTCAGCCGCGATCCGCCTCCGGTTCGGAGGTCAGATAGGCCGCGGCTTCGGAGCGCGTCATCATCTCGCGTCCGAAGCACTCATACCCGTCGAACCGCGACAGCGCGTCGGCGATGTCTACGAACCGTCGGAGACAGGACCGGAAGATGAACGGTCCGAAGCTCACGCGGTTGATCCCTATCTCCGCCATCGTTCGCAGTGGTGCGGCGCGCGGCGTGGCCAGGGCGTTCAGGGGCAGCGCAATGCGTGACCGGAGCACGGCGAGAGTCTCCGCATCACCCGGGCCGATCGGATAGATGCAGTCGGCCCCCGCCCGACCATAGGCGTCAGCGCGCGTCACCGCCTCTTCCACCCGTTCGTCGGCGTTTGCGAAACCGCCCGACAGGAAGGCGTCCACCCGCGCGTTGATGACGAGATCCAGTCCCTGCCGGGCAGCGACCTGTCTCACCGTCGCGATGCGTTCGGCCTGTTCGTCCACGGGTCGGAGCGCTCCGCCTTCATCGAGGCTGTCCTCGATGTTCAATCCGACGGCTCCCGTGTCGATCAGGCGCCGGGTGGTGTCCTCCAGCTCGGTGACGGACGCTCCATATCCGGCTTCCATGTCCGCGGTGACGGGAATCGGGACGGCGCCACTGATCCTCTGGATGACCGTGAGCATGGTCCGCCGGGTGAGCTTCTCACCGTCCTCGAATCCGAGGGACGAGGAGATCGCCGCGCTCGCCGTCGCGACCGCCGGATACCGCTTGGATGCCAGTACGCGAGCTCCAATTGGATCCCAGACGTTCGGAAGCACGAGCAGCGATCCCGAATGCAGGTCTCGAAGCGTGCGTGCCTTGCGGCGCTGCGCGGATGTCGTCATGTGCGGTTCCCCTCGTCCCCGTCAGCCGCTAGCGGCTCGTCGCACGGAGCGCCCGAATCTGGTTGACCGGGAAGCGTATCAGCATAGAGGCTCTCCTTTTCCGGAATGCCGGTATGGACGGAGTGCGGGCCTGGAGGCCGGCGCATCGTCAGGCTCCGGCGCAAAACTGTTATCGTTTTCGTTGGCGGTGATGGCGATTCACCGGGAGGTTCGAAATGCAGGTGAGATGCATGCGGACGTGGCTGGCGTTCGGCGTCGTCGGCGTATTGGCGGCGATGGGGGCCGGTTGCGGAGCGGATGAAGCGGGCGGTCCCGACGCCGCGGAGGACTCGATGGGCGACAACCCGTTCCTGGCCGAGAGCACCCTGCCGTACCAGATGCCGCCGTTCGACCTGGTCGACGACGCGCACTATCAGCCGGCGTTCGAGCAGGGGATGGCGGAGCAGCTTGCCGAGATCGAGGCGATCGCGACGCAATCCGACCCGCCGACGTTCGAGAACACGATTGTCGCGATGGAGCGCTCCGGCCGCCTGCTCGACCGGGTCGCCACGGTTTTCTTCGGCCTGTCGTCCGCGCACACCAACGACGCGATGGATGCGGTGCGAAGCGAGGTGGCGCCGAGACTTGCCGCGCACACCGACGCCATCCTCCTGAACAGCGACCTCTTCGCCCGCGTGCGGGCGTTGTACGAGGAACGTGACACGCTCGACCTCGACGCCGAGTCGCGTCGCCTGATCGAGGAGTACTACACCGACTTCGTGCGAGCCGGCGCGCTGCTGGACGACGCGCAAAAGGAGCGGATCGAGGCCATTAATGCCGAGCTGGCGTCGCTTTCCACGACCTTCTCGCAGAATGTGCTCGACGAGGTGAATGCCTCCGCCGTCGTCGTGGACACCCGCGAGGAGCTGGCCGGCCTGCCGGACGATCAGGTGGCGGCGGCCGAAGCAGCGGCGGCGGCCCGCGACATGGAAGGCAAGTTCGTTATCCCGCTCCTCAACACGAGCGGCCAGCCGGCTCTGGCCACACTGGAGGATCGCGGCCTGCGCGAGCGAATCACGCAGGCATCCCTCGCCCGCAACCTGTCGGGCGGCGACTACGACAACCGTGAAGTGATCACGACGATGGCGCGCCTTCGGGCCGAGCGCGCGGTGATGCTGGGCTACCCGAATCACGCCGCCTACATTCTGGAGCGGCAGACCGCCCAGACGGTCGACGCGGTGAACGAACGGCTCGCGAGCCTCACCCCTCCGGCGGTCGCCAACGCGGAGCGGGAGGCGGCGGATCTGCAGGCCATGCTGGGCGACGCGGGCGAACTGGCGGCGTGGGACTGGTCGTTCTACACCGAGAAGGTGCGCGCGGAGCGCTACGCTTTCGATGCCGAGCAGTTGCGGCCTTACTTCGAGCTGAACAACGTGATCGAGAACGGCATTTTCTTTGCCGCGAACCAGCTTTACGGACTCACGTTCGAAGAGCGGCCGAACCTGCCGACCTATCATCCCGATGTCCGCATCTGGGAAGTGTTCGATGCCGACGGTTCGCCGCTCGGCCTCTTCCTGGGTGATTTCTACGCCCGGCCCTCGAAGCGGGGCGGTGCCTGGATGAACGCCTATGTCTCGCAGTCGCACCTGCTGGAGACGTTGCCGGTGGTGGGGAACCATCTGAACATCCCGAAGCCGCCGGACGGCGAGGCGACCTTGCTGACTTTCGACGAGGTGGAGACCGCATTCCACGAGTTCGGTCACGCGCTGCACGGCTTCTTCTCGAACGTCGAGTACCCGTATTTCGCCGGCACGTCGGTACCCCGCGATTTCGTGGAGTACCCGTCGCAGGTGAACGAGATGTGGGCCATCTGGCCGGAGGTGCTGGAGAACTACGCGGTCCACTACGAGACGGGCGAGCCGATGCCCGCTGACCTGCTGGAGAAAGTGCTCGCGACGCAGACGTTCAATCAGGGCTTCGCCACCACCGAGTACCTCGCGGCATCGCTGCTTGATCAGGCATGGCACCAGATCACCGCCGACGAAGTGCCGGAGGCCGCCGAGGTCGACGCATTCGAGGCAGCCGCCCTCGCGGCGGCGGGCGTGGCGCTGGAAGCAGTGCCGCCGCGGTACCGCAGCACCTACTTTTCGCACATCTGGAGCAGCGGATACTCGGCCGGCTACTACTCCTACATCTGGAGCGAGGTGCTGGACGCGGACTCGGTCGAGTGGTTCAAGGAGAACGGCGGGCTGCGGCGCGAGAACGGCGACCACTTCCGGGAGACCCTCCTTTCGAAGGGCGGCAGCGTCGAGGCGCTCGACCTCTACCGCGCATTTCGGGGGGCGGAGCCGGATGTCCGGCCGTTGCTGGTCCGCCGCGGCCTGAACTGACGCGCCGCGCGCGAGCATCGTGGCATCGCCGCTCACCGTCGCGTTCCTCGGCTGCGGTTTCATTAGCGGTGTCCATGGCGCGCACCTGCGGCGGCTGCGCGAGTGGTTCGTTCCCGCTTACGCCAGCCGTGATCGCGCCAGGGCGGAACGCTACCGCGCGCGTTACGGCGGGGCTCTTGCCTACGGCGACTATCGCGCGGCGATTGACGATCCGGCCGTCGACGCGGTGGTGGTCGCCATGCCGCCCCGCTTCCATCTGGAGTGGACGCTGGCCGCCCTCGACGCCGGCAAGCATGTTCTCGTTGAGAAACCCGCGTTCCCGCGGATGGCGGATTACGAGCGGGTCGTTGCGGCGCGCGACCGCGCGGGCCGCACCGTGATCGTCGGCGAGAACGATCATTACAAGCCGCTTGCCGTCTGCCTCCGCCGCCTCCTGGCGGACGGCGCGATCGGCGATCTGCTGATGGCGCACTTCACCACCCTGGTGCGCCGCCTGAAGTCGGCCGGCGACTGGCGCAACGACGAGACCACGGCGGGCGGCGACGCCTTCTTCGAGGAGGGGATCCACTGGCTGCACCTGGCGAACTGCCTGGGGCCGCGCATCACAAGGGCATGGGGCATCCGGCCGCCAGGCGGGCGCGAGGGGCCGGACCGCCGCGCCAAGTCGCTGCTCGCCGCGTTTCGGTACGACACCGGGGCGGGTGGAACGCTCTATTACTCGCGCGAGGTGCCGTCGCTGCTGCGCGGGCTGCGGCTGTCGAAACTGTTCGGACGCGACGGAATCGTCTCGTTCGAATCGAACGGCGCGGCGGTGCTGGTGCGGGGCCGTCGCGCGCGCCGCCCGGAGTTGATCTTTCCCGGGTTCCGGGACATCCGGGGCTACCGTGCGATGTACCGCGACTTCGCCGACGCGACCGCCGGCGGGCGGCCGCCCGCGATGAGTCTGGAAACGGCGATGGCGGACCAACGCATCATGGAACAGATCGCCGCTACGGCGGACAGCGCGGAGGCAAACGGGCCGGGCGATGATGGTCACGCAGACGCAGAGTGATCCGCCAGCGGGGGAGTGGGACGTCATCGTCGTGGGCAGCGGCGTGGGTGGCGGCACGCTCGCCCGCGCGCTGGCGACCACCGGGGCACGCATCCTGATCCTTGAACGGGGCGACTTCGTCCCGCGCGAGGAAGCGAACTGGAGCCCGGAGGCGGTCTGGAGGGATCTCCGCTACCGCGCCGACGAGCGCTGGCGGGACGGCGACGGCCGCGCGTTCCGGCCCTACATGCACTACTGCGTCGGCGGCAACTCGAAGTTCTGGGGCGCCGTCCTGTTCCGGATGCGCGCGGAGGACTTCGGCGAAATCGAACACGTCGACGGCGTCTCGCCGGCCTGGCCCATCGACTACGCCACGCTGGCGCCGTACTACGACCGGGCCGAGCGATGCTACCTCGTGCATGGCGCAGCCGGCGCGGATCCGACCGAACCGCCGCGCGACGCCTACCCGTACCCGCCGGTGCCCCATGATCCGTACGTTGAGCCGCTGATCGAGCGGCTGCGCGGGATGGGGCTCCACCCGTCGCCGTTGCCGCTCGGCCTGTCGTCTCCCGGAACCCACTGCATCCTTTGCAACACGTGCAACTCGTTCCCCTGCTACCTCGGTGCGAAGGCGGAAGCGGAGCAGTGCGGCGTCCGGCCGGCGGCAGCGCTCGGAACGGTCTGCGTCCTGACTCGCGCCCGCGCCCGGCGGCTCCTGACCGATCCGTTGGGACGGCGGGTGGCGGCGGTCGAGGTGGACCGGAATGGGGTGACGGAACGCTATGCGGCGCCGGTCGTCGTCGTCGCGTGCGGCGCCGTGAACTCTGCGGCGCTGCTTTTGCGTTCCGCGAACGACCGGCACGCCAACGGCCTCGGCAACGGTTCCGGTCTGGTCGGCCGGCGCTACATGGCGCACGTCGCCACCATGATGCAGGGCTGGTCGCCGTTCCGGAACAACCGCGCGGTGTTCCAGAAGACGGTGGCGATCAACGATTACTACCTGCACGGACCCGACGGCGGGTTTCCGCTCGGCCAGCTGCAGACCCAGGGCCGGACGCATCCGGAGCAGGTCCACTACGTCGAGCCGCGGATCCCGCACGGGATGCTCCGGCTCTGGTTGCAGCGCGGCTTCGACTGGTTGGCGATGACGGAGGACCTGCCGCGCGACGACAACCGCGTCACGCTGGAGCCGGACGGACGGATCCGGCTGACCTACCGGCCGACCAACCTGGCCGCGCATCGGCGTCTCGTTCGGGAGATGCGCCGGATCCTCCGCCGTCTCGGCTATCCGATCGTCGTCGGCCGATCGCTGGGTGCGCAGAACACCACGCACCAGTGCGGAACCGCTTGCTTCGGGACGGATCCGGCCAGGTCGGTGCTCGATCCGTTTTGCCGGGCGCACGAGGTGGAGAACCTCTTCGTCGTGGATGCTTCGTGCTTCCCGTCGTCCGCCGCCGTCAACCCGGGGCTCACGATCGCCGCGAACGCCCTCCGCGTGGCCGACCACATCGCGGAGACGGAGCTGGGATGCGCCACCCGGCCGGACCTCTACATGATGGGCGCCGGCGAGTGGGAGAATCAGCACGTCGCACCGAGGAGCTCCGATCAGGAGATCACGCCGGAGACCATCCGATGAGAGCCCGATCCTTCAGCCACGCCGGCATCACGGTCCGCAACTTCAACGCCGCCGTCCGTTTTTACTGGGACGTGTTCCGCTGCCCGCTGGTCGGCGTCGCGGATCAGCCGCCGGAGCGGGTGAAGAGCTTCTTCGGCGTCGGCGCCGACGTCGACGCGCCAAGCTGCAAGGTGGGCTGGATCCGCGTTCCGGGCGGCGGCGTCATCGAGATCTTCGAGTTCCAGCCGCAGCAGGCGCGTATCGAGGTCCCCTGGAACCGGATCGGCATCACCCACATCGCGTTCAATATCCGCGGCATTCACCGCTGGCACGACTATCTGGCGTCCAAGGGCGTCGAGTGCGTCAGCCGGCCCGAGCGGTCCCCGCGCGGCCACTGGTTCTTTTTCGCGAAGGACATGGACGGCAACCTGATCGAGATGATGGACCTCGGCTGGATGTACCACGTCCTCGGCTGGCTCGGTCCCCTCGGCGGCTGGATCTTCCGTCGCGGCATGTACAAGCGCTACTACGAATAGCTCGCGAGCCGTGCGAGAGCGGTGGTCGGTGCCGCAACCAGGCGTTCGGCAACCGCAAGGCCGCGACTATAATCCGGCTCATGCTGACCCGACGCACATTCCTTGCCGGTTCCCTCGCCGCCGTCGCCACCCCCGCGCTCGTCGGTTGCGGCGGCCAACCCGAGACTGACGCGCCTGCCGAGGGCGCGACCGCGGCGCCCGACGCGCCGCCTGCCGGGCCGCCGATCCCGGTCAACGCCTGGAATCACATGACGCTGACCGTCACCGACCTCGGCCGGTCCCTGGAGTTCTATCAGGGCCTCTTCGGGCTGACGATCGCCGCCCGCCAGGCGAACACGTTGATCCTGCGCGTCGGCGACGGTCCGCAGTTCATCGCGCTTGGTGGCGGCCAGCCGGACTCGCGACCGCACATCAACCACACTTGTCTTACCGTCGATAACTTCGACGCCGACCGTCTGGTCAGCATTCTCGGCGAGCATGGCGTGACCCGAGTGGCCACGCCGGCCGAGGCGGGCCCGGGCACCGTCCGGGTCCGGATGCGCGGCGCGGATTTCGGAGGCCATCCCGACGGAACGCCGGAACTCTACATTGCCGATCCGGACGGTGTCGTGGTGCAGCTACAGGACAATACCTACTGCGGCGGCGCGGGCTTGCTGGGCGAGCTGTGCGAATCGCCCGAGCCGGCTCCGTCGGAGGGGCTGATTGCACTCCGGGAGATCAACCACTTCACGGTGTTCGTCGGTGATCAGCAACGTTCGATCGCGTTCTACCAGGAACTGTTCGGCATGCCGATCACGCGGCACCAGGGAGCCCTGCCGCTGCTTTCGGTGGGCGCCGGCAACCAGTTCCTCGCGCTGGCGCAGGGGCCGGGCGAGGCGCGCATTCATCATGCCAGTCTCGCGATGGACAACTTCCAGCACGAGGAGGTGATGGCGGCGCTCGAGTCGTACGGGATCCGGCCGCGCCCGGACGGGGCCGAGGGCCCGCCCGGGCCCCTCGAGACCTACGTCACGATGCGGATGCCGGACCGCGGCGGAGCGTCGGAAGGCACCCCGGAGCTCTACTTCACGGATCCGGATGGCATCGTGCTACAGTTGCAGGACTCCAGTTACTGTGGTGGCGGCGGGTATCTTGGCGATGTCTGCACATAGTCCCGGGCGGTAGCTCACGGCCTTTCCAGGGAGCAAGCGATGACACGACAGGGACACGGTTGGTGGATGGCCCTGGCGGTGGCCGGCGTGATGGCCGGTTCCCTGACCTGGGTCGGAGCACAGGGTTCGGTCGATCTCGACGCCGACGATATCGGTGGGGTGGTCACGAGCGGGAATGGTCCCGAAGCAGGCGTCTGGGTGATCGCCCAGACCTCGGATCTGCCCACAGGCTTCGCGCGTATCGTCGTGACGGACGATCAGGGGCGCTACGTCGTGCCCGATCTGCCGGATGCGAGCTATCAGGTGTGGGTCCGGGGCTACGGGCTGCTCGACTCGGATCCCGTCGCTGCCCAGCCCGGGCAGGCGGCCGATCTCGAGGCCTCGGTGGCGCCGGATGCCCGCGCGGCGGCGCAGGTCTATCCCGCCGCGTGGTGGTTGACCATGATCGACCCGCCCGACAACGAGGCGGACCAGCTCGAGTTCGCGCTGACCATGAAGGTGTGTTACGACTGCCACCAGGTCGGCAACAAGGCGACCCGCGAGATTCTGCCGGTTGTGCGAGGCCGTGGCGGATCGACGCTCGACATCTGGACGCGGCGGACCGCGATCGGACCGTCGGGCCCCGGCATGGCGCAACAGTTCCGGGACCTCGGCGACATGCGGCAGGCGCTCGCGGACTGGACGGATCGCATCGCCGAGGGCGCCGCGCCGACCGAGCCGCCGCCCCGGCCCGAGGGGGCGGAGCGGAACCTCGTGATCACGCTCTGGGACTGGGGTTCCGAGATTGACGGGCGGAGCGACATGGCCGCGGCCGATATCCGTGACGGGACGGTCAATGCGAACGGCCCCGTCGTCGGCGTGGCCGAGATGACCGATTTGCTGACCATCGTCGACCCGGTGGAGCACCGGGCGTGGAACGTCGAGGTCCCATCCGACGCGCCGCCGCTCGTGCAGGGGTTCAATGCGTCGCCCACCCGCTCGCCGCATTACGGCGAGAGCATGTGGGCGCGCCGGGCCGACGTCCGGAGTTCCGCCATCGACGCCGACGGACGCGTGTGGATGGCGACCCGGCAGCGCGATCCGGAGGCGCAGCCGGCCTTCTGTACGTCGGAGGACAATCCGTTCGCGGCCAACTACCCCCTGGAACGGTCGGGCCGGCAGGTATCGGTCTACAACCTCGAGACGGAGGAGTGGGAGCACATCGACACCTGCTTCAACGCCGATCACAACCAGCTCAGTGACGACAACTTCCTGTACTTTGGCCAGACCGGCGCGGTCGGCTGGATCGACATCGACACCTGGGACGAGACGCACGACGCCGAGGCGTCGCAGGGTTGGTGCCCGGCAGTGATCGACACGAACGGCGACGGACGCATCGGGCAATGGACCGAGCCCGACGAGGCGGTGATGGCGGGCCGGGATCACCGGATCAACTTCGGCTGCTATTCGGTGGCCGTGAGCCACTCCGACGGGAGTATCTGGTGCTCCGGGATTGGCCGGGGCGACCGGCGTCTGGTCCGGATCGAGAAGGGCGACAACCCGCCCGAGACCTGCAACGCGGAGTTCTACGAGCCGCCGCCCGACCGGATGCCGGACGTCATCGGCTCCGGCGGCGTGGAAGTGACCGGCGGCGGTGTCGCCTGGCAGAACTGGCGCGTCAGCGGTCACTTCTCGAGCTTCGATCGCACGCTGTGCGATTCGACCGCCGATCCGCAGGCGACAGGGCAGAGCTGCCCCGAAGGGTGGTCGTACCGGCGCAAGGACGACCCCACCTACGGCGACTCGTTCTACCACGCGAACGAGAGCTACCTGGCCCACATGGACTTCCACGACACGCTGGGTCTCGGTGACGACGCTCCGATCTACGGTTCGGTGAACACCGACGCGATGGAGGTCTACTCTCCCAATCTCGGGGAGTACGTCACGTTGCGGGTGCCGTATCCACTCGGCTTCTTCCCGCGTTCCGGCAACGGCCGGATCGATGATCCGGACGCCGGCTGGAAGGGAAAGGGCTACTGGGCCAGCTTCTCGACCTACGCCACCTGGCATATCGAGGGCGGGGTTGGCGAAGGCGGGGAGGGCGTCCTGCCGAAGGTAGTGAAATTCCAGATGCGGCCCGATCCACTGGCGAAGTAGCGGAGGACAAAAATGACTGTGCAACATCGGCGACGGCCCGGGATCGTGGCCGGTCTGACCATCGGGATGGCGGTAGCGGCGGGATTCGTCTCGCCGGCGCCGGTCGCGGCGCAGGACGCGGAGATGACCTTCTTTGTCACCAGCCGAGGTCTGGGTGACGGCGCCAACCTGGGTGGACTCGAAGGGGCGGACGCGCACTGCCAGAGCCTGGCCGCGGCGGTGGGCGCCGGCGGCAAGACCTGGCGTGCCTACTTGAGCACGCAGGGCCCTAACGCGGTCAACGCGCGCGACCGGATCGGCGACGGCCCGTGGCATTCACACGACACGCGCCGGCAGATCGCGACCGACCTCGGTTGGCTGCACGGCGACACGCTCGACCAGGCGAGAATCGGTAACGCCATCGGCAAGATGATCGCACTCACCGAGCAGGGCGACCCGGTGAACGGCGTCGGCGATTCGCCGAACCAGCACGACATTCTTACCGGCACGCGCGCCGACGGCACCGCATTCCCGGCCGGCGAGGACCGCACCTGCAACAACTGGACCAGCAACGGGGAGGGTTCCGCGCAGGTAGGCCACTCCGACCGGCAGGGCGGCGGCAATAGCAGTTGGAACTCGACGCACCCCAGCCGAGGCTGCAGCCAGGAGAACCTGGTCGCCACGGGAGGGGCTGGTCTGTTCTATTGCTTCGCCATCGACTGATGGCGCAGCGACGCTACCGGATAGGCGCCGTCCACGCCCTGCCGAACAGCATCCCGACCACGGATGACGCGTTCGCCAGGATGTGGCCGGAAGCTGAGGTGGCGCACCTGCTCGACGGTTCGCTCTATCTCGACCGGAATGCCGGCACGATTGACGATGCCGAAACCGGCGCCCGCATCGACCAGCTAATCCGGTACAGCGCGTCGACCGGAGCCCGGGCGATTATCGTCACGGGCTCGTTCTTCGGCGAATTCGCCAAGGCATCGCGCAGGAACGTCAGCGTCCCGGTCGCCACCAGCTTCGAGGGCATCATCGAGCGCGCACTTGGCCTCGCGTTGGACCACCCTCTCCACATCGTGTCCACCGCCCCGGCCTCTGCCCCGTTTCTTGCGGAGGCCCTGCAGGCGGAGGCGGCCACGCAGTCCGTCGACGTGCGGGTCACCACCGAACACGTCCCGGACGCCATGGATGGCCTGCTTGCCGGCAATCCGGAACAGCACGACCGGCTGCTCGTCGATGCGGTCCGCGCCATACCGGCGGGAACGGTGGTCCTCTTCGCTCAGTTCTCCATGGAGCGGACTTTGCCGGCCGCCGCCGCGGTGCGAGACGCGCCGGTCATCGGCCCGGCCAGCGAAGGCGTTCGCCGCCTGCGCCATCTGGTGACCGGGCGGTGACGCTGGTGATCGGGCGGTAACTTCGTGGCGGATTGACGCCGGCGCCGGGGTGGCGCGGTCGAGCGGCTACGCGACGGTGACGGCGGTGCCGCTGACCGAGACCATCAGCATGCTGCCGCCCTGTCCTACCACCTCGTAGTCGAGGTCGATGCCGATGACCGCGTTGCCCCCTTGGCGCGCCGCCTTCTCGCCCAGCTCCTTCATGGCGATCTCCCGCGCCTTGTTCAGTTCCTTCTCGTAGGCGGCGGAACGCCCGCCAACGATGTCGCGAATGCCAGCGAAGAAGTCCTTGAAGATGTTCGCGCCGACGATTGCTTCGCCGGTGACGATGCCGTGGTACTGTCGAATAGTCTTGCCCTCAATGCCGGGCGTCGTGGTCATGATCATGATCCGACTATAGCGTTTCACCGCCAACGGCGGTAGGATGGGGCAGCCTGGTGACGTGTATCCGGGATGGAGGGTACCAACATGACCGGTCGGCTGTGCGTGGCGGCGGTTGTCGTAATGGTCGGGCTGGCGGTGGGCGCGCCCGGCGTGGGATTGGCGCAGGATGCAGCGGAGGCGCCGCGCACTCCGTGGGGCGCGCCGGACCTGAACGGCGTTTGGGACTTCCGGACCCTCACCCCGTTCGAACGGCCGGAGGAACTGGCCGATCAGGCGACCTGGACCGAGGAAGAGGCGGCGGAGTTCGAGGCGGAGCGCCTCGCCTTCTTCGAGATCCGGGACGATCAGGAGCCGGCCGACATCGTCGGCAACTACAACCAGTTCTGGTTCGATCCGGGTAATGCCGTGAGCGCGACGAACCAGACGTCGCTTGTCATCGATCCGCCCAACGGGCGTGTTCCGCCTCTGAATGAGGCGGCCGCGGCAAGACGGGCGGAGATGGAGCGGGCGCGCGAGGGCACGAACCGCCACGTGCCGACCTACGGCGGCTTCGTCGAGGATCTGGGCCCCGGCGGGCACGCGGTTCGCTGCATCCTTGGCTTCAACACCGGCCCGCCGATGACACCGGGCGGCTACAACCAGAACGTCCAGATCGTGCAGACCCCCGACCATGTCGTCCTGCTGAACGAGATGGTCCACAGCTCGCGCGTCGTTCCGCTCGACGGCCGGCCGCATGTGTCCGAGAGTCTGCGGCAGTGGATGGGCGACTCCCGCGGGCGCTGGGAGGGCGACACGCTCGTCGTCGAGACCACGAACTTCCTGCGCGAAACGAGTTTCCGTGCCGGCGTCACCACCCCCGACCTCCACCTGATCGAGCGCTTCACGCGCGTTTCTGACGGGATGCTGATGTACGAGGTGACGGTCGAGGATCCGAAAGCGTGGGATCGGCCCTGGACCTACCGGTTGCCAATGGTCAAGAACGATCTCCCGATCTTCGAGTATGCCTGCCACGAGGGGAACTACGGCCTCTACAACATCCTGGCGGGCGCGCGCGAGGCGGAGGCCGCGGCGGATGCGGCAGCGGGCCGCTAGCCGCGTCCGACTGACGGCGGCCGTGTGCACGGCGGTCGCCGCCCTGGCGACCGTATCGCTGGCAGCCGAGGACTGGCCGGAATGGCGCGGCGCCGGCCGCCTCGGCGTCTGGACCGAGACCGGCATCGTCGATGATCTTCCGGACGAGCTGCTCGTCCGCTGGCGTACGCCGATCCGTTCCGGCTACTCCGGCCCGGCCGTCGCCGACGGTCGCATCTTCATTACTGACTGGCTGGAGGATCCGGAGTCGCGCACGCTGGACGGCACCGAGCGCGCGCTCGCGCTCGACGAGGAAACGGGAGCGATCCTCTGGACGCACGAATGGGAGACCGGCTATCGGATGCTGTCGGTCGCCTACGCGATCGGACCGCGCGCCACGCCCACCGTCGACGGCGACCGTGTCTACATCGTCGGCGCAACCGGGCGGCTCTTCTGCTTTGACGTCGAGACCGGCGAGGTTCTCTGGCAGAAGGACTACGTCGCGGAGTACGACACGAGCGTCCCGGTCTGGGGAATCGTCAGTTCGCCGCTGGTCGACGGCGACCGTCTCATCACGGTGGTCGGCGGCGAGCCGGACGCGCTGGTCGTGGCGTTCAACAAGCACACCGGCGACGAGATCTGGCGCGCTATCGAGACCGGCACCGAGATGGGCTATGCGCAGCCGATCATCTACGAGGCCGGAGGGGTCCGGCAGCTCATCGTCTGGCACCCGCAGGCGCTCGCCTCGCTCGATCCGGAGACGGGCGCGCTCTACTGGGAGCAGCCGTGGGAGGTGTCGATGGGCCTCACCGTGGCGACGCCGGTCCGGAGCGGCGACTACCTGCTGGTCTCACAGCTTTTCAACGGGTCGATGATGGTGCGCCTCAGTCAGGACCGTCCCGCCGCGACCCACCTTTGGCAGGGGCAGAGCCGAAGCGAGCTGCCGGGCGAAACCGACACGATCCACGCGATGGTGACGACGCCGGTCGTCGTCGGTGACTACGTCTATGGCCTCGACAGCTACGGCGAGCTGCGCGCGCTCGACGCGCGGACGGGGCAGCGCCTCTGGATGAGCCCCGACCTGACACCGCAGGCGCGCTGGAGCACCGCGTTCATCGTGCAGCACGGGGACCGCTGGCTCGTGAACAACGAAGAGGGCTATCTGATCCTGGCGCAGTTCACGCCGGAGGGTTACGTTGAACTGGACCGGACGCGGCTCATCGAGCCCACTTCCCGGTCCGGCACGCGGACGCCGCACGGCCGGATCGCCGCCCGCGTCGTGAACTGGTCGCATCCGGCCTACGCCAACGGCCACATCGTCCACCGGAACGACCGCGAGATCATCCGCGTTTCGCTGCGCGCCTCGGACTACTGAGGGAGACGACCGATGACGCTGACCATACCGAGACTCTTGACCGTCACCGCCTGCGCCGCCGCTCTGGCGTTCGCCATCGCCGCGCCGATCGGCGCGCAGCAGGGTGGGCAGGAGGAGACCTACGACTACTGGCAGGTGCAGCGGCAGATGGTCCGCCACGGCCAGCAGGCGATCTTCATGTGCAACGGGCTCTTCACGTCGAACCGGACGCTGGAGCAGGTCTTCGCGCAGGAGTTGGCGTTCTTTCGGGGCAACCATATCGGGACCCCGGCGGGCGGGGACTACCAGGTGCACCAGGACCGTCGCGCCGTCACCATCGGCGATCCGAACGGCGCCGCGCCGGCGATGACCGCCGCGTTTCGCGAGGGGGTGGGCTGCGTGATCATGGCGCCGGATCAGACGCTGGCCGACATCGATTCGCTGCCGATTCTGGAACTGCCGCCGCCGCCGGGCGATCCGGCCGCGATTGGGTGGCCGGACGGCGACTTGCTGAGCGATGCGGCAATGCCGGAGTACATCGATGAGGCGGCGCTCGACGCCGCATCGAACTGGTCGTTCGAGCGCGACACACCCCACCAGGTGACGCTCAGCCTGCTCGTCGTGCATCGCGGCCAGGTCGTTCACGAGCGCTACGCCGATGGCGTCGACATGAACACGCGGACGCGCACCTGGTCGACCGCGAAGAGCATCGCCTCCACGCTGATCGGGATGGGTGTCGACGACGGGCTGCTCGACCTCGACGCGCCGCTCGGCTACCGCTTCTTTCCGGATGTCGCCGGAGCCGAGCACGACCCGCGCCGCGCGATCACGCTCCGCCACGTGCTGAACATGTCGAGTGGTCTGATGACCGTGGACAACAGCGGCCTGGAGTACGCCATCGGATCGGGGCTGTCGTACTGGGCGGGCGCCAGCTCCGTTAAGGGGGCGCGCAGCCGCGCCGTGATACGCGAGCCGGGCACCTACTGGGACTACGAGAACTACGACACGCTGTTGGGCGTCTATGCGCTGAAGCACGCCCTGGGTGACGCGAAGACCTACAGCGAGTTCCCGCGCCGCCGGTTGCTGGACCGGATCGGGATGCGCAACACGCTGGTCAGCACCGACCGCTTCGGAGACTTCGTCCTGAGCAGCCAGGTCTACACGAACGCGCGCGACCTCGCCCGCTTCGGCCTGCTGTATCTGAACGGCGGCGTCTGGAACGGCGAGCGGCTGATCTCGGAAGCGTGGATCGACTTCGTCCGCACCCCGGCGCCGGCAACCGCGCGGACCGGCAACTTCTACGGCGGCCAGTTCTGGCTCGTGCCCGACGACCGCAAGGGCGAAGTGCCGGCAGATGCCTACTCGACCTCGGGCAACCGTGGCCAGTTCGTCGTCATCGTTCCGTCGCACGATCTGGTGATCGTCCGCCGGGGCCTCGACTGGGGCCGGCAGGGCTTCGACCGCTGGGCACTCACGGGGGAAGTCCTCAAGGCCTTCAGCCGCATGCCGTCGAACAACTGACGCTGGTGCGCCGGCCTCCTGGTCGGCTGGACGGACCTTCTTCGTGGTTGAGTTAGCTGGCAAGAACCAGCTTGCGAGCCTGTCCGGTTCGCGCCCCCGGGCGTTCTCGGCGCTGGTCGCGTTAGGCCGGAAGATCTCGTGGCGCGTCAAGTCTCTGTAGCTGCCCGCCTAAAATAACGCGTTTGTTGACAACTAAAGCGTTTCCCTGTCTTCCTCTTCACCCGATGTCGAGGGCGCGACCTGCGCAGAGGATGTGATCGCCGACATCGCAGAGGCGGTGATCCGGTCCGACCTGTCGCCGCGCGCCTCGCAACCGAGATGCAACGCTGGTTCAAGGAGAACGTCGAGGAGGTTGGCGCGCTCGACTTTCGCATCAGGATTCGCGCCGGCCTGAGCGCCGGCAACTGGCGTCACTACGGTGAGCGGTTCATCGGTGACTGTGCCGGGCACGACCAGCCGGTCCTTCTCGTCATCGACGAACTGCCGATATTCCTCAAGCGCATGCTCGGTCAGGACGACGGCGCCCAGCGGGTCGACGAGTTCCTGAGTTGGCTGCGCGGCATCGTTCAGGGGCTTGGCGCCGATTCCCTGGTCCTCATCGTTTCCGGCAGCATCGGCCTCAAACCCCTGGTGCAAAGGCTCGGCATCCCGGACCGCATCAACCATCTCGATCCCCTGCGCCTGGGACCCTGGGACCGCCACGCCAGTGTCACGTGTTTCGAACGTCTGGCGGAAAGTCACGAATTGCCGGTCGAGCAGGGTGTGGCAGAGGCCGTGTACGACGCGCTCGGGACCGGCATCCCCCACCATGTGCAGTCCTTCTTCGCGCGATTGCGGGAGTTCGCCCTCATGCACGGACGGGACAGGGTGACGATGGAAGACGTTGACAACGTTTATCGCACAGCCCTTCTCGGACCTTCAGGGCAGAACGATCTCGTGCACTACGAAACACGTCTCGGGGAGGCGCTCGAAGCCGAAAGCTACACCATCGCCATGGAGATCCTTGCTGAAGCAGCCATTCAGGAGCGGTTCACACCGTCGGCGCGACGCTGCCTCGAACAGTTGTACACACCGGTCGTCGACGATGCGCCAGGTCACATCGCGGACGTCCTCGAAGTCCTGGTGCACGACGGCTATCTCAAGGCCAGCGATGATGGGTTTCGGTCCCATCACGGCTACTGAAGGATTGGTGGTCGGCGCGCTTCCGTGACCACCATACCCCCCCTTGAGGAGCGGCGGGGCGACGATGACTGAGGTAGTGGCGAACGACGCACTCGACCGGCCGATCCGCAAGTTCAATCCCGGCACGTTCCAGTCGGACGACGAGGTGATCAGGCAGTTCGTGGTCAGGCAGCGGGAGCTCGACCTGGTACTGGAGGTCATACGCGGCAACATCGATTCCTCATCGTGCCAGCACGTGTTGCTCGTCGCGCCGCGCGGCCGGGGAAAGACCATGCTGCTGGCCCGCGTCGGCGCGGAGTTACGGACCGACGGCGTGTTCTCCGAGCGTCTGTTTCCCGTGCGGTTCATGGAGGAGAGCCAGGAGATCGCCACATTGGCCGACTTCTGGCTAGAGGCATTGTTCCACCTCGCCAACGCGACAGCGAGCGTCAATCCGGAGTTATCACGGGAGCTGCGAGCGACGCACGCCGATTTGATCGCTCGGTGGCGCGACTCCGATATTGCGGGGCGTGTGCAGGCGGCCGTTCTGGAGGCGGCGGATCGGCTGGGCCGGAGGCTTGTCCTCATGGTCGAGAACCTGCAAGCCCTGTGCGGCGATGTCGACGAGGACTTCGGCTGGCGGCTGCGTCAGACGCTACAGTCGGAGCCTCAAGTCATGCTGCTCGCCACCGCGGCCAGTCGGTTCAAAGGGCTGGATGATGCGACGCAGCCGTTCTTCGAGCTGTTCCGCAGCGTTGATCTGGAGCCGCTGGATACCGATGCGTGCCGACGCCTCTGGAATATGGTCAGCGGCGACGCGCAGACGAACCGCGGGATCACGCCACTTCGGATTCTGACCGGTGGTAACCCCCGCCTGTTGATCATCGTCGCCACGTTCGCACGGCACCGGTCACTGCGCCAGCTTCTGGAAGAGCTGGTGGCACTGGTCGACGACCACACGGAGTACTTCCGCAGCCATCTGGAGCACATTGCCAAGACCGAGCGCCGCGTCTATCTCGCGGTGATCGACCTCTGGCAGGCGTCGAGCGCACAAGAGATTGCGGAGCGAGCTCGCATGGACGTGCGCACCGTATCAGCGCTGATCGCGCGGCTGGTCGACCGGGGCGCAGTTCTCGTGGAAGGAACGGGCAGGAAGCGAAAGTACGCCGCGGCGGAACGTCTCTACAGCATCTACTACAAGCTGCGACGCGAACGCGACGAGGCAGGGCTGGTACGCAACCTGATCCAGTTCATGACGGTGTTCTACCACGACAACGAACTGCCTGAGATGGTTGGCATGTGGCGTGTGGAGGCGGCAGAATCGCCGGCTATTCGCGAGGGGATCGAGCGGGCGCTGGCCGACCGCGACGCGCCGGAGTTCAAGGTACAGGTTGCCAAGGCACTGCTCAACAAGGGCATCACGCACGGCCAGCGGGACGAGTCCGAGGCGGAGCTGGCCGCCTACGACGATCTGGTTGCGCGCTACGGCGCCAGCGACGATCCGGAGCTTCAGGTTCAGGTTGCCGAAGCACTGCTATTCAAGGGGGATCGACAAGTGCGAATCGGCCGCGCGGAGGAGGCCCTTCAGACCAGCGACGAATTCGATCATCGGTTCGGCGCCGTTAGTGACGATGAACCCGACGCGGCCGCACTGTTGCGGTGGCGGGTGAAGTGGATCAGAACACACGCGCTGATCGTTCAAAAGGAGCACGCGGCGGCCTTGAGTGTGTTTCACTCGGTGTGCGCCACGTTCGTCGTCGGCAATGAACCGATGCTGCGTGAGATGCTGGCGCGTGTGCCCATCTTGATCGCCGCCGGTGCGTCGGAGCGTGACCTCGTCAGAATCCTGGCGGCGGACAGCAGGAAGGCCGATGCGTTGGCGCCGCTCGTCGTCGCCCTGGGCCGCCTTGCGGGCGAGCCGGTTCGTGCGTCGGCTGAGGTGCTTGCCGTCGCGGATGACGTCCGCGAGCGTATTGAAGAGGCCAAACGGCGCGAGGCCGGTAGACGTGGCGGCAGGGGTGGCGGCTAAATGCCCCCGGTCGGGCTGCGCCGCCACTTGCCCAGGCGTCGCCTGTTGGCGACCTATCGGGCCGCGCTAGCAACCCGTGCGGCGGCCGAGGCGGGAGACGATGTCGAACTCCCGCTCGGTGACCGGCTGCACGGACAGGCGGCTCCCTCGCTTCGTCACCATCATTTGCTCCAGCCCGGGAGTCGCCTTCAGGGTGGCGAGCGGAATGGTCTCGGGAAAGCGCTCGACGAACTCGATGTCCACCATGTACCAGACCGGTTCGGACTCGGTGCTGCGGGCGTCGAAGTACTTGTGTCCGTCCTGCCACGCGTAGTGGTCGGGATAGCCGGTGCGGCAGATAGAGGCCAGACCGGTCACGCCTGACGGCTCGGCGTTGGACGCGTAAAAGAGGACTCCGTCGCCCACCTGCATATCGTCCCGCATGAAGTTGCGGGCCTGAAAGTTGCGCACGCCCTCCCAGCAGGTTCGTCCGTCACGGGCGAGGTCGTCGATGGTGTAGGCCGACGGCTCGCATTTCATCAACCAGCAGCGGTGTGACATGGAGGAAGGATAGCAGTCCGGTACTGTCGGTCGGAGCCGGCGCGGCGTGCGCCCGCGGGTCAGTCGGCGGTCAGGACGACGCGGAAGCCGATGAAGGGACGCCGGGCGCCCGGGTCGGCGCCTCCCCGGACCGCGGCACGCGTGTTGGCGGGCGGATCGTTGAACGAGCCGCCGCGCATGATGTAGAGGGCGTCTGCCGACAGGTCGTCGGCATCGTCGCTGTCGCGGTAGGGATAGGGCTGATACGGGCTGCGGGTCAGTTCCCAGACGTTGCCCGCCATGTCGCGCAGGCCGTGCGTGCAGTCGAGGCAGTCGATCGAGCCGGCCGCAACCGCGGCGCCGGGGCCGCCGTTATCGTTGGCCGCGCCCCGCCGTGAGGCGTTACCCCAGGGATAGATGCGGCCGTCGGCGCCTCGCGCCGCCTTTTCCCATTGCGCTTCGCTCGGAAGCGTTATCTGCCAGCCTTGTTCCAGGCGCCGGCGCAGTTCCGGCGGGGTGCCGGACCACTCCCCGAGCGTCGTTTCCAGCCACCGCGCGTAGGCGAGCGCGTCGGGCCACGAGACGTTGGCCACCGGATGATCCGCGGTTCCCCGCAACGATGCCTCGGCTACGCTCGTGCCGGCAGCCGCGGCGTAGGCGGCGAACTGCGCGACCGTCACCTCCGTGCGGCCGATATAGAAGGCGGCCAGATCGACGGTTCCCTGCGCCTCCGACGGCGACCACCGTTCGTTCTCGTACGCCTGCGAGTCGACGGCCGGGTCACTGCCCATCACGAACGGTCCGGCCGGGATCTCGATGAAGCCGAGCAGCGGATCGTCCGGCAGGAACCAGGCGTCGGCACGATAGCCCTCCAGAACCGCCGGCAGTGCCGGCCCGACGGGCGCCGTCGGAGTCTGGCAGGCGACGCCGCCAACGATCAGCAGGGCCAGGAGCTCCCGACGCACGCTACCGCGCCTCCCCGCAGGCAAAGGTCCAGCCGTGTTCGCAGGCGCGGGCGTAGAGCTCCGATTCGGGCATCTCCATCAGGTTCGCGCCGCCTTCGCGCAGCAGGAGGCGCAGGTCGAGCGTCTTCGGCGGTCCGCGGTGCCGGCTGCCGCGATCCAGGAGGTTGCGGCACGCCGGCTGGAAGCGGAGTTCGCAGGCGCGGCCGAAGTAGCCCCGCGCCAGGTCGGCGTCGGCCGCAACAATCGTCCCGTCCGTGTAGTGCCGGCCCAGCTCGTTGCATGCCCACGCGGAGGCGTCGGCGCAGTACGACGTCTCGATCTGCACCAGCCGTTCGCAGGCTTGCGTCCGCCCCTCGGCGCACGCCTGCTCCCAGAACGGCACGGCATCGCCCCGGTGCCGGCCATCCGTCGCACCAAGCGCCGTCATCGTGAGGAAGAAGGCGATCCAGACTGCCATCTGCGTCAGGTTGGCGGCGGGCCGCGCCAGCCGCGCGGCAATCGCCTCGAACCGCGCCCGCGACCCGATCCGCGCAACGAGCGCGTCGATCCGACGCACACCCAGGTTGAGCAACGGCACCCCAAGCAGCTTGTCGTAGAACGTCGGGACGCCGAAGGCGCCCAACAATGCGTACAACCCGAAGACGCACGCCCCGTACAAGACGCCGAAGATCGTCTTGCCAATGGGCGTGCGGGGCGACGTCGACGGGTCGGTCACGAGCAGGTGCAGGCCGAGGAAAACCGCGGTCGGGATTTCCGAATCGATGAAGTACGGCACGCCGGTCGCGGCCGACCAGAGCGCACTCAGGCCGAACAGCACCATCGCCGCCGACGCGGCTACCAGGGTGATGGAAAAGGCGTACATCACCACCAGGCCGGCAAGAAACAGAAACAGGTAGATGCGCGGGGCAAGGGTCAACGTGGTCGCGATCTCTTCGCCCCAGGTGATCGGCGTCGAGCCGCTCGCGATCAGCGCGACCGAGAAGAGCCCCAGCGAGAAGGCGGACGGGTTGAAGATGTGGACGCGCCGCCCGGCGCGCTCCCACCGGACGAACGCCTTGCCGAGGAAGCCGACCGCAATCATCAGGAACTGCAGCGCGAACCAGTCGTCGCGGAACCAGAGGAAGAGGTTCGTCGAGAAAATGATGGGAAATGGTCCGAACCCGAGCACGTAGCGCTCGTCTCGGGACCAGGCGAGCAGCAGGTCGAAGGCGTACGCGAAGAGCAGTTGCCCGACGAGCAGCCAGGCATAGTCGTACACCGGCGGCCAGTAGTAACCCCAGTAGAGGAAGACCGAGAGCTGCACGGCCGCCTGCACGTAGTGCTGTGGCCGAAGCGACGTCACCCATCCCGCGCCAACGGATTCGGAGTTCCACCGCCGGCGCCAGACCAGGAGCCCCGCCTGCCAGGCGAGCAGTACTCCCGCCGCCCCTCGGAACGACATCGCGAGCAGCGCCTGCTCGGCGATCCGCGGGACGAACGACACCGCGACGAGCGCGAGCGTCAGCAGCAGCGGAAGGCCGAACGAGCCGGCGCCGCCATCCGACGGCGCGACGGCCTGCGCCCGCGCCTGCTCGTGCTGGCGTTTCCGTCGGCTCGCGCGGGACATCGGTCAGGTAGGATAAACGACACAGTGGACTTCGGCAGCAGCGTCACGGCCCTCACCGTGGTGACGATCGTGATGATTGCGGTGGGCGCGGTCGCGTCGGTGTTCTGGTTCATCTTCCGCCTCGACCGCGAACAGGAAAAGGACGAACGCGAGCGCTAAGCGCTCGCGGCGCCTGCCGTGCGGCGACCGGTGCCGGCGCACCGGCCCGTACAGGCGCCCGGCTTCCTGGCTCCCCCCGGCCGGTCACCGCGCCGACGACATCAGGTCGAACTTCTGGAGGCGCTGGCCAACGTTGACCTCCGTCGTGTAGAGGTTGCCGCGCGAGTCCATCGCCAGGTTGTGCAGGCGATAGAACTGGCCGGCGTACTTGCCCAGGCGGCCGAACCGTCCCTGCACCTCCAGCGTTTCACGATCGAGGATCCACACCACGTTGTTCGTGCCGTCGGGCACGAAGAGCCACCGCTGCGCCGGATCGACGGACAGCGTCACGCCGCTCGCCGATCCACTGCCCAGCGTCTCCGGCCGGATGAACACTTCCCGGACGAACGTCCCGTCCCGCTGGAACACCTGCAGCCGGTTGTTCGTCCGGTCCGCAACGTACACTAGGCCGTCGTTCGCCAGCGCGATGCCATGCACCGGGCTACGGAAGTGGCGGCTCGGCTCGGCTTCCGGGTCGTAGGCCGGCAACTCGATATCGTCCGGCCGTTCGCCGTACGCGCCCCAGTGCCGCCGGTAGGCGCCGGTCGTCGCATCGAACACCACGACGCGCCGGTTGCCGTAGCCGTCGGCGACGTACACCTCGTTGGCGTCCGGATCCACCCGGATGTCCGCCGGACGTCCGAGGTTGGCCTCGTCATTGCTGCCGCCGCTCTCCCCGTAGCGGCCGATCTGCAGGACGAACTCGCCGTCCTTCGTGAACTTCAGGATGTGCGCATCGTCGGTCGCATTGCCCCCTATCCAGACGTAGCCCTCGTGGTCGATGTGGATGCCATGCTCGCTCTCGGGCCACTGATAGTCGGCGCCGGGTTCGGGGCCGCCCCACGACCTCAGCACCGTGCCGTCGGGTGCGAACTCGATCACTGGCGGGGCCGGCGTGCAGCACATGCCCTCCTCGCCCCGCTGCCGCGCGTCGAGCGTTCCCGGCCGGTGGAGCAGCCAGACGTGATCCTCGGCGTCCACCGCCACCCCCGACGTCTGACCCAGCATCCAGTTGTTCGGCAGCTCTGCCGGCCAGAACGGATCCACCCGGTAACGGGGGACGCCCCCTTCCGACAGCGCCGGTCCCCCCGCGCCGGCACTCGCTCCGGGTGCAGGTGTATCCCGGTCCGCATCCGTTTCGGGCGCTCCGCCGCACGCCGCCGCCGCCAGCGCGGCCGCCGCGACAAGGATGATGTGTCTCATGCGGGCACGATACACTAGCGCCGGATACCGGCGGGATACCGCCGCAGTGCACAGGATGGAGACACCATGAGAACGCTGCTGACCGTCGCGTCGACCCTCGTGCTCACTGTCACCCTCACGTCCACGGTCGAGGCGCAGCTCGCGACACCGAACGACGACGGGATCACCTTCGGCCATGTCCACCTGAACGTCGCCGACATCGAGGCGCACAAACGGATCTGGGTCGACTGGTTCGGGGGCACTGTCGTCCAGAAGGGGCCGCTCACCGCGGTTCGCCTGCCGAACTTCCTGATTGCGCTGACGGAACGAGAACCGACCGGACCGACCCAGGGCTCGGTCATGAATCACTTCGGCTTCAAGGTCCGCAACACGGCCGAGTTCGTCGAGCGCTGGACCGCCGCCGGCATGGAGGCGGGAGAGCTGTTCACCGGCGCGGAGGGGATGACGAACGCCTACGTCATGGCGCCGGACGGCGTCTGGGTGGAGCTGCAGGAGGATCCATCGCTGCATGTGCCGATTGCCGGTTACCACATCCATTTCTGGACGCCGGGGCACGAAGAGCTACTCGAGTGGTACGCACGCGTCTTCAATCTGCGGGTCCGCCCACGCGGCAGGATTCAGACGACGACCGACGTCCCGGGGATGAACATGAGCTTCGCGGGATCGGACGAACCGACCGAGCCTACGCGGGGCCGTTCGCTCGATCACATCGGCTTCGAGGTCGATGACCTCGAGGCGTTCTGCGAGAAGCTGTCCGCGATGGGGATCGAGTTCGATGTGGAGTACCGCGAGGTCGAGAGCGTCGAGCTGAAGATCGCGTTCCTCACTGACCCTGCCGGCACGTACATCGAGTTGACGGAAGGTTACGACGAGTACTGATCCGGCGCATGCGGTCCGCCCGCCGCGGCGCGACCGGCCTGCAGCGCCGCTACCTCGGCCGTCCAGCGATCGTCGAAGCGCGTCCAGTGACGCTCGTCGGGATCCTCGGAGTGGCTCACCGGCAACTCGACGATCTCGGGCGGTGGGGACATGTGGTTGGCGATGGCGTAGACGGTGGCGGCCGGCACCACGTCATCCTGCCGGCCGACGCCGACGATCGCCGGGCAGCCAATCCGGCCCGCGGCGTTCACCGTGTCGAAGTAGGAGAGCGTCTCCATCACGGTATCTTCGTGGGATGGGTGGCGTTCCAGGTAGTGGTTGATCTCGTGCCCCGATCCCGCCTTCACGAGGCGCCGGCGGCCGGTGGCCCAGCCGAACGTCGGAACCGCGACCGCGAGGAACCGCGCCATCCTTGACATCGCCTGCGCCACTACCGCAAGCGCGCCGGCGAAGCTGCGGCCGTGGAACACGATGCCGCCCTCGCCGCTGCCAAGTTGCCGCGCCACTTTCGCCGCCCGGATGTAGTCGCAGACCGCCCCTCGGAGGATCGACCGGCGGGGATCCGTGATCCCGGTGAGGACGTATCCGTCGGGGTCGACATCGCAGGCGGCGCGGGAGAGGCCGAAGCCGCGCGCGTCAAAGCAGAAGAGATCGGCGTTGCAGGCGACGGTATGGCGCGCTTCCAGCACCGGGTTGCATTGCGAGTTGTAGCCGTGGGAGGTAATCACCACCGGCCGCGCGCCCCGCGCCGGCCCGGAAACCGGCGCACCGGCCAGCAGAAAACCCTGAATGTCGCAGCCGCCGAGCGAGGCGAACTTCACCGGAACAATCCGGGCGCCCTCCGTGGAAGTCACGGCGACGCCGATCCGCGGGTCCGGATCCGTCCGCGCAAGCGCTTCCAGCGTCTCCTGCCAGAATCGCCGAAAGTCGCCGCGTCGCGTGATCGGCGGCCGCGTCTCCCGGACGGAGTCGACTATCGGTGTCGCTTCGGGTTCGGCCATCGGTTCGGTCGCATCGGCGAATGCCCGGCCGGCATAGCATAAGGGGCGCCCAAGAGCGGCGCTGCCATGCGAGCATTGCCTGATCTACGCCGCGAGTGTACCGCCTATCTCCGCTCGGCGTCGCGCTGGCTCGATGCCGCGCGTGACGCCGACTGGGACCGCCTTGCCGCGCTGGCTGACGATCGTTTCTTCGACACGGACGAGATCGTCACCCAGCAGTTCGCGCCGGCAACAGACCTCCACCTGCTCGCCGACGGCGAAGTGCGCTATCGGATTCGTCTGGAGGAAGGGAACGAAGACCTCGATGTCGGCCGTCGCGACCACCCCTGGACCGCAATAGGCTGGTCCGGCTTCCTGACGCCCCGCCGCTACGCCACCAGTGTCATCGCGGCCCGCCCCGTGCGGACGCTCCGCTTCGAGCATGCCGCGCTCCGGCGGCTCTTCGCTGACGATCCCCGCACGGGTCTGGCTCTGATCGAGCCGATCCTCCGCCAGTGCTACCAGCGCCTGGCGGAGATGCGCGCGCTGCTCACCACCTATTCGCAGACGCCTGCGAATTTCGCCCGGGCGCTCCAGGACGAGGGCGAAGAGGAAACCTACAACCGCGCGCCACCCCCGATCATCGATCTGCTTCGCCGTTCCGCCTTCTTCGAGGTGTTCAACGAAGCGCGCCTGAAGGCGATCGGCGAGACCGTCGAAAGCCGGTACTTCTGCCGCGGCGAGCCCATCGTGGCGCAGGGCAACCGGGCGTCTGGTCTCTGGGTGCTGGCCACCGGCCGCGTCGCGCTCAACTTCCGGCCCCCGGGCGCGGTCGAACCGTTCGCGCTCCGCACGCTGACCGACCCCGGGGCGATCGTGGCGCTCGCCGGGCTGGGAGGCGTCGACCGGCAGGCCGCCACCGTTGTCGCCGTCCGGGACTGCACCGTGTACCGGATCGATCCGGCGCAGCTCGAACCGGTGCTCCGGGACGATCCCGCGTTCGCGCGCGACCTGGCTCGCCGCATCCTGTGGCTCGTCTCCACCCGCCTCCGCGCCGCCCGCGCGCTGTTCATCTCTCGCCGGTTCGAACAGGAAAAGCTGGCCGTCGGCAACCTGATCGAGCAGACCTGCACGCAACTGAGCGTCCATTCTCCGCTGCACGAATTGCCGCACCTGCTCGGCAGCCAGCTCACGGTGGGCAGCGCGTTCACGATCCTCGACCGGATGACGGCGAGCGACATCGCGATCGAGCGGAATCTCGCCCGCCTTTGCCAGGAGATGCTGCGCGGCGTCAAGCGCGAACACGACTTCTTTGAAGCGCTTCGCAATGTCTACGACGCCGTCGTCAATGCGCCGCCCAGGATGCCGCCCTCCGATGTCCGCAAGTTGTGCGCGCGCGGTTTCCAGCGGGCGTTCCGCCAGATCCACTATGTCCTGGCGGGAGAGGAGCACCTGCCGTCCAGGCCCGGCCAGATCTTCATCTTCAACCACCTGAAGAACCACGAGCACAACACGCTCCCGAACAACTTCCAGTTGACGCTCGACTCGCACTTCGTCAGTGCAATGATCCTCGACCGGAAATACGGCGACAGCGGGATCCGCGTCGTCCGCCACAGCCGTGGCACCGAATACGGCCACCAGGACTACTACAATCGCCTGGGGCACATCTCGGTTTACACGCACGAGTCGGATCGACTCGACGAGACCCGGGAACAGCGCCACGAACGGCAGCAGGATTTCTACGAGACGGCCGCCCGGCACCTCCACGCCGGCACCAACTTGATCCTGAGCCCCGAGGGGACCAGTTACTGGACGGAGGATTCACCCGGACCGTTCAAACCCGGTGCGTTCCGCGTCGCCGCAAGCGTCGATCCCGAGCCGTGGATCGTGCCAATCGCCGTCGCCAACTTCGATCGGAGGATTCACGCCACCACGTGCGTCGCGTTGATCAAGCCTCCCTTCAAGGTCAGCGACCGCCTCTCCGACATCGGCGACCCTGACGCCCTCGGCCGCTTTCTGGGCGACCTCCGCCGCACCTTCACGACGTGGGTCAAGGAAGCCCGCGCAATGGCGCCGACGGTGGCTCCTCGGTGACGGGTGGTGGCGGCGTACAATGCTGGATGCGGGGCGGATTCGCCCGGGTGACCCGCTGCTGCCGGGTGTCGCAGGAGGATGGATGATGAGGCTTGAACGGATCCTGGTGCCGACCGACTTCAGTGAGACGGCGCAGCATGCGCTGGACTACGCACGGGACCTGGCGCAGATGTTTGGGGCGGAGGTGCATCTGCTGCATGTCGTTCCCGACCCGGTGGCGCAGGGCTGGGCGGGGGAGGCGACCGGCCTCGTCATTCCCGACCTGCTGAAGACGTGGGAGGCGGACTCCGAGAAACGGCTGTCGGAGATCCGGCTCGAGGGCGTCCCCGTCGAACGCGTGACCGCGGTGGGCCACGACTTCATGGAGATCCTGCAGTACGCCGCCGGCAACGGCATCGATCTGATCGTGATGGGCACCCACGGCCGGGGGGCCGTGAAGCACATGCTGCTTGGCAGCGTCGCCGAGAAGGTTGTCCGCAAGGCGTCCTGTCCCGTGCTTACCGTCAGGCACCCGGGCTACGAATTCGTCATGCCGACGATGCCGGTGATGACGGTCGCGTGACACAGGGCGGAGGGCCGCGAGCAGACTCCGGCCACTGCGGCAACTCGCAGTGACCGGAGCTACGTCTTGTTGCGCGACTACCCGCCCCAACCGTAGCTGATGCGGGTGTAGTAGTAGGTGCCGTTGAACCCGAAGGGCGAGAACTGGCCGTAGTTGTTGCCGACCGTGTGGGCGCCCCACGGATTGACGTCAGGGTAGGTGTTCAGCAGGTTCTCGGCTCCGACCGCCAGTTCGACGTTGCCGAACGGAATGCCGAGTTCCACGTCGACCAGCGCCTTGCCGGAATAGGGCGGGTACAGCCACGCGACCGCGACCCCCGCCGCGTCCACGTCAGTCGCATTCCTGCCGTCTTCGCTGTCCCAGTACGCGCCGAAGTAGCTGACGCGGCCCGTCAGCCGCCAGCGGTCGGCGTCATGATTGACCGCGAAGTTCCAGCGGACGTTCGGGAGCCCCTGTTCCAGTGTCGCAATCCGGAAGTCGTCAATCACGGAGCTCTCGATGTTCTTGAGCTCGGTATCCGTGTAGTTGAAGACGGCGCTGAACGTCGTGTCCCCGGCGACCATAGTCGAGATCACGTCGAGGCCCTGGGTGGTGGTCGAGAAGTCGTTCAGGAAGAAACGGAACACCGGGAAGTTCCGCGCCTCGGGAATTCCCTCGGCGAGCAGGGTCAGGATCTCGTTCTCGGAGAGCGCGATCTCCTGCGACAGCGCGACCCGGTCGCGGATGTCGATGCGGAAGTAGTCGGCCGTGAAGGTGAACGGACCCTGGTCGACCACGGCGCCCGCGCTGTAGTTGCGCGACTTCTCCGGCAGGAGCTGCCCGCCGCCGCGCGCCACCGCAACCGCAGAGGTCGACGGGACCACGCCGTTGTTGGTCAACTGGCCGCCGATGAACGCGGTGGTGACGTTAAAGGCATTCTGTTGGCCGGGGGTCGGCGCCCGGAACCCGGTGCTGACCGCCGCCCGCAGTGAGAACGCGTCCGTCAATGCGACGCGCGCCGTCCCCTTCCCGTTCACCGTCGTGCCGAAATCGTCGAACCGCTCCACGCGCGCCGCCGTGCCCAACGTCCACCGCCCGGCCGGATCGTCGAACTCCAGATCGCCGTAGACGGCAACGTTGCTGCGGTCCCACCGCCCGGCCGTGGTGTCGGCGCGGTAGCCGTTGAAGCCGTTCGACCCGGAGCTGAAACCCTGCGCCGCGTACGGGCCGATCTCCCAGGAAGCCGGGTCGCCCGCGCCGATGGTGAACTGCTCGCGGCGCCACTCCGTGCCCGCCGCGAAGTTCACGATGTTGGTGAGCGGTACCGACACGTCGAAGTTGAAGTTGATGTCGTCCTGCCCGTAGATACCGGGTCGGAACGAGGTCGGCGTGTCGTAGCCGAGCGAGGCGTTGACCGTGTCGAAGATGAACTGATCGACCTCGGTGCTGCCGATGTTCACGCTGGCGTCCCAGTTCAGGCCGCCCCCCGTGAATCCGCGGAGCCCGGCCACCAACGAGTAGTCGATCATGTCACCGCCGAACTGCGGCGTGAAGCCGCCCGGAAACCGGCTGTAGAGCGTGAAGCAGTTCGGATCGGCCTCCACCGCCGCGAGGGCGGACGCATCGGGTACGTTGTCGACAATCGGAATCACCGGGCAGTTGCCCGCTCCGCGCACCCCGGTCTCGGCCCAGACCCGGTCGCCGACGAGCAGGGTGGGCATGCTGTCGACCACGGGGCCACGGAATACGCCGCCACGCGTATGCGGATTCCGGAAGTAGAACCCCCCGGTCACCTTGCGGCTCGCGTAGTTAGTGTGGCCGTAGAACTGCAGGCCGTTCTCGAAAAGGCTACCGAAGTTGCCGAACAGCTTCAGGTCGTCCTCAAGCAGAGGCGAGCCCCACACCTGTGCCGGGTTGCGGATGTTGTCGTTGCCGGCCCCGATGATCCCCGCCGCGTCGTTACGCTGGATGCTGCGGTTGGTCGGATTGGCGTTGCCGTACTCGAAGCTGAGGTTCAGGAAGCCGTTCGGGCCGAGGGGCAGTCCGGTGTTGCCGGCGACCGTGTACGCCTGCCCGCGTCCGCCGATGCCGTTGCACGAGTGCTGGATGTCGCCGATGATGCCCGCACCGCAGGTCGACGCGTCGCCCGGATTCGCGTCGCGGTAGGCGCCGGTGCGGAATTCCAGGCTCCCGCCGTCGCGGGCGTCCTTCAGCTCGAAGTTCATGACGCCGGCGATGGCGTCGGAGCCATACTGTGCCGCCGCGCCGTCACGCAGCACCTCGGCCTGCCGAATGGCGATCGAGGGAATCACGGAGATGTCCGGGCCCTGCGACCCGTCCGCGATGCCGTTGCCAAGCCAGGTGATGACGGCGGCGCGGTGCCGGCGCTTGCCATTGACCAGGATCAGCGTGTGGTCGGGCGCCAGATTGCGCAGGTTCGCGGGCCGGACGATCGTCGCGGCGTCGCTGATCGGCTGGATGTTGACGTTGAACGAAGGGACGACGGTCCGCAATTGATTCGCCAGATCGCTGGTGCCCTGGCTGATGAAGTCGCCCGTCTGGATGACATCGACCGGCACCGGCGATGCCGTCACCGAGCGGGGTTGTGCGCGCGTGCCGACAACGACGACGCGTTCTTCCAGCCCGACTTCCATCTCCACGTCGGCGGTCGCGGTGGCGCCATCGCTCACCTGGACCGTCTGCGCGGGGGCGTTGAAGCCCGGCAGGACGAACGTCACCTCGTACGTGCCCGCCGCGAGCCCGCTGAACGTGAACTGCCCGGTCCCGTCCGTAAACGCGACCTGAACGTTGCCTGCCTCGTCCCGCGCCTCCACCGTGACACCTGGCAGAATCAGCCCTGTCGCGTCTGTCACCGTGCCGGCAATAGAGGGTTCGTCCTGCGCGCTGGCGAGGCTTGGCGCCAATAGCGCCACGGCCAGCACTAAAGCAAGGGATCTGTAACGGTTACGATGCATCTGCTTTCGTCCTCCTCTCACACGCTTGAACCGGGGAGCACCCGCCAATGACCCTGTTTCTACCCGCTCACCGGTACAACGTGCCTTCTGCCCGATCGAAGTTCATCGAGGTGAATTCCAGAGGCAGGCCTGCACAGGACATCCTCGCATTCCATTTTGGAATCCTCGCATAACACTATAGCATTCTCACCCGAAATTGTCGCTCCGGCCCGGGAGCGCGCGCCCGGAGTTACCATAGACGCAAGAGCGTCTCGACCAGGTCGAGGCCTGTTGGGCATGCGGAAGGTCCGCCTTGGCGTTCGGCTCGGGTTCCTGTCGCTTCCCCTGCTGGTGGTGGCGATGACGGCCGTCGCCGACGCGCAGCCGGCGCTCGAACTCGAGGACTGCCGCCTGGACGGCGTGTCGGTTCCGGCCCGTTGCGGTTCGCTCACGGTATTCGAGGATCGCGCGGCCGGGGCCGGTCGGACCATCGACCTGAACCTGGTGGTGGTTCCAGCCGTCTCCGGCAGCCCCGAGCCGGACCCGCTCTTTTTCCTCGCCGGCGGTCCGGGACAGGCCGCCACCGATCTGGCCGACCGGGTGCTTGGCCGCCTCGCGGAGGTGCGCCGGAGCCGGGACCTGGTCTTCGTCGATCAACGGGGTGCCGGTGGCTCGGGGCGGATGAGCTGCGCGCTGTTCGATGCCGTCCCGGCCGAAGAGGCATCCGGCGAGTCGCTCCAGCTCGACGCGTTACCTCTCGACGGCCTCAGCTTCACGGCCCGCGACGGTCGCATCACGGGCCTGCTGGGTCCGAACGGGGCGGGGAAGACCACGACCCTGCGCACCCTCTACGGCCTGCTCCGCCCCGAGGCGGGGAGTGTCGCCGTGGACGGGGTCGACGCGGTTGCCGACCCGATCGCCGTGCAGCGGCGCATCGGCGTGTTGCCCGACGCGCACGGGCTCTACGTCCGCCTCACGGCTCGCGAGCATCTCTGCTACGTCGGCGAACTGCACGCGCCCGACGCGGCGACGATCGGAAGGTCCATCGATCGGCTCGTGGCGCTCCTCGACATGGCCGAGATCATCGACCGGCGCGTGCAGGGCTTCTCGACCGGCGAACGGATGAAGGTCGCGGTGGGGCGCGCCCTCGTGCACGATCCACCCAACCTGCTGCTCGACGAGCCGACCAACGGTCTCGACGTGATGAGCACGCGCGCGATGCGCGACCTCATCCGGTGCCTGAAGGACGCGGGAAAGTGCGTCCTCTTCTCCAGCCACATCATGCAGGAGGTCTCGGCGCTCTGCGACGAGAGCACCGATGGCGCTGTTCGCTTCCGGCCTGCAGATGTTCGTGGCGACTTTCGCACGCAGCTTCAAGGAGGCGCAGACCTACGTCAGCATGTTGATCTTCCTGCCGATGATCCCCGGCATGGTCACGCAGATCTATCCGCTGCAGCCGGCGGCCTGGATGATGGCGGTTCCGGCCCTCGCCCAGCAGATCCTGCTGGTCGACGTCATGGGCGGCGAACCGGTGTCGACGCTGAATCTCCTTGGCTCGGCTGCCGCCACGACGGTGCTCGCGTTCCTGTTTCTGGCGCTTACATCCCGGATGTTGCAGCAGGAGAAGATCATCTTCGGACGCACGTAACACCGGCTTTGGGAGAGGAGGGCTGCGATGAGTTGGACACTGCGGCGGGAACGGTTGCGCGTCGGGCTCCTGCTGGGGACCGTCGCGGCGGTAGCGGTGGTCTGGTTCGGACAGTCCGCGCCGTCCGGACAGGAGAATCCGTTCACGGGCAACTCCTTCCGGATCGAGGCGGGGGATGTCCGCGTGTCTTCGCGCGGCTTCGATGCCGGCGCGCGCACGCACTGGCACACCCACAGCGAACAGTTGCTGTTCGTGAAGGAAGGCGCGCTCCGCTACCAGGTGGAGGGGCAGCCGGTCCGGAACATCGGCCTGCACGAGACCGCGCATCTGCCGCGCGGCGTGCGCCACTGGCATGGCGCGACGCCTGACGCGGCACTGACGCACGTCTCGATCACGTTCCCGAACTCCGACGGCGAGCATCTGGCCATCGAGTGGATGGAGCCGGTCACGGACGGCGTGTACGAAAGCGGCGCCGGGGACTGACCGACTCCGTCGTCTGCCCCGGCTCACACTGCCTCCAACGCGGGCAGTGCTAGGATCCGCCGCCGTGAACATCGAACCGTTCGCGCTCGAACGCTTCCAGTCCGTCTACGAGCACCAGGTCGAGATCAATCTGTCGGAAAGCGGCGTCGAGCCCTTGCGGCTCGAGGATCTGCTGCCGGCGGATGAACTCGGTCACCTGCTCCGGGAACCGCTCGGCTACACGCAGACGAACGGCACCGCCGAACTGCGTGAACTCGTGGCGGCAGACTATCCGGGCGCGTCGGCCGACAGCGTACTGATCACCACGGGCTGCGCCGAGGCGAACTTCCTCACTTGCTGGCGGCTCGTGGAGCCGGGCGACGAAGTGGTGGTGCTGCATCCGAACTACCTGCAGACGCACCTGCTCGCCCATGCCCACGGTGCGCGCGTGCGCCCGTGGCGGCTACGCCTTGCAGGAGGCGGCGCCGTCCGGTGGACGCCGGCGCCCGATGAGCTCCGCCATCTGGTCAGCGACCGCACACGACTCATCGTCGTCTGCAATCCGAACAACCCGACCGGAACGCGCCTCACCGCGGCCGAGGTCGACGACGTGTGCACGGTGGCGGCACGGCACGGCGCGTGGGTGCTGTCGGACGAGGTCTACCGCGGCGCCGAGCGCGACGGCGTCCTCACCGCCACCGCCTGGGGTCGCTACGACCGGGTCGTCGTCACCTCCGGTCTGTCGAAGGTGTTCGGGCTGCCGGGCCTGCGGATCGGCTGGGTCGTCGCGCCGCCGGCGCTCTGCGACGAACTGTGGGGCCGGCGCGACTTCACGACGATCGCGCCGGCGGCGCTGAGCGATCGCATCGCCCGCCTTGCGTTGGCGCCCGATAGGCGGATTCGCCTGCGGGCCCGGGCGCAGCGGCGGGTTGCGGACCACTACCTCCTCGTTCGCGACTGGATTGCCGCAACGGATGCGGGGCTGGCCCACGTTCCCCCTGACGCGGGCGCCATCGTCTTCGTGGGGTACCCTCACGCCATCGGGTCGGAGGAGCTCGTGACGAGGCTGCGGGAGACCGCCAGCGTGCTCGTCGCTCCCGGCGCCTACTTCGGATTCGACGGTTACCTGCGGATCGGCTTCGGCGAAGGAGAGGCGCCGCTACGCGCGGGCCTCGACCGGCTGGAGCACCTCCTGACGAGCCTGCCGCAACCCGCCTGACGCGATGGGCGGCTCCGTCTCGGATTGACGCGCGATGCACCCAAGTGATACCTTACTCAATGTAAGGATTAAGGGGATAAGTAATGCAGGCCACTATCACCAGCAAAGGGCAGGTGACCTTGCCCAAGCCCATCAGGGACAAGCTCCACCTGGAGCCGGGTGACAGGATCGACTTTCTGCTGGACGACGACGGCTGCCTGCGAGTCGAGCCCGTCACCGCATCGGTTACGCAACTGAAGGGCATGGTGCCCAGACCCGACGTCCCGATCACCCTCGAGCAGATGGACGAAGCCATCTCTCGGGCGGCCAGGCGCAGGCTTTGAGCCGATGATCGGTCTCGACACGAACGTTCTCGCACGGTACATCGTGCAGGACGATCCTGTTCAGTGTGCCGCCGCGACACGCCTCATCGAGGGGAAATGCACGGCGGAGGCTCCCGCCTACGTGAGCGTCCCCGTACTGCTCGAGCTGGTCTGGGTACTGTCGAGCGCTTATGGCTACGACAAGACCGTCGTCATCCCGGTGGTCCGCCAGATGCTGCGAACCGCCGAACTTGCCGTCGAGGATCGCCAGATCATCTGGACGGCGCTGCGGGACTTCGAGTCGGGAACCGCTGACTTCGCGGACTACGTGATCGCGCATCGCAACCATGCCCGTGGGTGCGCGCGCACTTGCACCTTCGACCGCCGGGCAGCCCGAGGCCGGTACTTCGCGCTGGTGACCTGAACCCACAATCTCGCCGACTCCCGAGGGTGCCCCATCGTGATCTTCCGGACAGCAACCCGAAGTTCCGGGCTCAGAACGCGTAGCGCAGTGACAACCGGAGACCGTGGCTTGCCTGGGTCGCCCGCGTTGGCGCCAGGTCGAGTGGCAGCGGCGCCCTGCTGCCGTCCCGCCACACGACGCGGCCGGCCCCCTGTCCGGTGCGCACGGCGCCAGCATCCGTATAACGCCAGGCCACATCCAGCGTGAGGTCCTCACCCAGGGCCGTCGCCAGTCCCGCCGTCACCATCCAGGCGATGTCGACGTGGTCCGCCCCCGGAACGATGGTCGTCGTCCTCGGAAAGCGCATGTGGGTTTCGCCGATCCGGTTTCGGGTGGCGCCGACACCCGCTCCCACGAACGGGCCGAAGGGCCCGATCCGTGACAGGCCCAGCTCGGGAAGGTCCAGAAAGGCGGCCACCAGGCCAGCCAGCGAGGAGACCTCCGCGGTTACGGATTGTTCTCGTTCGGGGGCGAGAAAGTTGGCCTGCCCTTCGAAGTCGAGCCGTGGACGATACTCGACGAAGCCTTCGATCCGCACGGCGGGCGCGGCGGCGTAGCCGAGCCCGACTTCCACCGCGGGAACGGTCCCGAAAGTACCGAGCGACTGGTGACGCGCACCGTCCGGGCCCGTGCCGCAACCGTAGAGCGCGGTTGGCGACGTGGTGGCGCAGTCCGTATCCAGGAACCGAACGTTGCCGGGGTGGTCGATTCCCACTCCGGCCCGGAGGTAAACCTTGTCGTCCGCCTCGACGGCGGACACCGTCAGCCCGATAGCGCCGATCAGGGCTGCGGCCACGCGGCGCCGTTGATGCCGCCGCATCGCCGTTCCGCGCGCGGGCGCCATCAGTATTCGACTACCTCGCCCGGCAGCGGTGGCGTCAGGGGCGGCGGACGCCGCAACATCGTGGCCTGTTCGTAGTCGTAGGCGTATCCAATCAGTGCGCCCTCGCTGTACGGCCGTCCCAGAAACCCGATGTTCATCGGGAGTCCCTGAGACCCGAAGCCCATGGGGACGACAATGCCGGGAAAGCCGACCGAGCTGTAACCCGCCAGCGTGGACGGGCTGCGGATCCCGCGGGAGGACACATACGCGGCATCGGCGACGGTACGCGTGGGGTCGGTCGCGGGTGGCGCGAAGCTCGCGTGGTACGGGAAAACCAGCGCATCGAGGTCGTGCGCATCGAAGACCTCGAGCTTCCGTTGCGTGTTGGATGGCAGGACGCGCGTGATGAGGTCGCGATAGGCCGGATCGTCGGTCGAGGTCGCCTCGGCGCGGCGGAGCAGATCGAGGACCGTTGCTTCGGCCGGCAGCGGTGACGCCGCCACCTCGGTCTCGTAGATCTCGAGGAAGTCGGCCACCGTCGGCGGCACGTCCGATTGCAGGGTCGCCAGGTAGGCCTCCCAATCGTCCTTGAAGCGATAGTCGGCGATGCGCCGCACCCCTTCGACGAACGAGCCGTCGAAGGTGACCGGGTCCACGATCTCCGCGCCGAGCCTTGCCATGGCGGCGATCGCTTCTTCGGCCAGGGTATCGATTTCCGGATCGCCGCCAAAGTAGTTGCGGGCCACGCCGATCCTGGCGCCGCGCAGGGCTCCGCGCGCGAGAAACTGCGTGTAGTCGAGGTTCGCGGCGGCGGTGCCCGCGGGGTGATCGGCGTAGACCGTCAGGCTCAGGTTGTCGGCGTCGGCGGCGTCGGGACCGGCGATCGCGTTCAGGAGAATGGCGGTGTCGGTCACGGTCCGCGTCATCGGTCCCGCGGTGTCGAAGTTGAGGTTCTTGGGGGCAATGCCGTCCCGGCTGATCAGGCCGGTAGTCGGCCGAAGCCCGACGATGCCGCTGTACGATGCCGGCCCGCGCACCGACGTGCTGGTATCCGTGCCGACGGCGATCGCGGCCAGGTTGGCGGCAATGGCGACGGCGGAGCCGCTGCTCGAACCGCCGGCGCTGCGTTCCACGTGGTAGGGATTCCGCGTCTGCCCGTCGACGGAGTTGTAGCTGTTGCCGCCGGCGAATTCGCCGAGCGAGGCCTTGCCCAGGATGAGTGCTCCCGCCTCGCGCAACCGCCGCGTGATGGTGGCGTCGTCCGACGCCAGCGCGTCCTTCAGGATGACGGAGCCGTTGCTCGTCGGCATGTCATCGGTATCGATGTTGTCCTTGAGCAGGACGGGAACGCAGTGCAGGTCGGAGCGTGGCCCGCCCGCGGCGCGTTCGGCATCGAGCTCGCGGGCGGTGTCGAGCGCACGTGGGTTGACGGTGATGATGCTGTTCAGCCGGGGTCCCGCATTGTCGTAGGCCGCGATGCGGTCGAGATAGAGCTGGACGAGCCGCTCGCACGAGAGGGCGCCGGCGGCGAAGGCGGCGTTGATGTCGGCGATCGTCGCCTCCTCGAGCGTGAAGACGGCGCGCGGCGGCTCGGCCGGCGGTGGTCCGCATCCACTCGCGACGAGCGCGGCCAGCGGCGCCGCCACGGCGACGACGAGGCGGTACGCCCTGGACCGGCTCCCTTCGGAATGAAGCATCGGCGGGACGCTAGTGGGCGTCTCCTGCCTCGGGCAGCGCCGCCGGCAGCCCGAACGCCGCCAACCCGTCCGAGAGCTGGACCAGGATGACCTGGTGCCCGTCGTGCTCCCAGCTGGACATGCCGTACCGGGGCAGGCTGGGCAGCTCCATGGTTCCCACGCGCTCTCCGGTCTCCTTGTCGATGGCGAACAGCGAGGGCGTATTGTCGGCGGTCATGCCGGTCGCGAACAGCAGGTTGGGGGAGACCACCAGCGTTGCCTGGCCGGGCCGGCCGCGGTTGTAGATCGACTCGTCGACCTCCACCCCCTGGAGCAGCGGATGGTCGCGGATGAGATCCTGCTGCTCCTGCGGGCCGTCCCCGTGGGGGACGATCCACTTGATCTCGCCCCGGTTCAGGTCGTAGGCGACAATCCGCCCCTCCGGCCCCTTCCAGATCGGCAGCCCGTCGATGGTCTGGTCGATCCGCGGCGGGCGAGGCCCGCCGGCCGCATTCGACCACTCGGAGTAGGTCCGGCCGGTTTGCGCCGGGCTGTCGAGCGGGGACTCGATGGCAGGCATGACGGAGAGACGGCCGCATCGGTTCGTGGACGGGACGAACATGATGCCGTTCGCCGGGTCGGCGGCGACGTTGCCGAAGATATTCGCGCCCCCGCCGCCGCTCGGGCAGTGCCAGGCCGGGCCGGCCGGGTCGCCCATCACCGTCGGCGGGTCGAAGAGCGGTGCGAACAGGTCGTTCTCGCGCGCGACCCGGAGCGCCTGCTCGTAGATCTCCGGCGTGTAGTCGATCAGCATGCTCTCGTCACGGCCCT
>CAZJYU010000024.1:0-40450 GCA_964550305.1 uncultured Vicinamibacteraceae bacterium | reverse complement strand
CGCATCGAACGATTATTGACCCGGCGTCGAGGGCCGTGGTACTATAACTTCCTTCGCAAGGGTGACGCGGGGTGGAGCAGTCTGGTAGCTCACTGGGCTCATAACCCAGAGGCCGGGGGTTCAAATCCCCCCCCCGCTACCACTTTTTTGCTGACTTCCAGCCGGGGCGGACACTTCGCACCGAGTGTTCCAGGCCTAAGGTAAAGCCGTCCGATGTCTGAATCCCCCGACACTGTGGTTGCCTGGACGACCCTGCCGCCCGAGGCGGATGCCGCCGCACTGGCACATACCCTGGTTGAGGACCAGCTTGCTGCCTGCGTCGCGATCGTGGGGGCGATTCACTCGGTCTACCGCTGGCAAGGCTCGGTTGAGGCATCGGACGAGCAGCTTCTGATGATCAAGACGGCCAGTCGGCGGGTCAACGCGCTGCGCGACCGGATCGCAGACCTGCATCCGTACGACACGCCGGAGTTCATCGTCACGATGGTGCACGACGGCCATCCGGATTACCTCCGCTGGATCGTGGACTCGACCGGAGATCGTTAGCCCGCGTGGCCTTGCAGTCGTGATCCCCGATCGCCGCCCGGTTCGCCGGTGCGGTTTATCGGTTGCCGAAGCGGGAAACGCCCCAGGAGATCGCGAAACCGGCTGCCGCGAGCCCCGCGCCGGCACCTAGCCGCCATACTGACCGGCCGGCGTCTTCGAAGGGCCAAAGGCCAAGCACGGCCCCCAGCAGCAGGCCGAGCAGGAAGCCGTGTGTCGCCCGCTCGTACCGCGCGAGCAGCATTTTGACCAGGTTGCTCACTCCGATGATGCCCACCGCGACACCTACCGCCACCGGCGCGAGCACCGCGGTCGCCGCCACGGCTGCCGCGACGTCCCCCCCCCGCGCGCCGTCCGCTGCCGCCGCCACCGCGTCGATGATCGTCCGGTACTGCCCGAGGATCAGTAGGAGGTAGGCGCCGGAGACACCCGGCAGAATCATCGCTGCCCCTCCCGCCGCTCCGGCGATGACCAGCAGGACGGTTGCGCCTGCGCGTTCACCGGCAGCGGCCGCGGGTTCCACGCCGCCCTGCGCCAGGATCGCCATGATCAGGATGGCGGTGGCCGCGCTAATGACGATCGTCCGGTCGAGCGGTTGCACCGCGCGCCAGAGCAGAGGTACGCCACCTAGGGTCAGACCGATGAAGAGGCTGTACATGGCCCACGGAGCCCGGTCGAGGGCGCCGCTGACCAGCCCTGCGCCGCCCGCCACGCCCACGACCGCCGCGCCTCCCACGCAGGCGAGCATCAGAATTACCCGTGGGCGGAACCGGAACGTCGAGATCTCAGCCACGCCGCCGATGAACTGCGGGTAGATTCCCACGGCGAGGAGCATCGTGCCGCCGGAGATGCCGGGGACCAGGTTGGCCAGCCCCATGAAGACGCCGCCGACAAGACTGCGGAAGAGGAACAACGCGGCGTCCATTCTAGACGGCCCAGGCCCACCATGCCCGCCGCACCCGGGTGCTAAGATGCGGATCGCGGATGGAGCGACAAGGGAAGGCGCACGCGGACCGGCCTGCAGGCGCTTCATGGCCCGTGCGACTGCTGTTGTCCGGCGCCGCTCTCCAGGTACTCCTCCTCCCGTTCGCGACCTCCGACGGCTGGTTCCTCAATGCTCTGGAGGTCGGCGCGTCAGTGCTGCTCGCCGTCGGTCTCGGTTGGGTGATCTGGCGGCTGGTCGTACGTTTGCAGCGCCGGTTGCTCTGGCGCGTGCGCCGCCGACTGGTCCTGTCGTATGTCTTCATCGGCTTCGTGCCGGTGTTGCTCGTAGTCGCGTTCTTCAGCGTGGCGGGAACGATGTCCGTGCTATCGACCAGCGCAGAGCTGGTCCGCCGCGAACTGGATCGGGTCGTGGGCGATACACAGGTGGTAGTTGGCGCGATCGGAGTGCGGTTGTCGCGCGGTATGGATGCGACGGAGGCGCTTTCCCGCGTACGGACGGTGATCGGCCAGCGTTACGAAGGCCTCTCTGTCGCCGCACTCGGTTCGGCCGCCGCCGAGTCGCCGAACGCCATCGGCCCGTGGGCCCACGGGCCGGTACCGGATCGCGTTCCGGGGTGGATCGCTGGGGATGGCTTCGCCGGTCTGGTGACCATCGGGTCGGGGGAAACCCTGGCGATTCGTGCCGTTGCAGCGGTGGAGTCGCCTGACGTGCGCGGGATAGTGGTCGACATTCCCCTTGACGACACCGTTCGGAAGCGAATCGAGACGGCGACCGGGGTCTCGGTAGACTCATTGTCTGCCACGCCGGACGAGCGCGCCACGTCGACTCCATTTGCCTCGTCTCGGGGACTTGCGTGGGTAGCCTTTGTCGACGCGACCCAATGGGAGAGCGGCGATGTCCGGACTCGCAGCCTGCCGATCCATGTCCCGCCGTCCGCGTTCTACACTCGGGTATTCGGTGCTCCCACCGAAGCGGGCGAGGTGGGTGTCAACGACATCTTCGTGCTTCTGCTGGTGGGTATCGGTGGCCTGTTCCTTGTCATCGAGGCGGTCGCCCTCGTGATGGGCACCGCACTCGCCCGATCCATCACCGGATCGGTGCATGCGCTGTTCACTGGTACGGGCCGCGTCCGTCGGGGCGATTTCACCCACCGTATTGCGATCCCGTCGCGTGATCAGTTGGGGGAACTGGCGGAATCGTTCAATGCGATGACGGCAAGTGTCGAGAGGCTGATGCACGAGGTGGCGGAGAAGAAGCGCCTCGAGGAGGAACTTCGGATCGCTCGACAGATCCAGATGTCGCTGTTGCCTCGCGACACGGTCTCGATCCCTGGTCTGACGGTCAGCGCACTCTGCCGGCCGGCACGCGAGGTGGGTGGCGACTATTACGAGTTCATTCCGCTCGGTGAGCGGCGGATCGGCCTGCTTGTGGCCGACGTCTCCGGAAAGGGAGCGTCAGCGGCGCTCTACATGGCGGAGTTGAAGGGGCTGATCCTGAGCCTCGGGCAGATATATGAATCGCCGCGTACGTTGCTCATCGAGACAAATCGAATCATGGCGGGCACGCTGGACGCTCGGACGTTCATCACCATGATGTATGCCGTTGCCGATCTCGACGCCGGCACCCTTACCTATGCCCGCGCCGGCCATACGCCACTCCTCTACGCATCGGCGAGTGATGTGTCAGACGCGGCCGACAGCTCCCCATTGGATGTCCGCGTCCTGACACCGGACGGCCTGGTGGTGGGTTTGGCGGGGCTGGAGGCGCAGTTCAACGACCTCCTGGAGGAAAGCAGGATCGATATCCATTCCGGCGATGTCGCGGTGCTCTTCACCGACGGTGTCAGCGAGGCCATGAACGACGCGAATGACTTGTTCGGTGAGACGCGTCTGCAGCAGGTCATCGCCGCGCATGGCGACCTGCCCCCCGACGCATTGCGCGACCGAATCGTGCAGGCGATCGAGACGTTCGTCGGCCCGGCGGATCAGCACGACGATATGACGATGGTGTTGCTACGGGTGGACGCGGTCGGCGCCGGGACCGGGTCGGGAGCGGATGTGGCGGTGGCGGTGCACGGGGCCTGAGCGATGCCCCGCGCGCCGAACCTGGCCGAGCTCGAGGATCACATCGGCTACACATTCGGTGACCGTAGCCTTCTGGAGCGGGCGCTTACACACCGGTCGTATGCCAACGAAGACGAAACGGGCGCGACGAGGGACAACGAATTGCTGGAGTTTCTCGGCGATGCGGTCATTGGTCTCGTCGTGGCGGAGATGGCCTGTCGCGGTCGCGCCATCGGATCGCCCGGATCGGCCTCCGAGTTGCGGGCAACCCTCGTCTCACGTACCGCGCTCACTTCACTTGCCGAACGGTGGACGCTTCCGCGGTTCCTCCGGTTGGGTCGGGGCGAGGAGCGGAGCGGAGGCCGGCAGAAGGCTTCGCTCGCTGCTAATGCGTTCGAAGCAGTGACCGGAGCGATCTTCCTGGATGGCGGCTATGGCGTTGCGCGAACGGTGCTGACTCGCATTTACGGCGAGCCCTATGCGGCGTTGTTGGAGGAGGGGCCACCCACGGCCCGCGCGGCCTCGGTTGGCCGTCCGGTGCGCGATCCCAAGTCCACGCTGCAGGAATGGCTGCAGGCGCGTGGCCATCGACACCCTGAGTACGCGGTGATGGAGACGATTGGACCGGACCACGACAAGACGTTCCGTGTCGCCGTTCTGATCAATGGCGCACCCGTAGCCGAAGCCACGGGGTCCTCCCGGAAGGAGGCGGAACAGGCGGTGGCCCGCGAAGCCCTCGGACGGTTGTGCGCATCTGGCGCCAACAGGCCAGGAGACTGAGTGTCAGTCGATCTCCATGAGATCGTATTCTGCGGAAGGGTGTATTGGCAGTGCGATGTCGAGGTCCCTCTCATCCGTAGCGGCGGCCGTTACGGGCGGCAGTCGGCGGTTGACGTAATCCTGCACCTCGCGGGCCAGTGCGAACCGGTCGGGCGGTGCGGCGTGGCAGTGCAGGCGGACCCAAAGCCGCAGTATCGGGTCGGTGTATCGGTATCGTTTACGCTCGGCCGTGATCAGGTCGACATCTGCCAGCCAGGCCAGGTAATCTCGCGTCGAGCCGGGCGTACGCCCGAGGCGGCGTGCGATTCCGGTTAATGTGAGCGGTTCCTCATCCGCGAGTACCGTCAGGATGCCCTTTAGCGCGCCGTAGCCGCGCGCGCGGTGCAGGCGCAGTTCGTACGTAAAGCGGCAAGCGCTGGCGAGCGGTGCACCCGGCGCCATCTGCGTGGTGAGGGCCGTGGCAGGATCGGCCACCACGGGAGCGTCTGCTGCGGCGAGTGCCGTCGCAAGATGCTGCACCCAGGCGGGCCGGCCGTCGGCGAGTGCCCGCACCGTGGCAGCCAGGCGTGCCGGGTCGTCCGCATCGTCAATCAGGCCGTGCCAGCGGAGTGCCGCGTACACTTCGTCGCTGTCGAGCGGCGGCACATGGATCACGTCGAAGCGGTCGGCCGGGAATGTCTCAAGGAGCCGCAGGGCACGAGCGGCATAGCGGCTCGTAAGGACAAATCGGTTGGAACTGCAGACCATAGCGCCTACGAATTCGCTGAGTACCCCTCGGAGCCCAGGGTAGCTGGCGAGCATCCGCAGCTCGAGGAACTCGTCGAAAAGAAGGGTGGGTCGCGCCTGGTTATGGTGCTGGGGCTGCTCTACATGCGCGAGCAGGGCGTCGAAAGCGGCGCGAGGTGATTCGTGCCTGTCTGCGGCGGCACGGTGGCCAGCCGCACCCATCGGGTCGCCGACGACCGACGCGAGAAGCCGCTCCGGCGTGGACGCGACCCGCTCGGCGTCGACATAGCTGCTGCGTTCGGCCCCAAGCCGGTCGGCAACGCGGCTGAGGATTGACGTGCGCCCGCTGCCACAGCCGCCTAGCAGGACCGGAATCCTGGGGGGGTCCGCATCAAGCGCCTGATGCACGCGGCGGTCTATCACCGGGCGTTCATGAAGCACGGATGGGGGTTTACAGTATGAGACGCCCCGAATGTTGTCAATTCGCGCCCGGTATAATTCCGACGTGAGCCACTATCCTGTCCTCGGGCCAGCGGCGCCCTTCAGTCTGAACGGCACCGATGGGCGCTGCCACAGTCTCGATACCTACCGAGGCGCGTGGCTGTTGCTCGTCCTGCACCGCCACCTCCGTTGACTCGCCTGCCGCCGACACCTCCTGCAGTTGCAGTTGGACGAAGCGTTACTGGATGAACTGGCGGTCCATGTCTGCGTCGTCACGTTCGAAGGGGCCGAGGCGGCGAAGGCGTACGTCAGTGAAACCGGAATCCGCTGGCCGGTGCTGGTGGATACGGAGCGCGTCCTGTACGACGCTTACGGGATGGGACGATTGTCGTGGAGACGAATGCTGGACCCGTCTGCGGCTCCGGTGTTCGTGACGGAGATGCTCAGCGGCAACCTGCCGCGGTGGCCGCGCGCCGACCCGGCGCAGCAGGGTGGGGACGTATTGATCGATCCGGCCGGGATCGTCCGCTTCGTTCATGTCGGCAGCAATCCAGGCGATCGACCGGCGATCGAGCGATTACTGGACATCCGTCGTGCCGCGGCACGACAATGGAGGCAGCCGTGACGATGGGTACGGAGCCTGCCCTGACACCACTCCCAGCGACCGACGACATGTGGGTCGACCGCATGGTCATGCTTCGTCGGCATTTCCACGAGCGACCCGAGTTGGCGTTTGACGAGGTAGAGACCGCCCGTACGATCATGACGGAGCTGGATCGCCTCGGTATCCCCCATGACTATGGCGGCCCGGGCGGTGGTGTTGTGGGCCGTCTTGCGGGCAGCCGCCCTGGCCGGCGAATCGCGCTACGGGCCGAGATGGACGCTCTGCCGTGCCAGGAGGAGACCGGGCGTCCGTTCGCGTCCGGCGTCCCGGGCCGGATGCACGCCTGCGGTCATGACGCGCACATGGCGATGGTGTTGGGCGCGGCGTCGCGGCTTGCCGCCGATCCGCCACCCGGGGACACGATCTTCATCTTTCAGCCTGCGGAGGAACGCGGTAACGGCGCGCGCGTGATGCTGGAGGCGGGGGCGCTCGACGGCGTCGATGCGATCTTTGCCGGTCATGTCACGACGGAGTATCCGGTCGGCCGGATCATGGTGGCGGAAGGTGTTATCACGGCGCACTCCGACCGTTTCTGCATCGAAGTACACGGTGAGAGCGGCCATGGCGCGCGGCCTCACGAGGCGGTCGACGCAGTGCTGGTGACCGGCCTGCTGATCACTGCCATTCAGTCTCTCGTCTCGCGCAGCGTCAACCCTGCCTGGCCATCCGTCGTAACGATTGGTCGGGTCCGCGCCGGGACTGCTGCGAACATCATCGCGGGCCATGCGGCGCTCGACGGGATCATCCGGACGACCCGACCGGAGGTGCGCACGGAGATCATCCGGGGGCTTGAGCGAACCGCGTCGGCATTGGGCGAGCTGCACCGCGCGCGGATCATCGTTCGAATCGACGAGAGCTGTCCGGCGGTCGTCAATACGCAGGCTGAAACGAGGTTCGCGGACGCCGCGGCACGAGCTGTGGTGGGAGATGGCGGGATCGTCTCGCCCGAGCATCCCAGTATGGGGGCGGAGGACTTCTCCTGGTTCTTGGCGGAGACGCCCGGCTGCTATGTCCGGTTCGGCGCGCGGGCGGACGCGGGAGAGTACGTGCCGCTCCACTCGCCCCGGTTCGATATTGATGAGCGCGTGCTGGATGTGGCGGCGCGGTACTACGATGCGCTTGTCCGCCGGGCCGCCACCGTATAGCGGGTGCCGAGACGGCCACCTCTACACGCCGAGCAACTTCGGCAGATCCTCTTCGATGGCCTGATCCACTTCCGCGACGGTGTCGCCAAGCGCAATCACGTCGAACTTCCCGAACTCGGGGATCGGTCCCACGTTATAGAAGATGAACCTACCCTTGCGGGTCGCTGGATCGTAGGCCTCGGCCCCGACTGCCTCCAGCACATCTCTGAACCTCGCGCCTGCCAGGCGGGTGTAGATCACATCCTGGGCACGGTACGGCCGGCGCGTTCCCGCTTCGGCATCTCGCCATTGCGGCGCGACATCGTCGACGAGCCGCATCGGCGCGCTGGTGCCGCCCCATCGGCCGTTGCACTCCGTGAAACGGATCTCGAAGTCACCCTGGGGATCTCCCACTACGAGATGATCAAACGAGCAGCGGCCGACATAGCCGATCGCCTGCAGCGCCCCGGCCACCCGCCTCGACGCCTGAGCCAGCCGCCGGTTTAAGGCGTCCGGCAGCGTCGACGGGCGGCTCCCGACGAATATCTTCCGGTCGCCTTCCAGAATCTGCTCGTAGATGCCGTCGAGCCGCGGCGCGTCGTAGCCGACGGGCGGAATCCACCATTGCGTCGATGGTGACGAGGCTGCCTCTTCCCACGCAACCGCGAGTACCGTTTCGCCCGGTGTCCATTCGGTTCGCTGCAGGAATTCGCCGACCATCGCTTCCACTTCCACAGGCTGGCGGCGGCGGAGCGCGGTTGCGTCAAACACCTGGTTGCCCATCGCGGAGGCACAGCGGGTCCGCTTCAGTCCGACCGACGGCCAGACGCCGGCAAGCCGGATAAGGTTCGCCGCGATCGTACTTGCCGTATTCGCGGAATGCGTCTCCGGACTCCAGCCAGCACCCAGGACGGCAGCCACGACCTCATCGAACCGTGCCTTGTCGTTTGCGATCCAGGTCACCGGTGGTGGCGATCCGACCACCGTTACGGATACCCCGGACGCCTCCGTGATGCGTCGCGCCAGCGTCCACACCGGGTCGATCGACATGTACGGGTGGATGGCCAGGCGCCCGGTCCGCCGGGCCTCCGTCACGAGGCGGTCGAAGGTCTCGCCGAAAAGACAGCCGGCTGCAACCGCCAGCGGCGATCCGTCAGCGGGCGGTCGCGCTGCAAGTCGCGTCGCGCGTCCCATTCGGAGTTGCTCGACGGCGTAGTTCTCGTATGTCGGATCGCTCGGAGTGACAGTAGCGTAGTAGTGGCCATCTCGGGCTCGGATGCGGGCACGGTGCTGGTATTCGGGGACTCCGGCAATGTCGCTCAGGAAGGGAATCTCGGACACATCGTCGAGATGCAGGGTGGGTGCGTCCGATGCGACGGGTCGCCAGGCATGCCGGGCGTACGGGTGGACTCTGCCGGACAGATCGAGACGCCGAGCAAGCGGGTAGATCGCCGCGCCGACGGTTGCCGGACCGGGGAGCGGCGGCAGGCGTTGGCCGCCAGCGCCGGTACTCACCCGACGACGCGTCGATGTTGTGGTTTGGCTTCGGCGTCTGCCGCCGCCCGCACCGCCAACCCGCGGGAGTTCAGCAGGTCGACATCCGCGCCGTTGGCCAGCGTCAGGTGCGCGGCCTCAACGCGGCCCACTACTATGCCGCCCGCCTCCACATCGATCCTTCCGGAGGCGACGAGCGTCCCTCGGACGGATCCCCTGATCGTAATCCTCTTCGCCGAGATGTCCGCCGTCACCCGTGCGAGGCGGGCGATTGCGACGCCGTGCTCCGGCGCGCTGATGCGGCCGTCGACCTGGCCTTCGATAATCAGGTGCTCGCCCGAAATGACCTCGCCGCGGATGGTGATGTTCCGTCCGATCGAGGTCAGCCCCCCGGGGACATGGCAACCGGGGACGAAAAGTCCCGCTGGCTTCGAACCGACGCCTGGCGCGGAAGTCGCCATGCTCTTGGCTTCAGTGGCTGTGGAGCGGGAGACGGGGGTCGAACCCGCGACCTTCAGCTTGGGAAGCTGACACTCTACCACTGAGTTACTCCCGCCCACGGTCGTGGACGAAAGTCATTGTACCACCTGAGCGCTACGGAGAAAGTCGACAACCTCGTCGCGGCGGGCAACCATTTCCCGCTCCGTCACCGCTTCCAGGTTGAGGCGTAGCAGAGGTTCGGTGTTGGATGGGCGTACGTTGAATCGCCAGGTGTCGTAGTCGATCGAGACGCCGTCCAGGCGGGAGATCCGTGCGTCGGAGTACCGATCGACCAGACGGTCAAGCGTCATCGCGACGGCATCCTGGTCGGACAGTGCTGTGTTGATCTCGCCCGACAGGAAATACTCTGCGCGCAACGGCGCCAGTAGCTCACGCAGACTCTCGCCACGTACGCTCATCAACTCAAGCAGCAGCAGCGCCGGGATCATGCCGTTGTCGGCAAAGAAATTGTTGCGGAAATAGTAATGTCCGGTTACCTCGCCGCCGAACAGCGCATCCTCCGCGCGCATCCGTGCCTTGAAGAATGCATGACCGACGCGGTTCACAAGCGCGGTGCCGCCGAAGCGGGCCACTGTGTCGGGTACGGCCAGACTGGCACGCACGTCGTAGACAATCTTCGCCCCGGGCGCCTTGCGGAGGAACGCCTCGGCGAGCAGCGCCGTGATGAAGTCTCCTTCGATGAACGTTCCGTCGCCGTCGATGAAGAAGCACCGGTCGGCGTCGCCGTCCCATGCGATGCCCGCGTCGGCGCGTTCGGCAATGACTCGCTCGACGATGTCGCGGCGGTTCGTGTCGATCAGGGGATTCGCCTCGTGGTACGGGAACGTTCCGTCCACATCGAAGCAGAGGCGCGTCGTCGTGCATGGCAGTCGGTCGAAGAGGGCCGGCGCCATCAGTCCGGCCATGCCGCTGCCGGCGTCCAGAACGAGACGGAACGGCTTGATGGCGGCGAGATCGATGAACGACAGGACATGGTCGACGTAGTCTTCGAGCAGCACCGCCTGGGTGCGTGTTCCGGCGGACGCGGCAACCGGCGGCGGAATCGTGTCGTGCGCCACCATGTCGCGAATCTCGGCGATGCCAGCGTCTCCGCTGAGCGGTAGCGCCTGCGCCCGGACCAACTTCATCCCGATGTAGTCCTTCGGGTTGTGCGACGCGGTGATCTCGGCGCCGCCGTCGTAGCCATCGCGCGCAACGCCGTAATAGAGCATGTCGGTCCCAACCAACCCGTAGTCTGTTACGTCGGCACCTTGGGCCAGCGCGCCGTCGATGAATGCGCCGGCGATCTCGGGAGCCGCAATTCGCATGTCGCGACCGACAGCGATCCGCGACGCGTTCAGGTACGCGACAAACGCCCGCCCGATCCGATACGCGATGTCGGCAGTGATCTGGTCCGGATATATCCCCCGCACATCGTAGGCTTTGAAGATGGAGGGATCGATCATCATGTGTGAGTATAGGCGGTGACGGTCGAGCCATCGCCCAGCACCGTACCGGCTCCGAGTCTGGCATGGTCACCTATTCGACAGTTGCAGCCGGCGATGGCGCCGTCAAGCACCGCGCCGACGCCAATCGTAGTGTCGGGCCAGACGACGGCGTTTCGCAGTTCGGCTTCGGGCTTGACGATGACGTTTCGGCCCACGACGGCGTGCGGTCCCACTTCGGTGCCGGCCCGGATCGTCGCACCGGATGCGACGTAGCAGGGCGCGTTCAGGTTTGCGCCGGGGTCGACCGTCGCACCCTCGGCCACTATCGGCTCGGTGCTTGCGCGCGCGCCCTCCGGCAGGCAGGCGCAACGGCACAACCCGTCGAGGATGTGGCGATGGGCATCGAGATAGGCGGCTGGGGTGCCGATGTCACGCCAGTAGCCCTCCTCGATGTACGCCACGACGCTATCGCCCCGTTCAATCAAGGCGGGAAAGTACCCCCGCTCGATCGAGTGCTTCTCGCCATTCGGGATCAGATCGAACGTGTCCGGCTCAAGGACATAGATGCCGGCGTTGATCGTCCGGCACCGCACCTGCGCCGGGTCGGGCTTTTCGATAAACCGGGTAATCCGGCTGCCGCTGTCGGTCTCGACCAGGCCGTAGCGTGAAGGATCCTCCACCGGTGCAAGCACGAGCGTCGCACGGGCGGCGAGCGACCGGTGACGTTCAAGGACCGCGTTCAGGTCGACATCCGTCAACACATCGCCATTGAAAACGAACGTAGTGCCGTCAAGGTGAGGAGCGGCGTACTTCACCGCCCCGCCGGTGCCGCGCGGTTCCGGTTCAATCACGTAGCGGATGGGAAGTCCGATGTCGGTTCCGTCACCGAGAACCGCTTCGATCCGGTCCGGCTGGTAGTTCAGACTCAGGATTACCTCGTCGATGCCGGGGACGCGCCGGAGCAGATCGATCTGGTGATACAGAAAGGGGCGGTCGAACAAGGGGACGACTGGTTTCGGTGTGTTGAGGGTCAGTGGCCGCAGACGCGTCCCCGCACCCCCGGCGAGAAGGATGGCCTTCATGTGAGCGGATAGAATAACAGCCGCGACGGACGACGCCGCAAAATGAACCTGCCCAACGCGCTCACGGTTTCCCGCATCTTCCTCGTACCGCTGCTCGTGGTCGTCCTGCTGACCCGCTTCGAGGCGGAGGAGGTTCTTGGCTTCCCGAGAGAGATCATCGGCGCCGCCATCTTCGGGCTGGCGGCGTTCACGGACTGGCTCGACGGCTACGTCGCGCGCCGTCGCCAGCAGGTGACACAGCTCGGGCAGTTGATGGATCCACTCGCCGACAAACTGCTGATCACTGCGGCGCTGATTTCACTGGTCCAGATGGGAATGGCGCCGGCCTGGATGGTGGTAGTGATTCTCGGGCGTGAACTCGCCATAACCGTACTCCGAAGCCTCGCCTATGCGCGTGGCGCTTCCATCCCCGCTTCGCAGCTCGGCAAGGTGAAGATGGCCACGCAGGTGGTGGCGATTCTGCTCTTGATTCTCGGCACTCAGGCATGGATCTTCTGGCTGCTCGGCACCGTGGCGCTATGGATGGTGCTCGTGGCGGCGATATGGTCGGGGGTGGACTACTACCGCCGCTACAGCGGCATCATCACCGATCCAGGTCCATCTCGACCTTGAGGCCGGCGATCCGTTCCGCTGCGTCTTCCAGGTAGATGCTCTCGGGGAATTCCTCCACCAGCCGCTCGTAGAGCGGCAACGCTTCGGCGCCACGACCAAGTGCGACGAGGGAGTCGGCCAAGTGGTAGTAGACCTGGTCACGGCGCGTGTACTCGGGATCCACGTCAAGGATCTCCTGGAACCGATCAATCGCCCCCGCATAGTACTCCAGTCGCCAGTAGAAGCGACCCACGAGGTAGCCGGAGTCGTTGAGACGGTCGCGCGCCTCGCGACGGCGCAGCCGTACCTCGTCGACTAGCTCGGGTGTCGCGTACTCGGAGTACTCTCCGAGGAAACGCTCGAATTCCTCGATCGCCAACCGGGTCTCGGATTGGTCGCGTTCGGGCCGCCGCATCTGTTTGAAATACACCATTCCCAGCTTGAATTGCGCGACCGGAGCGAGCGGGTGGGTCGGGGGGTAGAGCCGCAGGAATTCCCGCAGCTCGGTGAGGGCCGTCACCATCGAGGCGACGCTGTTTTCCCCTTCGTAGGTCTCAATCAGGCCAATCCGGGCGTCGGCCCGCACGGGGCTCTGCGGATAGGCGTCACGAATCTGCAGAAAGTACTCGCGCGCCCGGCTCCAATCTTCCTCGGCGAGCGCCTCTTGCCCCCGTTCGAACAGCACGAGGTCAGCTCCCTCGGTCGCCAGCGGAACCTCCGGCGGAGGATTCCCGCCGCAGGCGGCGTTGGTAAACACCACGACAGACGCCAGCGCCACCCAGATCCGACGCACGACGGAGGTCACCCTACAATCGAAGGCACGCCGGTCAGCCATTGATACTCCGCCAGTATTCCATCTTCAAGGGCGACTGCGGGGGCGAAACCCAGCTCCGCCCGAGCTTTTCCCGTGTCGGCGAACGTGTCTCGCATGTCTCCCTTTTGCGGCGCTTCCCGCCGGACATCGAGCGTTCGGTTTGCGGCACATGCGATCACGTCAATTACGGCATTCATCGACACCCGCGAACCTCCGCCAATGTTGTACACCGCACCGGGCGTGCCGCGCAGCCCGGCGGCCACCGTGGCGGCAACCGCGTCCTCGACAAACGTGAAGTCTCGTGTCTGCTCGCCGTCGCCGTAGAGGTGGATGGGAGCGCCTGCCGCGGCAGCCTTGAGGAAACGATGAAAGGCCATGTCCGGCCGTTGCCGGGGGCCGTAGACGGTGAAGTAACGGAGCGCCACAGCCGGCAGGCCGCCCGTGCGATGGTAGAGGAGGCAGAGGTGCTCTGCCGCCAACTTCGTGACGCCGTAGGGCGACAGGGGTTGCGGCCGGGCATCCTCGCGCATCGGCAACTCGACGCCGTCACCGTAGACGGACGAACTGGAAGCATAGACGAGGCGCTCTATCGGGCGGCCGGCACATGCTTCCAGCAGGCACTGCGTGGCGTCGACGTTGAGCTCGGTGTAAAGGGCGAAGTCGCGCCCCCAGCTTGCGCGCACGCCGGCCTGCGCCGCGAGGTGGAAGACGTGGGTGACGCCGTCGAGCAGCGCAGGCCAGTCGGCATCTCGGATGGATGTCTCGACGAAGCGGAAAGGGGTGCGTGTCCGGAGCGACGCGAGGTTCGCCTCCTTGGCGTTGCGTGAGTAGTAATCGGTGAACGCGTCGAGTCCGGTTACCTCGTTCCCGTGCTCCAGGAGATGCTCGCAGAGATGTGACCCGATAAACCCCGCCGCTCCCGTGACCAGTGCCTTCATCATGAATTCGCCGGCAACGCGGCAGGCCGCCTTCCGTGCACGCAGGGCCGGATCGGCCACTTCCGGCCGTTACGCATTTCCAGCGAGCGCGCGTCCCACCAGCGCCGCCTCCCGCAAGGCACGCGTCGCCTCGGTCGGATCGTCCGCGCCGAAGATTGCCGAGGCCGCAACCAGAATCTCGGCGCCGGCCCCGACCAGTTCCGCTGCGTTTGCCGGGCCGACGCCGCCATCCACCTCTATCGGCGCGCGGTTGCCGGCCGCGTCGAGCAGAGCCCGCGCCTCCTCGACCCTTGCCACGCTCGCCGGGATAAACGCCTGTCCGGCGTAGCCTGGATAGACCGACATCACAACGACATAGTCCACAAGATGCACCACCGGTTCGAGCGTTGCGACCGGAGTGTCGGGACTGATCACCGCGCCTGCCGTCGCTCCATGCGCGCGGATCGCAGACAGCGTGCGCGCCGGATTGTCCGCTGCTTCGACATGGACCGAGATCATCGATGCCCCGGCGGTGGCAAACGTCCCGATGTGCCGCTCCGGTTCCACCACCATCAGATGGATGTCGAGCGGCACGGTAGCGGTACGCTGCAACGCCTCGACGATTGGCACCCCAATCGAAATGTTCGGTACGAACCGGCCGTCCATGACGTCGACATGCAACAAGTCGGCCCCCCCCGCCTCGACCGCGCGGGCCGCAACTCCCAGTGCGCTGAAGTCGCACGCCAGTACCGACGGTGCGATCCGCAGTTTGGGCGTCACCGGCTTACTTCCAGCGAGATGGCGTCCGCCTGGGTTACCTGAAATCCGGCGCTCGGTGCCTGGTCGATCACGACCCCCGGGCTGATGCCCGGATAGGGATGGTCACCGACGACGGAGACGCGAAAGCCCTGAGATCGCAGCACGCCGGCCGCGACCTCGCCCTCCACGCCGATCAGGTTCGGCATGACGTAAGTGCGTCCCCGTTCGCCGCGGTTTACAAGCAGCGAAACGGCAACGCCGGATCGGGCAGGAGGTGGATCCTGGGCTACCACGGCGTTGGTGGGATAACGGCTTGACCGGATTTCAGAGACGCCGTCAAGGGCAAAAGCGTTGTCGATCAACCGCTGCCGCGCGCCTGACTCCGATTCGCCGATTAGCGACGGTGCTTCTCCCGCGTTGGGTCCCGAACTCAGCCAGAGCTTGACGTTGCGTCGTTGCCGGGTAACGGCGCCCGGACGGGGATCCTGCTCGGCAATCCGTCCCGGCCGGATGGCGGGATGGATGCGCCGGAGCGTTTCGATCCGGGCATTCAGGCCGTTGTCGGCGAGGACACGGATCGCTTCCTGCGGCAGCAGGCCACGCAGATCGGGCGTTGGCACTTCGCGCATCCGGATCGCCACCTGCAGCCCGGCGAACGTGAAGAGCCCGAACGTTGCGCCGAGCGCACCAACGAGAAAGATGGCCCGGCCTGCCGTCCACAGGCCTGCGGGAACCCGCATCGGTTCAAGTTTACGAGACCGGCGCCATCGCCGTCCACGGAGGCACAGGCTGCCGGAACCACAACGCCCGCCAGTGCAGCCGATGTTGAGCTATTGCTTACGGCGCAGCACCGCCCCGAAGAACGCCTCCACGCCATCGCGAAACGGGAGCGTTCGGAAGTAGCCGTCGCGGCCAATCAGGCTTGCCGTCACGGGACTCGACGGCCGCACCGCTTCGTAGGCCGCATGTTGGTCCAGAAAGCGGGCCAGCACGGCCTCGTTCTCTTCGGGCTCGCTCGAGCACGTGGTGTACACGAGTCGCCCGCCCGGCCGAACGCACGCGGACGCCTGCTCCAGCATCCGGAGCTGGAGGCCGGCGAACTCCTTGAGGTCCGCTTCTGTTCGCCGCCACCGGATGTCGGGATCGCGACGGATAGTGCCGAGTCCGGAGCAGGGGGCATCGAGCAGGACACGGTCGAAGACGTCACCGAAGGGTAACGGCGTGGTGGCGTCGAGGCGGACAACGGTAACGTTGTCCAGACGGAGGCGCGCGAGCGTACCGGAAAGAAGTGTGACCCGCCGGGGGCGGTAGTCGGCGGCGACGACGTGAACCTCGCGGCGCCGCATCCTGTTTGCCGCCGGCCGCCGGCCGTTCGCGGCAGGTGCAGGCCGGGCGGCAAGGCCGGCGGTCTTGTTGCCCGGCGATGCGCAGACGTCGAGAATGCGTGCGCCGGACGGGCTGTCGATCAGCTCGATGACGAGTTGAGCTCCCTCGTCCTGGATAACGAACGCGCCCTCCCGGAAGAGGGGAGTAGCGGCCGGGTCGCCGCTGATCGCGATCAAGCCATGCGGAGCGAGACGGGTGGCGACGGTGCGTACGCCGTTTGCCGCGAGGGCGGCCGCCAGACCCTCCGACGTGATCCGCGCAAGGTTCGGACGAAGCGAGATCGGCGCCGGGGCGTTGTTGAACCGCGCCCACGCGGTGGCGGCATCCGGGCCGTGGCGGTCGAGCCAGCGCGCCGCCAGCCAGCGAGGATGCGAGAGGGTAATGGTGAGGGTGTCGAGGGGCGAATCGTACGGACCATGGGACGGTGGGTCGCGGACCAGGGCACGGAGCAGGGCGTTGACGAAGCCAGTGGCCCGGCGTTCGCCGACCTGCCGGGTGAGCGTCACGGCATCGGCAACCGCGGCGTGGGGGGGGATGCGGTCGAGCCAGACGATCTGGTATGTCGCGGCCCGCAGCACGTCGAGAATCGCGGGGGAGATGGCGGAGAGCGGACGGCTGGAGGCGTGGTCGATGAGATGGTCGATCGCGTTGCGCCAGCGCAGCACGCCGAGAGCGATCTCACCGGCGAGCGCGCGGTCTCGTGGGTCGTCCAGCGCCTGCCGCGCTGTGTCGAGCGCGGTTGCGAGGTCGCGACGCCCGTCATGCACGGCGCGCAGCACCCGATGGGCGGCCCGCCGAGCCGGTGCTGCTTGCCGGTTCACGTCTCGAACCTCATCCCGGGCCGCCAGCGGCGGCCCGCGAGAAAGGCGCGGACGGAAAGCCGCTTGCGGCCTTCCGGCTGAATCTCCCGGATCGCCAGGTGGTTGCTGTCGCCCGCCGCCACCACGAGTTGGTCGCCTTTTGCCTCGATCACCGTACCCGGTGCTTGCGCTTCTCCCGTCGTTGCTACAACGGCCGTCCGGTGAATGAGGTAGCGCTGTCCGTCGAGCACCGCGGAAGCGTGGGGCCACGGATGCAGACCCCGTACGTGGTCGTGGATGGCGCGTGCGGGAGTGCGCCAGTCGATCGGGCCATCGTCGCGTGTAAGCCGAGGCGCAAACGTCGCCGCCGCATGGTTCTGTTCTTCCTCAAGTTGCGTCCCCGCGCCGATCCTGTCGATCGTTGTGACCAACAGTCCCGCCCCGAGTTCCGCCAGTGCGGCCTCAACCGCGTCGCTCGTCTCGTCGGGTCCGATCGGCCGCACGCACCGCGCCAGCATCGGCCCGGCATCCATCGCCTTGACGAGGCGGATGATCGTGACACCCGTCTCGGTATCACCGGCCAGGATCGCCCGGTGGATCGGCGCGGCGCCCCTCCACTTCGGCAGCAGTGAGGCGTGGACGTTCACGGTTCCGTGCCGGGGGTGATCAAGCAGCCATTGCGGCAGCAGCCGGCCGTAGGCTGCCACCACCGCCAGATCGGGCGCGGCCACGTCAAGCGCCGTCCGGAAGGCGTCGTCTTTCAGTCGTTCTGGCTGCAGTACCGGGATCCGTTCCGCATCGGCCAGTGTCTTGACCGCCGAGGAAACAACGGGTCGCCCGCGTCCTGCCGGCCGGTCCGGTTGCGTAACGACGGCGGCAATCCGATGGTGCGATCGGAGCAGTCGGCGGAGCGATGACGCCGCAAACGGTGGCGTGCCGTAGAAGACGATGGTCAGTGATCGAACCCTCAGCGGCGCCTGACGGCCCTACCACTCCCCGCCGCGCCGGAGCTTGTTGATCTTCCGGATCAGTAGTTCACGTCGAATTCCACTCAGCCGATCGAGAAACAGGGTGCCGTCCAGATGATCCATCTCGTGGGCGAATGCCCTAGCCAGAATACCGGTTGCTTCCACTGCCCGTAGCGTCCCGTCCCGGTCGCGGCCCTCTACGACCGCCCGTCCCGGTCGCGTGACAGCGGCGCTGAAACCCGGCACGCTGAGGCAGCCTTCCTCCTCCCGTTGCGTGCCTTCTCGCGAAACCCACGCTGGATTCACCATGACTATCAGTGCGTCGGCGTCATGACCGCCCGACGGATCGGCCACGAAGATCCGCTCGGATACTCCCACCTGCGGGGCCGCCAGACCTATGCCCTCGGCCGCGTACATCGTTTCGATCATGTCGTCGATCAAGGTTTGCACCGCTGGTGTGAGCGTGTCGATGTCTGTGGCCGGCAGGCGCAACCGTTCACTGCCGAAGCGGTGGATCGGTCGGAGCACGGACAAATTGTAGTGTGGATACCACTTCGCTCCCGCCGACACGCCGCGTCCACTGGCTGTCGTGGGCCTCGGTGCAAGTGGCATGGATCTTGCTTTTTTGTAGCCGTGAATGTCCGGGGTGAAGTGCGCCGGACGGTGGCGCATCACCAGTTGAGAGGCAGGCACACGATGGGCAGGCACTGGACGAGCGAAAACGCCGTGCGAGGCAAGGCCCGCCTACCGCGCGGCCTGGCGCGTCTGATGGGCGACAGTCGGGCCATGACGGAGCTCCGGGCGGCGGTGGCCCGTGCCGCGTCCGCGCCCTTTCCGGTACTGATCGAGGGAGAGAGCGGCACTGGGAAGGAACTGGTAGCGCATGCGCTGCATGAGGAGGGGCCGCGGCATCGGGAGGTTTTCTCGGCTATCAACTGCGCCACGTTCACCGACGAGTTGATCGAGGCGGAGCTGTTCGGCCATACGAAGGGAGCCTTTACCGGCGCTGGCCAGGCGCGGCGGGGATTGCTCGAGGCAACCTCTGGCGGCACGGTGTTTCTGGACGAGGTGGGCGAGTTGTCGCCTCGTGCACAGGCCAAGCTGCTCCGCGCACTGCAGGAGGGAGAAATCCGGAAGTTGGGAGAGAACCAGACGCGCCGGCTCGACCTGCGCTTCGTGGCGGCCAGCAATCGGGGCCTGGTGCGGGAGGCAGAGCGAGGCCGGTTCCGCCGCGATCTCCTATACCGGCTGGATGTCGTGCACCTGCAAGTGCCACCACTACGCGACCGTGCCGACGACATCGAGATCCTTGCCGAACACTACTGGGGCCGCACGCTCGCACAGACACGGAGCCGGGCGCGCCTCGCACCCGACACGCTGGCGCTGCTGGCGGCGCACGAGTGGCCCGGCAACGTACGCGAGCTGCAGAACGTGCTGGCCGCACTCGCCGTCCAGGCGCCCGAGGAGGGGGAGGTGGGGCCGGACTTGCTCCCCGCAGGCTTCCGTCGGGCCATTGAACAGCAGCGACCGACCCTCGCCGAGGCGCGCCGTGCGTTCGACCGAGCGTTCGTTCGTGCTGCGCTTACCCGTGCTGGTGGCCGCCGCAGCCGTGCGGCGAGGGAGCTGGGCATGTCACGTCAGGGACTGACGCGCCTGATGGAGCGCCTCGGCATCGAGCTCGGCGTCACGCCGCGCGGGCGCTGACGGATGCAACGGACGGCGTGCGACAATGAGGGCAAGACGCGGAGTGCCAGATGATGCAGGCTGCGGTGGCGGCGGTGACCGTGCTCCTGATCGTGCCGTCTGCTGACGATCGGCGAATCGGGGCGGTAACCGACGCCGTCCACTTCTGGAATGCGCGATTGGCCGAGTTGGGCGTTGCGACGCGTTTCGAGGCGCCGCGGACCACCGTGGGCCCTCCGGAACTGCGGGACATCGAGAACTATGCGCGACGGGTTGCAGAGCGGGCGATCCGGCTCCCGGCGGGAACATCGGAACCAGACCCGCCGGCGGAGGTGGCAGGGCTGGATGCCGACGTCATTCTGTTGCTGTCCGCACAGGACATCCTTTCGTTTGCCTGGCCGCTGCCGCGCGTTGATCCCGCACGTTACCTGGTGGTGATCCGCTCGGTCCGCGGCCCGGACCGGGGTGACGTCATGGTTACCCGTCATGTCGTCGCACACGAACTGGGGCATACGCTCGGCCTGTTGCACAACGACGAGCCGGACACGCTCATGTGCGGTCCGTGCCAGCCACTCGCGTCGACTCCCGACGAGACGGGTTACCTTCCCCTCACCGCCACGGAACGGGAACGCCTCCGCGCGCTCCATCGGTAGCGGCCAGCAGCGGCGTCCACTCCAGACGGTGCGCATCTTCACTGCTGTCACGCTGGATCCGGCTTCGCGCGAGACCGTGGCGGCGCTGGCCGGCGGGCTCCGGCGGAGCTGGACGTTCGCAGCGCCCGCAGTGCGATGGGTACCGGCGGCCAATCTGCATCTGACTCTCCGCTTTCTCGGCAACGTGGACGGATCCGGCGTTTCAGCGGTGCGCGCCGCGCTCGCGTCCGAGTGGACCCACACTCCGTTCCAGGTGTCGCTCGGCCCGGCCGGTTTCTTTCCGCCGCGCGGCATACCGCGGGTGATCTGGCTCGACGTATGTGATGGGGCCGACGAATTGCGCGCGCTGCGGCGGGAACTTGATCGCCGGCTCGCGGCAATCGGATATGGGGAAGAGGGCGCGCCGTTTCGCCCGCACCTGACCATTGGAAGGCTAAAGCGAGGCGCGCAGCCGCGGAGGCGTGCCATCGGCCGTGCGGTCACCTCAATCGACGTGCCGGAGATCAGGTGGACCGTCGATCGCGTGGTGCTGATGGAGAGCCGGCTGTCGTCGGAGGCTGCGGTATACCACGAAGTCGCCGCGGCGCCGCTGGAGCCGGGCGCTTCGCCTGCCGGCTGACGGCAGCCGCAGCTTGCCGGGAACGACCGCCGGCGGGCCGCACCGCCGCCAGGTCGACGTCAGTTGTTCGAGGTAGCCGGCCGAAGCCCGTGCTCACCCAGGAAGCGGCGGATGGTCTGATAGATCCGTTGGTACTCGTCCGGTGCGAAGCCGCCGTGGCCGCCCCCTGCAATCGTCAGCAGTTCGTTCGGTACGCCTGCTGCATCAAGCGCCTCGTGCAGGCGCGTCGCATGGTCGTAAGGCACGATCGAGTCCTCGTTGCCGTGAATGGTCAGGATGGGTGGCAGGTCCGCCCGGACGTAGTGGGTCGGCGACACGCGGGTTGCTACGTCGTTCCGGTCCGGGCGACTCCCGAGCCACGCCTCGGTGAAGTTGCCGGACGCGCCGGGGGTACGGTTGGCGAGGTCGTGCACATCGGTGATTCCGTACCAGTTCACGATCGCCGCCACCTTCAGTTCGGCGGTGGACGGGTTGCCGGTTGTCCAGACGCGGCGGCGGTCGCCCGGGCACTGCGCGTCGAGACCGGCGTCACCGGGCAGCATGCCGGTCGTCAGGGCCAGATGGCCACCGGCGGAGTTGCCGGTGACGACGATCCGGTCAACGTCGAAGTTGTACGACTCCGCGTTGCGGTATATCCAGCGCAGCGCGCAGCGGCAGTCCTCGACCGCCGCGGGAGCATGGGCAGCATCGGCGAGGCGGTACGAGACGTTGATCACCGCCCAGCCCATCTCGAGGTAGGGAAGGAAAGTGAGGGCCGACGCGTGCCGGCTGCCGTTGGTCCAGCCGCCGCCATGGATGTACATCAGCGTCGGCGTCGGGCCCGCCGCGCCGCGAGGCCGGTAGACATCGAGGGTCAGGTCATTTCCGCCGGCGCGGTGGTAAACGATGTCCGGCACGAGCTGGTAGCTGGTGGAAACCCGCACGAACGCCGCGGCGGCGTCCTGGGCGCGGGCGTCCGGAGTGATGACCAGGGCGGGCACAGGTGCCAGCGCCAAGGCCACGGCCAGGATGCGTGAAGCAGGCATCAACATCGCATTCCTCCTTGATGGGGCGCTGTCTACGGTATCAGAAGCCACCGTGCAGACCGATGCCGATCCGGTCAAATCCCGACAGGGTGCGGTACGCGTCGGAATTGGTAGAATCGCATTGCGTCCGCACCAGAAGCCCGAGGAGGCCGCCATGACCAGAGACACGAGCCCGCGGCAGGAGCCATTCGAGCAGCCCGACGTGATCGACCGGCGGACCCTGCTCCTCCAGACGTTCGGTGCGGCAGCCGCCGGCACCCTCCTGGGAGCCGAGGCGGACCTGTCGGCCGGCGCAAGCGGTGAAGTCGGCCAGGCGTCGGATCAGTATCCCGGCATCGCGCTGCCGCTCGGCATGCGCGTAATCATCACGGGGCACGATGGGGAAGGGCAGTCGTACATCGTCCGCGACGAGCGCGTCACCCGGGAAACGCGGTTCCCTAGTCTCTTCAGCACGACGGGCGACGACCCGTTCGGTCCCGGTCCCGAGTCCGAACCGCGCACGCTGTACCCCACCGACTCACCACGGCTCGAACCGGAGGTCGGCGGCGCGAACTTCCATTTCGTCACCCTGCCGCCGACATCAGCCGACTCGCCTCCGGGATGGCATCGGACCGAGACCATCGACATGAACGTCCTGCTGGGGGGCGAGTTGATCCTCATGCTCGACAAGGAGGAGACGACGTTGCAGCCGGGTGATGTTGTCATCCAGCGCAATACGAATCACGCGTGGCGGAACCCGACTGACGAGCCGGTGTACTGGGCAGCCGTTCTTGTACCGATTCGCCAGCGGAGTTGAGCGGGAGGAAACTGGACGTCGTGAACGAAGCGATCAGCCCCTTCCGCATCGATGTGAACCAGGCCGAGCTGGACGACCTGCGCGAGCGGCTGGCGCGCACGCGTTGGCCGGACGCCGAGACTGTCGACGACTGGAGCCAGGGCATACCGCTTGCGTACGTCCGCGATCTGTGCGACTACTGGCGTGATGACTACGACTGGCGCGCCACCGAGGCGCGACTGAACGCCATCCCGCAGTTCAGGACCGACGTTGACGGGCTTGGCATTCACTTCCTGCACGTCCGGTCGCCGGTTCGCGGGGCCACGCCGCTTGTGATGACCCACGGTTGGCCCGGATCGATCGTCGAGTTTCTCAAGGTCATCGGTCCGCTGGCCGATCCTGCGCGCCACGGTGGCGCCGACGCGGATGCCTTTCACCTGGTGATTCCAACCATCCCCGGCTATGGTTTCTCTGACAAGCCGACGCGGGCCGGCTGGGGGGTTGCGCGCATCGCTCGGGCGTGGAGCGCGCTCATGGCACGGCTCGGTTACGACCGCTACCTCGCTCAGGGCGGTGACTGGGGTGCGATCATCAGTGCCGCGATCGGCATGCAGGACACCGAGCACTGCATCGGGTTGCACACCAACATGCCGGTTGTCTTTCCGCCGCCGGACCTGCCGGAAGCGCCGACGGAGCAGGAGCGCGACGCCCTCGCCGCATGGAAGTACTATCAGGACTGGGACTCCGGCTATTCCAAAGAGCAGATGACGCGGCCGCAGACGCTCGGCTACGGCTTGGCGGATTCACCTGCGGGGCAGGCCGCGTGGATCGTCGAGAAGTTCTACCAGTGGATGGACTGCAACGGCCATCCCGAGAACGTCCTGACTCGCGACGAGCTGCTTGACAACGTCATGCTGTACTGGCTGACGGGATCGGGGGCCTCGTCCGCGCGGCTGTACTGGGAGAGCTTCGACGGAGTACCGATGGGCGAGGTCACCGTGCCGTTCGGCGCCAGCATGTTTCCGAAGGAGATCTTCAGGGCGTCCCGGCGCTGGCTGGAGGCCCGCTTCAAGGACCTGCGCTACTACAACGTTCTGGACCGCGGCGGCCATTTCGCCGCGTTCGAGCAACCGGACACATTTGTCTCCGAGCTCCGCGCGTGCTTTGCCACGATGCGATGACGGAGCCGAAGGAGGAATGGACCATGGCGGACCAGACCGTCGATCTTACCGGGAGGCGGGTCCGGCTCGCCGGGCTGACCCTTGCCGCGGGCGTGATTGCGGGCGTGCCAGCCGAGGCACAGGAGGTCACGTTCATCAAGGACGTGGCGCCGATCATGTGGGAGCATTGCGTCGAGTGCCATCGGCCCGGGTCGTTTGCGCCGATGTCGTTGCTCGACTACGAGATGGCGCAGCGCTACGCCAGCCGGATCAAGTTTCGGGTCCAGGAGCGGCTCATGCCACCTTGGCACATCGACAAGAGCGTCGGCGTGCGGGCCTACAAGAACGACATCTCGCTGAGCGACGATCAGATCGAGACCATCGTGCGTTGGGTGGATGCCGGCGCGCCAAGAGGTCAGGGCGACCTGCCACCGGTGCCCGACTTCCCGAAGGGCGGATCGTGGCAACTCGAAGCGGAGCTGAAGCGCCCGCCTGATCTGGTCGTCCGGTCGACGCCCTACGACGTGCAACCCAACGGCCAGGACCAGTGGTGGAGTCCCTCGGTCCCGGTCGAGGGAATCGACGAGCCCCGCTGGATTCAGGCCTACGAGTTCAAGCCTTCCTACCCTGGCGGCATGAAGGTGGTCCACCACGGCCATGCCAATTACCGGGCCGCGGACAGCGAGGATAGCGTCGCTATCGCCCACTACGGCGTGGGCAAGAGTTACGAGGTCTTCCCGGAGGGCACCGGCATGCTGCTCCCTGCGGGTCCCGGCGTCGTGACCTGGAACCTGCACTATGCGCCCTTCGCGACCACCGAGGCCGTGCCGGGCGACGTCGTGGAGGTCGGACTTTGGTTCCATCCCGAGGGTACGGCGCCGCGAATCGCAACGGCGGGCGAAGTGCTCTTCCGCGTGGACCGGATGGGCGGCATGCCCCGCGGAGGCGACATCCTCATACCGCCCAACAGCTACAAGGTGCTTCAGGGCGTCCACGTACTCGACCGCCCGGCGCTGATCCAGAGCTTCCGCCCCCACATGCACACCCGTGGCAAGGAGATGTCCATAGAGGCGCTCTACCCGGATGGCCGGCGCGAGATGCTCAACAAGGTCGACAACTACCGTCACAACTGGCAGATCACGTACCTCATCGAGGAAGGGGCACAGCCGCTCCTGCCACGCGGCACGATGCTCCTGTTCACGTCGGTCTTCGACAACACGGCGGCCAACGAGATCAATCCCGACCCGAACCAGTGGGTTGTTTTTGGCCGGCGCGGTGTCGATGAGATGTCACACATGTGGGTGGGCATTTCGTACCTGGACGAAGAGCAGTACGGCATGCTGCTGGCCGAGCGCGAGTAGGTGAGGTCCGCATGCGCGGCTGGCGACATCTGACCAGTCTCGGAGTTCTCGGGATGCTCATCGGGGCCGCGGAGCCCGCGGCTGGGCAGATCATCCCGCTCGAGAGTCGGCCGTTCGACGAGCAGGTGCTGCGTCCGCGCGGGCAAGGCATCATCCCGCTCTTCGATGGGTGGTACCGGAACGCGGACGGCTCGTCCGATCTCTGCTTCGGCTATTACAGCCTCAACACGGAGGAGGCCGTCGACGTTCCGATCGGCCCCGCTAACACGATCGAGCCGGCAGAGTTCGACGGCGGGCAGCCCACCCGCTTCGATCCGGTTCCGGAGACGCCCTATCGGCGGTACTACTGCGTCTTCACGGTCACCGTGCCGAGCGGGTTCGGCCGGCGGCAGCAGGTTGTCTGGACGATCGAACGGGGCACGACGCGCGCCTCCACGCCGGGCCACCTGCATCCGGACTACGCGCTCGACGAACCCGATTCCGACGGCCGCGGAGAGTCAGCGCCGACCTTGCGTTTCGAGGAGAACGGGCCCCGGTTCCGGGGACGTTCTGGACAGACCGCGGCCGGGCGAACGGTCGCCGTGGGTGAGCCGCTGGAGCTTACGGTCTGGGCCGAGCACGGGGGCGCCCGGTGCTGGCTCGGCTGGACGAAACATCAGGGACCGGGCGGCGTGACCATTAGCGCGCCCGAACTTTGGGTCGAGCCTGCGGAGGGTAACGCCACGGTCACGGCCACTTTCCACGAGCCCGGCGATTACCTGCTCCGCGTGCAGGGTATCGACGATCCCGTTGAGGACTTCGAATTCCACTGCTGCTGGACCAACGGCTACGTGCCGGTCACCGTGACGGAGGCGGCGAGATGATGCACGCGAGGATCGTAGCCGCCGGGGCGGTGGCGGCGCTGATGCTGGCAGCCCTGGTGGGCGTGGCCGGCCGGGCGGCCCTGGGGCAAGTGCCCGGCGGCGGTCAGGCAACTTATGCCGGCGACCAGGCGCAGACCGGTGAAGCCCTCTATCTCCAGCAGTGCGCCTCGTGTCATCTGGCCAGCCTGCAGGGAGAGTTCGAGGCGCCAGAACTGGCCGGGCCCAGTTTTCGGAACATCTGGGGGAACCGGTCCATCACCGAGCTGTTCACGGTGATCGGGGAGACAATGCCGGTGCAGGCGCCCGGGTCGCTCAGCGACGAACAGCTTGCCGCAGTCGTTGCCTTCATCCTTCGGGAGAACGGGGTGGCCGCGTCGGGCGCGCGCTTGACCGCGGCCTCCGCGGGGCTGGTCCGTCCGGACGGCCGCGCCGTGGCGGCCGGTGCGGGCGAGATCCGGCCGCCAGTGCCCGGGCGTCTCGGAACCGGTCCGTCACCCGACTCGGTCGACCGGCCGCCGGAGGGGGTGGGCGAGGTCAGCGAGACCCCCACCGGCCTCACGCGTACGTATCGGCGCGCCGAGCGGTTCACGCCGGTCCGGGATGCGGACCTGGTCGATCCACCCGATCAGGACTGGCTCCATTGGCGCGGCAATCCGGGTTCCTGGGGCTACAGCCCGCTCGATCAGATCGACACCGGCAACGTGCATCGCCTCCAGCTCGCCTGGTCGTGGGGAATGGAGCAGGGGCGGAGCCAGCAGGCCCCGATCGTCAGAGACGGCGTCCTCTTCCTCAGCAACCCTGGCAATGTCATTCAGGCGCTCGACGGCGTGGACGGGACCCCGCTCTGGGAGTATCGGCGCACGTTTCCGGAGGGTCGGGGCGGGGGACAGCTCCGGACCCTGGCGGTCTGGGAGGATCTGATCTTCGTGGCCACCAACGACGCCTTCCTGGTCGCCCTTGACGCCCGCACCGGGGTGGTCCGGTGGGAGACCGACGTGGCCGATGCGGAGCTCGGCTACGGCAACTCGTCGGGTCCGATCGTGGTGGACGGGAAAGTTATCAACGGTATCACCGGGTGTGGCCGGTTTCACCCGGAAAGCTGCTTCATCACGGCCCACGACGCGCGAACCGGGGAAGAGCTGTGGCGGACGTTCACGGTCGCGCGTCCCGGTGACCCGGGGGGCGACTCCTGGGGCGACCTGCCCATTGAGCTGCGCGGGGGCGCCGATGTCTGGATTCCGGGGAGCTGGGATCCCGAGCTCGGTCTGAGTTTCTGGGGAACGGCCCAGGCGAAGCCCTGGGTAGCGGCGAGCCGGGGTTTGACCACGGAGCATGAGACGCTGTACGCCAACTCCACCCTGGCGCTGGATATCGAGACCGGCGAGATCGTCTGGTACTTCACTCACGTGCCGGGCGAGACGCTCGACCTGGACGAGTCCTTCGAGCGGATCGTCGTCGACCTCGATGGCGAACGGGTCGTCCTGAGTGCCGGCAAGAACGGGATCCTGTGGAAGCTCGACGCCGCTACCGGTCGGTTTCTCGGCTTGATCGAGACCGTGTATCAGAACGTCTTCGAATCCATCGACCGGGAAACCGGTCGGGTCGTCTACCGCGAGGACATCCGGAACGCGCAGATCGGCGACTGGATGTCGGTGTGTCCGTCGACGGCCGGCGGACACAACTGGCAGGCGGGCGGCTACCATCCCGACACCGCGCTCCTGGTTCTGCCGCTCAGCCAGAGCTGCATGGAGATCGCGGGACGCGAGGCGGTGCTCGAGATCGGGTCGGGCGGCACCGCCGGCATCCGGGCGTGGCGTCCGATGCCCGGCAAGGAGGGGCTGTTCGGTAAGTTGGCCGCCTATGACGTCCGTACCCTCGACGAGGTGTGGAGCGTCGAGCAGCCCGCCGCGTTTCTCACCGGCGCGCTCACCACCGCGGGCGGTCTCGTTTTCGCGGGTGACTTCGATCGCTGGATCCGTGCCTACGATGTCCGTACGGGCGAGGTTCTCTGGAAGAGCCGCCTGGGCACGGCCGTCATGGGGTTCCCGATCAGCTACGAAGCGGACGGCGTTCAGTACGTGGCGGTGGCCACGGCTCGGGGCGGCGGGAGCCCCTGGCGTATCCCGACCTTCCTGACCCCCGAGCTTGTAAGCCCCGAGGGCCACAACGCACTCTACGTCTTCCGGGTGAGCGAACCGTAATCTGGCGGTGGTGTCAGGCGACCTGCTGCCCGGAACGTGATGTCGACACCTACGCGTCGCGAGTTTCTCGAACGGGCCAGCGCGGCGGGCGCCGCCGCCGTAGCGGCCGGCCGGGTCTCACGCGCGTCCGCAGAGACGCAGAGCCGCTCTGGCGGAGCGGCGCTCCGTAGCGTCGACACGCCGGTCCTCACAATCGGCTACGAGGAAAGCGGTGACCCGGGTGGTTTCCCGATCGTGCTGCTTCACGAGTTCCCCTATGACATCCGGGCCTGGGACGGCGTCGCCCCGCCGCTCGCGGAGGCGGGCCACCGTGTGCTGGCGCCGTACCTGCGTGGCTACGGCGCCACGCGGTTCCGCGATCCGAGCGCGCCGCGCACGGCGGAACAGGCGGCGATCGCACAGGATGTCGTCGACTTTATCGACGCCCTCGGACTGGAGCAGGTAGCGACGGCCGGGTTCGATTGGGGGAACCGCGCGGCCTGCATCACGTCGATTCTCCATCCCGAACGTGTCCGCGCCCAGGTGGCCATTGGCGGCTATTCGGTGCAGGACACGGTCTCGCCGTCAACGCCATCGGCCTCCGCCTTGACGGAGGCTCGGCTGTGGTATCAGTGGTACTTCAACACCGAGCGGGGCCGCGCCGGCCTCGCGGCGAACCGGCGCGCGATCTGCCGCTACCTCTGGGAAACGTGGGCGCCGGCGTGGGAGTACACGGACGAAGTTTGGGAACGCTCCGCGCCGTCGTTCGACAATCCCGATTTCGTTGACGTAGTGATCCACTCCTATCGCCACCGCCACGGATACGCCCCGGGCGAGGAACGCTTTGTCGATGTAGAACGGCGCCTCGCGGAGCGTCCACCGATCACGGTGCCGGCGATCGTACTGCGCGGCGCCGAGAGTGGCTTCGGCCGTCCGTCTGAGGATCCGTCCGGCGATCGACGCCGTTTCACCAACTTGATCGCCCGCCGCATCGTCGAAGGTGCCGGACACGATCTCGCCCCGCAGCGCCCGGACGCGGTCGTGGACGCCCTGCTGGAGCTTCTGGCGTAACTCGCCGCCGTTGCGGCGGTATAATCCGGTTCCCCCGCAGCCGAAAGCGGGCAGGGCAGGAGGATGAGATGAACCGGTCACTGTTCCACACGTTCCTGATGGCGGTTGCGCTGCTCGGGGTCGCCGGGTTGGCGTTCCACTCGACGCCCGCCGTTACGTCGGCGGTCGCCGCGACCGCGCAGGGGGGGGGCACCACCCTCTTCGACGGTTCGAATCTGGACAATTTCAACCCGATTGGCGATGCGAACTGGGAGCTCGCCGACGGGGCCGTGCAGGCGAACCGCGGCAGCGGCTTTCTGGTGACCAGGGAGTCGTACGCCGACTTCGAGCTGACGCTCGAATTCTGGGTGGACGAGCCGGCCAACAGCGGCATCTTCATCCGCTGTGCCGACCCGTCGATGGTGACGGATCGAAACTCGTACGAGGTGAACATCTACGACACCCGGCCGGATCAAACCTACCGAACCGGGGGAATCGTCCATATTGCCGCACCCGCCAGCGTCATCAACGCAGGTGGTCAGTGGAACACGTACGAGATCACCGCGCGCGGGCCCCGGCTGCAGGTGACGCTGAACGGCGAGGAGATGGTCGACGTGGAAGACACCCAGTTTGCCTCCGGCCCGATCGCCCTGCAATACGGCGCGGGCGTCGTCAGGTTCCGCAACGTTCGTATCCGCGAGCTGTAGCCGGCAAGGGGTACGGCGGCCCGGCGCACCGAACGGGTGGGCCGGCCTCCGAGCCGGCATGGTGAGAACGGAGCCGGTGTTGGCTCCGGCGCACGGCAGCAGGAGAGGATCGCAATGCAGAACCGGCGCCACATGTACGTCGCGCTTCAGGATGACGACCGGATCGCCATCTACACGATGGACGCGTCCGGCGCCCTCCACCACCAGGAGGACGTCGCGGTCGAGGGCGGCCCCGCGCCGCTGGCTCTCTCGCCTGACCGCCAGGTGCTGCACGTTGGACGGCGCGGCGCGCAGGCTATCTCCAGCTACCGCGTAAATCAGCGTACCGGCGGCCTCTCGTTGATCGGCACCGCGCCCCTCCAGGGCGAACCGGTGTATGTCGCCACGGATCGGTCAGGTCGCTTCGTGCTGTCGGCCTACTACTATCAGAGCACTACGGCGGTCCATCGCGTCGGGGACGACGGCGCGGTCACGTTCCCGCCGGTCGAGTGGCGCTATACGTCGCACGGCGCGCATGCGATCCTCACCGACCCGTCGAACCGCTTTGCCTACGTTCCGCACATCGCGAACCGGGGGCCGAACGCGATCTTCCAGTTCCGGTTCGACGAACGGACCGGGCTCCTGACGCCGAACGATCCCCCACGGCATGATCCGGCGGAGTACCTCGGGCCACGCGCGCTGGCGTTCCATCCGACGCTTGACGTCGTTTACTTCTCCGACGAGCAGGGGAGCAGCGTGACCGCGTATGCGATCGGCGCGGCCGGAACGCTCGAGCCGTTCCAGACCATCTCGACGTTGCCAGCCGGCCATGCCGGCATGAACACCTGCTCGCAGATTCGCGTCACCTCGTCCGGCCGGTTCCTCTTCGCGCCGAACCGGGGCCACAACAGCGTCGCGAGCTTCCGCGTGGAATCGTCCTCGGGTCGCCTCACGTTCGTGGACCGGGCGAGCACCGATCCGGTGCCTCGCGCCTTCGGGCTCGACCCTGGCGATCGGTATCTCTTTGCCACCGGTCAGCGGACCGGCCGCCTCACCGCCTACCGCATCGAAGAAACCGGTGCAATGACCCCCCTCGAAACGTACGAAGTGGGCAACAACCCGATGTGGGTGCTCATGACGACCCTCGACGCGTAGCGCGTTGTTCCGCTACTGCTCGGCGTAGATCCATTCGACGGCGCGTCGAAGGCCGGCCTCGGGAGCCGCGAAGTCGCTGTACTGGCTGGGAAGGCTGTAGGCGGCAACCGCTTCGTCAACGGTGTGGCCGGCCGCATGGGATCGCTCCACCTGATCCACCATGTCGTTGTAGAAGCCGCTGAAATCGACGAAGTCGTTCCACTCGAGCAGCGTGTCGTTGTGGCCGGTGATGACGAGTTCGACGTTGCTGATGCCGGCGATCGCCTCCTCAAGCGTCGACCCGAACTCGACCGCGCTGCCGTTGCCGTTGGCCACGTCGATGAAGGGGAGGCCCTTCCGCTGGAACATGTCGCCGGTATGGATGGCGCGCGCCCCGCGGAACACGACGAACGTGTCGCCGTCCGTATGGCCGCGACCGAAGTAATAGAGGTCAATCTGGGCGTCCCCGCTGAAGAGCGAGGTGCGGTCACTGTAGGTCGTCTTCGGCAGGTACTTCGCGTTCTCGCCCTGGAAGGCCTCGCAGTTCGTGACCGGTTCGCAGCTCGGCCGCGCCATCTGGGCACGCGTGTTTTCGTGTACGACAAAATCGACGGTGTCGGGAAACTCGTTGTTTGCCCCGGTGTGGTCGTAGTGCGTGTGCGTGTTGATGATGGTTGTCACCGGTTTGTCGGTGATTTCGCGTACGCGCTCCATGATGTCGGGCCCGTAGCCGGCGATCTTCGTGTCGACGAGCGTCACGCCGTCGTCGTGAACGTAGACCGCGGTATTGCCGCCGGTCCGCATTCCCTGCTCGGCCGGGTCGCTAGCGAGCATCCAGAGGTTGTCGGCAACCTCGTGGATCACGATGTTGAAGTTCTCCTGCCGCGCCTCGAAGGTGATGGCGGTCAGCGACAGTCCGACGATCACCAGGGTGCCCAGAATCTTGGTGCGTCTCATGTCACTGCCTCCCGGGTCGGATGCCGGTTCCGTCCTGGCTGCCTCACTCCGTCACTTGCCGCAGGATCATCACGTCACCGTCTTCGTGCGTGTGCGACCCCCGCCTGCGGAGGTTGCCGTCGACAATCAGGATCAGATCGCCTGCGACCGCCACGTCACGCGCTGCGTGGCGCGTTGCGTGTCGCCCGACCACCCGAGGCGCATCCGGACTCGAGAGATCCACGATCGATAGGCCCGCCGGGCCGTCGGCGACATAGGCCAACTGGCCCCGCACCTGAACCCGTTGCGCGTCGCCGGGCGTCTGGAACGTCGTGATCAGGGTGGGGGCCGATGGGGCCGAAACGTCGTAGATCTGCAGCCTGCCCCGCGGGTCGGCAGGCGGTGCGGCGTCCCGGAGCGCGCGGAGCGGATCGAAGGGCATACCCCCCACGAGCACGGCGATGTGGGGAGCGCCGTCCAGGATTTCGACATGGCGCGGCGCTGAGGCGGACTGCAGGGCGCCGACCGGTTCGAGCGGGTCGGCCGCGTCCATATCGAGGACGTAGAAACCTGCCGGGTGGTCGACGGCATAGGCCTGCGTCCCGAACATCGCGACGTCGCGCGCGTAACCGTCGGTGTAGACGGAACCGACCTCGGCGGGTGCGTCGACATCGGTGATGTCGATGACGTCCACTCCCGACATGTGATCCGCCACGACCGCGCGTCCCGCCGACACGGCGACGTTCTTCGCCTGTCCGGGTGTTGTCACCGATCCGCGCACGCGCGGCGCGTCCGGGTCGGAGACGTCGAGAATCCAGAGCCCCGAGTGACCGGCCGCCACGTAGGCGAGCGTGCCGACGACGTCGAAGCCCCACACCTGTTCGGGAAACTGGTGTTCGCCCCGCCGCACTGGCGCGGCGGGATCGGAGAGGTCATAGATGGTCAGGGCCGGACCCCGCGTCAGGTAGGCGAACGATGCTTCGGCCCGGATCAGATCGATCGGCCCGGTGATCGTGGCGGCGGGAGTGAAGGCGACCGTTTGGGCATCGGCGGTGGTCGCGGCCGCCACGGTGGCAACGGCGACAAGGACCAACGTGGTTACGCCGCCGCGCCGCGGGGCGCTCACCCGCCGTCTCCCGCGGTGAGGCAATAGAGCTTCGTCTGCGTCCGAATGAGCAGGTTGCCGCCCGCCACGGCAGGCGTCGCCAGGGTCATTTCGTCGAGGGAGTTGACGCCAAGGATCTCGAACTCGCGCCCCGGCCGGACGACGTACGTGTCGCCGTCCTCACTCATCACAAAAATCCGGTCGTTGTACGCCCACGGCGACGCCGTGAATCCACTTCCGGGCCGGAGCCGTGTCCGGCCGTAGATCTCAAGGCCGTTGGCGGCGTCATGCGCCAGTAGCATCCCCCGGTCGAGCAGCGTGTAGTAGATGCCCTTGTAGACCAGGGCGGACGTGACATAGGTGCCGAGCAGCGGCTGGAACCAGGCAATGTAGGGGTGGTCGGTGGGGTTGTCCGGGTCTAACGAGATGTCGCCCGAGCCACCCGGCCGCACCGCATAGACCGGGCGCACTGCCGACCCGGGGTAGCCGGAACTCAGGTATGCGAGGCCGTTCTTGGCGAACGGGGTCGGCGCGACGTTGCCGGTCATCCCCTGGAGTTCCCACAGCACGTTCCCGTCCAGGTCGTACGACCGGACCCTGCCTCGCCCCGTGATTACGAGTTCGGTCCGCAGACGGTTCTCCCAGACGAGCGGTGTCGACCAGTTTTCGGTCTCGTCCCGTACCACGCGCCACACCTGCTCGCCGGTCTCGGCATCGAATGCGATAAGGAAAGACTCGGTCGTGTTGTCATTGACGACGTAGAGACGGCCGTCGTGAAGCACCGGCGACGCGGCGGGCGCGAACTCCTGCCCCCCGTTGAACGCTCCCAGTTCCTGCGTCCACATCACGTCGCCGGTCTCCAGATCGAGCGCCGCTACGAGGCCGATACTGCCGAAGTAGACATAGATGCGCTGGCCGTCGGTGACCGGTGTCTCGGAGGCGAAGCTCGACTTGAGGTGCCGCTTGATGGGGGGCAGCGCCGACCAGAGCTCCCGTTCCCAACGCACTGCGCCGGTGTCGAGATCGAGGTTGTAGACGACCCAGCGGTGGTCGGCCACCGCGTCCCGCTTGCCATGCTCGTCGCCCGGGTCGTACAGCCCCCTCACGGGCTGCGGTTCCTCCCCGGCGCTGATCGCGGTGGTGAGGATGACGTGGTCGTTCCAGACGATGGGCGAGCTCCAGCCGAGGCCCGGAATATCCGCGCGCCACTTGACATTCTCGGTCTCGCTCCAGGTCTCGGGCAGATCGGGGTGGTCAGGAGCCACGCCGTCCTCGGTGCCGCGGAAGCGGGGCCATTCGCTGGCCGAAAGGGTAGGGAGTGCGATCAGCGCGACCGACACCAGCGCTGCGGCCGCTATCAGGGCACTGCGCCGCATAGTGAAGCGGATTATAACCCGGGCAGCGCCCGGCGCTAGAGATTCGGCGGAATCACAAGCATCGCGATGACGTTTACGAGGGCACAGACGAGGGCGACGATGCCGGTGTACCCCAGGATGTCGCCGAACTTGAGGCGGGTGACGGTCAGTATGGGAATTGCCCAGAAGGGTTGAATCAGGTTCGTCGTCGAATCGCCGTAGGCATAGGCGAGTACGGTCGTGGTGGCCGACACCCCCAGTTCCTGCGCCGCGGGGAGGAGATACGGAGCTTCGATCAGCCATTTCGATCCGGCGGAAGGGACGAACAGGTTCATGAAGCCGGAGTAGAAGTAGACGACCAGTGGGTAGGTATCGGTGGACGCGAACGTGACGAACAGATCGCCCAGCCACGCGCCCAGGCCGGTGTTGTTGATGACGCCGAAGATGCCGGCATAGAAGGGAAACTGCAGGATCACGCCGGAGGCGGTCCGAGCGCCGTTGCCGAAAGCGCGCACTAGGTTCGAAGGCCGTCCCTGCAGTAGAAGCGCCGACACGAGAAACACGGCGTTGTACGCGTTTATCGTCCAGGTCTCGCCGAAGCCGCGGGTCACGATGGAGTAGCCCAGCGGGTAGCCGATCAGAATCGCGGCCAGGACGATCCAGCCCCGGAACGACTCCATCCCCGCCGCCGGCGTCGTTGACCTGTCTTCCTCCGGCAGTTCCGGCATCATCCGGTTGACCGCTTCGTCCGACAGGGTGCGGACGTTGCGCTGCGGATGGAGCAGCATCACCGTTCCGAGCGCGACGGTGAAAAGGACTGCGATGTAGATCAGATTGAACGGAATGAAGAGCGTCTCGGTCACCGGGATCACCCGGTCGATGACCGGCGCGCCGGTCGCCGGTTCAACCAGGGGATTCCCTGGCGTGGCAAGGATGAGCGGCGCCGAACCGGACAGCCCGCCGTGCCAGATCGTGCCGAGGCCAAGGTACGCCGCGGCGATCACGACGCGGATGTCCGCTTTCGGGTTGCGCCGGGCGATGAACGGCACGAAGAGCGCCGATGCCACGACGCTGAGCGCCCAGTTCATGTAACCGGTCACCATGGAGTAGATGCCCACAAGGGCGATCGCCTGGATTGGCCGGTTCGGGTCCGGCAGGCTGGCCAGGCGGTCGAGCAGCCTGAAGACCGGCCGCGACGACACGCACGCGTGCGCCGCGATCATGGCGATGGAGAACTGCATCGCCAACTCGAGAAGGCCCCACATCCCACCTCCCCAGGCCAGGATCGACTCGTTCAGGGTCGCTCCGGCGCCGAGGATCGCCAGCAGGATCGAGACGACCGTGAGGATCATGCAGACGACCCACGAGTCGGGGATCCAGCGCTGGGTGAACTGGCAAAGGCGGTCCCCCAACTCGCCGACGAGACCGACCAGGCCGCCCATTCCGCTCAGGCGGTGGTGCTATCCGACACCGGCGCGGCCGGCGTTCTCGCCAGGGTCAGCGAGCCGAGCGCGACCACCGACAGGATGGCGGCGAGGTAGAAGGCGAACTCGTAGCTTTGGGTAGCGTCGAAGACCTGCCCCGCGATGACCGGTCCGACAATGCCTGCGATACCCCACGCAGAGAAGAGGAGCCCGTAGTTGACCCCCATGTTCCGCGTGCCGTAGAAGTCCGCACAGGTAGAAGCGAAAACCGACAGCAGCGTTCCGTAGCCGTAGTAGATGACAACCAGTAGCACGTAGAAGAGCACGACCTGCCCCGCAAAAAGCGGGAACAGCGGGAGCGCCACGACCGAGAGCAGCACCATCAGTCGGAGCGTGTTCAGGCGGCCGACCGTATCCGACATCCATCCTGACAGCACGCGGCCGCCAGTGTTGCCGATGGCGCCGATCGTGAGTCCGAGTCCCGCCGCGGCGCCCAGCCCGGCCGCCTCGCCGACGGGAACCAGTTGACTGATCACCATCAGCCCTGCAGCCGCGCCGAGGCAGTAGGCGATCCAGAGAAAGTAGAACGTTGGCGTGCGCACCATCTCGCCCGTACTGACATCGCGCGCCACCGCGGGAGCGGCCGCCGGCTGCGCGCTGCCCGCCGCCGGCGCCGGGGCCGCGGCCGGCGGCCGGTTACCCTCGGGCGGATTCTTCAGGAGGTACGCCGCCGCCAGCGTCATGACGAGGAAGACGACGGCGGAAATCTGCATCGTGCCCTGCCAACCGTAGGCGGGAATGAGCACTTCCCGGGCCAGCGGCCCGTAGATTCCGGAACCCGCGCCGTAACCCCCGACGACGAGGCCGACGGCCAGTCCGCGCCGGTCCGGGAACCACTTCGAGCAGACAGGAATCGGGATGGCGTAGCCGAAACCGTTGCCCGCACCGGCGATGGCCCCGAAGGTTACGTAGAGCCAGATGAGCGACTCGGTTTGGCTGGCGAGAAAGAAACCCAGGGCGTAGAGGATGCCGCCGAACGCGGCCACCGGCCGGGGCCCGAAGCGGTCCTGGAGGAATCCCGCAACGACAAACCAGGAACCCACGGAAAGGATGGCAATGGTGAAGACGACGGAAACCTCGGTGCGGGTCCAGCCGAAGTCGTCATCGAAGGGCGCCACGAAGACGCTCCAGGCGTAGATGACGCCCAGGGCCAGGTTCATCAATACCCCGCCTACGAGGGGGCGCCACCGATTGCTGGCGGTCGTGTCAGTCACTGAGCGCTCCTTCCTGCTGGACTCCGGTTGCGACGGCAGACATTCTACTCTCCCGATGGAGGAGGGGGCGGCAAAAATGCCGTTACAATGAGTCGGACTGGGAAGGGGCCGGAGGTCGTTATCGGGAGGCGAGTGTGATGATCAGGGTCGTTCGGGGTGTCTTCACGGCGGCCGCGCTGGTCGCGGGGGTGTCGCTGCTGGCGGTTGCCGCTCAGGCAGACGTCAGCGGTGTCTGGGAGATTACGCTTGACACGCAGACGGGCGAGCACGTCTGGACGGCCACGTTCGAGCAGGACGGCATGGAGGTCGAAGGCGAGATTGACATGAACGATGGCGAAGGACCGCTGCCGCTGACCGGATCGCTCGAAGGCAACCTGTTCAGGTGGCGTTTCGTCGTCCCGGATCTCGACGGTGACATGCCCATCAACCTCTCGGGCGAGGTCGAGGGCGGCACCATGAACGGAGAAGAGGGAAGCTTCGTCTGGTACGGGACGGGAGTCTGGACCGCGGCTAGGCAATAGACGGCCGATCCACTGTTCTCGAGGTCCTGGAATTCCGGAGTTGCCGGGGAGCAGCCTACCCGCATTGGAGGGGACATGTTCGTGACGCCTCGTACTCGCATGGGCAACGGTAGTCTGACTGCCGGCGCGTCCAGTTTCGTCATGGTCGGGTTGCTCAGCGCGGCACTGGTGTTTTTGCCGGGGGCGCCGGTTGCGGCGGCCCAGGACGACGCCGGTTCGATCATCGGCGCCGTCGTAGATGAGCTCGGCGGCGTGCTACCGGGCGCGACGGTGACCGTGGAGCACGACGATACCGGGCTGTTGCGCAGCGCCATTACCGACGCGCAGGGGATTTACAGCATCTCCCGGCTGCCGGCCGGCAACTACGCCGTCAGCGTGTTGATGCCGGGATTCACGGGCGAGGAAACCACGGTTGCCATCGGGTTGACGGCCGCGCGACTTGATCTCACGCTGGCTATCGCACCACTCGCCGAAACCGTGGAGGTTACCCGCTCGGCGCAAACCCTGGCGAGCGTACCGAACGCCGTGGCGGTGGTAGGCAACGAGCAGATCAATTTCACGGAACGCCGGTCTTCGCTCGACGAGGTGCTGCGCGGCATACCTGGACTTCTCGTGCAGAACCGGCGCAGTTATGGACTGTCCGGCGGCATCGGTCTGAGCATCCGGGCTCCGCAGCCCCGGTTCGGCCTGCGTGGCCTCGCGATCATTCAGGACGGCATACCCATAACGACAGCCGACGGAACCACCGAGCCGGGCAACGTCGACCTCGGCTCGGTCCGTCGCATTGAGGTGATTCGCGGCCCCAGCTCCGTCCTGTACGGCAACTCGGCCGGCGGTGTCATCAGCCTCTTCACGGAAATCGATCCGAGCCGCCGGTTCGCCATTCGGCCCGACCTCCAGTGGGGGAGCAACGGCTACCAACGGCAGCAGGTGCGAGCCGACGGCCACAACAACAGCGGCACCAGCTTCATGGGGAGCTTCACGCGCTTCAAGACCGACGGATGGCGCGACCACAGCGAGGCGGACATCCGGCAGACGAATGTCGTGGTGCGCCAGGCGATGGGCGCCCGCTGGCACCTGTCCGGCGTCTTCAACCACTACGACTCGCCTTTCGCGGAGAGCGCCAGTTTCCTGACGGCGGCGCAGGCAGGCGACCCTCGCCTGCCGGCCAGCGAGACAGCGAACGCCAATCCGCGTCAGGCCCGTCCCTGTATGGGGCGTTTCGGCTGCTCGGGCCATCGCAGCCCGACCGTCGCCGAACAGAACTGGGGCGAGGCGGCGCGGCAGGGGCACGGCGGCGTCACCCTGGAATATCGTTTCGCGGGCACGCAGGTAGTTCGGGCCACGGGCTGGGCATCCAATCGGAAGCTGGATGCAGGTGGCGTCGGTCAGGTGATCGATCTGGCCCGAAACGGCCGTGGGCTCCGCTCCGAGTACCTCGGTGCCTCGGACAGCGGAGGGGTTACGTGGACCGCTGGCGTTGATGTCGCTACCCAGGACGACAGCCGGATGGAGTTCGGATTCATGCCTCCGTTTGTCATCGGGGGTACGGCGCACCGCGCCGAACTCCGGGTGGATCAGCAGGAGCAGGTGCTGTCGGCGGGCCCCTTCGCCCAGGTGGGCCTTTCGCCGCATGCGCGGGTGACCCTGACGGCGGGCGTCCGGTACGACTACTATCGGTTCCGGGCGATTGACCGTCTGCTCGCGGACGGCGATCAGTCGGGCGAGCGAACGATGGGCTCGGCGAGCCCTTCCGTCGGCGTGACGGTGGCGGCGACCGGGAATCTCAATCTGTACGGCAACGTCGCCACCGCCTACGAGACGCCGACGACGGTCGAGCTGTCCAATACGCCGACGGGCGAGGGTGGATTCAACCAGGCGCTCGATCCGGAACGGCTCCGGAGCGTCGAATTCGGGATCCGTGGCCTCGTGGAAGCAGCCCGGCTCCAGTACGACATCGCGTTCTACCGCTCCCGCGTGCTGGACGCCTTTGTACCGTTCAACCGGCCCGACGATCGGACCTTCTTTGCCAACGCGGGCGAAACGGACCGTACCGGTCTGGAGTTCTCGCTCAACTGGCAGCCCGTTTCCCGTTTCCGCGCCCGCGCCGCCTATACGCGGCAGCACTTCGTCTTCGATGAGTTCCTGCTTGGCGGAGACGATTTCAGCGGCAACCTCGAGCCGGGGTCGCCGCCGCACCGCTTCTTTGGCGGGATCGACTACGCGCTCCCGGGCGGCGTCCGCGGCAGCATGACGGTTAGGCATGTCGCCGAGTTCACGCTGACGAACGACGAGAGCCAGTCGAACTGGGCCTACACCGTGGTCGACCTTCGCTTCGGGCTCGATCAGCAAGCCGGCGAGGTCGAAATCCGGCCGTTCATCGGAATCGACAACCTGTTCGGCGTGCGCTACAACTCGTCCGCCATCACCAACGCCTTCGGCCGCCGTTACTACGAACCCTCCCCCGGCCGGGAAGTCTACGTCGGCGTTACGTTCGGCGGCGGCGTCCGGTAGCCACGTGCCCGCGCCCGTTGCCGGTGCCGTCGGCACAGCAACGTAGATGGGGCTAGCCGCGCCGCGCGGTAGCGCTACTCCGACCCACCCTCGGCAATCATCACGA
>CAZJYU010000023.1:32228-42892 GCA_964550305.1 uncultured Vicinamibacteraceae bacterium | reverse complement strand
TGATCAACAACGACCGGGGTGAGCTGATCATCGCCCGCCTCAGCCCGGAAGGGTACGACGAGGTGAGCCGGACGAAGCTGATCGATCCGACGTCGGCACCGGGTAACCGGCGGGAGCTCCGCTTCGTCAACTGGGTGCACCCCGCCTACGCGAACCGGCACATCGTGACGCGGAACGACGAGGAAATCGTCAGCTTCTCGATGGACGCGGCCGACTACGAGTAGTGCCGCGTGACGCCGATCGCCGTCCCCCTGCGCAACCTCGGCGCGCTCTTCCTCAAACTGGGCGTCATCGCGTTCGGGGGCCCCGCCGCGCACATCGCCATGATGCGCGACGAGGTAGTGGAACGGCGGCGTTGGATGCGCGACCGCGAGTTTCTGGACCTGGTCGCGGCGACGAACCTGATCCCGGGGCCGAATTCGACCGAGTTGGCGATCCATCTCGGCTACCGCCACGGCGGTATCCCTGGCCTGATCGTTGCGGGGGTCTCCTTCATTGTGCCGGCCGCACTGATCGTCGGCACGATCGCCTGGGCCTACGTGCGTTACGGCGAGGCGCCGCAGGTGGGGTGGCTGATGTACGGCATTGGCCCAGTAGTGATCGCGATCGTCGTTCAGGCAATCTGGAAGCTGACACGGAGCGCGATTTCGGGCGTCCCCCCGGGTCTCATCGCGGGGGGCGCGCTGGCCGCGTCGGTCGCCGGCATGAACGAGCTGCTCCTGCTTGCCGTTGGAGCCGCGGCCGGCCTTGCAACCACGTTCGGCCCGCGTGCCGGTGCCGCGGTTGCGGCGGGCATCCCCGGGTTCGCGGCTTGGGCTGGCGTCACCTTGCGCGGAACCGGGCGAAGCGTTGCGGCACTGGCGGCAGGCGCCCTGGTGCAGGCGCCGGCGGCAGAAGCGCTACCCTTCACGCTGGCCCGACTGACCCTCTTTTTCGCCAAGGTTGGCTCGGTACTGTTCGGCAGCGGTTACGTCCTCCTGGCGTTTCTCCGCGCCGACCTGGTGGAGCGCTGGGGCTGGCTCACTGATCAGCAGCTGATTGACGCGATCACCGTCGGCCAGGTAACGCCGGGACCGGTCTTCACCACGGCGACATTCATCGGCTACCTCCTGGGAGGCTGGGGTGGCGCGGCACTGGCGACGGCCGCGATCTTCGCGCCCGGCTTTATCTTCGTCGCGATTACCCAGCCACTCATCCCTCGTATGCGCGCATCGCGGATCCTCAGCGGCCTGCTCGACGGGGTAGTCGCGGCGTCGCTGGGCCTCATGGGCGCTGTCGCCTGGGCTCTGGCGCGGTCGGCCGTGGTCGACCCATACACGGCTGCAATCGCCGCGACGGCAGCGGCGCTGCTGCTCTGGAAGCAGCCCAATTCGACCTGGTTGATTGCTGCAGGCGCCGCCGCCGGCTGGCTCCTCGGCGGCGGTTGAGGCACGGCGGCGCCACGAGCCCATACCCGGGCTCGGCGACTATCCTCCCCCGCTCTCCACTCTGGACGGGTCGCTTCCGCCGAGAGACATCTTCAGCACTCGCCCGGCGGCGGTACGGTCGCGGTGGGTATGGGAGAGCCACGTCGCCACGCGTTGCGCCGTCTGGCTGACCTCCAGCAGAACCGGCCGTGCGGCGACGAACGTGCCGTGCAGCCGCCGGCACTCCGCCGCCAGCTCGCGATCAAACGTGTCGAGCTGCTGCACCCACGGTTCGCCGAACGCCTCGGGCGGATCGATACTCCGGATCAACTCCTGAAGGATCTCCAGATCGTGCAGACGGCCCAGCGCATCCTGCGACCGCTTGAGGTGCCGGATGGCCTTCGACACCGCCTCTTCGTGCGTAGCGGCGGCGCCGGTTTCGACCGCCAGCTCCAGGGCGTAGCGAAGCTGTTTCGCGGCAATGCGCGAAGCGTGCACGCGTTCTGAGACGTACAACGCGCCCGCGCGGCTCACCGTCTCGCGCAGTCGCTCCGCGCGGCGGTCGATCCGGGTCGCGAGAGCCAGCGCCCAGCCATCGGACGCCTCGCGCGTCCCGATTACCTTCTGCACATCCGACAGATCGCGCGTCAGCTTCGCCAGGACCGGCCGGCTCAGTCGGACGAGCATCCGCGCGCGGTGCCGACCCCGTTCCTCCTGGATTCGTCGCCGCAGGCGGCCGGCCCCGGCGGAACGGACCATCCTCGCCTGCTCCAGTTCCTCCACCATGCCATAGGCGACATCCAGTTCGCGTACGGGTCCAAGGGCACGGCCGAGCCGACGGATCCGACGCCGGGCGCGGGCGACGGCGCGGTCGGCATACTCCGCCTCACACAACGGCAGCAACTCGCGCAGCCGCCGCGTCGCGACGCGGCACTGATGCAAGGGTTCCACCTCGCCGGCGAGCGTCTCGCGCAAGCCGCGAGCCAGTGCCTGGGCGCGCCGGTCGAGCGGCTGCTTCAGCGGATGCGGTTCATACACGGCGTGTCCGTCATGGTAGGATGCGCTCGTTCGTTCAGAGAAACGCGCATTATAACGAACCACTTCCCGCGTGCGGCGTGTTGAGCGTTCGTCCCTGACCCGTGCGGATCGCCGCGATCGACATCGGCACCAATTCCGTCCACATGATTGTGGTGCAGGTGCGCCACGACCAGTCGTTCGAGATCGTTGACCGCGAAAAGGAAATGGTCCGCCTTGGAGCAGGCGGCCTGGGGGGGCGGGCGCTGACCGAAGCGACGATGCGGTCGGCGCTTCAGGCGCTGGCGAAGTTCAAGCGTCTGGCCGATTCGCACGACGTCGATGAAATTGTCGCCTGCGCGACGAGCGCGGTCCGCGAATCCGACAATGGCCGCGAGTTTCTCGCAGAGATCCAGCAGCGCACGGGCATTCTGGCGCGCGTCATCTCGGGAAGCGAGGAGGCGCGGCTGATTCACCGCGCCGCGGTCTACGGCGTCGATGTCGCGGGCAGCGCGGCAGTGGTGATTGACATCGGCGGCGGCAGCGTCGAATTGACCCTGGGCCGCGCGTCACGGCCGCGCATCGCGGAAAGCCTGAAGCTCGGAGTCATACGCCTTACCGAGAGGTTTGTGGGGAGCGACCCCATCAGCCGCCGTGACGAGCAGCGGATGGTGGAACACATCACGTCGGTGCTGGCCCCCGTCGTGGCAAGGATCCGGAGCCGCGGGTTCGACCGTGTCATCGGCACATCCGGCACGATTCTCAGCCTGGGGGCGCTCGCCGCGAACATGGGACGGACGGATCGCTCGGACGAACTGCGGAACCTTCGAATCCCGATCAAACACATCCGCCGGCTCCGCAAGGAGATGATGACACTCGACCTGGCAAGCCGGATCGCTCTGCCCGGTCTCGACCCGCGGCGGGCCGACCTGGCAGTTGCCGGATCGATCCTGCTCAGCACGATCCTCCGACTGCTGGACGCCCGGGAACTGACGCTGTGCGATCTGGCGCTGCGCGAGGGACTTGCACTCGACTACATCGACCGCAACCGGGCCCACATCGCGCGGGTAGAACAGTACCCGGACGTCCGCCGGCGCAGCGTTGTGGAACTGGCTGACCGGTGCCGCGTAGAGGAACCCCACACAAAGCAGGTGGTCCGGATGGCGCTCTCGCTCTTCGATCAGACCGCCACTCTCCACCGCCTGGGGACCCGTGAGCGGGAGTGGCTGGAGTACGCGGCAATGCTGCACGACATCGGGGTCCACATCAGTTACCCACGCCACCACAGGCATTCCTGCTACCTGATCCTGAACGGCGACCTCCGAGGCTTCGAACCGGAAGAAGTTGAAGTGATGGCGCTCGTTGCACGTTACCACCGCCGCGGCCCGCCCAAGCGGGCGCATGACGAATACGGCAGCCTGCCGGCAGAGCGTCGCCGCACCGTTCGTGCGCTGTCGGCAATCTTGCGTGTGGCCGAGGGACTCGACCGGAGCCATGCCCAGAGCGTGGCGTCTGTCGAGGTGGTGGCGGACGAGGACGAGTGCCTCCTGCGGGTAACGCCACAGGGCGACACCGAACTGGAGGTGTGGGCGGCCCAGCGGCACTGCGCGCCGCTCGAGGCGGTGCTCAAGCGGACCCTGCGGTGCGAACTCGCGGGCGAGAAACCGGCGCCGGCGCTCCGTTCGGCATCGCGGCGGCCTGACGTGCGCCCACGGGCCGATCTACAATCCCGCGGGAGCCGGGACGACGCGGCGACACAGACGTCGGCGTTGCGCCTTGCTGCTCAGAATCGGTCCGCCCCGGAGAACTCGTCGTGACCGGGAAGACGCGTTGCGTCCAATGCCGGGAGCGTTCGATCGATCCGGCTTGGCGGCCGTTCTGCAGCAGGCGTTGCCAGTTGCTCGACCTCCGGAACTGGATTGGCGAGCGCTACCGCGTACCGGACGAGCCGGTGGCGCTACATGCGCTTCCCCGCGGGGAAGACCGGTACGGCGACAGCCGTGACGGGGACTGACTGCGACAGGACGGGCGGCGACAGACTAAACGGCGGTATCACCTGACGGACTATGAACTGACGGAGTTGCAAGAGGAAGGCACCGGGCAGACATGGGCGACACTCTGACCATCACGGATAACCGGACCGGCAGGCAATACGAGGTGCCGATCGTCGACGGGACCATTCGGGCGATCGACTTGCGTCAGATCAAGGTACATCACGACGAGTTCGGAATGATGACCTACGACCCCGCCTACCTGAACACCGCGAGCTGCCGGAGCGCGATTACGTTCATCGACGGCAACAAGGGGATTCTCCGGTACCGCGGCTATCCGATCGAACAGTTGGCCGGCCATAGCACCTTCGTCGAGACGACGTACCTGCTGCTCAACGGCGAGTTGCCGACGGCAGCACAACTTGACGCATGGACGGCCGAACTGGATCAACATGCGCTCACCGCTACGTCTCCTCTCACGCGCAACGTCCAGGCACTCGTGGAGGCCTTCGAAGAAGGCGCGCACCCCATGGGCATGTTCCTGGCCCTGATGGGTGCGCTGTCGACGTGCTTCCCGGATGCCAAGAGGGTCCGCGACGCTGACGCTCGCCGCACCCAGATCGCGCGGCTGATTGCACTGGCGCCGGGCGTTGCCGCCTGCGCTTGCCGGCGTAGCGCGGGCAAGCCGTTCGCAACGCCGGACGAAGGGCTCGGTTATGTCGGCCGTTTCATGAGCGTGCTCTACCAGGAAGCGGGTAAACCGTACAGTCCCGATCCGGTGCTCGCGCGGGCTCTCGACATCCTCTTCATCCTGCATGCCGACCACGAGCAGAACTGCAGTACCAGCGCGATGCGCGGCATCGGCAGCTCGCACGCAGATCCCTTTTCGTCGCTTGCCGGAGCGTCGGCGGCCCTCTACGGTCCGCTGCACGGCGGCGCCAACGAGGCGGTACTGCGGATGCTGCGGCAGATCGGTTCCGTCGACAACATCCCCGACTTCATCGCGAGGGTGAAGGGCGGCGAGAGCCGTCTGATGGGATTCGGCCACCGCGTCTACAAGTCGTACGATCCGCGGGCGACCGTAATCAAGCAGACGGCCTACGACGTCTTCGAGGTGACCGGGCGGAACCCGCTGCTCGACGTTGCCATCGAGCTCGAGCGGATCGCGCTGGAAGACGAATATTTCGTTTCGCGACGGCTCTATCCGAACGTCGACTTCTACTCCGGGCTGATCTACGAGGCGATGGGCTTCGACGCAGGCATGTTCCCCGTCCTGTTCGCCATCGGCCGCACGCCGGGCTGGGTGGCGCAGTGGAACGAGATGCTGGCGGACCAGCAACAGAAGATCGCTCGGCCGCGCCAGGTCTACACCGGTCCCCCCGCCCGCGACTACGTCCCGATCGACGTCCGCGGCTAACGGCCCGGGCGCAGCTAGCGCAGCCGAAGGCGCCAGGCCAGCAGGCCGCCCGCCACCGCGAGCATCAGCCAGACCATTGGCGCGACGGGTCGGCCCGTGTACGCCAGTCCGGCGAAGAACAGCGTTGTCCCCACCAGGATGATTGCTAACATGATCGGCGACCACTTGCTCCCGATGTCCGGGCGTTCGTCAAGCGGGGCGGGCTCATGCGACCGCTCCGCGGTGGGCGCCCCGCACCGGTAGCAGACCAATGCGCCGTCGTCGATATCCTGGCCGCACTGTGCGCACGTCACCGCATCCCCCAGAACCGCCTGAGGGTCCACTCGCTGCCGAGCATTACGACGATTAGCAGGAACATGAGCGGATGATGCCAGATCTGACGTGTCACCGGTCGCGCCGGCGGCGGGGCGGCGGCCTGTAGCCGGGCCGGCAACAGGTCGATTGCCGCCGCATCGACGTACGCGCCACCGCCTGCCGCCGCGATCCGTTCAAGTCGCGACCGGCGCAGCCACGGGTCGGCCAGCTCCGGATCGGCGCCCCGCGCCAACACCCAGGCGCGACTCGTCTCCTCCGGCGCGCCCCCGCCGGCGCGCGTAACCGCCGCCTCCACCTGGTAGACGCCACCGAGCGTGGCGCCCGTGACTGCCGCAACGTACCGTCCCGGCTCGTCCGCAACCGGCGCCGCGCGGACCACCGTTTCTGCACCAGCCGGGTTGGTTACGACCACCGTGACGTCAGCATTCGCGGCCGGACGGTACTCCTCATCGCGCACGTCGACCCGCACCTGGACGGCGGCCGACCCGGTGACGCGCGCGGACACGTCGACCGGGTCGCGGGCGGCCGCCGTGAGCCAGCGCGCCGCCTGCCCCCACCAGGTCTCGTACATCCGATCCTCACTCGGCAGCCCCATCCGCCACCGCCACGCGCCCCGGCCGGCGAAGATCATCGACCGCCCCGCCCCATAGCGCTGGGCAACGATCAGGGGACGAGCGTCCCGCTCCCCAGGCGCCGGAGGCGCCACGGCCAGAACTGCCGCGCCGGGACGAACCTCGCCGAGGCGGATAGTGCCGGCGAGCGGCGGGGCGGCGCCCCAGCGCTCACGCGTCGCCTCCGGTGTCTCTGCGAGGCGGAGCATCGGGTGGGCCAGCCCCGCAGCCGTCGGGATCAGCCGGCCGCCGTCGGCCGACAGACCGAGGCGATCGGCGAGTGCGGCAGGCAGGACCGACTCGAGCGTCGAGCTTGCATAAGTGCCACCCTGGAGCGTTGCGGGGCCGAGCAGGAGCAGGCCGCCTCCGCGCGCGGCGACGAACGCGGCGGTCAGGTCAAGCTGCTCCGGCCGGAAGAACTCGGCCTCGATGTTGCCGAACACCACCGCGTCGTAGGCGAACAGCTCGGCGCGCGTCTGGGGATAGCCGGCAGCGAGCGGCGCGGCGCGGGCCGGATCGCCCTGCACGTAGAACGTCAGTTCGCCCCGGTCGTTCTGGCCCTTCCGAATCACCGCGTCGACGACGATTGCCGGATCCGCCTGCCACGTTCGCTTCAGGAAACTGTGCTCGTAGCCGGGCGCGCCCTCGATCATGAGAATGCGGCGCGGCCGCCCGGCCGGGGGGACGAGAACGCTCCGTCGGTTGTTGCCGGGCACGCGATCCTCTCCACTACCCGCCGCCGCCACGGTGTATACGGTCGGTAGATCCGGGTCCGGCGACACGCGAAAGGTCTCCACCACCGCGGCGCCGTTACCAGCCGCCGCCACTTGCCTCGTCTCGGCCAGCCGTCCATTTTCCAGAAGCCGCACTTCCGCGCGGGTCGCGCCGGAGCCGCCACCGGCCCTTCCGCCATGGGCAACGACGGTTGTGGTCAGGTCGACCACGGACCCAGCCGCCCATGCCTCGCCGGCGGTGAGTCCCGCTACCTCCACATCGGGACCGGGCTCTGCCTCGCCGACGCCGATCAGATGCACCGGGACACCCATCCCCGCGGCGGCTGCGGCCGCGTCGCCGGTGCCGGCGTCGACCCCGTCGGTCACGAGCACGACACCCGCAACATCAAGGCCATCGAGCCGCTCGGCCGCCGCGTCGAGCGCGCCCGCGATATCGGAATGGTCCAAATAGACCGTTTCAATGCGGAACGGCGTCTCCGCCAACGCCGGCTCCAACATGTCGCGCACGGCCATGCGCGCGCGATTCATCCGCGGCGCGCCTGCCTGATCGACGATCGCCATGCTGCGCGACTGATCGATCAGCACCGCCACCAGACCACCCGGCGGCGCCGGCTGGGTCGCCACCGGCCGCAGCAGCAAACCTGTCAGCACCAGGAGCACGGCAAAACGGAACGCCATGAGCATGGAACGCCGCCGCGCGCTGAGGGCGACCGGAGGGCGGGCATACGCCCACCAGGCGAGGCTGGCCACCGCCGCGACGGCAGCGGCAACGCCCCACCAGGGAATCGGAAGGCCGAAGTGCATCTGCGGCGCCCTTCAGCAAGCGCGCGGATCCGTGCGCCCCGATGTCGCGGCTGGCGCACGCTGCGGACTGATGGCCGCCTGCGGCATGCGTCAGCGGGTGTCGCTTCGCCCGGGTGGCTCGGCAAGCGCCCGGTAGTAGCGGTCCACGATCACCTCATAACCCTCCGGTGCGGCGTCGTCCGAGCCGGCATTGACGCGACCCGCGCGGCGGGCGCTGCGCAGTGCGGCGGCGTGGTCCCGGACGATCGCTTCGAGCGCGGCCCGCAGGCCGGCGCGGAGGATCTCCCACGCGGCGTAGTCCTGCCTGAACGCCTCGGCGCCGGGTGAAGTGCCGGTGAAACGGTGCTCTCCCCAGCGCGCGAGGTCCTCCAGCAGGCCTGGCCGCACCGCCCGGAGGGCCGACTCCAGCGCGGGCGATGCTTCGAGTTGCCGCAGCAGCGTCTGCGCCGCGTTGCCGATCGCGCTGGTTCCATCGTCCCCCCGGGTACCTGCGCCGGTGGCCCGCTGCATCTCGCCGGAACTCCGTGACGGCGAATTCCGCTCCGCCTCTGGCGCCCCGTTACCCGCGTCCGTCTCGTTCGATTCCGCCCCGCCGCCGGTTTCCGACGGCTCGGCCGACTCCAGCCGCCGGCGGAGTGCTTCCGCCGCCTGCAGCTCCGCCGCGAGCTGCCCCGCCCGCGCCTGCGCCTGGACCCGGTCGAGCGCGGCGCGCGTCCGCACCGTATCCGACGTCCCCTCACCGGCCACCCGCGCCTCGCTGCCACCTGCCCCCAGCGCCTGCTCCAGGCTCCGCTCCAACGCCTCCGCGCGGGCGCGCAGGTCCTGCTGCTCGCGCGTCAACCGGGCAAGGAGCCGCGCCGCCTCCTCTGCATCCAGCTCGTCCTGACGGCGCGCGAGGTCTGTCCGCGCCCGGTTCAACGCCTGCTGCCGCGCCGCCAGCTCCCGCACCCGACGCAGCGCGTCGCTTGCCTCGTCCGCCGGGTCGTCCGGCGCGACCGAGGCGATGTCCTCGTAGTTGGTCTGTTGTTCACGGCGCAGCTCGCGGTCGAAGAGCGACGAGAGATCTTCCTGCGGTTGCCACCAGGCGGAACTCCCCTGCCCCTGACCGAACGAGAGTTCCAGCCGGCGAATGGCCGCCTCGACGCGGAGCAGTTGATTGAGGGCCTCAAGCTCGGGCGGGAGGGCGTTCGCCACCGATCCGATCCGGAGCTGCGCCTCCGCCTGCTCCATCGCCGCCACCGCCGCCGCCATGGCGTCGCGCTCCACCTGCGAGCGGCCACGCAGCAGCATCTGCGCCGCGGCGCCGAGCGTCCGCTCGCGCAGCTCGCCCTGTGCATCGGCAATGCTGGCCAAATCGCCGCGGCGCGATGCCGGAGCGGCCGGCTCCTGCTCGATCCGCCAGGTGGCAGCTACGATCTCCTTCTGCATCTCGGCCAGGCGGCGGACCGTGTCAGCATCCATGCCAACACCCGAACTCGCCATCGCGACCCGGTACTCGCGGGCGAACGGACGCACCGTCAGGAAGTAGATATCGCTGCGCGTGTCGCGGGCGCGGCCTGGACTCGCGTCACGCGCCCGGACGTGATAATCGATGACGTCACCCGGGACGACACCGAGCTCCTCCGCATAGATCGTGTGCGCCTGCGTGACGCGCGCGGACGGATCGTCGCCGAGCAAATCGATGGTCCGCCGGTTGCGGCCGGCGACGGTGTAAACCAGCGCCAGCTCGTCAAGCGCGTAGTCGTCCTCGGCGTGCACCTCGAGCAGCACTTCCTCAACCGACGTGATTTCCCGATCGCCTCCGGGGCGGCGGATTTCGACCCGCGGCGGCGTATCCGGGATAGCGCGGACAACGTACTCCGGGTCCGAGGGGTGAGCCCGCGCAAGGACGACACGGTAGGTGTCATCCCCGGTGACGTCGAACGTCGCGGCAAGCGATGTCGGGGCAACGGACGCGAGCGCCAGCGCCGGGCCGCCGGCAAACGTCAGCGCACCATCGGGCACCGGTGCGTCGGTATGCACCGTGATCGTCACCGTCGTGCCTACCGGCGCGAAAACGTCGCCGCCGCCGCGGTCGACGCGCGGAGCGAGGCGCGTATGCGCCGGGTAGGCGTATTCCACGTCGATGCGGTCGACGCGCGCCGCAACCGGAGCTGGCGGTGGATTGCCCGCGTCGGACGTCACCGCACCGCCGGACGGGCTCGCGTACAACCACGCCTGCTGCGCGATCCGGCCAACCACGTCGGCGCCGAGGAACGACAGCAGGGCAAATGCGGCGACCGCGCCCGCGCCAACGACGATGGCGCGGCGAAGCGTGCTCCCATCGACGATGCGATCGAGATCCACGTCGCGCACGCGGCGGGCGGCGTCGT
>CAZJYU010000023.1:0-32128 GCA_964550305.1 uncultured Vicinamibacteraceae bacterium | reverse complement strand
CTCCCATCGACGATGCGATCGAGATCCACGTCGCGCACGCGGCGGGCGGCGTCGTCGATGACGAGCCGGCCGAGCGGCGACCCCGCCGGATCGACGGCGACCGCGCTCGCCAGGCGATCCTCCAGCTCGGGGCAGTGTTCCTCGATGTAGCGCGCCACCTGGCGGTCGTCCGGCAGGCGCCGGAAGGAACGGAAGCAGCGGAAGCCGATCCCCGCGATCGCGACGGCGCCGGCAACACCGAGCGCCGCGAGCAGGAGGTCTCCAACGATCCGGTCGGCAGCCAGGACGACCGCGAGCAGCGCCGACGCGCCTCCCGCCGTGCGGGCGGTGGCAGACATCGCGCGGGCCGTCAGCCACCGCCGCCGCACCGCGCGCAGCAGCGTGACAATCTCTGCCCGCGACCCGTCCCGCACGCTGTTCACAGCCCCAAGTCTACGCCAGGGCGTGCCGTCCGATCGCCTGCCCTCGCTCGGGGGTGGCGGACCGGTGGGCAGGACGCAACGCGCAGCCTGCCACTCAGGTCATGGTTCGGCCGAGGAAGAGTTCGCCGATCAGGGCCAGGGCCATGGCCGCGATGGCGTACCACCACAGGGATTGGGCGGCGTCGGGCGCCTCGTCAGGCGGCGGCTGGGACAAGTCGGGAGATGCGGCGGCATGGTCCGGGAGGGCCACGGCGCCGCCGGCCGCCAGGTAGCGGACCATCTCGTGGACGAACGGGACGTACCCCGCCCGCGTCGGAAAGTCGTTCCAGGCGTCGTTCAGGTCCGACGCGAAGATCAATGCGCGTCCCGCGGCGCCGGCGTACTCGACCAGCGCCGGATCGCCGCTGTCGAAGGTCGCCAGGAGGTCGCCCCCCGCCAGCCTGACGCGCACCGCGCCCGTGAACCGGACCTGCCCGAGCGTGGCTGCGCGATCACCGAAGGGACGGAAAACCGGATGGCGCGGATCCGTCACGGCGAGACGGCGCACGGCGATCGCGTCGGGCGCGCCGATCATCAGGCCGGCCGACGGACCCATCAGGTCGCGGACCAGGCGCGGGTCGACATCCGGTCCCGCCACAAGAAGCAGGCCGCCGCCCGCTTCGAGAAACTGCGCGATCCGTGCCTGCCCCGGCCGGCTCAATCCTTCGGTGCCCGCCACCACGACGACGTCGGTCGTCTGCCGCCACTCCGCCATGTCGAGCGATCCGACGGCGTCAGGCGCCACGGCCCGCAGCTCGAACGGCCGCGCCGGCGGGGCGGCATCGAGCGCGCGAGCCAGATAGAGCACGCCGGGCTCGATCGTCCCGCCGTTCACCACGGCCAGGACGCCGATTGGCGCCGTCGGCCCGGCCACCCCCAGCGCCGCGGCCGGCGCGACGGTCGCCGGATCGGTGACGGCGAAGTCCGCCGGCTCCTCGGCCGCGCCGTCCCGCGTGTCGTCAGCCGTGTCGATGAACGGGCGCGCGAACGCCAACGCCAGCAACACGATCGCTCCGACCCGGAGGGCGAGGAGGAACAGCTCGCGCAAGCGCCGCCGCCGATCGCGGTGGACAAGCGCCCGCTCCAGGAACCGGACGTTGCTGAACGGCAACCGCGGCGCGCGGCCACGCAAGGTGAAGTGCAGGATGATGGGCAGCGCCGCCGCAAGCAGCCCGATCAGGAAGAGCGGAGAGACAAACGACATGCGCCCGGTTCAACTGCGTCCGATCCGCGCCGCGAGGTATGCCCGCAGCGCGTGGTCGAGAGGCTGCGACGTGTCGACCCGGCAGTACTCGATCCCGCTGAGCGGCAGGTCGCGCGCACACCGCGCGAGCCACTGCTCCATCTGACGCAGATATCCGTCCCGCAGCTCGGTGGCGACACCGGTCACCGTCGTACCGGTCTCCAGGTCTTCGAACCGCGTCGGCGGTGCGAACGGGAAGGAGATTTCCGCGGGATCGAGCAGATGAAAGACCACGACGTCGTTGCGACCGAACTTCAGGTGGCGGAGGCCGTCCACCACCGCATCCGGATCGTCCAGAAGATCGGAGATGACCACCACCAGACTGCGCTGGCGCAGGGAGGCGGCGAGGCGATCGAGGGTTGCGGCAACGTCGGAGCGTCGCCCCACCTCCACGCGGTCGAGCGCGGCCAGGATGCGCCGCAGGTGCCCGGGACGCGCACCGGGCGGGACCTCCGCGACCACCCGGTCGTCGAACGTCGACAGGCCGACGGCGTCGTGTTGCCGGTCCATCAGCCACGCGAGCGCCGCGGCAAGGTACGAACCGTACGCCAGCTTCGACACCGCGGCCGAGCGGTAGCTCATCGACGCGGAGACATCAAGGAGCAGCCGGCACTCGACGTTGGTTTCCTCCTCGAACCGCTTGACGTAGTACCGGTCGCGTCGAGCGTACACCTTCCAGTCGAGCGTCGAGAGATCGTCTCCCGGCATGTAGGGGCGGTACTCGGAGAACTCGACGCTGAAGCCGGTGTAGGGGCTGCGATGCAGGCCGAGCAGGAACCCTTCGACGACGGTGCGGGCACGCAACTCCATCGAGCCGAGACTGGCAACCACTGCGGGGTCGAGCCAGCCCGGAACCGCGCCGCCCGCCTCCCCCCTGCGGCCGGCCGCACGCGCTGGCATCACATCCCGCTCGACGGCGCCGGCACCGTGTCGAGCAGCCGCTCGATGATGGCCTCGACGTCCACCTCTTCGGACTCGGCGTAGAAGTTGGTGACGATGCGGTGGCGCAGCGTAGGCGCGGCGAGCGCCCGGATGTCGGCGACGGAGACGTGGTAGCGGCCCGCCATGAGCGCGCGCGCCTTTCCCCCCAGCACAAGCGCCTGCGACGCCCGGAGGCCGGCGCCCCAGGTGACCCACCGTTCGATGAACTCCGGTGTGTTGGCGCGGCCAGGACGGGAAGCGTCGACGAGGTTGACGGCATAGGCCGCCACTTCCTCGGTCACGACGACCTGCCGTACGAGGTGCTGGAACGCCAGGATGTCGTCGCCCTGCAGCACGCGCTCGACCGACGGTGTCTCGTCGGAGGTCGTCCGCGTCACCACCGTCACCTCGTCGCCGACCGGCAGGTAGGTCATCACGACGTTGAACATGAAGCGGGCGAGTTGGGCCTCGGGCAGCGGATAGGTCCCCTCGAGCTCGATTGGGTTCTGCGTCGCCAGTACGAGGAACGGTTCGTCGAGCGGATAGGTGCGGCCCGCCGCCGTGACGTGGTGTTCCTGCATCGCTTCGAGCAGCGCCGACTGGGTCTTGGGCGGCGTACGGTTGATCTCGTCGGCCAGGATGATCTGCGCGAAGACCGGTCCCTTCACGAACGTCAACTCGCGGTGGCCGGACGATTCGTCGATGATCTCCGTCCCCGTAATGTCGGCCGGCATCAGGTCGGGGGTGAACTGAATCCGCTTGAACGAAAGATGCAGGATGTCGGCCAGCGTCTTGATCAGCAGCGTCTTGGCGAGCCCCGGCACGCCGGTAATCAGGCAGTGACCCCCAGTGAAGAGCGCGGTCAGCATCAGGTCGATGACCTCGTCCTGGCCGACGATCACCTTCCGCAACTCGCCCAGGATCCGCCGGCGGCCTTCGCGTACCCGCTCCGCCGCCGTGGCGGTGACGCTCGCCGGCGCCATTCCCGCCGCAGGCGCTGCCATCGATCCGTCCGCCATCAGTGCGTCAGCGCGTAGACGATCTCGTTGATGAACATGCGGTACGACTGCGCGGTGAACTGCACATAGGCGGGATACTGCTCGGCGTTCGACCACTCCCACCCGTCGCCCATGTCGGTGTTGAAGTTGATGAGCGCCATCGCGCGTCCGTCGTCCGCCAGGATCGCGCGAAGCTTCGGCTCGAAGCCGCCCTTCTCCCAGGTGACGTTGTTGAAGAACGAGCCGAGACCGGGGATCTGCGGATACGCCTCGAGGTCGTAGAACGACGAGAACACCGCGTGGTCCGCTCCCAGTTCGACAATCGGACGGTCCGGGAAGACGCGCTCCATCTGGCGGGCGAAGAGCTCCCATTCGACCGGGCCATGGAAGTCGTCGAACGTGACCGTGCCGCCACGCAGCAGGAACTCGCGCAGAATGTCCACCTCTTCGTCGGTCAGCATCAGGTTGGCCGGCTCGACGACGTAGATCCACGGATGCTCCCACAGCAGGTCGTCGGTCAATCGCGCGACCACCGGCTCGTTCACCTGGATCGTCGTGACGCGGGCCATCCGCCGCGACAGGTTCTGCTCAGCCACCGGCGCGTCGACCCGCCACGGATCGATGCCGTAGACCCGGAGGAACTCGGACAACTGATCGGACGGCGTCGTGTACTGAATCCGGACGAAACGCCACTCCAGGCCGGTCAGGCCGTCCCGCTCCGGCAGCGGCACGTTTTCCTGCGCTCCGGCGGTGGCGCCGAGCAGCGCCGCCGCCGCCACCCCCGCGGCGCAGCGAAAGGCTCGCACGCGCGACGCGGAGTCGCCCGCGCCCGCCCGCTGAGCCCTTCTCACGGCGCGGCCTCGACAACCCTGAGCAGGACGTCCTGCGCCCGCTCGTAAGTGGGTGCGATCTCGAGCGCCAGCATCGCCTGCCGCTTCGCTTCGTCGAGGGCGCCCACGCTGAAGAGCGTCTCCGCGTAGTCGGTGTGCGTGGCGACCCGGTCGACCGGGCCGAGTGCCAACGCGATCCGGAGTTCGCGTAATGCGTCGTCCGTCCGTTCGTCCTCCTTCGCGATCCGGCCGAGCACCTGGTGCGGGATCGGATCGAACGGATCGATCTCGATGAGCCGTTCGTACGCCAATCGGAGCCGCCGGTCGTCCCCCGCCGCCTCGGCGTGCGAGGCGAGCATTCGGGCCGCTTCAGGCGAACTCTCGTCGTGTTCCAGCAGCAACTCCAGTTCACGCATGGCTCGCTGAAGATCATCCGATTCCTCGGCCAGCAATGCGAGCTGGCCGCGCGGGCTCTGCAGCGTCGTGGCGAACGGGAAGAGTTCCACCGCCCGCTCGAACGCTGCGCGGGCCTCGTCGATCTCCCCCGCCGCGCGCGCCGCCGCGCCAAGCGCCATCTGGGCCTGGAAGCTGTCAGGGTGCTCTTCGGCCAGCGCGCGCAGCAGCGCGAGCCGATCCTCCCCCTCGCCCGGCGGCAGCGACGGGGCCTCGTTCAGCACGCGCCGCAGGTCGCCGAAGCGCGCCTCGATGTCCGCGTCGAAGTTCTCCTGCAGGCTGTCGAAGTCCAGCCCCACCCGCGCGAGCGCCCCCTCGGTGTCGACACCCTCGGCATAGGCACGGACGATGGTCTGCAGCGCCGCATCGCCCTGCGCGTCCACGATGTGCTGCACCACCAGCGAGGCGTGGTAGTAGGCGAGACCGAGCCCTCCCTGCGTGAACGCACTATCCAGTTCGCGGATTGTCCGGACCCCGTCGCCATTCACGGCGGTGAGGAACTCCAGCAATTGATCGCGGTCCCACGCGGGGTGCTTCCGCCGTTCCTCGAACGACGAGATTCCCTCGCTCAACCAGCGCGGCAACCGCTGATCGGACATCTGCAGGGTGACGACGTGCGCCATCTCGTGCCAGAGGGTCGAAACCCAGTGGAAGGCGCCGGACGGACTCGCACGGGGTGAGTCCATGGTGACGACGCGGCCGAAGCAGGCGCCGAGCGCCCCCACCATACCCGGAAGCCCGAGGGTGCGGACGGCGAAATCGTCGTGGCGCGGGAACAGCTCCACCAGGATCGGCGTCTCGGGCGTCATGTTGTACATCGCCGAGAGTTCGTCGAGCGCTTGCTGCGCGGTCTGGATCACGTAGTCCTTCATCGCCGGCGCTTCATCCGGATGGAGGCGGACGATGAGGTCCCCCTCCTCGAACGTCTCGAACCCGTCCAACTGATCCAGCAATTCGAGCAGGTTGAACGTGACGACATCGTATGGGTCGGCCTCGAACGCCCGCTCGAGCGCCGTGCGCGCGCCCGCTTCGTCGCCGGTCCGGAGCAGGTGCATGCCGAGGTCGGCCAGGGCGCGCGTATGGTCCGGGTCCAGTTCCAGCGCGCGGCGGACCAGCGTCACCGCCTCCGGAAAACGGTAGGCGCGAGCCACGTGGTGGCCGGCGATCCGGTACGCATCGGCGTAGACCGGGTTGATTGACAGGATCTCCGTTACCTCCGCATCGAAGTCGTCCCGGCGATCCTCCAGCCAGGCGATCGCCCCCACGAGCGCGCGCGCCTCGAGGTGGTTCGGATTCGTCTCGAGTACCGTGTCGATCGCGGCGCGCGCCGCGTCGTGGTTCTGATCCGCCAGTTCGATCCCCGCGATCAGAAGATGGGCCTCCGCGTTCGCGGGATCGACGGCCAGTGCCCGCTGCGCCACCGCAGAGGGAGTAAGCGGCGCGCCACCGGGTTCACCTCCCGCGGGAGCCAGGACGCCACCGTTCGCCACCACCTGCGCCATGCCCACCAGTGCCGGGGCCCACTCGCCATCAATCGCAAGCGCGTCGTTGTACGACTGCTGCGCGTCGGCGTAGTTGTACTTCTCCAGGAAGAGATCGCCCCACGCCGTATGGATCGCCGGATCGTCCGGCAGCGAGCGTGCCGCGCCCCGGAAGAACATGTTGGCGCGACGGAAGCCGCCCGCCGCCCGCGCAGCCAGACCGCCGTAGTACTGCAGGAGCGGATCCGGAGTGTTCATTCCGGCGACGATCACGGCCTCGAGAAGCCGCGCCGCCTCGTCCGCCCGGCCGAGCGTGGCCAGCAGGCGTCCGAACTCGAGTCCCGCCACCGATCCGGGCGCGGCGCCAGCGATCGGCGCCAGCAGCGCCTCGGCGTCGGCGTACCGCCCGGCCACGATCAGCAGCCGCGCCCGGAGCGCCGCCGCGGCGGGATCGGACGGGTCGCGCGCGCCCGCCAGATCCTCCGCGGCGTCGAGGTCGCCATGCGCCAGCGCGCGGGTCGCCTGCTGATGGAACGTGAGGTCCGCCTCCGGGGTCTGGGCCGCCGCCGCGGACGGCTGAACCAGCGGGATCAGCAACGCGATGCTCACGCACCGCAGCCTGCCTGCACTCACCTCGCGATTATAGTCTCCGCAGTCGTGCGCCGGCCTCCCTGGCGCAACGACCTCCAGGCCGGCACCCTGGATCAGAAGAACGCCAGGTTCTGGTGGGACGGAATCTCGAACCGCCGCCGGCACCGCTGGCACATCACGATGTCGTCGACACGCACCAGGTAGTTCCGCAGCTTCCTGAACATCTCGCGGTCGGCGGCATTCGCCTTCCTCGGCGGCTGCGCCTTCCTCACGCGGCGGATCCACCGAACCTGGTACTCGCCGCGGAACCGGCACTTCGGACAGGTGTAGGATGCCGGTTTCATCTCATGGGTTTCGTCGAAGAACTCGCGTTCGTGCAACGCCATCCGCGGATGATAACAGCCGCGCACGAGGCCGGCTGATGCCGGCAGTCGCGTTCTACGTCTCGGGCCATGGCTACGGGCATGCGTCGCGCCAGATCGAGATCATCCGCACACTCCAGCAACAGCGTCCCGACGTGCGGGTGGTCATTCGGACCGCCGCACCGCGCTGGATGTTCGACCGAGGGCTCGACTCGCCGTTCACGTTCGAACCCGCCGACATGGACACCGGCGTGGCACAGGTGGACAGCCTCACGGTCGACGTCGCGTCGACGGTTCTCCAGGCTGACGCGTTCCATCGGACCCTCGACGCGCGATCCGCCGTCGAGGCGGCCCGCCTCGAGACAATCGATCTGGTGGTAGCTGACGTCCCGCCGCTCGCCTGCGCCGCCGCCGCGCGCGCCGGCGTGCCGGCTGTCGCCATGGGCAATTTCACCTGGGATTGGATCTACGCCGCCTATCCGGAGACGGCCGCGCTGGCGCCGGCGCTGCTCGGGACCTTGCGCAACGCCTACGGGCAGGCGGATGAAGCGTGGCGCCTGCCCCTTTCCGCCGGGTTCGAGACGTTCGACAACGAACGCATCGTCGACATCCCGCTCGTGGCCCGCCGGTCGTCGCGCGACCCGGGTGACGTAAGGCGCCGCCTGGGCCTGCCGACCGACGACCAACTCCTGCTCTGCGCGTTCGGACGCTACGGCATCGGTGCGATCGATTGGGTGCGTGTGGGCGACGTGGCCAACTGTCACGTCGTCGCGACCACGGGCGGAAGCCCGGCGGTGGCGGATGATGCGCCTGACTGCGCGGTTACGACGGTGGACGAGGAGTGGATGGCCAGCCAGGGAATGGGGTACGAGGATCTCGTCGCCGCGGTCGATGTGGTCGTGACCAAACCGGGTTACGGCATGATTGCGGAGTGCGCGGCGAACAATACGGCGATGATCTACACCGCGCGGGGACGGTTTCCCGAGTACGACGTGCTCGTGGCAGGGATGCCGGGACTGATTCGCAACGCCTTCATCAGTCGTGCGGACCTGCTTGCCGGCCGGTGGGAACCGGCGATCGCGCAAGTGCTGTCGCAGCCGTGGCCGGAGGTCTCCAACACCGACGGCGCAGAGGTTGCCGCGTCCCTGATTGCGGGCCGGCTCAGTCCTTCCGGCAGGTGACCAGCGACCAGATGCGGGGGATGTTGACCTTCTCGAGGGAAACCGGCGCCAACTCGGCCTGAGCGAGAAAGGCGGCCAGATCGAGGTCCGACTTGAAGCCGATATGGATCGTCAGCGGTGAGATCCACCGTTCGGCTCGTGCCACCATTCGGTTGGCGCTCAGGAAGTGGTTGAGGAAGACGAACCGGCCGCCAGGACGGCAGACCCTCCGCATTTCGCGCGCAACCGCCACCGGATCGGGCACGACGCTCATGACGTACGGCGCATAGACGAGGTCGAACGAGTCGTCCGGGAACTCCAGCGCCGCCGCGTCCATTTGCAGCAGGCGGACATTGTTCACGTCCCGCCGGGCGAGCCGGCGCTCTGCCTTCTCAAGCATCTTCTGGGCGATGTCGATCCCGGTCACCGACACCGAGCGGGGATAGAGCATCGCATTGATGCCGGTCCCGACGCCCACTTCCAGGACCTCGTCGCCCGGCTGCAGGTCGAGTTTCCGGATCGCCTGCGTGCGCCCAGCGTGGAGCGTCACGCCGAATAGCCAGTCGTCGATCACGGCGATCTTGTTGTAGACGCCCTGGACGAACGGCAGTTGAACGTTGGCGACGGAAAGCGCGCGGGTAGCGGGGTCGCCGCGGCCGTCCCCCCCGAACAGGCTCACGGGCATTCGCGGACTATACCACGCGAGCTGTCGCCAGCATCCTGGCGCGCGGGCACGGCGGCAGGATCCGCGGTTGCCTCCGGAACAACCAGTATCATCGTCGCCATGCCGCCCGAAGCGCGGTTCCTGACGGGCACCCAACTGTTGCTCACCACGCTGGTGGTGAAGCTGGCGGTAGTCGCTACCCTCGCCACGATGCTGGTCCGGTTCCGCCAGTTCCGGCGGATCCTGCTGACCGAGCAACGGGCCTGGCGGGAGCGGCTGGTCTTCGCCTTCAGCTTTGGCCTGCCGCTCGCCGCAGGCGCTGGCGCCCGCCTGCTGCTGGGCTACAACGCGGCCGACTTCGCCCTGGCGGGGCCGTACCTCGCCGGGTTGATCGCGGGGCCCTACGCCGGGGCGATCGTCGGAGTCCTGGTGGGTGGACCGGCGCTGACGGCCGGTGAGATTGGCACGCTCCCGTTTGCGATCGGCTGCGGCTTTGCTGGCGGCGGCTTGCGTGAACTATGTCCGAAGGAGGAGATCTGGCGCCTTTCCCCCTTGTTCTTCGCCGACCTGCCGAAGCACACCTGGCGGGTCGTGAGCCGCTTCCGCGTCGACTGGCACGTCCTCCTGGCGGCCGCGCCGGTCGGGCTGGAAGTAATCCGGCTCCTGATCGGCTTCCGTTTCGGCCCCGTCGGCATCTTCTTCCTCCGCCCGGACACCGTCTGGATCGCCGGACTGATCCTGCTCTCCACGGTACTGAGCGTGGCGATTCCCATCAAGATCTGGAACAGCGCCCGCATCGAGCACCGGCTGCAGGAACAGGACAAGCTCCTGATGGCGGAACGGCTCCAGACCCTGACGCGGCAGATCAACCCGCACTTTCTCTTCAATACGCTTACGTCGATCTCTTCCCTGATCCGCTCTCAACCGGAGACGGCGCGGATGCTGATCATCCGGCTCTCAGCGATGCTCCGCCGACTGCTTCGAACCGGTGAGCACTACGTCACGCTGCGCGAGGAGCTTTCCTCTGTCGACGAGTACCTTGACATCGAAGCGGTTCGGTTCGGACCCACGCTTGCCATCGAGAAGGCGATCGGCCCCGAGACGCTCGACCTCGTCGTTCCCGCGATGGTGCTGCAGCCGCTGGTCGAGAACTCCATCAAGCACGGGATCGAGCGGAAGGTAGGAGGTGGCCGGATCACCATCCGCAGCGAGCGGCGCAATGGCCACGTCGTGATCGAGGTAGTGGACAACGGGGCGGGAATGGCCGATACCGATGTGATGGATCGCGGCGGCGGCGGGATCGGTCTCCGGAACGTCGACGAGCGGCTCCGGACCATCTACGGTGAGAATTACCATTTGCAGCTCGAGAGCACGCCCGGCGAGGGAACCTGCGCGCGCATCGAGATACCGGAACTTGAAGTGTCGGAGCCGGCGTCGGCCCCGTCGGGCTAACAACCCGTGGTACGACCCAGAAGCAACGCCGCCAGGGCGGGATGCATCGCCGCTCGAATGTAGCGCGGCATCGCCACCCGCTCGAGGGCAACGTCCGAATCCCCTACTCGGCTAGAATTGGAGGCGCAGATCCCACGGTGGCGACGACGCGAGATCCTGGCGCAACAGGCAGCACACGCCCATGAGCATCCGCGCTTTGGTGGTGGACGACGAAGAGCCGGCCCGGAACGAGCTCTGCTTCCAGCTCGAGCAGCTTGACGGCGTCGAGGTCGCGGGACAGGCGGGGGACGGCCCTCAGGCACTCGAACTCATAGACGCACTGCACCCCGACGTGGTGCTGCTCGATGTCCAGATGCCGGGCCGGAACGGCTTCGAGGTGGCACGCGTCCTGCTCCACCACCCTGCCGCACCGAACGTCGTCTTCGTTACCGCTTACGATGAGCATGCCATCGAGGCGTTCGAGGTGAACGCCGTTGACTACCTGCTGAAGCCGGTCGCGCCGGCGCGTCTGGCCCAGACCATCGCCCGGGTCCGCGACCTGGTCGAGGCCGGGCGACCGACCGAAGCGGAGACGCTGGCGCGGATTGCAGACCTGGTTGCCGACCGTCGTGGCCGACGGGAACCCATCGCCATCCGGGCGGACGACCGGTTCGTGCTCATCCAGCCGGAGGAAATCCTCTTCGCATCGCTTGCCGACGACATGATCCTCGTTAGCACCGGCGCGTTACGTGGCGCCGCGAATTGCCGGACGCTCGATGAGCTTCATTCGCGCCTCGACCCGGACCTGTTCTGGCGCGTGCACCGTTCGCACCTGGTCAATATTCGGAAAGTCAAGGAGATCGTGCCGTGGTTCAGCCGGACGTACATGCTGAAGATGAAGGACCCCGCAGGGACGGAGATCCCGGTGAGCCGGGCGCAGACGAAGCGGCTGCGTCAGTACCTCAACCTATAGTCCCGGGCGACTCGGTCGGCGACGTTTATCAGGCGGAACGCTACGAAGTACCGCCAGACGCGTACGATCGCCGCACCCGGTTCTTCCGGCGGGTCGGGATCGAGTTGATCGCCTGGTTCAAGACGCTCTTTTCGGCTGCCATCTACGCGACGCTGATCGTTACGTTCGGCTTCCAGGTAGCGCGCGTCGAGGGCAAGAGCATGGAACCGACGCTTCAGGATCAGGACCGGCTGATTGTCAACAAGGCGGTCTTTCACTTCAGCGGCTGGCGGATCGTCGGGCCCCTGGTCGGCGCCCGCGATCCGCAACCCGGCGACATCGTCATGCTGAAGTACCGGCATGAACCGGAGAAGGCCTTCGTCAAGCGGATCATCGCCGGCCCCGGCGACACCGTCCGGATCGAGAACGGCGCAGTGTACGTCAACGAGGTGCGCCAGTCCGATCTGGATATTCCGGCGGAGTTCCGGAGCCACGAAGACCGCGGGACGGAGGTTGTGCAGGAGGCGTTCTACTACGTCATGGGGGACCACCGGAACAATAGTTCCGACAGCCGGCACTGGGGCCAGGTGCCGAAGGACTACATCATCGGGAAGGTGCAGCTCCGCTGGTGGCCGCTGGGAGAAATGCGGGTTTTCTGAGCACGAGCACCCGGCCCTCGATGTTCCCCGCCGCACCATGCGCGAAGAGATCTCGGAGTTGACAACCAACCGGTTGTCCCTTTACCTGCGTTTCCTGAACGCACTCGACGCGCAGGGCGTCAAGACGGTGTCATCGAAGAACCTGGCCGAACAGTTCGGCCTGAACGCGGCCCTGATCCGCAAGGACCTGGCCCATTTCGGTGACCTCGGCGTGCGCGGGGTCGGTTACGTCGTCAAGGACCTGCGCCAGCAGCTCCACACCATTCTGGGCCTCGACCGGAAGCTGGCGGTGGCAATCATGGGCGCGGGGAACCTGGGGCTCGCACTGGCCGATTATCAGGGTTTTCGCCGCGAGGGGTTTCGGATTGTCGCGCTGTTCGATACGCTCCGCGAGAAGGTAGGGCGAACCTCGCGCAGCGGCGTGCCGATACATGACATCGGCGAGCTCGAGACGGTGGCCCGGCGCGAGGCAATTACGATTGCCGTGATCGCGGTGCCGGCGGGGTCGGCGCAGCAGGTGGTGAACACGGTAGTGGAGGCGGGCATCCGCGCGGTCTTGAACTTCTCGCCTGGCGCGCTGCGCGTGCCGGAGACAGTGAAGCTGAAGAGTGTCGACCTGACGGTTTCGCTCGAGAGTCTCTCCTTTTTTCTCGCGAGTCTGGAGGAACCGACGGAGGCGGCATCGTGACGCAAGCCCGCCGGGACGGCGGAGGAACACCGGCACTGAGCCATGTCGACGCGAGAGGGCGCGTTCGGATGGTTGACGTGGGCGCCAAGCCGGTAACCGACCGTGTCGCGGTGGCGCGCGGTCACATCGCCATCAGCTCCGACGCGCTCGCTGCGATCCGAGGGGGAAGCGTTGCCAAGGGGGACCCACTCGCCGCGGCCCGGCTGGCCGGCATCATGGCGGCGAAGAAGACGGCCGAGCTCATCCCGCTGTGCCACCCGCTGCCGTTGTCTCAAGTTGGCGTGGAGCTCATTGCGGAACCGGGCGGCTATGTCGTCGAGGCGACGGTCCGGACTACCGCCCGAACCGGCGTGGAGATGGAAGCGCTGACCGCGGTCTCGGCCGCGGCGCTTACCATCTACGACATGGTGAAGGCGATCGACAAGCGTATGGTCATCGGCAGTATCCGCCTGGTGAAGAAAACCGGCGGACGTTCCGGTGACTTCGAGGCGCCCTGAGCGGCGCGGAGCCACCGAATCATGACCGACGAACGTGTGCGGACGATCGCGGAACTTCCCTTCTACGTCCACGGCCGTCACCCCAAAGACGCTCTGATCGGCCGTTGCCGGGGCGACGCGACGGAGATGCTCTCCACGCAGGAGTTCTTCGATCGTATCCGCGACCAAAGCCTCGGCCTCGGAGGGCTGGACGTGAAGGCAGGCGACCGGGTGGCGATCCTCTCCGACAGCCGGCCTGAATGGGTGATGGCGGATCTCGCCATTCTGACCCTCGGTGGCGTCACTGTGCCCATCTACCCGACCCTGCCCGCATCGCAGGTCCGCTACATCCTCAACGACTCGGAGGCGGGGGTGATCGTGGCGGCCGACGCAGAGCAGGCCGCGAAGGTGCGGGAGGTCTGGAGCGATCTTCCCCACCTCCGGACGCTGGTGGTCATGGATGCGCCCGATGGGGTCGGATCGGCGCCGCCGGAGCGCGAGGCGATCAGTCTGGAGGACCTGACGGCGCGAGGCCATCAGCGGCTGATCACCGACGACGGCGTAGGCCGCGAGTACAAGGAGACGGCGCTGGCGATCACGCCGGATCAACTGGCCACGATCATCTACACCTCGGGCACTACCGGTGAGCCGAAGGGCGTCATGCTGACGCATCACAACCTCGCCACCAACATGATCGATTCCGCCGGCGTCGTCGACGTCGGAGAAGAGGACATTGCGCTCTCTTTTCTTCCGCTCAGCCACGCGTTCGAACGGCTCGTCAGCTACCTTGACCTCTGGCGCGGCGTGACGGTGACTTTCGCCGAGTCGCTGGACACCATCGCGCCGAACATGCAACTGGTCCGGCCAACGATGATGACCGGTGTGCCCCGCGTGTACGAGAAACTGCACGCGCGGGTCCACGAGGCGGTGGCGGGCGCGCCCGCCATACGCCGCGCATTGTTCCACTGGGCCGTCGGTATCGGCCTGGAACGCGCGCGGGCGTTTCTTGCCGGGCGCCCGGCGCCGCTCTCGGTGCGGCTGCAGGCAGGGCTGGCCGACAAGCTGGTGCTGTCGAAGATTCGGGGCCGGCTCGGCGGACGAATCCGTTTCCTGGTATCGGGTAGCGCGCCGCTGACGGTGCAGGTGGCGGAGTTTCTCTTCGCGATTGGCGCTCCGGTGCTGGAAGGCTACGGGTTGACCGAGACATCGCCGACCCTGACCGTCAACCCCATGGAGAAGCCGAAGCTGGGAACGGTAGGGCCGGCGATCCCGAACGTCGAACTCCGGATCGCCGACGACGGCGAGGTGCTCGCCCGAGGACCGAACGTGATGCAGGGCTACTACCGGAAACCGAAGGCGACCGCCGAGGTGATCCGCGACGGCTGGTTTCACACGGGTGACCTCGGCAGTCTCGACGAAGACGGCTATCTGACCATCACCGGACGCAAGAAGGAACTCATCGTCACCGCGGGCGGCAAGAACGTCCCGCCGGCGCCGATCGAGGCGGCGCTCAAGCGGTCGCCGCTCGTCGCGGAGGCCGTGATGATCGGCGATGGCCGTCCATACTGCACGGCGCTCCTGATACCCGACTTTGCCGCACTCTCCGCCCAGGCCGGCAAGGGCGATGTCGCGCGGGAGGAACTGGTGGAAAGCGACGACGTAGTGGCGCTGTTCGATGAGGTGGTGGCCGGGGTGAACGGCGACCTCGCCCCCTATGAACAGGTCAAGCGCTTCGCGTTGCTCCCGGCCGAGTTCACCATCGCGACCGGCGAGTTGACGCCGACCCTGAAGGTGAAGCGCAACGTGGTTGCCGAGCGGTGGGGCGACGCGATCGAAAGCCTGTATCAGCCATGAACCGACCCCGGTTCGTCCCGGCTACCGCCCTGCTCGTCGCCGCCGTGAGTGCTGCCGCGCTCCTTGCGGCCACGAGTGCCGCCGCGCAACCGGCTCGCCGGGCGGCGACGCTCGAGGCGCTCAGCAACTATTCCACCTTCTTCCATGGTGAGGAAGTAGTGCTCGTCGCGGATGCGGAAGCCGAACAGGTGCTCACCTGGTTGACGAACCGCGACGGCACGATTCGCATCCTTGCACTCGATATCCCGCCGCCGCCGGACGGCGCTCGCGAGCGACTGGAGGTGATCGGCACGTTCTGGGATGTCGGCCGCCTCAGTCAGGACGACCCGCGGCTGGCCGGATTGCCGATCACACGGATTGTGGATCAACTGCTGCGCAAGCCCTGGCCGGCCCGTGGTGAGTTGCCGCTCGTCATCGCCACCTCGTCGCGAACGGCGGAATCACCGGCCGCTACCACGCTGCGGAGCATCGTCCTCGAGCCGGACCGTTATCAGGACGAGGAAGTGACCGTCACGGGACGGTTCCGCGGGCGAAATCTCTATGGCGACATGCCGCAAGCGCCGGACGAGAGCCGCTGGGACTTCGTCCTTCGCTCCGCCGACGCCGCGCTCTGGGTGGTCGGCCGGGAACCCAAGGGGGACGACTTCGAACTCGACATCCTCGCCCGGGTGGATACCGGCCGGTGGCTTGAGGCGCAGGGAACGGTACGCGTCGAGAACGGGATGGTGCTGATGGATGCCGAGGCGCTGACCCTCGCAGACGCGGTGCCGGATCGCGCCGTCCCGGCCCAACGGGTCAGCCGGCTGCCACCGCCGGAGGTGATCTTCAGCGCGCCGCTACCGGATGACACCGACGTGGCCACCGACTCGATGGTACGGGTCCAGTTCTCGCGCGACATGGATGCCGAGTCGTTTCCGGGACAAGTGCGGGCGCGTTACGGACCGGGGGACGACGGTGCGTCGATTCCGTTCGAGCTGGAGTACCGCGGACGGAACCGCGTACTGGAACTGCGGTTCGAGCAACTGCTGGAGCCGTTCCGGAACGTAACGGTGGAACTCTTCGACGGCATCACGGCGAACGACGGCACACCGATGGCGCCGTGGACCCTGTCGTTCTTCGTGGGCAGTTGACGGCCACGCCGCTTTGCGCCGCGCCGTGAACTCCTTCCGGCCCATCGCAACGCACTCCGCGATCAGCGATTCAGCATGGTTTCGATGGCGTTCCGCGTCTGCCGGATCAGGGCGTGGCGGTCGGCCAGCGCGTTGCCGCCGGGTTCGATCGGATCGCCAATCGTCACTCGCACCGTGACCGGCCGGATGATCGGGCTCCCTTTCCGCATGGCTGCGGCCGCTCCGGCGACGGCGATCGGAACGACCGGCGCGCCCGCGCGCACCGCCATCACGAACCCACCCTTCTTGAACGGCAGCAAGGCGCCGGTCCGGCTGCGCGTTCCCTCCGGAAAGATCATGAACGATGCGCCGGCGGTTAGGGCTGCGGCGGCCTTCTGGATCGCCCGGCCGCTCTGATCCACGTTGTTCCGCTTGATCGGAACGAACCCTGCGATGTCGAAGCCGGTCCGGAGCAGCGGGAGCACCCTCCGCAACTCCGCCTTGTAGAGGATCCGCAGGCGGGGATGAACGGCGGCGAGAGCCAGATAGATGATGGGTGGCTCCAGATTGCTGCTGTGGTTAGCGCAGTAGACCGTGCCGCGCTCCGGCCGGATGCGATCGGAGCCCTCCACCTCCACCCGCAGGCCGGCGGCGCGCAGCCCCAAGCGGACTCCACCCCGACCCAGGATGTACAGCACGTTCGGCCAACGGAACGCCAGCGCCAGGACGATGCCGACCGGGGCACAGATCGACACCCACAGACTGACCCCGAGGAACGCGGCCAAGGACCGTAGGGTGGCTATGGCAGTGCGGATCGACGCCGCCACGGATAACGGAGGCGCTACGAAGCGCGCCGGGTCGATCGGGCGGCCGGCGTATCCGCAGTGGTGGATGCGTCTGCCGGAAGCGCCGCCTTCACCGGTCGGTTCGAGGGTGCCCGCGCTGCTGTGGCTTGCATCGAGCGTCGCTTCCAATTCGCGACGCATCGCTCCAGCGCCTTGTTCACCCGCTTCTCGATCTCCTCCGTCGGCTCGCTCATCACCTCCGACAACTCGGAAACTACGAGGAACTTGGCCCGGTCGAGCATCCGCTTCTCCCGAAATGACAGATTCTTCGACTGACTCAGGTGATTCAGGCTCTTGAGAACATCGATGACGTCATAGAGCGAACCGGTTCGCATCTTGTTGGAATTGTCCTTGAAGCGGCCCTTCCAGTTCTGGTGATTGTCAATCTCGCCGTTGCCAAGCAACGTAAACAGACGGCGCACCTCGTTGTCGCCAATGGCGCGACGCAGACCGACCTCCTCGACATTGTCCACCGGAACCATGACGGTCGTGTCACTGGACGCCATCCGAAGGGAATAGAATCCGCAGGTCGTACCCATGATCGTCCGAGTTTCAACCTGTTCGATCACGCCGATACCCTGGTTGGGGTAAATGACCTTATCTCCAACCTTGAATGGCAACACATCCCCCACGATCAACCGCCTACGGAAAGCAGCACGCCGTTCGATCCGGGTAACAGGTAGCGACATTATAGCCGATCGGTCCCTCCAGGCATAGCGCCGAGAGGCTCGCGCCGCACCGCGACGACCGTGGCGCCAGATCCGCGGACGTGGTGTAGAGTAACCAGCATGATGGCAGGATACCTGCGAGCGGTGGCGGTGGCAGCAGGTCTGTTGCTGGCGGGCGGCGCGCCGGTGCTGGTGACCCACAGCAACTCACTCGCGGCCCAGGACAACCGGAGTCTCGCCCCGTACGTCCCGTCGCCGTACGACGTGGTTAACCGGATGCTGACGCTGGCAGAGGTGACGGCGGACGATGTGGTCTATGACCTGGGCTCCGGCGACGGTCGAATCGTTATCACGGCGGCGCAACGCTACGGCGCGCGGGGCGTCGGCATCGACATCGATCCACAACGGATTGCGGAGTCGAATGCCAATGCGGAGCGGGCCGGCGTGCAGCACCTGGTGGAGTTCATCGAGATGGACGTCATGGAGGCGGACGTCTCGGAGGCAACCGTGGTGACGTTGTACCTGCTGTCGTCATCTAACGCGAGGTTACGGCCAATCCTGACGCGACAGCTCCGGCCCGGAGCACGGATTGTGTCGCATGCCTTCAGCATGGGCGACTGGGAGGCGGACGTCGTCGACCGCTACGAGGACGTACGTGGACACATGCGCACGTTGTACCTCTGGCGCACCGACGGCACGGTCCGTCCTTGACACGCCGCCGCACATTGCAGCGAACCGCCGGAGTGGTGAAATGGCAGACACGCCGGACTCAAAATCCGGTGGGGTTCACTCCCCGTGTGGGTTCGAGTCCCACCTCCGGCACCACACCGTACAAGGACCGGCCGGCGCGCAACTGGCCTGCATCGCCAGTGCTGCGCCGGCCGGTCGCTTATCCGTCCGCCCGGGCTTACGAGCCCACCGTACTCTCCGCGTCGGCGTTCTTGGCCGCGCGCCGCGCTTCCCAGTAGCGCTTCATTCGGGCCGAGACCGCCTGTCGCTGCTCGGCGGTCATCGTCCGACGGCGCCGTCCGCCGGCAGCCTTCGCCGCTCCTGGCTTCGGCCCGGGTTTGCGTCCGCGACGACGGGGCGCCGGTGCGGGATCTCCACTGCCGTCTTCCAACACCGCGATCGCACGGTTCACTCTGTCGAGTTCCTCGCCAAGCGACCGCGCGTGCGCCTTCAACAATTCCAGTGCATCACTGCTTGCCATCGGAGTCATCCTGTTCCGTCTGATGGATCTACTGGCACTATTGCCGCAGGTCCCATTAGACGACGGCGTCAGTCTAACGAGTTGCCAAACGCCCCGCAAGTGTTCTCACGCTGCGGCGCGCGTCCTATTTCCGTTGACTGTTCTCCTGCAATGCCGCCATCCGCTCCCGCCTGGCAAACGCTCGCAGGTCAGCCACTTGATCGAATTCATCCACAATCTCCCGTCCGATCAACTCCTCAAGCACATCCTCAAGCGTGACAATCCCTGCGAATGCGCCAAACTCGTCAATAACCGCCAGCATGTGTTCGCGCCGCTCGAGAAAGGTGGTTAGCACTTCGTCGAGCGACGCCGCCGCGACAACGAAATGCACTGGCCGCATGAGCGACTCGACCGGCGTAGCGAATGCGTCGCGCGCTACCGCCTTCAGGATGTCCACCTTGTGCACGACGCCGATTACGTCGTCCGGTTGATCCACCGTATGGACCGGGACGCGGCTGTGCTTGTCGAGTCCTTCCATGGCCGCGGCGTCGCGGGCCGTCACCGCGGCCCCGAGTGCGAAAACGACCGGTCGGGGCGTCATGACGTCACCGACGGTCCGATCCTCGAGCCGCAGCACGTTCCGGATCACGCGCGCCTCGTGGGGCCGGAAGTCGCCCGACCGAAGTCCCAGCCGCACCATGGTCAACAGTTCCTCGTCGGACACGCCTTCGTCTGGAGTCCGGCGGCTGATCATCCGCGTGGCAAGCTGCGTCAGTGCAACCAGCGGCCGGAACAGCCAGACGAGCCCGGCGAGCGGGCGAGCGACAGCCGGCGCGAGGGTGCGGGCATGGACCACCCCCACCGTTTTGGGTAGCACTTCCGAGACGAAGAGGATCGCGAGCGTAAAGACGAGTGAGAAGATCCAGATCCGCTCCTGGCCGTACGCCGCCGCCGCCAGGGCGCCCGCGACCGCCCCACCACCCGTGTTGGCAATAGTGTTAAGCGACAGGATCGCCGCAATGGGACGATCCACCTGCTGGCGCATCTGCTTCAGAATGCGGCCCGACAGTCGCCGGTCGCGTTCGAGCTGTTCGATTCGGCTGACCGGCACGGAATAGAGCACCGCCTCGAACAGCGAGCAGGTGGCTGAAGTACCCAGCACCAGCGCGACAACAACGACTGTCTCGACCATGGCCGATCCGCTCCTCTGGCGCCGCCCTACGGCCCGGCCAGACTGAAGGCAACCAGCGTGTCGCTGTTGCGCAGGTAGAACACGCCGCCGGCGAGTGCCGGATAGGCGCGGACGACGCCCGGAAGCAGTTGCGCGCGGGCGAGCGGCGTGAACTCTGCAGGCGTCGCCTCGGCGAGAAGCAGTTCACCCGACTCACGCATCACCAGCAGTAGGTCGTCCGCCAACAGGATGCTGCCGGCGCCGAAGCGCCCCTGATCCCAGGCAACCTCGCCCGTGTCGAGCGCGACCGCGCGCAGGCTCGGCCCGAATTCCTGCCGGCCGTGATAGCCGTAGAGATAGCCGTCGCGATGAACGCTCGTGGCGTAATGGTTCGACAGGATGTCGTCGGAGGTCCAAAGTTCACTGACGTCTTCTTCCGTGACGCGGAACAGGCCGGCGCCGGGGCCGTACTGCGCGGATACGAATAGTCGGTCGCCGATTACCAATGGCGTCGCCGCATTGACCGATGCCCGGATGCGCGCGCGCCAGAGCAAACGGAAACGCTCCGCGCCGGTTACGGGGTCGAGGCTGACGACATTGTCGCGAGTAAGAAAGATCGCGTGGCGCGCGCCACCAAGCGTCGCGGCGATGGGCGATGAATAACTCGCCTCTTCACCACCGAACGTCCATAGGACATCACCCGTCGCGGCATCGAATGCAACGATGCCGGCGCTGTCAGAACCGCCGATATTGGCAATGACACGCCCGTCTTCCACTAGTGGTGTACCGGCCGCACCGAAGAACGCCTTCCGGACGCCGAAACGCGTCATCGCGTCGACGCTCCACAGTCCGGCGCCCGTCTCGAGATCAATCGCGTGTAGCTGACCCTGTGCGCCGAACGTATAGACACGTCCGCCGACAATGACCGGCGCCGATCGCGGCCCTTCATCGAAACCGAAATCATCGCGATAGGTGGTCGGATAGTCGTAGCGCCAGATTGGCTCGCCGCTCATTGCGTCGAGCGCTTCCACCACTTCGCGGTTGTCGACACGGTGAAACAGCAGCAGGCGCCCGCCGGCAACCACCGGCCCGGCGAAACCGGCGCCGACGGGCCGCCGCCAGACTTCCGCCGGCGAACCCGTGGGCCAGGCACGCAGGAGCGGCGGTCCGACGTAATGGCCGTCGCGCGCCGGCCCGAGAAAGTGCGGCCAGTCCTGCGCGGCAAGCGAGGCTGCGAGCACAGCGGCCAGCAGCGCCGTTCCGATGAGCCGCCGCACGGTCGGGAACATTGACGGAACGGCGATTATAATCGCCGCCATGAGGTGCAGCCGGTACGAGCCAGAGAACGGTACGGTGCATCGGGTGGCCGCCGTCGCTGCGGCCATGCTGCTTGCTACCGCCTGCGGCGCCACGCCCGAGCCGGGAGTGCAGGCGCGATCCGCGGCGCACCAGCCGCCGGCCAGCGACAACGTCCATATGGTTCCGGTCACCGGCGAGGGAGCCGGTTACTGGCCACGCTGGCGCGGTCCCTCGGGACAGGGGATCGTCGCCGGCGGCGGTTATCCCGACCAGTGGAGCGCCACCGACAACGTCGCGTGGCGCACACCGGTTGAAGGCAGCGGCAACTCCTCCCCGGTCGTCTGGGCCGATCGGATCTTTCTGACCGCCGGCCGCAACGGCGGACGTGATCTGTTCGTCCTCGGCTACGACCGCCGCGACGGTTCGTTACTCTGGGAGACGCAGGTCGCTCCAGGACCGCGGGAATCGGTCCACCAGAAGAACGGCCCGGCGTCCGCAACTCCGGCCACCGATGGCGAGCGGGTGTACGTATCCCTCGGTAGCCGTGGCCTGGCCGCCCTCGATCTCGACGGCAACCGCCTCTGGCACGCCGAAGTGGGACGGATCGACAACTACCACGGTCCCGCCGGATCACCGCTGCTCCATGACGACCGGCTCTACATCTACCAGGATCAGCGGAGCGGCGGCTTCGTCGCCGCCTATGACACGGCGACCGGGGCCGAGGTGTGGCGCACGGCGCGCGAGGCGCCGGTGGGCTGGGGAACACCGGTGCTGATCCGGACCGGCGGCCACGACGAGCTGATTGTCAGCAGTTCGCGCACCGTCAACGCGTATGACCCGGCGACCGGCGCCGAACTGTGGCGCTGCGAGGGCAACAACTTCGAGGTCATCCCGACGCCAGTGGTGGAAGCTGGCCTCGTGTTCTGCACGTCCGGCCGCGCCGGCCCGACGCTGGCGATCCGCCCCGGCGGCAGCGGAGACGTCACCGCCACCCACGTCGCCTGGACCACCGCCCGCGGCTCCCCGTTCGTTCCGTCGCCGCTTGCCTACGACGGCCGCCTGTACACCATCAACGACATGGCCAGCGTGGTCACCGCGTTTCGCGCCGCCACCGGTGAGGTGCTATGGCAAGGCCGCCTCGGCCGCGCCATCCGCGAGGGCTTCTCCGCCTCGCCCGTCTACGTCGACGGGAAGGTCTTCTTTACGAACGACGACGGGATTACCTTCGTCCTTCGCGCCGGCGACGAGTTCGAAATCCTTCACACCAACGACATCGGCGCGCGGACGCTGGCGTCGCCGGCACTGGTGGACGGCTATTGGTACATCCGTACCGAGAACGCGCTGCTCGCTATCGGCGGCGACTGACGGAGCGCGAGAAGCGTCCACTGGGGAGCCTGTTCCGCGGGGAGTAGTGCAGCCCAATGACCGGCCCTTCCGATGTCCGCTTCCGGACCGCGACCGACCTGGCCCGCCTGATCGCCGCGCGCGAGATATCGGCGGTTGAGGTAATGGACGCGCACCTGGCCGGGATCGACCAGGTGAACCCCACCGTCAACGCCATCGTCACGCTGACGCGAGACGCGGCGCGGCGTCAGGCGGAGGCGGCCGATGCCGCCGTGGCCCGGGGCGACCCAATCGGGCCGCTCCACGGCCTGCCGGTGGCGCACAAGGACCTGCACTGGACGAAAGGGATCCGCACCACGTTCGGTTCGCGAGTCTTCGAACGCTTCGTCCCGGACGACGACGCCCTGATCGTGAGGCGGCTGCGCGACGCAGGCGCAATCACGGTTGGCAAGACGAACACGCCGGAGTTCGGCGCCGGCTCGCAGACGTTTAACGCGGTCTTCGGCGCCACCCGCAACCCCTACGACCTGACGAGGACGTGCGGCGGGAGCAGCGGCGGCGCGGCGGCGGCGCTCGCCGCCGGCATGGTACCCATCGCCGACGGGAGCGACCTGGGCGGGTCGCTCCGCAACCCGGCCAGCTTCTGCAACGTGGTCGGCTTCCGGCCGTCGGCCGGGCGGGTGCCGATATGGCCGAGCCAGGCCGCCTGGTTCCCGATGAGCGTGCAGGGCCCGATGGCGCGAACGGTGGAGGATGTCGCCCTGATGTTGAGCGCGGTGGCCGGACCCGACCCGCGCGCGCCGATCTCGCTGCCGGAGCCAGGCGACCGGTTCCGTCCGCCGCTTGGACGCGACGCGCTCGCCGGGGGCGTCACCGTCGCCTGGAGCCGGCATCTCGCGGAGCTCCCGTTCGACCCCCGGGTGACGGCCGTGGTCGACGCGCAACGAGGAGCATTCGAGCGGATCGGCTGCTGCATCGAGGACGCTGAACCGGACGTTCACGGCGCGACGGACGTGTTCGCGGTCTGGCGCGCATGGTACTTCGAGCTGTGCTACGGCGCGCTGCTCGACGACCACCGCGACAAGATGAAGGCGACTGTCGTCTGGAACATCGAGGAGGGCCGCCGCCTGACGGGACCGCGGTTGGCGGCCGCGGCGCGCGACTGGACGCGGCTGCTCGACCGCGCGCGCCGCTTCATGGCGTCGTACCGCTTCCTGGTGCTGCCGGTGGCGCAAGTGCCGCCTTTCGACGTCGAGCAGGAGTATCCGGACGTGATCGATGGCGTGGCCATGCAGACCTACATCGACTGGTTGGCATCGTGCAGCGTCATTTCCGTGCTGGGGCTGCCGGCGATCTCGGTGCCTTGCGGCTTCACGGACGACGGACTGCCGGTCGGCGTGCAGATCGTCGGACGTCAGCACGACGATCTCGGTGTGTTGCAGATCGCGCACGCTTTCGAGCAGGAAACCCGGTTTGGACGCCGCCACCCCCCGCTCCCGCCGCCCGGCGGGATGCCGCGCGGTCCGGCGACGGGCGCACCCGGCTCAGCGTAGACGGAAACGGATCACCAGGCCCCACTTGTCGCTCCCGGTGTGCGCGGCGCCCGGACTGGCGCCCGCGATGGGTTCGATCCCGGAAACCCAGAGGTAGGGGTTGTCGTGGTCGTTGCGGACCACGGCCACCGTGACGCCGGGCGCGATGTCGGCGAAGAAGCGCCAGGCGGTGGCGCGCTCTTCCCGCCCCAGGGCGACGTCGAAGCCCTGCAGGTCGAGGTACGCGATGAGCGAGTCGTCGCGGCGCAGCCGTTCGCGGGTCGCGACGACGCCGACGCGCCCCGACCCGACGGGAACCGACAACTCGCCGCCCACGTAGTATCCCGGCTTGTCGAGCGGGCCGGTATCGAGACCGAGGAGCTGGGCGGAGGTAGGCGTCAGGCCCCAGGTGTAGCGCGCGTACTCGCCGAACACACGCCCAAAGCGGTTCGGCCGGTAGTTGGCCGAAAGCACCACGGCCCGATCCCGCCGCTTGCTGCCGTAGAAGTACGGCACACGCTCCACTTTCGAGCCGGTGTCACCCCACTTCACGGCCGCCGCAAGCTGCAGCCCTTCGGCCGTCGCCAGATCGGTCGGCCCGCCGGGGTACGCCTCGACTCCGGCGCCGCCGCCGGCCGCGCCGTCGCCGAACAGCGCAACACGGCCCGACAACAGGACCGTCAGCGCCGAATTCGCGTCGAACGACCCATCCTGGAAGTAGAAGTAGTCGTAGTCCCGGAACCGGTTGCCTTCCCCCAGGAATGCGGCGGCGGTGAGGCGCGCCCGCTCGTTGCCGAAGTCGATCTCCATGCCGAAGTTGGTCTCGGCGTTGATCCGCTGGATGTGCGGCGCGTCCTTCGCGGTGAACGAGCCCATGGCTTCCCAGTCGAAGCCAATCGGCAACCGGAATCGCCCGAAGCTGACGCCGAACCAGCCGATGTCGTGCCGGACATAGGCCTGGCGGAGGATCCCCTGCTGCGCAACCGGGTCGAGCGCAATGAAACGGTAATCGTCGACCCGGAGCCGGCCGTCCGGATCGCACGGAACCTGCGGCCCGATCGTCGGCGGCTCGTTCGGGAAAAAGAACCCCGGCTCGGGGCACGCGGGCAGGGGACGAGTCTCGTTGACCGGGTTGACTTCCAGCCGGTAGCGGGAATTGTCTGTCAGTTGCCCGGACACGCTGACAATGGCATAGCCGATCCGTCCCTGCTTCTCGAAGCCCAGCGTCGCCACCGCGTCGTCGTGCAGATACGCCCCCATCATCGAGACGCCGACGCGGACCCGGCGGGACTCGGGCAGCGTGATGGGGCCGTCCTGCTGCGGCGCGGCGCTCGCCGCGGCGTTCGCCAATGCCGGCCCCGACGGAAGCGCCGGCTCGGGCGTTGCATGCAGAGCGCAGCCCGACACGGCCGCGGCCATGGCCGCCAGCCACGTGAGATTCCAGCTCGTGCGACGGATCCGGGTGCTCGTCATGCCAGCGTCGCGGCTCAGTCTGCGGCGCGATGGCGCCCCCGGATGGGACGTCCCGGCTCGGCCTCCTCCACCAGGACGCCGTCGCGGACGACGAACGTGCCGCCGACCAGAACATGGATGATGCCGTTGGAATACTGATCCGGCGCGTCGTAGGTCGCACGGTCGATGACGCTTGCCGGATCGAAGATCGTCAGATCGGCGTCGCTCCCAACCTGCACCCGCCCCTTGCGCGCCATCTCCGGGGCGATCTCCTCTATGCGCCGCGCCGGCAGCAGCGTCATCTTGGCGATCGCCTCGGCGAGGGGCAGCACTGCCTCGTCGCGCGCGTAGCGTCCCAGGATGCGGGCGAATGTGCCGGCGCCGCGCGGATGGGCCCGCCCCTCGCTGAACGGGATGCCGTCGCTTGCCGCAATGATGTCGGGCTGGCTGACAATCCAGGCGTTGGTTGCCTCCGACCGACCGTGCATTATCACCCAGCCCCCCTGCCGCCGGTACTGGGCGAACGTCGCGGGGGTCAGCCGTTCGCCGGTCGCCACCCACTGCAGCGAGCCGTACGCCTCGGCCGGCCGGTCGACCCAACCGTCGAACAGAGGCGACTGGATCAGCGATGCGCTGGCAGTGTACGGATACGCCTCCATCGTGACGTCGACCCCCCGCTCGCGCGCGCCCCGAATCATCGCCACCGCCTCCTGGGCGCGCTCCCCCGCCGTGCTGTTGAGATGGACGACGTGCAGCGGCGCGCCGGTTGCGGCGGCGTTGGCAATGACCTCCTGAAAGGCGGCGAGCGGGCCGCCGCGCACGAAGTCGGCGGCCGAGCGCAGGTGGACGAACACCGGCGCGCGGTAGCGGGCCGCCACCCCGAAAAGGTGCAACAGCTCGCGGTGGCTGACGCCCGGGGTGTAGCTCAGCCCGAAGCCGAAGCCGAGTCCGCCGTCACGGAGGCCCCGCTCCATCAGCTCCTCGATCCGGCCGAGCTCCGCATCGCTGGCGGCGCGGTACAGCGTGGAGTCGCTGCTCTCGCCGAGGGAGAAGGTGCCGTCGGCGTTGCTGCGCGCGAAAAGGCTGCCCATCGCTCGCAGCCGCGCTCCCTGATGGCTGACGGACGCACCGTAGTTGATCAACGACGTGCCGCCCCGGCGCGCATACCAGCGGTCGATCGAGAAGGCGCCGATCTCCAGTTCCAGCGCCGTGGTGACGCCATCCATGGCCTGGAAACGGTTGCTGATCGGATCCTGACCGTGCGCGTGGAGATCGATGAAGCCGGGCGCCACCACCAGACCCGTGGCGTCGATCGTCTCGGCCGCGTCCAGCGGTGCGGTGCCCAGCGCCGCCACCGCGCCGTCGCGGATGCCGACGTCGCGGACTGCATCGAGGCCGGTCTCCGGGTCGATCACGCGGCCGCCGGTAATCGCCAGGTCGAACCGTCCGGCGTCGGGCGCCGGCGCCTCCGGCGGAGCGTCCGCCGTCCCGCACGCCACAAGCGCCACGAGGGCGCCTGCCGGAAACAGGCGCCGGCACGCCGGCCGCGCCCACTGTCGCATCACCACAATCCGAGGATTCTCCACCACGCGATGCCCACCGACAACCAGACGGCCAGATTCAGCAGCGAGACGATCAGGCCGGTCCGCCACCAGTCGGCGAAGCTGACGTAATTCTCCACGAAGATGATCGGCGCCGTGGTCGTGCCGTAGTGGGTCAGTCCAGCCTGCAGGTTGTTGAGGTAGACGAGCGCGTAGACGGCCACGGCCGCGGGCGCGCCGGCGCCGACGAGCAGCGCGACGAACGGGGCGTAGAGCGCCAGCGCGTGCGCAGTGGTGCTAGCGAAGAAATAGTGGGCGTAGAAATAGACCAGCAGCGCGGCGATCAGGACGACAAGCCACGGAACACCGGCCAGCCCGCCGCCGACGACCCCGGCGAACGCCGCGGTGGATCCGGTCTCGTTCAGCAGGCCGCCCATCGTCACCAGGCCGCCGTACCAGACGAAGATGTCCCAGGCGGAACGTTCGCTCAGCGCGGCGTTCCAGGTGAGCGCGCCGGAGACAAAGAGGATGGCGAGGCCGACGAACGCGACGAGCGCCGCCGACAGCCAGTCGACGTACGACGAGAGCACCCAGAACGCGATGAGGCCGACGAACACGCCGGCGACCACCGCCTCGGCGCCGCGCACCGGCCCCAGCCGGTCCAGCTCCTTCTGCGCGAAAGCCGGCGCCGCCGGCGTGTTGCGCACTTCAGGGGGAACGAGCCGGATCACGAGCAGCGGCACCAGGAGGCTCGAGACGATGCCGGGGACGAGACCGGCGAGGAACCAGCTTGCCCAGGTGATCTCGATGCCCGCGAACTCGCGCGCCAGATCTCCCACGAGCAGGTTGGCGGCGCTGCTGTAGAAGAACATCGCCGCGGCAACGCCGCTGGTCTGGTACATCGAGGTCATCAGGAACGTGCCCAGGCGGGACGCCGTCGGTCCCGGCTCCGAGTTGTAGAGCGTGGAGATGCTGCGCGCGATCGGAAAGACGATGCTGCCGCCGCGCGCCGTGATCGACGGCACGCCGGTCGCGAGCGTCAGGTCCGTCAGGTGGAGTGCATAGCCGAGGCCGAGCGAAGTGCGGCCGATCGCCCGGACGAACCAGAGCGCGATGCGGCGCGCGAGACCGCAGTCGCGGAGCGCCCGCGACATCATCATGGCGGCGAGCACGAGCCATACCGACGGGGTGGCGTAGCCCGACAGGGCGCGATCCATCGGCACGCCCCCCACGAGGATGAGCGCGGTGATGCCAAGCAGAACCACCTGGGAGCCGGTCAGCGGCTGCAGCATCAGTCCGGCAATCGTCGCGAAGAAGATGCCGGTGATGCGCCATCCCTGCGGGTCGACGCCGTCAGGCGGCGGCAGGACGTGCGCGATGACAAAGTAGATGGCGACCAGGGCGATCAGACGGACGTGTCGGCCAGCCATGCGGGCCGGCTCAGGCGATGCGCTCCAGAACCGCGGCCAGCCCCTGGCCGACGCCGATGCACAGCGTCACCAGGGCGTAGCGCCCGCCGGTGCGCTGCAGTTGCCGCGCCGCGGTGAGCGCGAGGCGCGCGCCGGACGCGCCGAGGGGATGGCCGATCGCAATCGCTCCGCCGTTGGGATTGACACGGCTGTCGTTCGGGTCGAGGCCGAGCAGTTCGAGGCAACCGAGCACCTGCGCGGCGAACGCCTCGTTGATCTCGATGACGTCCAGATCGGCGAGCGTCAGGCCGGCGCGATCCAGGGCTTTCCGGGATGCCGGCACCGGTCCGAGCCCCATGACGCGCGGTTCCACTCCGGCCGCAGCCGCCGAGACGATGCGTGCGAGCGCCTGCGCGCCCGCCCGCTCGCCGGCCGCGCGGGTCCCGATGATCAGCGCCGCCGCCCCGTCGTTGATCCCGGAGGCGCTGCCCGCCGTGACCACGCCGCCGTCCGCGAGCGGGGTGAGCGCCGCGAGCCTCGCCGGCGTGGTACCCGGCCGCGGATGCTCGTCCTCGGACACCGTAGTCGTAGCGCCGCTCCGGCCCGACGGGACGGCCACCGGCCGAATCTCTCCGCGGTAGAAGCACTCCGCCCTGGCCTGGGCGTACTTCCCCTGCGAGGCGGCGGCGAATGCGTCACTCGCCGCGCGCGTGATCCCGAGATCCTTCGCCACTTCCTCCGCCGTTTCGAACAGCGGATGATCGCCGTACTGCGCCGTCACCCGCCGGTTCGGGAAGCGTGTTCCGAGCGTGGTGTCGAACACGGAAACCTGCCGCGAATACGCCCGGTCGGGTTTCCCCATGACGTAGGGCGCCCGGCTCATGCTCTCCACCCCACCGGCAATGAACAGGTCGCCCTGCCCGCACTCCGCCGCGCGCGCCGCATCCAGAACCGCCGCGAGCCCGCTCGCGCACAGCCGGTTGACGGTGATGCCGGGCACTTCGGCCGGCAACCCCGCGAGCAGGCCTGCCCGTCGGGCCACGTTCCGGCAGTCCTCCCCCGCCTGATTCGTGCAGCCGACGATCACGTCCTCGAATCCCGCGGGGTCGAAGGCCGAGTGCTCCACGAGTCCGGCAATGAGATCGGCCAGCAGATCATCCGGCCGCACGGACGCCAGCACCCCTCCGTGCCGTCCAAACGGCGTGCGCGCGCCCTCGTAGATCAGCGCGTTCATTCCCGCGGATTATAGGTTGCGGCTCGGCGGACGAACCGCCGCTCCCCGGCCCCGAACTACAGGCCAAGCAGGTTCGGCTGGTACTTCGCAAGGTGGCGGCCGGCGGCCCAGAGGTCCAGTTCTACCGAGGCCAGCTCGTCCACGACGGGGATGGCATGGCCGTTCTCCCTGAGGTCTACCGTCTTGATGTAGGTGCTGCAGGACGCGCACTCCTCCACGCGGACATGGGGCCAAGGCTCGGCGATGTGCGACTGCAGCCTGTCAGAGGCCTCTTCGCCGCAGGCCGGGCAGCGGGCGCGCGGGAAACCCCACTCCGCCGAGCAGAGGCAACAGAGGAGAGTTCTTCGGCCCCTGGCGTCCGGTTCGTCTCTCAGGACGCCGGCGACGGGACGAGACCGACAGTGCGGGCAGACGGCAGGGGCAACCGGACTGGACGGGAGCCGGGTAACGGACGCGCGGACGAGGAGCGCTTCGGCGTACGGCTGCAGAAAGGCGCGCGGAAAGAACTCCAGTGGCGTGGGATCGCAGTCGAGGGTCCGGGCGACGGCATCGAGCGGGTGGCGTGCGACGAAGGCGACCAGCAGGTCGTGTCTGGCGTTGCGGTCGCCCGCGAGGCGGCCGGCGATCGCGGTGAGGATCGGCGTGGCGGGCTGCGGAAGCGCCCGAATGAACTTGTCGAAGATCCAATCGGCCTGGCGCTCCGGGAGCCGCTCGAGGTGAATGCGCCCCGTGCTCGGATCGACGGCCGGCCAGGTGGAGTGCAGAGCTTCGGCGTAGAGCGGTTCCTGAAGGGCGACGAGATCGCCGTAGAACGCGAGGAGCCCAGCGGCCGGGGGATGCTCGGCGTGCAGCGCGCCGGCGCGCGCGCGGCGGCGGTTCCAGACCGGATCGGACGCCACGGGCCGTTACGTCCGGGACGATTCCTCGGGCTTCCACGCCGGGTGGTGGTGGCGGGCCCAGCGTTCGGTCACCTTGCCGTCGATCATGCTGCGCGCGGTACCAGGATAGGCGAGCGTGCCCAGATAGACATGGACGACGAGGGCGACCCCGCCGCCCAGCGTCACCGCATAGTGGACCAGCCGCATCCACTGCAGCGTGGACGACTCCCAGCCGGCCGGGAACCAGAGCGGAATGCCGCTCACGAGGTGGGAGACGCCGAAGGCGAGCTGCGACCAGAAGAAGAGCTTCTGGCCGGCGTTGTACTTGCCGGCCGGCGGCACGTTGCCGCGGTCGCGCGTGACGTAGGCGGGCAGCGCCTTCAGCCAGCGGCGGTCCGCCGTGTCGAGGAACATGTCGCGGATCCAGATCCCGATCATCGCCAGCAGCGCGATGCTGAACAGCGCGCCTACCCAGGGGTGCAGCAGCCGCGCGGCGGGGCCGCCGCCGAGCAGCGCGGTCAGGAAGTAGAGCGACGGGTGCGCGAAGGCGAGACCGGTGGCGAGCAGCAGGACGAACGTGACGCCGACCACCCAGTGCACCAGGCGCTCGGCGAACGAGAACCGGCGCAGCAGGCGATCACTCGCCATCGTGCTCCTCGTCGACGCGCTCCGGGCCGTAACGGATGAAGTGGACCAGCGCGCCCAGGACGCTGAAGCCCATCAGCCAGGCGCCGGTCCGCTTCAGGAAACCGAGCGCGGTCATCGGCGCGGGGCTCGCCGTCGGGTCGGACGGCAGGCTGTAGTCCTCCAGCCGGTCGCCGTGCGGGACCACGTACATCATGTGCGTCCCGCCGACGCCCGCCGGGTTGTAGACCGCGGCGTTCGCATAACCGCGCGACCGGAGCGTCTCCACCTTCTTGTCAGCCAGCGCGAGCATGTCGCTCTTGCTGCCCCAGGCGATGGCGTTCGTCGGGCAGGTCTTCACGCACGCCGGCTCCAGCCCCGACTCCACCCGGTCGATGCACATGTTGCACTTCGAGACCTTGCGTGTCGACGCGTCAAAGCGCGGGATGTCGAACGGGCAGCCGCTGACGCAGTACTGGCAGCCGATGCAGTTCTCCTGGTTGAAGTCGACGATGCCGTTCGTGTACTGCACGATGGCCCCGGGGGCGGGACACGCGAACAGGCAGCCCGGCTCCTCGCAGTGGAGGCAGGCGTCCTTCTTGATCAGCC
>CAZJYU010000022.1:2265-47105 GCA_964550305.1 uncultured Vicinamibacteraceae bacterium | reverse complement strand
CAGCGGCGCGAGGAACGTGACGCCGATGAACGCCACAAGCGGCAGCGTGAGGCCGACGGCGCGCCACTGGCGTGGGGTCAACTGCGGACGGAACCACCTCGGACGGGTCAGCATCTCAGCCGGTTACTGCGCGAGCCAGGCGGCGAACCGTTCGTTCAGCTCGTCCTGATGGTCGCTCCACCATTGCCAGTTGTTCCGGAGCGACCGCGTCAGGTGCTCCGGCGTCGCCGGCATGTGCGGGTCCATGTCGATACCCGTGTCGAAGTGGGTCGTGATGAGCGGCGCGGCCGAACGCCGGGTCGGGCTGTAGGAGATATAGCGGCCGAGCCGCGACATCGACCGGGTGGTCGTCGCGAAACGGACGAACGCGAGCGCCTCGTCGTAGTTCCGTGTTCCGGCGACAATGCCCATCTGGCCGACATCGAGCACCTGACCGTCCCAGACGATGACGAACGGCTGCTTCTCGATCACCTGGGCGTTGAAGATCCGCCCGTTGTAGGCGCCGCTCATCACCACTTCGCCGTCGGCCAACATCTGCGGCGGCTGCGCGCCGGCCTCCCACCAGACCACGGCGTCCTTGATCGTGTCGAGCTTGGCGAATGCGCGGTCGATCCCCTCCGGAGTATCGAGCGTCGCATAGACCTCGTCGATCGGCACGCCGTCCGCGATGAGCGCCCACTCCAGGTTGACGAACGGCGTTCGACGCAACCCGCGGCGGCCGGGAAACCTGTCGAGGTCGAAGAAGTCCGCCATCGTCTCGGGACGCTCGCCGGGAAACAGCTCCGCGTTGTAGGCATAGATACCCGACGAATAGATGGTGCCGACCGCGCATTCGGTCTGCGTGTCGGGCAGGAAGTCGTCGCCCGCCGGCCTGCCGTCCGGGGCCGGCGCCAGCAAGTCGGTCGGGATCGGTTCGAGCAGCCCCTCGTCGCACGCGCGAACCGCGTCGGCGATCTCCATGTCGACGACATCCCAGTACACGTTGCCGGTATCGACCTGGGCGCGGATCTGGGCCAGCCCGCCGTTGTAATCCTCCAGTTGGACCCGGATGCCCGTCTCGGCCGTGAACGGCTCGTGGTAGCCGAGCACGCACGCGCGGGCGTAGGCCCCACCCCACGACGTGACGGTGACCGACGGGCCGCCGCCGCCGCCGAGGCAGGCTGCCGCCCCGCACGGCAGCACCAGTCCGACGAGCGCGGCGCGCATCCTCACGCCGACACTCCGCCGTCGCGCTCGCAGTTCAGCGCGCGGCAGTCGGTAGGCGTCCAGCCGATGCGAATCCGGTCGCCTTCCAGCACCGCGCCATGACCGACGATGTTCTTGATCTTCACGACGAAACCGGAGTGTCCGCAAACGGTGACACGCAGCCGCAGGTAGTCGCCCAGGAAGGCAATGTCATCCACCGTCGCCTCGAACTCGTTCGTATAGAGCCCCGGCCGGGGATCGACCGCCACGCGCTCCGGACGTATCGAGAGCGTCGTCTCGTCGCCCATCCCGCATGGCGCGACGCGGAACGCCTGGACGTTGGCGCCGCCCACCTCGACGTCGCACAGGTCCTCGTCGCGAAATCCCGTCACGCGGCCGTGGAGGCGGTTGTTCTCCCCGATGAAATTGGCCACGAATGCGCGCTCCGGCTCCTCGTAGAGCGCCTCGGGCGGCGCAATCTGCTCGATCTGTCCGGCGCGGAAGACGGCGACCCGGTCCGACATCACCATCGCCTCCTGCTGATCGTGCGTGACGTACAGGATGGTGACGCCGAGGGTCCGGTGAATCCGCCGGATCTCGTATTGCAGCTCCTCGCGCAGCCGCCGGTCGAGCGCGCCCAGCGGCTCGTCCATCAGGACCAGCTCGGGCTCGAACACCAGGGCGCGGGCAATCGCCACGCGTTGCTGTTGCCCGCCGGAAAGCTGTGCGGGACGGCGATCCTCGTAGCCGCCGAGCCGCACGAGATCGAGCGCGCGCCGCACCCGCGCCGCCTGCTCATCCCGCGGCACGTGGCGCACCTCCAGGGGAAAGGCGAGGTTCTGCCCGACCGTCATGTGCGGAAACAGCGCGTAGTGCTGAAACACCATGCCGATTCCGCGCTGCCGCGGCGGGACATGTTCCACCGGCCGCCCGGCAATCCGGATCGTGCCCGACGTCGGCGTCTCGAAGCCGGCGAGCATCATCAGGCAGGTGGTCTTGCCGGAGCCGGACGGCCCGAGCAACGTGAGGAACTCACCCTTCTCGACCGTGAGGTCGACATCGCGCACGACGAGCGTTCGGCCGTCGAAGCTCTTGCTGACCTGATCGAACTCGACGTACGCCGTGTCCTGACCCGTCGCCGTCATTCTTCGAGGACCGTCGTGTCCAGGTCCGCCACGTGCAGGAAGTGACGGTCGAAAGTGAGGAGGTGACCACCGCACTCCCGTGTCGCCGCCGCGATCCAGACATCGTTGATTGGAATCGGCGTGCCCGCTCGACGCAACGCCGCAAAGATCCGCGTGTAGTGTCGAACCGTGTCGCGTGTCAATGCCATCACGGTCACGAACGGTTCGTCCAGGAAATCCACCAGGGTCCGCTGGTTCTCGCGCGTGCGTTGTCCGTGCTCGAAACCGGCCTCAAGTTCACCAAGAACCGGTACCGGCAACACGACCACGTCAGCCGCCGCAACCCATTCCAGCACCGAATCGTGGCCGCCGCGGAAGTACGAGTACGCGCTGGTGTCGAGGACGAGACGGCCGGTCAGGAGGTCCCCCAGTCTCGGTCGTCGATCGTCCGTTGCTCGTTCAGCGAGGAATTGAACTCTCTGAGATCCTCTGCCGTCCAGGTGGCGTACCGGCGAAGCCGCTCGCGGCGCGCATCCACCCCGACGGCCTGGCGTAGCAGCGCCAGAACGGTGCTGTTGAGGCTCTCTCCCCGCTCCGCGCTGATGGCCCGCAGGCGCTTCGCCAGTTCCGCATCGACGTTGCGCAGCGTGATTTGTGCGGATGGCATGACAGCATGACTCTACTATAGCGCTGTCATGATGTCATTTGCTTCCGGCGTCCGCCGCGCCAAGACTGGTCGCGCTGGATTCAGGATATCGTGTGAGCGAAGGAGCAGAACGATGCCCATCAGCCGTCGAGACGTGCTCGCCTCGCTGGGCGCCCTTGGCGCCCTGGGAACCGGATTGGCCGTCAACGCCCCCGCGTCCGGTTTCCCCGCGTTCCTCCAGTCCCGGCCGCTGCGCATCGGCGCGCTCATCTCGCACATGGATCGGCAGGGGCAGGACGAGCTGTTCCAGCCCTACGACCAACAGATGCGGCTCGGCCTCGAACTGGCCATCGCGGAGATCAACGCGGCGGGAGGAATTCTCGGACGGCAGGTCGAACTGCTCATCGCCGACGACGAGGGCAGCCCGGGGCCGGGAGCGGCCGCCGCCGTCGAACTGATTCGAAACGAGGGGATAGAGGCGCTCGTGAGCGGCTTCATCATGGCGATGCCACCGGTTCTGGGCCGCACGCTCGAACGCGAGGGGCTGGACATTCCGGTCGTCCACGCTTACCAGACCCCGGGCACCTACTGCGGGCGCGTCGCCCTCTTCGGATCGACGACGCTCCAGGCGATCTCGACGCTGGTCGAGCACCGGGGCCCCGAAGCCCGGCGGCGCACGTTCCAGATCTCCGACTGGAGCCCTTCGCAACGGGAGGTCTCGAACCAGTTCTACCGCCGGGTGCAGGGCGGCTCGACCGGCGCGGCCCTGGTCACGACGCCGGTCACCGGCAACAGCCCTGGCGAGTACACGGGCCTCGTGCGGTGGGCGCGCGACCTCGAAGCGAGCAATTTCTGGATCTCCGTCCCGCGGCCGTACGCCGTGAACGTGGTGACACAGGCCGATTCGATCGGCGCCGCGCACGATTTCGCCTACCACTTCCTGGAGTTCAGCGAGTGGCAGGCGTCGCAACTACCGGAGGGCGTTGATGCCTGGACCTCCGTGCCGTTCGTCGCGAGCGACGATCGCCCCGGCGTCCGCGACTTCGTGGCGCGCGCTCGCCGCCACGCGGGCGAAGATCTGGTGACGCACGTCGCGTTTTCGCACCATGCGGCCGTTCATGGGCTGGCGCGCGCCATGGAGCAGGCCGGCAGCACGGCAGCGGGCCCGGTGCGCGCCGCCCTCGACGGGCTCCGCCTGGAGGTGGCGACAGGCACGTTGATCCTCGGCGCGGACGGCTACGCCACGATGCCGATGTACGTTGCGCGCGCCACGCGGGACGGTCTGGAAGTTGCGCAGCGATTCGAGGACGTGCCGCCGGAAGCGACCTGCGCCTGATCGGGCCCCGGGAGGCGGCATTCAGCGTCGCGCCATAGCCAGGCAGACGGCAGGCACGACGAACATGTTGAGCGCCGTGGAGGTCACCAGCCCGGTGACGATGACGAGGGCGAGGGGAGCCTGGATCTCGCTGCCCGGCTGCCCGGTGCCGAGGGCGACCGGCGTGAGCGCGAGGCCGGTCGACAGGGCGGTCATCAGGATCGGGATCAGTCGGTCGACGGAACCCCGGATCACGGCCGCGCCGGCATCCACGCCCGCCTGCTGCAATCGCCGGATGTGCGTCACCAGCATGATGCCGTTGCGCGACGCGATTCCGAACAGGGCGATGAACCCTATGAGCGAGGCGACCGAGAGGACGCCGTCACCCAGGAAGACGCCCGCCACGCCTCCAATCAGGGCGAGCGGCAGGTTGATCATCACGACCGCCGCGTCGCGCGCCGATCCGAACGCAGTGGCGAGAATCAGGAATATGCCGGCGACCGCAGCCAGGCCCAGCCCCATCAGCAGGCGCGACGCCGCCTGTTCCGCCTCGAACTGTCCGCCGTACTCGACGCGGTAGCCGGGCGGCAGCGCAACGCCGGCATCGACGCGCGCCTGGACATCGGCGACGACGCTGCCGAGGTCGCGTCCCGCGGTGTTCGCGGTGACGACGGTTCGCCGTTCGCCGTTCTCGCGTCCGATGAAGTTCGGAGAGCGGTCCTCCACCACCTCGGCCAGGCTGCCGAGCGGGACGCGCGCGCCCCCCGGTACGTCGAACCACGTCTGTCCCACTTGATCGAGGTCGGCGAGATCGGCACGTGCATGGCGCAGGACGAGGGGCACCAGCACCGGACCCTCGATGATCTGTCCCACCCGACGGCCGAGCAGCGCGGTCTCGAGCGTAGCCGCCGCTTCTCCCGCCGGCAGGCCGTGCCGCGCCAGCGCGTCCCGGTCGAAGCCGACGCGCACGGTCGGAATGTCCGCCTGCGGCTCGAGGGCCACATCGACCAGCCCCTCTATCCCCGTCATCGCGGCCGCGGCGTCGTTCCCCAGCGCCCGCAACACCGGCAGATCCGGACCGAAGATCTGCACCGCGATATTCGCGCGCGAACCGGACAGCATGTGATCGATCCGGTGCGAGATGGGCTGCCCGATAGTGATGTTCGTACCGGGCACGAGCGACAGCCGGTCGCGGATCTCCTCGAGCACCGTTTCGCGCGGCCGCCCGCCGGGCGTCAGGCGCACGTCGATCTCGGCGGATTCGACGCCCTGGACATGCTCGTCCAGCTCGGCGCGGCCGGTCCGGCGTGACGTCGCATCCACCTCCGGCACTTCCAGCAGCAGCCGCTCGATGGCGCTGCCGAGGGCGTCCGACTCCGCCAGACTCGTGCCGGGAAGCGTTACCGCGCTCACGACCAGCGCGCCCTCGTTGAAAGCAGGCAGGAACCCGCGCCCCATCCGTGGCGTGCTGGCGAGCGCGGCGACGAGCAGCAGCGCCGCAGTGCCGATTACCCACGCCGGCCGGCGGATGACGAACGGCAGTACCGTGCCGTACCACTGCTTCAGAGTCGCCGCCAGCCGCGGCTCCCGCCCGGCGCGTATCCCGGGCGTGCCCGGCAGCAGATACGCCGCAAGCGCCGGCGTCACGCTCAGCGCAACGACGAGCGACGCACCGAGCGCAATCAGGTACGCGAGACCGAGCGGCTGCAGCAGCCGGCCTTCCACCCCGGCGAGAAAGAACAGCGGCAGGAAACCCAGCATGACGATGACCGTCGCGAAGACAATCGATCGCCGGATCTCGCGGCTCGCGTCAATCACGACATCGAGCACGGGACGCTGCGAGCCTTCCGGCAGCCGCGCGTTCTCGCGTAGTCGCCGGGCCACGTTCTCGACATCCACGATGGCGTCGTCGACCAACGCGCCGACCGCAATCGCCATCCCGCCGAGAGTCATGCTGTTGATGGTCAGTCCGGCTGCGCTCAGGCCGGCGACGGCGGCGAGGAGCGACAGCGGAATCGCCAGCAGCGTGATGGCGCTGGCGCGCAGGCTGCCGAGAAAGATGAGCGTCACGGCAATCACCAGCAGCATGCCGTCGCGCAATGCGACATTCAGGTTGCTGATGGCCAGCTCGATGAAGTCCGCCTGGCGGAAGAGACGCGTCGAGACTTGCATGCCGGCCGGCAACTCGCCCGCCAGTTCGTCAAGCACACGGTCCAGATCGCGTGTCAGCGCCAGGGTGTTGACGTCCGGCTGCCGGTGGATGCCGAGAATCACGGCGGGGCGGCCGTTGTGCGATCCCTCGCCCCGCTTGAGTGCTTCGCCGACCCGCACCTGGGCGACGTCGCGCACCCGGATCGGCCGCATGCCGCGGGTGGCGACCACCGTCTCGCCGATGCCGTCGATCCCCGCGGCGCGTCCCGACCCCTGGATCAGATACTCCTGGCCGCCGGCGAGCCGGAACCCGGCCGAAGTGTTCCGGCTGGCGCCCCGGAGCGCGGTTTCCACGGCGCTGAGCGGCACCCCGTAGTCGTCCAGCCGGATCGGATCGACCAGCACTTCGTACTGCCGGCGCTCGCCGCCGATTACCGTCACCTGCGAGACGCCGGGGATCGCAAGCAGCCGCCGGCGGATCATTACCTCCGCCGTCGTCCGGAGCTCCAGCGGCGTCGGCCCGAGTTCCCCCGCGCCGGCGGGGGGCTCCGACGGCTCGACGGCGACAAACATGATCTCGCCCATGATCGACGAGAGCGGCGCCAGCGCCGGAGGCTCCACCTCGTCCGGCAGCCCCGCCGCGACGGTGCCCAGCTTCTCTGTCACCGTCTGGCGGGCGCGATAAGGATCGGCGCCCCAGTCGAAGTCGACCCAGATCACCGCGATGCCGACCGCCGTCGCGGAGCGGATCCGGCGGACGCCGGACGAGCCGTTCAGCGCCGATTCGATCGGAATGGTGACCAGCGACTCCATGTCGCCCGGCGCCATGCCGTAGCCTTCGACCAGCACGGTGACGGTGGGCGCGGTCAGGTCGGGAAGGACGTCGACCGGCATTCGGACGGCTACGACCGTGCCCCAGACGAGACCGGCCACGGCCAGGGCGACCACCACCAGGCGGTTGCGCACGGACCAGGCGATGAGCGCGTCCAGCATGGTCTAGAAGGCCCTCCGGCTCGACGCAGCGACGCCGCCGACGGGAGGTCTAGTGCGTGTGGCCATGCGCGGGAACCTGGGGCGAAAGGGACGCAAGGCGAATCAGCGGGGCGCCGCGGATCACGATCCTTTCGCCCGGCGCCACGTCTCCCATCACCTGCACGGCGCCCCCCTCCCGGTTACCGAGCGTGACGGGGCGGCGTTCGAACGATTCACCCCCCACTTGCACGAAGATCACCGGCTGGCCCGCGTCATCGACGACAGCGCCCTCGGGTACGGTGACCGTTTCCGTCTCCGCCGACAGGAACAGGCGCAGCTCCACCGCCTGGCCGATCGCGATCCGCGGATCCGGGTCACGCAGCTCGTAGTTGATCGGCACCGTGCGGGCGACCGGATCGAGGACCCGCCCCACCGCCACGAGGCGGTCGAGGGGAATCGGCGCATCGAGACCGGGCACGTCGAGCTCGGCGCCCGTCAGATCGCGAATCCTCGGGAGGGCGGCTTCCGGCACGGAACCCACGACATGCATCCGGTCGACCGCCATCAGTTGGAAGAGCCGCGTCGCCGTCTCGACGCTTGCGCCCGGCGTGGCATCCGAAAACGCGACCACGCCGGCAATCGGCGCGCGCAGCACGAAGCGAACGTCGCGTGCGCCTTCGCCCTGGCCGGTTCTCGTCGCATCGAGCTGGGCAAGGTGCGCTTCGGCGGCATGGAGCCGCGCCTCGGCGGTTTCCTCGGCGACGCGGGCCTCGAACTGCCGCCGCTCCGGCGCCGCCCCCGCCTCCACGAGGCGATCCACGCGCGCCCGCGCGGCGCGGCTCAACTCGAGCGCGCTGCGCGCCTCCGCAACCTCCAGTTCGAGCGCCGGTCGGTCCTCACCGTGACCGCTGTGCGGGATCACTTCCGCCAACGTGTCGCCCTGCGCGACGAACGCTCCGATCGGCAGCGGCGGCAACTCCTCCGCCAGGCGGCCGGTCACGGGTGTCGTCACGTCGGCGCGCCCGCCAGTGCGCGGCGCGATCTCGGCTGCGACCACCAGGCTGTCGGCGACGGGACGCACCTCTGCGGGCGCGGTGGCGAAGTCGAGTGTCCACTGCTGTTCCTTCCCGAAGGCGATCGTTCCGTCGTCCTCCTCGGAAGCCGCCGCCGGGCCGGCATCCTGCGCGCCGTAGACGGTTACGCGCCCCAGGCGATGCCGATCGGCGAGGCCGGCGGCATCGAGCCGGATCTCCAGATCGTAGGTCCCCGCGGCGGACGGCGTGACGTCGACACCGAAGATGCCGGGACGGCCCGGCCCGTCGGCAGTGAACGTCTCGTCGCCGGCACTGCCCAGGACCACGGTCGCCCGGCCTGAGCCGACCGGTTCGAACGTCCCGAGATCGGTCAGGTGGATCGCGAAACGGCTGACCTCGCCCTCCACCAGCACCGGGAACTCAACGAACAGCTCGGTGTGGTCGGTCCAGGCCGTCGCGACGACGGCTGGCCGTTCGTCCGACGCGGCCGCCGGCAACTCGGCCGGCGCCCCGCCGGAAGCACCGCCGCACGCAACGACCACCGCGGGCGCCACGAATCCGGCGGCTGTCAACATCCGCTTCATGGAACGGGCGCCTCCCCCGCCGCCCGGTCGAGCTCGATCACCGCGCGACGCGCCGCCGCGAGCAACTCCAGCTCGCGCAGCACCGCGCCGAGCGTGACGCGATGTGCGTCGAGCAACTCCAGCACACCATACTCCCCTTCCTCGTACGCCACTTGGGCGATCGACACCAGCTCGGCCGCCGGCTCGACGGAGTTCGCGCGGTACTCGACGGCAAGCGTAGCGTAGCGGCGCGCCGCCGTCCGGGCGACGCGCACCTCCCGGTCGATCCGGCCGCGCAGCACGTGACGCTCCGCCTCGATCCGCGCCCGCGCCGCTTCCGCCCGCGCCGCCTGCAATTGCCCGCGGTTGAAGAGGGGAACGCCCACCGTGGCGGTAACCGCGTAGCCGGCGTCCGCGCCGACCAGCGGGTTCGCGCTGCGCTTCACACCAACGGCCACCGACGCAGCGGGCAGGCGCAGGCGCTCGGCCGCCCGCCGCTCGAGCGCCCAACGCGTCTCGCGCGCCTCGAGGGCCCGATAGTCGGCCCGCTGCTCCAGGGCGCGCGACAACAGCACTTCCAGACTCTCCGGAGCTGCACCTGCCGGGAGGTCGTGGAGCCGGCCGGCCGCCACCAGTTCGTCCGGATCGGATCCGGGCGCGAAGAACGCGGCGAGATTCACCTGCGCCGACGCCTGCGCGATGCGCGCGATCGCCAGGTCCGCCTCTACGTCGGCCACCTCGCGCTCCGCCCGTTGCCGGTCGAAGCGCGATCCCTCGCCCTCCTGCTCCCGCACCCGCAGCAACCCGATGAGGCGCCGCAGTTCCACGACGCCGGCATCGATCGCCGCCGTCCGCTCCTGCGCCAATAGCAGATCGGCGAACGCCAGGCGGAGCGACGCCTCGAGATCGTGCAGGTCGGCATCGGCCTGCGCGCCCGCCGCCTCGGCCGCACGACCCGCCGCGGCCCCGAAAAGGCCCGTCCGCCCGCGCAGCGGAAGCTCCTGCGCGACCAGCAGGAAGTCGTCCCGGTTGCCGGCCGCGTCCTCGCGCGTCAGGCTCACCGTCGGATTGGCGGGCAGGCTCCTCTCGCGCGCATCGGCTTCCACTTCACGGACGCCCAAACGAAAGGCGCGCAGCGCCGGATGTTCCTGACGCATGCGCGCGATCGCCTCGGCCTCGGTCAACGTCTGCGCCAGCGCGAGTGCCGGCGCCGCGCCACCGGCGAGTGCGACTACACCGCCGACTACGGTCACCAGCCCCAACCATCGCCATGGGTTCATCTCTTGTACTCCAGGCCCACGAAACGACACGTTCAACCGAGATGCTCGACGGCGACTCCTCCAAAGCGGTGGAAGTCGCGATCCTCCGTGATCAACGTCTCGACCCCCGCCTCCTGGCACAACGCGACGACCTGTGCGTCGAACACCAGGTTGCCGATTGCGTTGCCCTCGCGAACCGCCGCCAGAAACAACTCGTGGAAGCGAGGCCCCGGTGTCAGCACCTCGAGACTGGGGGAAGCGAGGATCCGCCGCAGCGACTCGCACGCGTCGTCGGCCGTCAGCGGATCCATCACCCGCGGATGCGTGACAATGCGAAGAAACTCCGGCAGACAAACGACCGGAATACCCCAACGGACATGGCCCTCGGCCAGCCCGGCCAATCGCCGGTGCGCCACGCCATGCCGGCGGTCACGACGCCGATGTGCATACACGAGGATGTTCGTATCAACTGCGACCAATCCGATCGTCCCCCTGCTCCATCCACTCGTGCAGCGAATCGCGATCATCGAAGTTCACCCCGGGCGTCGGCCGGCCTTCGGAAATGATCAGTTCCAGACGGTACGGTTCGCGCGGTGCGGGATGGTCCCGGAGGTACTGCCGCACCGCCCGTTCGACCAGTCGCGTGAGCGTTTCGCCGTCTCGGGCAGCGCGCACCTTCGCCTCGCGGAACAGGTGATCATCGAGTACCAGGGTTGTACGCATGCATATATCTGTATTTCCTATACATAAATCTGTCAACAAGGGTCGCCCGGCGCCCAGGGTTGCGCCCGCGACGCGGGGCGATCTAGAGTCCTCACCGGCGCGTTCGCCGTCCCGGGGCGGGCGCGCGCGGGTGACACCGACCACCGGACCCCGGGCACGGCCGGTCCGGGACCCATTCAGGAGAAAACATGGACAGCAAGGCATCGGCGGTCTGGAAGAGCGGACTCAAGGACGGCAACGGATCGATCACGAGCGGCAGCGGCACGCTCTCCGATACGGCTTACACGTTCGCGACACGGTTCGAAGGTGCGGCGGGAACCAACCCGGAAGAGCTGATCGCGGCGGCCCACGCGGGCTGTTTCTCCATGGCGCTCTCGGCGGTCCTGGGGAACGCGGGGCTGACGCCCGACCACGTGACGACCAGCGCCACGGTGACGCTCAGTGCGGTGGAAGGCGGCTTCGCGGTGACGAAGATTCACCTCGACTGCACCGCGAAGGTGCCGGGCGCAAGCCAGGAGGCTTTCGACGAGGCGGCGAACGGCGCGAAAACCGGCTGCCCGATCTCGAAGCTGATGAACGCCGAGATCACGCTGGACGCCACGCTCGAGTCCTAGCCGTGACACGCGCCGCGCTGGCAGCGGCCGGCGTCGTTCTGGCGCTGGCCGTCACCCCGGCGGCACAGACGGATCGCCCAGCCTTCTATGCGTGTGTCGACGGGACGACGGCCGTGGAGGCGCCGCTCGTCGGCATCGAACTGTGCGACGCGGCGCCGACCGACGCGCTGACCGCCCGCGCCGAAGCGGACAACCTGCAGGTGCTCGATGGCGCCCTGGTGGTGTCGGCCGACCCGGACGGCGTCGGCGCGGTGGAGGGCCTGCAGGCTGGCGACGTGATCTACCGGGTGGGCGGCATCGACGTAACCGGCGCGGAGGCGGCCGCCGATCGGCTTGCGGGAATCGTCGCCGAACGCGACACGGTGGCGAACTTTCTGCGCGGCGGCCGTCCGTATCGCGTGAAGTTGCGGCGGTAGCTGCGCCGGTTCACACGCGGGAAATCCCCGACTGGTAGACTGCCCGCATGCGTTTGGTCCGTCCGAACCGCCGACGGTTCCTGGCGACCGCGGGCGCGTTTCTCGGCGCCGCGCCTTTTCACGCGCTGGCCTGCCGCGTCGCGGAGACGGGCCGCGCACCATCAGCGGCCGGGCCCGCCGCTTCCGACGCCGGCTACGGGCCGCTCGGTCCGGTGGCCGACGGAACGACCGGTCTGCCGCTGCTCCATCTGCCGCCTGGCTTCCGCTACGTGACGTTCGGCTGGACCGGCGACGCGCTCGACGACGGCCTCTCGACCCCCGCCTGGCACGACGGGATGGCCGCCTTTCCGACTGCCGACGGCCTGGTGCGGCTGGTGCGCAACCATGAATCGCGCGACGGCGTCGCGTTCGCGCCGCGGCCGTTGTACGACCCGAACGGCGGCGGCGGAACGACCACCCTGGACTTCGATCCGGCGAGCGGGGCGCTGGTGCGCGCACACGCCAGCCTGACCGGAACGGCAGTGAACTGCGCCGGGGGACCGACGCCATGGGGATCGTGGCTTACGTGCGAGGAGACGGTGCTCGGCCCGGGAGGCGATCCGGACTACCGGTTGCCGCACGGCTACATCTTCGAGGTCCCCGCCGACGGAGCGGCGGAAGCAACCGCCGAGCCATATCGCGCGATGGGACGCTTCGTGCACGAGGCGATCGCGATCGATCCCGCGACCGGCATCGTCTACGAGACTGAGGACCAGAGGAACTCGGGGTTGTACCGCTTCCTCCCGGAACAACCCGGTAATCTCGCCACCGGCGGGCGCCTCGAGATGCTGGCGATCGACGGTGCGCCGGGCTATGACGCGCGGGCCGGACAGACCGTCGGGACGTGGCATCGGGTTTCCTGGACGCCGATTGCCGATCCCGATCCGCCGGACATCGCCAACGACAGCGTCTACCTCCAGGGCGTCGCGGGCGGCGGCGCCACCTTCGCGCGGCTCGAAGGGATCTGGTACGCCGGCGGGCGGGTCTACGTCGTCTCCACGACCGGCGGCGACGCCGACGCGGGCCAGGTGTGGGAATACGAACCGTCCGGTGAACGGATCCGCCTGCTGTTCGAATCGCCCGGGACGGACGTGCTCGACATGCCCGACAACATCACGGTGAGCCCGCGCGGCGGCCTCGTGCTGTGCGAGGACGGCGACACCGACAACTACGTTCGCGGCCTGACCCTCGGCGGCGACATCTTCCCGTTCGCGAAGAACCACGTGGTGCTGGACGGCGAACGGCACGGGATCGCCGGCGATTTCCGCCACCGCGAGTTTGCCGGCGCCGTCTACAGCCCGGCCGGTGACTGGCTCTTCGTCAACGTGCAGACGCCCGGCATTACCTTCGCCATCACCGGACCCTGGGCCGACGGCCCGCTCTGACGGCGCCGGCCCCGCCGGATGCCGGCCTGGATGCCGGGCTCCCGGTCGGCGCAGCGGGCGGCGCACGATGGATAATCGATGATGTGACTCGTTTCGCTGCGGCGCTCCTGGTCCTTTGTCTCGTGCCGGTGGCGACCGCGACCGGGCATCCTCTCAGCTTCATGCAGGTAACGCTGACGCTGCACCCGGAAGGCACATTCGCGGCGGACCTGGTCTACGACCTGGACGCCCTGGCGCTGGGTGCGCCGATCGACACCGACGACGCTGAGATCGCCGCGGCGGTGGCGGGGCTGTCACAGGACGAGTTCGACCGGCGAGTCGATCGGCTGCGCACGTTGTTCGAGCGGCGCGTCCGCGTCCGCTTCGACGGCAACCCGGCGCCGTTCGATGTCGCCTTCCCCGATTTCGGCACGCCGCGCGCCAGCGAGGCGGAGATCCCGACGGTGCTCGGCCTGACCGCGCGCCTGACCGGCCGGATTCCGGAAGGCGCCTCCGACATCGGCTTCTTCGCGTCACGCGCGTTCGGGGAAGTGCATCTGACGGTGGTGGACGGGGCGCGCGGCATCGAGGTCCGATCCGTCCTCGAAGCGGGCGCTCGGAGCGATCCCTTCGACCTGACAGCCCCGGTCGAGCCGCCTCGCCGGTCCGAGGTCGCGGGACGCTACGCTCGGCTCGGGTTCATTCACATCGTGCCGGAGGGAACGGATCACATCCTCTTCGTCGTCGGCCTGTTTCTGCTGAGCGCGCGGCTGCGTCCCCTCGTCTGGCAGGTGACGGCGTTCACGGTGGCGCACGCGGCAACGCTGACGCTCGCCGCGTTCGATGTGGTGACCCTGCCGCCCCGCGTCGTGGAGCCGCTGATCGCGCTGTCGGTGGCCTACGTCGCCATCGAGAACGTCCTGACCGACCGGATGACACGCTGGCGGCCGGCCGTAGTATTCGGCTTCGGCCTGCTGCACGGCCTCGGCTTCGCCGGCGTCCTGGGCGAGCTGGGGCTGCCGCAGGGCGAGCGCCTCATGGCCCTGGTGGCGTTCAACGCGGGAATCGAAGCGGGGCAGCTCGCGGTGATCGCCGGTGCGGCGCTTGCCGTCGGATGGTGGCGGGCAAGGCCATGGTACCGGCGGCGCGTGACGATCCCGGCGTCGCTCGCCATCGCGATCGTCGGACTGGTCTGGGCGGTCGAGCGGGCCCTGGGCTGAAACGGCGCTGGTCTCGGCTCGCGCGCGGCGTGATCAGACGGACGGCTCGCCCTCTTCGGTACGACGGACGAGCAGTCGGCCGATCGCCTTGAACTTGGTCCAGAAGAAGTCAAACTGGCCGAGGAGCGTACCGTAGCCCAGCAGCAGAAGCTGGTAGATCGGCAGCATGAGCACCAGGTAAATCGGCCAGGTGATCCATCCCGGCGTCTCGACGGGGAACAGCCACCCCATCACCGGCGCTTTCAGGCGGACCGTGGTCAGGCCGGCGAGGGCGAATGCGGTCAGGATCGCGACCACTCCGATGGGGCCGACGCCCCACCGCGCCCGCATCCGCTCGACCAGACTGCTCTTCCTCGACACGTCGTGCGAGATCGTATCAGGCCGCTTGCCAACCGCGCCCGGCATACCGGACAGCACCAGGCCGCATGCTAGAATCCGGGCCTGGCGCTTTCCAAAGACTCCAATTGAATGAGGGATTGGCCATGATCAGGGTGACTGTTTCCTCACCGCGGCGCGTCGCCGTCCTGGCTTGCTGCCTCGCCGCGGTGGGATTCCTTCTGTCGGCAGCCGGCGCAGAGGCGCAGGACTGGCCGAGTTGGCGAGGACGGGCGCAGACCGGGGTGTCGGAACTGACCGGCCTGCCGTCGAGCTGGTCACCGGAAGGAGAGAACCTGGTCTGGTTCCAGCCCTATATCGCGCGCTCGACGCCCGCCGTCTTCGACGGGCGGGTCTGCGCCAACGGCCGGACCGGCGAGGATGTCGCCAAGAAGGAGATCGTCACGTGCTGGGATGCCGAAGACGGCGCGATGCTCTGGCAGCATACCTTCAGCGTCCTCAATACCACGGTTCCGTTCAACCGCGTCGGCTGGGGCAGCGTCACCGGCGATCCGGAGACCGGGTACCTCTATGCGCTGAACGTCGATGGCCACCTCAACGCCTTCGATCGCGACGGCGCCATCGTCTGGAGCTGGCGCCTTCACGAAGACCTGGGACGCGCGTCGGGCTACGGCGGGCGCACCTCGACCCCCATTATCGACGAGAACCGGCTGATCCTGAGCGTCATCGGATCGATCTGGGGCGATCTGGGAGGGCCGCCGCGTCACCGCTACGTCGCGCTCAACAAGGCGAACGGCCGCGTGCTCTGGATTGCGACGCCGGGAGGCGCTCCAGCCGACCTCAACACGCAGTCGGTCCCCATCGTTGCGGTAGTGAACGGCCAGCGGCTGATCATCGACGGCAACGCGGACGGCCACGTCTACGCGCTGAAGGCGCGGACCGGGGAGAAGGTCTGGGAGTTCCACCTGAGCCAGCGCGGCATCAACGTTTCGCCGGTAATCGACGGCACGACCGTCTACATCTCCCACAGCGAGGAGAACATCGACGTCGGGACGATGGGCCGGATGGTGGCCATCGACGCGACCGGCGAGGGCGACATCACGGAGACGGGCGAGCTCTGGCGGATCAACGAACTGGCAGTCGGCTTCTCCTCGCCTCTGCTTCACGACGGCCGGCTCTATCTCATCGACAACTCGGCGAACCTGTATGCCATTGACGCCGCTGACGGGACCGTGCTGTGGGAAGAGAGCGTCGGCACCGTCGGCAAGTCGTCGCCGGTCTGGGCCGACGGCAAGCTGTACATCACCGAGGTGAACGGCAACGTTCACATCATCCGGCCGGGTGATGACGGCGCCGAGTTCCTCGACAGCGACGAGTTGCAGGTAGAGGATGGACGCTACGCCGAGATCTACGGCTCGTTCGCGCCGGCCTACGGCCGGCTCTACGTCACGGCGGAGTCGGGCGTCTATGCCATCGGCGATCCGGACGCGCCGTTTGCCGCAAACCCCGGCGAGACGCCGCCGCTCGGCGCCGAGACTCCGGCGACCGGCGAGATCGCCAGCATTCAGGTCCACCCGGCGGAGGTGGTCGCGGCCGCGGGCGCCCCGATCCGGTTCCGTGTCGAGGCGTTCGATGCGAACGGACGGTCACTCGGCCAGCGTGACGCCAACTGGGCGGTGGAGGGGATGACGGGCGCGCGCATGCGGGTTAACGGCGAGTTCCAGTCGCCTCCCACCGCCCGTAGCCAGCCAGGCCGGGTAATCGCGACGGTCGGCAACCTGACCGGCGCCGCGCGCGTGCGTGTCTTCTCGCCCCTGCCCTGGACGGAGAACTTCGAGAACGGCCGGCCACCCCACTGGATCGGCGGTGGCGGCAACCTCCAGGCAGTGGACGAGGGCGGCGAACAGCTCTTCCGCAAGGGCCCGTCGCGCACCGGGATCCACCGACACGCGATCTACGTGGGTCCGTCGTACCTGTCGAACTACACGGTCCAGGCCGACGTGATGTCGACGCAGAAGGGGCGGCGCCGACCCGACATCGGCCTGATCAACAGCGGCTACACGATGGACCTGCAGGGCAACCACCAGCGGATCGAGGTTCGCTCCTGGGCGGCCGAGCTGCGCATGGCGGAGCGGTTCGACTTTGCCTGGGAGCCGGACGTCTGGTACACCCTGAAGCTACAGGTCGACAGCGACGATGAGCGAGCGCTGATTCGCGGTAAGGTGTGGCCGCGCGGTCAGCCGGAACCCGACGCGTGGACCGTGACGGTGGAGGATCCGGAGCCGGTCCGGAACGGCAGTCCCGGCTTGATTGGCTACTCGCCGATCGACATCTACTACGACAACGTGCAGGTGATGGAGAACCCATGACTCGACAGGCGCTGACGCTCGGCATCCGATGCACTCCGATAGCCCTCCTCGCGGCCGCAACCCTGACGACAGCGCCGGTCGCCGCCCAGGAAACGGCGATGTTCGGCAACACCGCGAGCCGGAACATGGTGTCGGACGACTCCGGCATCGTCTCGGAGTGGGATGTCACGACCGGACAGAACGTCCTCTGGTCGCAGCCGGTTGGATCACAGGCTTACGGCGGACCGGTGGTGGCCAACGACCGGGTCTACGTCGGCACGAACAACGAGGGTCGCCGCGATCCGGCGATCGAGGGCGACAAGGGCGTCGTTATGGCGTTCGACGCCGAGAGCGGCGATTTCCTGTGGCAGATGGTCCACCCGAAGCTGTCGTCGGGCCGCGTGAACGACTGGCCGCTGCAGGGCGTCTGCTCCACCGCGTTCATCGAAGGTGACCGGATCTGGTACATCTCGAACGAAGCCCACGTCATCTGCCTCGATGCGAATGGACTCGCCGATGGCAACGAGGGACCGTTCATGGACGAAGAGCAGATGGGCGACCAGCACGGCGACATCATCTGGTCCTACGACATGATCGGCGAGTTGGACGTCTTCCCGCACAATCTTGCCACCGGCTCGCCCCTTATCGTCGGCGACATTCTCTACACGGTGACCAGCAATGGCGTCGATGAGGGGCACGTCAACATCCCGTCGCCCTTCTCGCCCGACTTCATCGCCCTCGACAAGAACACGGGCGAGTTGCTCTGGGAATCGAATCCGGTGGGTGAAGAGATCCTTCACGGGGCCTGGACCAATCCCGCCTACGCGGTGGTCGAGGGACGTGCCCAGGTGATCTTCCCGGGCGGTAACGGCGTCATCTACAGCCTTGACCCGGATACCGGCGACCTGCTGTGGGAGTTCGACTGCAACCCCGAGGACTCCGAGTGGATCCTGGGGGGGCGAGGCACGCGCAACAACATCCTCTCGACGCCCGTCGTGTACGACAACAAGGTCTACATCGGCGTCGGTCAGGATCCGGAGCATGGCGAGGCGCCCGGCCACTTCTGGGTGATCGACGCCACCGGTAGCGGTGACGTGACCGACACCCACGTCGTCTGGCACCGTGGCGGCGACGACTTCTACCGGACGATGTCGACCGCCGCGATCGCCGATGGCGTCCTCTACATCTCGAGCCTCTCCGGATTCCTGCACGCCCTCGACCCGCAGACCGGCGAGGAGTTCTGGACTTACGACACGTTCGCGGCGGTCTGGGGCTCGCCGTTCGTCGTCGACGGCAAGGTCTTCCTTGGCGACGAGGACGGGGATGTCGTCGTCCTGCGCGCGGGCCGCGAGATGGAGGTCCTGGGCGAGTACAACCTGGGCGCCGCCGTCTACTGCACCCCGGTCGCCAGGGACGGAATCCTCTACATCCTCACGCGGAACCGCCTCTGGGCGTTCCAGGAGGGCGCGCAGGGCGAACCGTTCTGATCTTCGAGCCTCGGGTCAGTCCTGGCTTCGGGCGGAGCCCGCGGGATCGACACGTGCTCTGGGAGGTCCTTGCCAGCGTGGCGGGAATGTGCCATGCTTGGGCAGCTACTTTTCTGAGACCTACCGCTGTGTTTCGGCGTTCTGCCGAAACTGAAGCTCCAATCCTCATCAAAGCGGCTACAAGTGTTCGCGCGGCCTCATGGGGAGGCACGGAAGCGTTGTCTCGTCAACTTGACACTGTCTTCAGGCGCGTTCGCGGCCAATGTCGGCCGACTTCAATGAGAGGACTTACGCATGCCATCCACGACCGGCACGATCAAACGCTTGACTGACAGGGGCTTTGGCTTCATCGCCACGCCCGACGGCGTCGAGTACTTCTTCCATCACTCCGCATGCACGACCAGGCCATTCGACTCGATGCACGAAGGCGATAGCGTGACATTTACACTGGGTCGTGGCCCCAAGGGCCCCCGCGCCGAAAACGTCACCCCCGCCTGACCGAATTGCTCCAGATCCGGGCGCGCCGCGAGAGCACTCGTTCGCCAGCGCATGCGGCCGGAACGGGAGTTTCGCCAGGATCGGTTTCGAGATCCACCGGTACTCGCCGCTCTCGGCGGCGAGGCCGTCCTGGCGCCTACCACCGCCACCACCGCAACCGGTCGACCGGTTGCGGTGGTGGCGGTGGTAGGCGTGTTGGGCCCGGATGCAGCTTCCCCTGGAACGTAAACGCGGGCGTGATGCCTACTCGCGCGCGCGGGGAATCAGTTCAAGAGTGACGCGCTCGCCGTTGCGGACCACGATCACCTCGGCCGGCTGACCGACGCGGAGCAGGTCGAGAGCGTACATGTAGTCGTAGATATCCCCCACGTCACGGCCCGCGAGGCTGACGATAACGTCTCCGTCCTGCATGCCGGCCTCTGCCGCGGGGCCGCCGGCGACGACACCGGAGAGCGCGAGGCCCTCGGTTTCCTGCGTGTAGTCGGGGATCGTGCCGGTGTAGATCCGCATCATCGCCGCCCCGCCCTGCCGTTCCTGGCGCTCGACGCGGACGAAGTCGGGCGGCTCGGGGCGCAGAACGAGGTTGGCGGCGACCGCGCCGGCGAGATCGACGATCTTCGCGATCCCTTCGTAGTTGATGGTATCCGGGTCGTCCGACGGGCGGTGGTACTCCTCGTGGCTGCCGGTGAAGAAATTGAGGCTGGGAACCTGCGCCGCGTTCAGGCTCTGGACATCGGTCGGGAGGTAGGGATCCTGCACGAACGAGAGCTCCAGGCCGACCGGTTCGTTCAACTCCTGCACCAGGCCGGTCCAGATGGAGCTGCTGCCCACCGCCTGCACGGTGAGGGTGTTCTCGCGCAGGCGGCCCACCATGTCGAAGTTCATGTAGGCGGCGATATCGGCGATGGGAACCGGCGGGCGCTCGACGAAGTCGTCGGAGCCCAGCAGCCCCAGCTCCTCTCCCGACCAGAAGGCAAGGATGACGCCGCGGTCGCGGTCCACGGCGGCGAGGTGTTCCCCTATCGCCAGCACCGCGGCAACGCCCGACGCGTTGTCGTCAGCGCCGTTGTGGATCTCTCCCACTTCGTCGTCGCGCGCCAGCGAATCGCCGCCGCGGCCGCGGCCCAGGTGGTCGTAGTGGGCGCCGAGCAGGACATAGGGCTTGCCGATCTCCGCCGCGCGCGTCGGCGGCAGCCAACCAACGACGTTGTAGCCGCTGCCGGGCTGGCGCTCGAGGCGGACGTCGAGCGATGCGGTGAGCGGCAGGTCAAAGCCGGCGATGTGCGGGTTGGCCGTGTCGAGCTCCGCTTGCACCTCGGCGAGCGACCGTCCCGCGCTCTCGATGATCGCGGCGCCGAGCGCGCCGTCGACCGTAGCCGCCACCAGGCCGGCGTCGCCCATCGCGTTGTCGAAAGTGAGGGGGGCCAGTTCGCCGGCGTTGGGTGACGCGGGGCCGGTCACGACGATCAGACCGACCGCGCCGCGCTCGCGCGCCGCGAACGCCTTGTTGCGGAGGGCCGAGACGCGCGTCAACTCGCCCCGCACCTCGCCATCCGACTCTTCGGGAAAGTACCGGAGCACGACGGCGATCTTTCCTTCGATGTCGAGCGTCGCGTAACTGTCGTAGCTGAAGCCGTCGGCGGTCTCGGACACCGAAAGGCCGTAGCCGGCGAAGACGAGCGGCGCCTCGACGGCCCCGATCTCCGAGAATGCGAGGGCGCGGACAGACGATCCGCCATCACCCGCCGCTTCGGGCAGCGCGACCGGCTCCCCCTCGGCGTCGGTCAGCGCAATGGTCGTGCCGATGTCCTCGACACCCATTGTGAAGCTGAACTCCTGGCGGTACTCGCCTCGATCCGGGAGCGGCTCGGCCCCGATCGACTGCAACTGGCCGATCAGGTAGTGCCCTGCCATCCGCTCGCCGGTCGACCCGGTGAGACGGCCTTCGTAGTCGTCGCTTGCGAGCGTTTCTATCACTGTGCGCGTGCCGTCCGGCGGTGGCGGACCGCACGCGGCGGCCAGAACGATCAGTCCTGTCCAGCATGCGGCGCGCATCGTAGTCTGCATCGGCAATCCTCTGGAAGTCCTTTCCCAACCAGCGATCATTCTTGTCCCAACCAGCGATCATTCTTGCACGGCATGCGCACCGGCGCCGGCCGGCGGCGGCGGAAGCAGTTCGACCGTCTCTCCCGACAGCGTGCTGACACGCGCGCCGGGCGTGACGATACCCGCCAGGTTCATCGGGTCGGCGGCGCTGACGCGGACGCCGCGGCCGTGGTCAATCCGGCCTCCGTCGCGGCGGACGATGCGAAGCAACTCCACCGCGTCGGGGCGCGCGAACTGCTCGCCCACGAACCCGGTGACGAAGCGGCCGCCCCGCACCTCGCCGCGCGCTTCCAGGCGGCGAAGCGAGGCGAGGATATCGCGCCACGGGGGCATCAGAGTCTCTCGGCGGACCAGGTCACGGAAGACCACACCCCAGCGGAGAAGAAGCTGGCGGGCGAAGGCGTCGGCGCGCTCGCCGGTCGCAGCGAGCGCGGTGGCCTCGGTGACGTGCTTATGTTCGGCGCGAGCGTGGGCATCGGCAGGTGCATGGGGCGGGAGGGCAGCCGCCTGGCGGGCGGCGGGCGGCGGGACGAGCAACGCCCACCGGCCGGCGGCGTGCCGTGGGCGGACGGCGCGGAAGCGCCCCTCGCCACGGCGGCGCTTCGGATTGACGAGGGCGCGCAGGTTGTCGAAGCCGTCGGCGGTGACGAGGCCGGCGGCGACCAGCTCCCAGAGGCCATCCTCCACTTCGCTCGCCAGACGGCGGGTCTCCTGAACCAGTTCGCGGAGGAAGCTGGCGCCACGGAGGCAGAGCGCGTCGAGGACGGCCTGGGCAGGGTGCGACAGCACCGGACGGCCGCCGCCCGGGGCGTCGCCGCCCGTCTCCGCGGCATCGGCGACGACATCCAGCGTCCGCCCGGGCGGGAGGAGCCAGTCGAGATCCTCGCGAAGGAAAAGCGCGACCGGGGCGACGCGCGTCGGGCGGACCCGCCGGCGGCGACCGTTCCCGTTCGTGCCGCCGCCGGTGTCCGGGCCGTTCCCGTCGCCACGGATTTCGAACGCGGGATGGGGCGACAGCCGGCCCCACATCACCTCGCCCGAGAGGCACAACTGATCGAGCAACTCCGGGTCGTAGGCCGCCATGCGCACGGAGAGGACGTCGCGCTCCCACGCGGCGGCCGAAACCTCGCAACCCTGCAACTGCTGAATCACCTGCAGCAGCCCCGACGCGCCGTGCAGCCGCGTGCCCTCGGCGAGACGCTGCCAGCGCGTGAGAAAGCGCACGAGATCGCCAGCGCTGACCGGTTCGATCTCCCGCCGGAGGCGGCCGAGCGTCAAGCGGTGGATCCGCGCGAGGACGCGGCGGTTGCACCATTCGGTGTCGGCGCCCGCGACGCGGCCGGCCGCAGTGAAGCTGCCGCGGAGGATCTGGCCCTCGCCTTCGAGGCGCGCCAGGGCGGCGGTGACGCGCTCCTCGGGCAGCGCCAGGGTCGCCGCGAGGGCGGCGGCCGTCATCGGGCCGACCGAGTCGAGCCAGCCGCGAAGGAGTTCGGTGGTGGCGGCGTCGGCGTTGTCAGGGACTGGCTGGTCGATGTCGGGAGGGATCGGATCGAGGGCGGCATCGGGATGGATGAGGCACGCGGTGCGGAGGCGTTCGGTAGCCACCCAGAATGACGGTGTCGCCGCGCCCTCGGCCGGCCCGGAAGCCGGCGCGGCGCCCGGCGCACCCGTGGGCGAACCGAGGCTGAGGGCAGTGGCCCGACGGGTTGCGGCGAGCTGACCGAACCAGGCGCGCCAGTCGTCGCGCGGGGGCGCCAGGATCAGCGTCAGCAGCGCGTCGTGGAGCTCCTCCGGGTCGCGCACGACGGGCCACGCTTCGTCCGCCACCTCCCGGATCGCCGTTTCGTCCAGGGCGCCGATCTCGCCGCTGTCGCCGCCCAGCGTCCGCCGGAGCTGAACGGCGCGTGCGCGGCGTTCCTCGAGGGGGGCGTCGTCGAGGAAGGCGTACGGGTTCGCGTTGAGAATCTCGTGGCCGAGCCCCGACGGCTCCGCGGTGTCGATGGCATGCGTCGTGACCGTCCCGTCTTCGAGGCCGCTGATCAGATCGCGCAGGCCGTCGAGATCCATCGCCTCGTGGAGGCAGTCGCGGATCGTTTCGTCCACGAGCGGATGGTGCGGGATGCGAATCTCCCCACTCAGGTTCTCCGCGCACGCCACCTGATCGGGAAAGACCGCGGCCAGCAGGTCGTCGGACCGCATCCGCAGGATCGGCGGCGGCACCTTCTTCCCACCCGCGAAGCGGAGAATGGCGAGCGCGCGCGATGCGTTCCAGCGCCAGCGCGCCCCGAACATCGGCGACGGCAACATCGCCTGCGTCAGTACGTCCTCCACCGTTGCCGGCTGCAGGAAGCGGAAGACCACCTCGAGGGGAAAGCTGTGCTGCTCGGCCAGCGAGATCACGAGGCCGTTGTCGGTGGCCGCCGCCTGCAGCTCCACGTTGAAGCTGCGGCAGAAGCGTTTCCGCAGCGCGAGGCCCCAGGCCCGGTTGATGCGGGCGCCGAGCGGCGCGTGCAGCACGAGTTGCATGCCGCCGCTCTCGTCGAAGAAACGCTCGGCGACGAGCGTCCGGTTCGTCGGCACTGCGCCCAGCACGCGGACGCCGGCCCGGATGTAGGCGACGGCCTGTTCGGCGCCGGAACGATCAAGACCGCATTCCCGAACGAGAAACGCCACCGCGTCATCGTCTGCGGCCGCTCCGGCGAGCTGCTCGCGGACGCGGGACACCTCGTCCGACAACTCGCGCGTCCGCCCCGGCGCTTCCCCCAGCCAGAACGGCACCGACGGCGCCGCTCCGTGCGCGTCCTCCACGCGGACGCGGCCCGCTTCAATTCGCCGAATCCGCCACGACGTGGTCCCCAGCAGGAAGATGTCGCCCGTGAGGCTCTCGACCGCGAAATCCTCGTCGACCGTCCCGACCGTGGTCCCTTCGGGCTCCGCCACGACGAGGTAGTTGGCGTTGTCCGGGATCGCGCCGCCGGAGGTAATCGCCGCCAGGCGGGCGCCGCGACGCCCGCGCACCACGCCGTTCACCCGGTCACGGTGCAGCCAGGCCCCATTTCGCCCGCGCGACGACGCCACGCCGTCGGACAGCATCGTGACGACTTCATCGAACGCGTCGCGCGGCAGGTCGCGGTACGGGTAAGCCCGTCGCACCAGGTCGAACAGTCCGTTCTCCGCCCACTCGCCCGTTGCCGCGGCCGCCACGATCTGCTGCGCCAGCACGTCGCGCGGCCACGGCATCACGGTCCGTTCGTCAAGCAGGCCACCCCGGATGGCGCGGACCAGCGCCGCGCACTCGATCAGCTCGTCGCGCGTTGCCGGGAAGAAACGCCCTTTCGGAACGAACGTCCGGTCCACCTTGTGGCCGGAACGGCCGATCCGTTGCAGCGCGACCGCGATCGATCGGGGCGTCCCGATCTGGCAGACCAGATCGACCGAGCCGACATCGATGCCCAGCTCCAGCGACGCGGTGGCGACGACGGCGCGGAGTCGCCCCTCCTTGAGCGCCGACTCGGCGGCTTGCCGCAGACGTCGCGACAGGCTGCCGTGATGCGACAACACCGCGTCGTCGCCGAGGCGCTCCGCCAGTTGATGCGCCACCCGCTCGGCGAGCCGACGCGTGTTGACGAACACAATCGTCGTTCGGTGCGACAGGATCAGCTCCGCGATGCGGTCGTAGATCTCTCCCCACATTCCGGTGGTGGCGACCGCCCCCAGTTCCTCCTGGGGCACCTCGACCGCAAGGTCCAGTTCGCGCCGGTGGCCCGAGTCGACAATTCCCGCCCCGTCGGCGGCGTCGTCCCTGCCGCCCACCAGGAACCGCGCCACCTCCGCGATCGGTTTCACGGTGGCCGACAGCCCGATCCGCTGTGGCCGCGCCCCGCCCGCCGCCTCCACCAGGTGGTCGAGCCGGGCCAGACTCAACGCGAGATGCGCGCCCCGTTTGTCGTCCAGCACCGCGTGGATCTCGTCGACGATCACGGTCGCCGCGGTCGAGAGCATGGCGCGGCTACGCTCCGCGGTCAGCAGGATGAACAGCGACTCGGGCGTGGTCACGAGGATGTGCGGCGGCCGGCGAACCATCTGCTCGCGGTCCCACTGCGGCGTATCACCGGTTCGAATGGCGACCCGGATCTCCGGGCGGGGCGCGCCCGACGACTCCGCCAGGTCGCCCAGTTCCGCGAGCGGCTCCTGCAGGTTGCGGTGGATGTCGTTACTGAGCGCCTTGAGGGGGGAGACATAGACGACCGAGGTCCGGTCGGGCAACGGCCCCTCGAGCCCGTCCGCCACCAGTCGGTCGATGCAGCCGAGGAACGCCGCCAGCGTCTTTCCCGACCCGGTCGGCGCCGAAATCAACAGGTCGCCTCCCTGCCGGATCCGCGGCCACGCCTCTGCCTGCGCCGGCGTCGGCTGCCCGAACCGGTCTCGGAACCAGTCCGCCGTCAGTCCGCAGAAGCCCTCCATCATTGCCACCAGTCTACGCCTCAAGCGACCGGTCCGTGCGCCGCGCCCGGCTCTACGTACCACCCGCTCACCCGGCGGCGCCGCGGTACGGAGGTAGGATGGGGAACGCAGCGAAGAGAACCGCCAATGGGGCAGGACGGAGACGACCCGACGAAGGTGACGGCCCCGGCGCATTCCGCGGCGGAGTTGCAACGCCAGGCGGACGCGTTGCGGGAGGCGCGCGACGCCGCCGAACGGGCCAACCGCGCGAAGAGCACCTTCCTGGCGAATGTCAGCCACGAGATCCGGACGCCGCTCAACGCCGTGATCGGGACCGCGGAACTGCTGGCAGGCACGGAGCTGACGCCCGAGCAGCGGCGTCACGTTGAAGCCATCCACGTGTCGGCCGACGCGCTGCTCGACATCATCAACGACATCCTCGACTTCTCCAAGCTGGAAGCGCATCGCATCGATGCTGACCCGTACCCCTTCCACCTTCGCGAGCGGATCGGAGCGTGGGTCCGTTCACTGCGGCCACGCTTGCGCGGGAAGACCGTAACGCTCTCGACCGAGGTGGCCGACGATGTACCCGATGCGCTCGTCGGCGACGCGCGGCTGCTGCGGCAGGTGCTGGCCAATCTGCTTTCCAACGCGATGAAGTTCACGGCGGCGGGTCGGATCGTGCTGCGCGTCCGGACCGAGGCGCGCGGACGCGACCACATCACCCTGGAGTTCGAGGTGGAAGACACGGGCATCGGCATCCCGCCGGACAAGCAGAAGGTGATCTTCCAGGAGTTCGTGCAGGCGGACGTCTCGACCACGCGACGGTACGGCGGAACCGGGCTCGGCCTGGCCATTGCCGAACGGCTGGTCGACGTGCTGGGAGGCGGGATCGGCCTGACGAGTGAGCCGGGCAAGGGAAGCAGGTTCCATTTCACGGCCCGCTTCGCGATAGCTGCTGCTGGTACGGCCACCACCAGGCTCGATGCGCCGGCAACTGCGGACACGGAAGCGCTCGGACCGCTCCGGATCCTCGTTGTGGAGGACAGCGTCGCCAATCAGCAGGTGGCGTCCGGAGTCTTGCGCAAACGGGGACACACGGTCCGTGTCGTCAGTAGTGGCCAGGCGGCGGTGGACACGTTTGCGAGCGAGCCGTGCGACGTCATCCTGATGGACCTGCAGATGCCGGGGATGGACGGCTACGAAGCGACGCGCCTCATCCGGCGGGGTGAGGCAGCGACCGGGGCAACGCCGGTAACCATCATCGCGCTCACGGCGCGCGCGTCGCGGGGCAACGAAGCGTACTGCCTGGCGTCGGGGTTCGACGCGTACCTGCTGAAGCCATACCGGTCCCGTGATCTCCTTGAGGTGATCGCCACGGGGAGCCGCGGCCGCGCGGACCCCGAGACCAAGGCGCCGGTGCGCGCCGGCGACATCGCGGAGAGTGACGAGGGCCTCGATTGGAACGCGGCGTTGAGGGCAACGGATGACGACTACGATCTGCTACGGACGGTGCTGAACGGCTATCTGGGACAACAGGGCGCGCTGCTCGACGAGTTGCGCGGGGCGCTCCGCAGGGATGAGCTGCCCGTCGTGCGGCGCGTGGCGCATACGATTGCGGGATCGCTGCGCCTGTTCAAGGGAGCGCATGTCGTTACGCTGGCGCATGCACTGGAGGACCGGGCGCATGCCGGAGACTCCGCGGCGGCGGCGCGCGCCTGGGTCGCGCTGGAGCCGGAACTGGCTCGCGTAGACGGCGTCTTGCGGACGTGGATCGGAACGGGCGCCGCGCGGGGACCCACGCAGGATGACCGGCGCGCGTAGCCGCGGCGGGAGCTGACGGTGCCGACAATTCTGGTCGTGGACGACGCGGCGGCGGACCGGGAGCTCGCGCGGTACCTGCTGGAGCGGCAGGCGTGGGACGTCCTGGCGGCAGAGGGCGGCGAGGCCGCACTCGGGCGGATGGCGCAGGCAGCCGTAGACCTGGTGCTGACCGACTTGGTGATGCCGGGCATGGACGGACTTGCCTTCGTCGAGAGGGCGACGGCTGACCATCCGCTGGTGCCGGTCGTCCTGATGACGGCGCGCGGCAGCGAGGCCATCGCCATGCAGGCGCTCAACGCGGGAGCGGCAAGCTATGTCCCGAAGACAGACCTTGCGCGTGACCTCGTCGAGGTAGTCGAGCGCATCCTCGAGAGGTCACGGGAGCGGCGCAACTACTCCCGTCTGCTCGGCCGGCTCCGCAGCGCATCGTTTGTCCTGGAGAACGATCTGTACCTGATTACATCGCTCGTCAGCTATCTGACGGGTGTCGTGCGCGACTCCGGGATGTTCGGCGAGGCGGATTGCCACGGCATTTCGACGGCGCTGGACGAGGCCCTGACGAACGCCTACTTCCACGGCAATCTGGAAGTTCCCTCGACGATCCGGGAACATGACGTGCGGGCCTACCGCGCCATCGCGGACAAACGCCGACAGGCGCCCCCATACCGCGACCGCCGTATCGTCGTCCGGATGACGCTGACCGACAACGAGGTGCGATTCGTGATTGCGGACGAAGGGCAGGGCTTCAAGGTCAGCGCCGTTCCCGACCCGACCCTGCCCGAGAACCTCGGCCAGCCCAGCGGCCGCGGCATCTTTCTGATGAGGACGTTTCTCGATGAGGTGACCTACAACGCAGCGGGAAACCAGGTGACGCTGCTGAAGCGCCGTGCGGCGCTGCAGCGGCAAGACTGACGCCCGCGCCCGCCGGGGGCGGGGGCGCTACATCGCTGCGGCGGGCGCCTCCTGATCGCGGAAGACGCGATCACAAGCCCGTTGGAACCGAACGTCGAGCGCCCTGGCTTCGGCGCCGTTCAACGACCCGAGCTGCCGACGCCTGGTCACCAGCCGCTTCAGGTCGTCGCGAGCCGCGCGGCGGCGGGTCGCGACGGCCGCATTCTGCCCCATGGTGTTGGCAGCCATTCGCTCGCGCCATTCACGGGCAAGTCGCTCGGCGGGAGATTCGGCCGCGCTTTCCTGCCCCGGTTCCGGGCCCGCCGACGCCGCCAGCGCCTCCGCCTCCACACAGAGTTGTTCCAGGCGCTCAAGCTGCCGCGTCGAATCCTCGGCGACCCCCGGCGGACGGGGTTTGCCGGCGCGAAGGCGGTCGAACACGGCATCACAGGCCGTACGGAACCGCTTCCAGATGGCTTCGGACTTCGCACGGCGCACCGGGCCAACAAGCTTCCAGTCCGCCTGCGCCTGCTTCACCGCCGCGCTGGCCGCGGAGAGGTCCTCCGCGTCGCGGAGCGCCTCGACACGCTCGCAGAGCGCTTCCTTCTGCCGGTAGTTCTCCGCCCAGACCGCCTTGCGCTCCACCAGGTCCGCCTTGCGGCGCTCGAAGAACGTGCTGGTCGCGGCCCGGAACCGATTCCACAGTTTCCGTTGCTCGCGGCGCGGCACCGGACCGAGTGCCTTCCACTCCGCCTGCAGCGCGGTCATCCGCTCGATCGTCCTGACCCAGTCGGTCGACTCGCTCAGTCGCTCGGCCTCCTCGACCATAGCGCGACGACGCTTGAGGCTTTCTTTCTCCGACTCGCGCTCCGCGGCGAAGTACGCCTCGTACCGCGGGCGGACCCGGTCATGTGCCGCCTTGAACCGCTCCCAGTGTGCGCGGCCGCGATCCTTCGGGACGTCGGCGACCGTCCGCCACCGTTTCATGATGTCGGTGAACGCGCTCGCGACCGCCGCATCGTCCGGCGCCGGCGCATCGTCCGGGGGCGCCCCCAAACGTTCCATCTCGCGGCAGAGCTCTTCCTGAACGCCCAGATTGGCCCACCGCTTCCAGTCGGCGAATTCACGCAGTTCGCGCACCGCAACACTCAACCGGCTGACACCCTCACGGAGCCGGCGCATGACGACCTCGTGGTCGCGCCGGGACGGCAGCGGCGGCGGTTCAGCGATGGCCTGTCTCGCGTCGCGGAGCAACCGCTCGGCCTGGCCGAGCGAAACCTTACCGGCGGCGTTGGGGCGCTGCGCGCCGCCCCCGCCCGCCGCTTCCGCACCATCGGACGTGTCCGCTGCACGGTCCGTTTCGAGCACGACGGCGATACGGTCGGCCAGCTTCCGGAGGCGCTTCAGGTTGGCGCGCGCCTCTTGTTGCTGCGCCGTCTTCGCCTCCGCCTCCACCCTGCGCCGGGCTTCCGCATCGGCCGCCGCCGCCTCGCGGCGCGCCGCTTCAGCCGCGGCTTCGGCTGCGGCCTCTGCCGCCCGCTGCTCCGCCGCGCGCCGCTCCTCCACCACCGTGTGGTCGAGCGCAAGCAACCGGTCCTCGATCGCCCGGCGCGCCGCCGCGAATCGCGCGCCCACGTCGGCCTCAATCGATCCGTCGAGCGCCGCCCAGCGCAGGAGCACGGCATCCAGATCGCGACGACCCTGCTCCAGCGTGGAGATCCCCGTGGCCAGCGCCTCGAGCGCCAGACACTCTTCGACACCAACTGCCGGATCGGGCGCCGGCGCGACGGGCTCGGGGACGACTTCCGGCTCGGCGCGTGCGTCGAGCGCGGCCCGGGCCCAGCGGGAAACCGTCTTGTGCCGGGCGCGCCGGGAGAGCATCTCCAGCTCGTCGTCGGTCGCCGTCAGTTTCTCGCAGGCCGCCATCGCGGTGGCGCGATCCTCGGTCTTCATCGCGACCGCGAGCAGTTCGTCGCTGGAGTCGATGCGCGTGAGCGCGCTAAGCGCCACGCTACTATGTTCCGGGTGACGCGCGATCGACGCCAGCAGCTTCTGGGTCCTGACGCGGGCGAGCGCGGCGCGGGCGACCGCTTCGGTCTTTGCCGACCGGGCCACCGCTGCAATGTCCCGCTCGTCGTTCAGCACCGCCAGCGCGTCGTCCAGAACGGCCCCGGCAACATTGGCCTCGATGAGCGTCTCCCGCACACCGGCCGCCGCCTCGATGCGCGCCCCGTCGTCGTCCCCCGGCTCGCGCAGGAACTCAACGAGTGTCCGCAGGTCCGGCATCTGCTCCACGGCCGCGATGCGTACCGCAGAGTCGTCGTCGTTGCGGGCGATCTCGATCAGCAGATCGCCCGCCTCGTCTTCCAGGTCGCGCAACGCGGCCACCCGCGCCATCGGGTTGTCGCTTTGCCAGGCGGGCTGCGCGCGAAGTCGCTCAAGCAATTTCATCGACCAGTCTGGTAGACAGGCTCGAATGGATTATGCATACTCTGGGCCAGATCCGGTCCAGGCCGGGAAATTGCAGATTGGCCCATGTACACTGGCGTTCTTGGTATCGGTCGCTCTTCGCTGGCAGCGATGAGATCCGGTTCGCCGGATCGCCGATTCAGGATCTTGGAGAAACGGACATCCGCGAAAGACCAATCGGTGACGATCGCGAAGGAGCAGGTTCCATGGCTGTGCGTAAGGCAATCATCGGCGGTGTGTTGGGAATGATGGTGGGGACAACCGGTTTGGCCGAGGCCCAGAACCCGGTTGTGGTGATGGAAACCAATCACGGAAGCATCACCATCGAGCTGTTCGAGGCGGAGGCGCCGATCACGGTGGAGAACTTCCTCCAGTACGTGGACGACGACTTCTTCGCCGATACCACCTTCCACCGTGTAATCCCGAACTTCATGATCCAGGGCGGGGGCTTCCCGGCCAACATGATCGAGAAGGAAACCCGCGCCACCATCCGGAACGAGGCGAATAACGGGCTCAGCAATGAGCGGGGAACGATCGCCATGGCGCGCCGTCCGGATCCCCACAGCGCCTCGGCGCAGTTCTTCATCAACCTGGTGAACAACACCAGCCTCGACTACCAGAGCGAGCAGAACTACGGCTACGCGGTCTTTGGTCGCGTGACGGAAGGCATCGAGGTGGTCGACAAGATCGCCGGCGTCCCGACCGGCAACCGCGGTCCCCACCAGAACGTGCCGACCGACCCGGTCACCATCGTGTCGGTTACCCGGCAGTAAGTAGTCCGACCCGTCGCCCCGGCGGCGCCATTCATCGAGCCCGGCAGGTAACAATAGGCGGATGCCGACGTCCTCGACATCCGCTGCTACCGGGTTGGAGGAGCGTGTCCTCGACGTCGTCGCCGAGTTGACGGTCGAGGTGCGGGGAGCGTCGGCCGGCGCGGGCGCGGACGTGCGGCGCGGCGACTCGCTCGAGAAAGACCTCGGCATCAGCAGCCTGGAGCGGGTGGAGCTGCTGCTCCGCCTCGAACGCGCGTTCGGCGTCCGTCTCGGCGACGACGCGATGATGGAGGCGGAGACACCAGCCGACCTCGCGATGGCGATTGCCACCGCGGTGGACGCCCGAGTTGCTCCGTCCGGCGCGGCGCCGGCCGACCCCTTGGCGGCGCCAGCCCCGGTGGCGGAAGGGACGAGCGTCGGCCCGGCGGTGCATGCCCGGACCATCGTCGAAGCGCTCGCCTGGCATGTCGAACGGACGCCGGACCGGGTCCACATTCATCTTCGCGAGGACGATGGATCCGAAACGCCGCTCACCTACGGCTGGCTCTGGGACGAAGCGCGCGCCGTGGCGGGAGGTTTGACCGAACGCGGTCTGGTCCGGGGCGACCGTGTGGCGCTCATGCTCCGCACCGAACAGCGCTTCTTTCCCACTTTCATCGGCACCCTGATGGCGGGGTGTGTGCCGGCGCCGCTCTATCCCCCGTTCCGCGCCGACCGGATTGAGGAGTACGCAAACCGCCAGGTGGCGATTCTCCAGAATGCCGGCGCAAGGCTGCTGGTCGCGTTTCGGGAGGTGCAACAGGTCGCCGGCGTACTGAAACAGCAGGCGCCGTCGCTCGAGGCCGTCGTGGGAACGGACGTGATCGCGGGTCCGGCGCGACGGCCGACGACGGCGACGCCCGAGGATCCGGCGCTGATTCAGTACACCTCCGGCAGCACCGGTGATCCGAAGGGGGTGTTGCTTACCAACGCGAACCTGCTCGCCAACATTCGGGCGATCATCGAACGGCTTCGTTTCCAGCCGGATGATGTCGGTGTGAGCTGGCTCCCGCTCTATCACGACATGGGGCTGATTGGCGCCTGGCTCGGCACGCTCTACACCGGCGCACCGCTCATCCTGATGTCGCCGCTGGCGTTCCTCGCCCGGCCGGTGCGCTGGCTGCAGGCGATCTCGACCCACCGTGGCACGGTGTCGCCCGCACCGAATTTCGCGTACGACCTCTGCGTGGCGCGAATTGCCGACGACGAACTGGACGGGCTCGACCTCAGCTCGGTCCGCGCGCTGCTGAATGGATCCGAGGCCGTGTCGCCCGACACGCTCCGCCGCTTCTCCGATCGACTTGCGCCGTACGGCCTGAAGCGGACCGCCGTCTTCCCGGTATACGGCCTCGCCGAGTGTTCCGTCGGGCTGGCGACCCCAACCGTCGAGACGCCGTTCCGGGTGGACCGGATCGACCGCGAGCGCTACGAGGGAACGGGCGAGGCGGTGGCGGCGGCGGCGGACGACGACCAGGCGCTGGCATTCGTCTCCTGCGGCCGCGCGTTGCCGGGCCACGACGTGGCCGTGATGGATCGGGAGAATGTCCCGGTGGCGGAGCGGCGTCGCGGGCGCATCCGTTTCCGCGGGCCTTCGGCGACGAGCGGCTACTTCCGCAACCCGGAGGCGACCCGAGCGCTGATCGGCGACGATGGCTGGCTGGAGACGGGCGACCTCGGCTACATCGCCGAAGGCGAGCTCTTCATCACGGGTCGCTCGAAGGACCTGATCATCAAGGCGGGACGCAACCTCGCGCCGCCGGAGGCGGAAGAACTGGCCAGCGCGGTCGACGGTATCCGCGCTGGCTGCGTTGCGGCGTTCGGCGTTCCCGATGAGACGCGCGGCACCGAACGGTTCATTGTACTGGCCGAAACCCGCGCCACCGACGCGAAAACCCGTACCGCGCTCCGGAAGGCGGTGAACCGCGCGATCAGCGGCGCCATGGGAGTCGCGCCGGACCAGATCGTGCTGGCGCCGCCGGGCTCGGTGCGAAAGACCTCAAGCGGAAAGATCCGACGCGGCGCGACGCGCGACGCCTGGCTCGCGGGCGACATCGGACGGGGCCGCGCGAGTCTCGTCGCTCAGTGGCTCCGCCTCGGCGCCAAGACCGTCGCCGCGATGGTCGTGGAGCAGGGTGCGCGCAAGAGACGCCTGCTCTTCACCAGTTACGCCTACGCGCTCGTTTTCGGAACCGCCATCCCTGCCTCGGTGCTCCTTCGGTTCTGGCCACGGGAACGATCGACTCAGCTCGTCGGGCGCTGGACGCGCCTCGTCATGGCGCTCGGGCGCTGCCCGATCGACGTGGTGAGGCCGGAGACCGGCCCCATCAAGCCGCCGGTCGTCTTCGTCGCCAACCACGCCAGCTTCCTCGACCCGCCGCTCATGATGGCGGTGTTGCCGGGCGGGGTGCGCTTCGCGGCCAAGGCAAAGCTGGCGCGCTATCCGATGGTCGGCCTCGCGATCCGCAGGGGCGGACACCTTCGCCTGCACAAGTCCGATCAGGCCCAGCGGATCGAGGAGGCGGCCGCCCTCCGCGCCCCGCTCGAAGCGGGCGAGGCGCTGTTCATCTTTCCGGAGGGGACGTTCCAGCGCCCGCCGCGCCTGCTCTCCTTCCGGCTGGGCGCCTTTCGCGCCGCGGTCGACGCCGGATGTCCCATCGTGCCCGTTGCCATCCGCGGCACCCGCCACATCTGGCCCGCGGACACGCTGCTGCTCCGCCCCGGCCGTATCACCGTCACCTTCGGTGAACCGATCCACCCGCGGGGAAGCGACTGGTCGGAAATCGTTCGCCTGCGCGACGAGGCGAGAGCCTTTATTTCCACGCACTGTGGGGAGCCGTAGTGTAATTTCGCAATCCCCCGGCGCAGTTCGTGTTCGAGCCGACGCAGGTCGCCGTTACCTTGAAACCCGCCGGAGCGTGCGGGGATCTCCATCTCTAGTTCGTAGTCAAAGCGGGGCAGCGCCCTCTCGCTTCGCTGCTCTCCACGGACAACCTCTTGAGGCACGACAGTCTCTCGGCGGCGACGGCCCGTTCCCGCCGGTAGTACACTCCCGCTCCTATGTCCGACCTTCCTGCGAATCAGCAACCCGCCACCATCGCCGCGCAGGCCGTGGGCTGGGTCGATCCCGCGACGGGCGGCCTCGTCCCCCCGATCCACGCGGCGGTCCAGTATCAGCGCACCCCCGAGGGTGAGCCGACGGCGGGAAGGATCTACACACGCGATCAGAATCCGACCTACGAACAGCCCGAGGCGTTGCTCGCCGCACTCGAAGGGGGCTGCGCCGCGATGCTCTTCAGCTCCGGGGTATCCGCAGCGATCAGTGCGTTCGAAACACTCGAAATCGGAGCCCATGTCGTCGCGCCGGTCGAGATGTACTGGATGCTTCGCCGCTGGCTCGAGGTGCAGCACGAGCGCGGGCGTTTCGCGCTCGACCTCGTGCCGAACGGCGACCTCGACGCCCTCCGCTCCGCACTCCGCCCCGGCAAGACGCGGATCGTGTGGGCGGAGACTCCGGCCAACCCGGGCGGCGTCGTCACTGACCTGCGAGCCACCGCCGAGCTGGCCCATGCGGCCGGCGCGCGGCTGGCGGTCGACAACACGGTGCCGACGCCGGTGCTGACCCGTCCCCTCGCGCATGGCGCCGACCTCGTGATGCACTCGGCGACCAAGCAGTTGAACGGCCATTCCGACGTGCTCGCCGGCGCGCTCGTCACCGCCGCGGACGACGATTTCTGGCGCGCCTGCCGCAGCGAGCGGGCGTTTCGCGGCGCAGTGCTCGGGCCATTCGAGAGCTGGCTGCTGCTGCGCGGCATGCGGACCGTTTGTCTGCGGGTGAAGACCTCCGCGTGCAGCGCCCTGCAGATCGCCCAAACGTTCGATGGGCACCCGGCCGTGGCGGAAGTGCGATATCCGGGTCTGCCGGGCTTCCCCGGCCACGCGATTGCCGCCCGCCAGATGGACGGCGGCTTCGGCGCGGTCGTCTCGATGCGGATGGCGGGAGGCGCCGACGCCGCGGCGCGCGTCGTGCGATTGCTGCGGCTGTTCCATAACGCGACATCGCTCGGCGGCGTGGAGAGCCTGGCGGAGCATCGCCGCAGGTCGGAGGGGCCGGGATCCCCCGTTCCGCACGATCTCGTGCGTTTCTCGGTCGGGATTGAGGCAGCCGAGGATCTCGTCGCCGACATCCGCCAGGCGCTCGATCGACTTTGACGCTTGACCGCCATCAGGCCGGGCGATAGCCTGAGCGGGCGATGTCGATGGAATTCGTCAGCCTGGTCGCGACCGTTCTGCTGCTGCTGGTCGCGATGCGGCACCTCAGCCGAAGAATCGACCGGCGGTTCGAAGAACTCAACGCTCAGGTCGATGAGGCAGTCGGCGGGCTCGCCAGCGAGACCGACCGGCAGTTCGAGCGTTTTTCCGAGGCAGGACACCGGCAGGTACGGAGCCTCGGCCGAAACGTTCGGCTGCTGATCGACAAGCTGGATGCGCAGATGCAGGAGATTCGGGTGCTGCGCCGCACCGTCCGCTTGCTGGTGAAGCGCCTCGAGGCGATGACCGGGTCGCCCGATGTCGGAGTCTGCCGCGCCGCGGTGGAGCGCCGCCCGGGCGCTGCGCCGCGCCGCGTTCGCCGTCCCCGGATAGCCCGAGACGCCTGCCGGGGCAATCAGTCGCGTGGCCGAGCCGAATAGTCGGTTTCGGATCGACTCGGCGAGGCCCGCCGATGTGCCGCTCATTCTGTCGCTCATTCGCGAACTGGCGGACTACGAGAAGCTCGCGGACGACGTGGTAGCGACCGAGGCCCGGATCGAGCGTGCGCTCTTCGGCGAGCCGCCGCAGGCCGAGGCGGTCGTGGCGCGAGTCGATGGCCAGCCCGTGGGCTTTGCCCTCTATTTCCACACGTTCTCGACGTTCCTGGCCCGGCCGGGCCTCTACCTCGAGGATCTCTACGTCCGCCCCGCCCACCGCGGCAACGGCTACGGGCGGCGTCTTCTGGTGCACCTCGCCCGCCTTGCCGTCGATCGAGGCTGCGGTCGCTTCGAATGGTCGGTCCTCGACTGGAACGAGCTGGCCCAGACGACTTACCGTCGGGCCGGCGCGGCGCCCATGGACGAGTGGACCGTCTGGCGCCTCACCGGCGACGCGCTCCGAAGGCTGGCCGACGAGGCGGTGTAGGGCCAGGGCTCTGGAACGTCGGTCTAGGCTCGCGCCGGACCGATATCGACCGCGATGTCACGCCACTTCCCCTGGTGGAAGCGGGCGGCGCTGAGAATGGCGCGGGCGACATGTCCCAGGACGATGGCAAGCCAGATGTCGGGCGCTTCCAGACCGGTCGTCGCCTGGATCCAGACGCAGAGGCCGATCGGCACCACCACCTGCGACACCACCGAGATGTAGAGGGGACTTCGCGTGTCGCCGGTCCCCTGCAGACCGCCCGTATAGATCAGCGCGACGGTGACGAACACGCCCGAGATTGCGAGGTACGCAAGCAGTTCGCGCGCGAGTTCGAACTGCGGCCCGGCGCGCATGCCGAAGACGGCGAGCAGCGCTCCCGGCGCCGCAATGAACACGAGTCCGGCGACCGCCGCGACGCCCACCCCCAGCGTCGAGGCAACCACCGCCGCGCGTACGCTCCGATCCGGCCGCCCCGCCCCCAGATTCTGTCCGGCCACCGCGGCCGTCGCCCCCATCAGCCCGACCGAGGTCCAGGTGATCAGGGCGAAGAGCTGCGTGTATCCGACCGCGTAGGCGGCCTGCGCCTCCGCACTCTGCTCGAGCGCTCCGATGAACCGGAGCAGCAGAAGGCCGGCGATGTTCATCACGATGCCCTGGAAGCCGGTCGGCAGGCCGAACCGGAACAGCTCGCGGATGATCCGCCAGTCGGGCGCGAACGACATGGCCCGGGAAAAACGCACCACCAGGCGCTCCGAGAAGAGCAGCCACAGGAAAACGGTTGCGGTCAGGCCGCTTGCGATGGCCGTGCCCATCGCCGCCCCGGTGGTCCCAAACGCCGGGATCGGGCCCAATCCGCCGATCAGGATGACGTTCAGGATGACGTTCAGGACGGTCATCGCCGCGCCCAGCCGGAGCGGCGTCCGGGCGTCGCCCGCCGAACGCAGCGCGCCGCCCATCATGAAGAAGATCAGCATGCCGATGCTGAACACGAACATGATCCGCAGGTACGGCAGGGCCTCGGCCTGCACTTCCGGGGCCGCGTTCACCAGCGTGAGCAACGTCGGCGCCAGGACGTAGCCGAGTGGCGCGAGTATGCCGACCGACATGAAGACCGCCGTGAGGAACGCCTGGTAGACGACCCGGTTCACGCGTTCCGGATCGTTCGCGCCGGCAAAGCGGGCGACCAGCACCCCCATCCCGCTGAAGACGGAGGCGACGAAGACGATCACCAGAATGAAGATCTGCGAGCTGACCCCGATCGCCGCATTGCCGATGTGGCCGACGATGTTGCCCACCATCGCCTGGTCGACGATCCCCTGGATGCCGCCGATGACGTTCTGCAGCATCGTGGGCCAGGCCAGGCGCCAGACCACGCGGCGCAGCGGACCCTCCACGATGGCGCGATCGAACGGCTTCCTGGGACGGCCCTGTTTGGTATCGCTCATCCGCGACAGAGGGAGGTCGGCGCGGGCCGCAGTAAGATGAAGAATCCTATCGTGCTGGTCGAGTCGTCGTCACTCTATCAGATTGCCGTCCGTCTGCAGAACGCCTGCCGGGCGCCGCTGCCGGGGATCGAGGCGCACCGCCGCCTCGTCCCGACACCGCTACCACCCGGCTGGCAGCCGGGCGTGATCCCGGACGGCGCCACGGCCGCGGCGGCGCTCGTGCTTCTTTACGTTCATGACGACGCACCGCACGTTCTGTTGACCGTCCGAGCCGGACGGCTGGCGCATCATGCGGGGCAGGTGTCGTTTCCCGGCGGCCTGGTGGATCCCCACGAGACGGTGCGCGAGGCGGCGCTCCGCGAAGCTTTCGAAGAGGTGGGGCTCGATACCGCCGAGGTCGATCTGGTGGGCGACCTCTCGCCCCTCTACATCAACGTGAGCGGCTATGTTCTCTATCCCGTCGCGGGAGTGCTTGACCACGCCCCGGCGATGCGCCCGGCGGCGGCGGAAGTGGCACGCCTCGTGCCGGTGCCGCTTCGAGAGCTTGCCGATCCCGACAACCTGCGGCGCGGCATCCGATGGCGGAAGGACCGATGGTATGACGTACCGTACTTCGCATTGCGCAACGAGCGGGTCTGGGGGGCTACGGCGATGGTGCTGGCGGAGCTGCTGACCCTGCTCGACCTCGGGCCGCGCGATCGGTGGTGAGCACCACCCTGGCGCCACTTCCGAATCCGTCGACCCCGTCGTCGCACCGGCTGCCGGTTGACTGGCGCCGGTGCATCCGGTGATGGCACGGAATTGCACAGATCGTCCGATAAGACAAAGAAGCGAGGAAGACTGAATGGCGAAACGGACCACCGCGGGAGGCGGCGGGCGCCGGACGTCGGGCGCCAGGGGAGTGGGCGACGCGCCGTTGTTCGAGAACGCCGGCGGAAGCATGGACGTCATCGCCCGCAGCGCCAACCGCGACGAAGTCGTCAGCCTCGACGAAGCGGCGGAGTCGCGCTACCTCAACTACGCGCTCTCGGTCATCACGTCGCGCGCCCTGCCCGACGTGCGCGACGGACTGAAACCGGTTCAGCGCCGGATCCTCTACACGATGTGGCAGCAGCGGCTCCGGGCCGATGCGAAGCCCCGCAAGTGCGCCAAGGTGGTGGGCGACGTCATGGGGTCCTACCACCCCCACGGCGACACCGCGATCTACGACACGCTGGTCCGGATGGCGCAGCCGTTCACGCTGCGCGCGCCATTGGTGGATGGCTCGGGCAACTTCGGATCGCTCGACGGCGACGGCGCCGCCGCCATGCGGTACACGGAGTGCCGGCTCGCGCCGATCAGCGCGGAACTGCTGGCGGAGATTGATCAGGAAACGGTCCCCTTCCAACCGAACTACGACGGCACGAAACAGGAGCCGGTGGTGCTGCCGGCGCGGATGCCGAACCTGCTGGTGAACGGCGCCACCGGCATCGCGGTCGGCATGGCGACCAACATCCCGCCCCACAACCTGGGTGAAGTGTCGACGGCGCTCGTGAAACTCGTCGACAACCTCGATCTGACCAGCGCGGAGCTGGCCCGCTTCGTGCCGGGGCCCGACTTCCCGACCGGGGGAACGCTGGTGAACACCGCGGAGGAATTGCAGCAGATCTACGTGACGGGCAGCGGCACGCTGCGCATCCGGGCGACGTGGGAGCCGGGAAAGGCCCACCGCGCCTCCAGGACCGTCCACATCACGTCCGTGCCGTACGGCGTCAACAAGGCGCAACTGGTCGAACGGATCGCCGACGTCGTGATTGGACGCAAGTTGCCGCACCTGCTCGACGTCAAGGACGTCTCGACCGACGATGTCCGGATCGAGCTGGAACTGAAGCGGGATGCCGACGAACAGAAGGTGATGGCGTTTCTCTTCCGCCACACGCCGTTGCAGACCACCTTCCCGGTCAACCTGACCTGTCTCGTGCCTACGGAGCATCCGGGCGTCGGCCGCCCGGAGCGGCTCGACCTGAAAGCCGTGCTCATGCACTTCCTCCGCTTCCGTCTGGAAGTGGTGACCCGGCGGCTGGAGCACGAGCTGGCTGCCCTCACGCAGCGGATTCACGTCCTCGAGGGCTTCGTCCTGGTCTTCGACGCGCTGGACGAAATCATCGCGCTGATCCGGCGCTCCGACGGCAAGGCGGACGCGGCGAAGCGCATCATGGAACACTTTCCCCTCGACGCCGAGCAGACCGACGCGATCCTCGAACTGAGGATCTACCGTCTGGCGCGCCTCGAGATCCTGCTCATCCGCAAGGAACTGAAAGAGAAGCGGATGCGCGCCCACACGATCACTCAACAACTCCGCGATGAAGACAGCCGCTGGGGGATCGTTCGCGAGGAGCTGGTTGAGGTTCAGCAAACCTACGGCGACCCGAAGCGGGACCCGCGCCGGACCCGGATTGAAGGGCCGGACGCGGACGAAGCAACTTACAGCGCGGACGATCTGATCGTCGACGAGGACGCCGTGGTCCTCGTGTCGCGCGACGGCTGGGTGAAGCGGCAGCGCGAAGTCAAGGATCCGTCGACGACGCGGCTGCGCGAAGGGGATGCCTTGCTGGCCGCTATTGCCGGCAGCACGCGGGCCGTGATGGTGTGCTTCACCAACTTCGGGACGGCGTACTCGTGCCGCCTGATCGACGTCCCGGCGACCACCGGCTACGGCGAACCGATTCAGCGTCTCTTCAAGCTGAAGGACGGCGAACGGGTCGTGTCGGTTCTCAGCCTGGATCCGCGCCTCGCGCCCGGCATTGCGGAAGCGCCGGACCAGCCGGAGCCGCGGACCCATGCGGTGGCCGTCACCACCGATGGCTACAGCCTCCGCTTCAGCCTCGCGCCGCTGGCCGAGCCGAGCACGCGGGCGGGCCGCAGGTTCGCGCGGCCGGCGGGGACCGGCGAAGTCCTGGGAGTGGTCCCCATGCACGGCGACGAAGTGCTGATCGCCGCGACCCGCGAGGGACGCGCCATCCTCTGCCCGGCTCGCGAGGTGAACTTCCTGTCGGGTCCCGGCAAGGGCGTGCGGTTGATCCGGCTGGGGGCCGACGATCAGGTGATCGGATTCGTCGCGTCGGCCGGCGCCCGCGACCTCCTGACGGTCGAAACCAGCCGCGGCGCCGAGCAGACCATCAGCACGGCGAAGTACGAGGTCGTGAGCCGGGGCGGCAAGGGACGCGAGCTGACCCAGCGCGGCGGCTTCACGCGGGCCGTTCCACGGCCGGTCACCGTGCCCGCACTGAACGGAGCCTGAGAGGACGCATGGTAAGCTTCGGATCCCCCCTCCGGACGGACAGGACCGTGGCCCAGTCGTATACCGCGAAGGACATCACCGTTCTCGAAGGCCTCGCGCCGGTCCGCAAGCGACCCGGGATGTACATCGGCGGCGTGGGATCCGCCGGCCTGCACCACCTCGCCTGGGAGATCTTCGACAACGCGGTCGACGAGGCGATGAACGGCCACGCCCGGCAGGTGCGCCTGACGCTGCACGCCAGGGGCTCGGCGATCACGGTGTCGGACGATGGCCGCGGCATCCCGGTCGACCAGCACAAGGGCAGCCGCAAGAGCGCGCTCGAGGTGATCTTCACGACGCTGCACGCCGGCGGGAAGTTCGGCAACGGGTCGTACCGGACCGCCGGCGGCCTGCACGGCGTCGGCGCCAGCGTCGTCAACGCCCTGTCGGAAGAGCTCGTGGCGGAGTCGAAGCGTGACGGCGCGCTCTGGCGGCAGACGTTCCGGCGCGGCAAGCCGACCGGGACGCTCGCCCGGGTGAAGCCGGCGCGCGGCTCCGGCACGACGATACGTTTCCGCCCCGACCCGCGCATCTTCCCGAAGACGGCGTTCGACGCGGCGCTGCTCCGGGAACGGATCGAGATAGCGAGCTACCTCCATGGCGGCGTCGAGTTCGTCTTCGAGAACGAGGCGGAGAAGCAGAGCGAGACGTTCCGGCACGACGAGGGTCTGCCCGACTTCCTCGCGCGAATCGTCGGGGAACAGGACGCCGCGCCCGTGCACGACGCCGCGTTCTCCCTGGCGCGCGACCATACCGAGAGCGGGACCCGGATCGAACTGGTCCTGCAATGGACCGAGTCGACGGAAGAGCGGCTCCGCAGCTACGTCAACGGCATTCCGACGGGATCGGGCGGCACCCACGAGACCGGTTTCCGCGCGGGGCTGGGCAAGGCGATCCGCAACTTCATCGAGACGCACAACCTGACGCCGAAAGGGGTGACGCTGACCGCGGACGACATCCGCGAGGGACTCGCCGGCGTCCTCAGCGTCTTCGTGATCGACCCGCAGTTCCAGGGCCAGACCAAGGACCGGCTCAACAACCCCGAGATGGTCCAGGTGATGGACGGCGCCATCCGGCCGGCGCTGGAGCACTGGCTGAACCACAACATCAGCTCGGCCGAGGCCATCGTGGGGCGCATCGTCCTGGCCGCGCGCGCGCGCCAGGCGAGCCGCGCCGCGCAGCAGGCGGTCTCGCGCAAGAGCGCCACCACCAACCGCCTGAACCTGCCGGGCAAGCTCAGTGACTGCACGGGGACCGCGCGCGGCGAGAGCGAGCTGTTCATCGTCGAGGGGGATTCCGCCGGCGGCTCCGCGAAGCAGGGCCGCGACCGGACGGGGCAGGCCATCCTCCCCCTGCGCGGCAAGGTGCTCAACGTCGAGAGCGCGCCCGCGTCAAAGGTGTTCGAGAACAAGGAGCTGACCGACGTCGTCACCGCCCTCGGCTGCGGCATCGGCAAGACGTTCGACATCGGCAGGCTGCGCTACGACCGCATCATCATCCTGGCCGACGCGGACTCCGACGGCAATCACATCGCGACGCTGCTGCTCACCTTCTTCTACCGCTTCCTCCCGAAGCTCATCGCGCACGGCAAGATCTTCCTCGCCCAGCCGCCGCTCTACCGCGTCGACATCGGCAAGCAGACCTTCTGGGCGCTCGACGACGCCCACCGCGACGCCATCGTCAACGCGCACACCAACGGCCGCGGCAACCCCGAGATCACCCGCTTCAAGGGACTCGGCGAGATGATGCCCAAGGTGCTCTGGGAAACCACGCTCAACCCCGAGACCCGCCGCCTGCTGCGTGTCGCCGTCGACGATCAGCACCGCACCGACCGGGTGATCGCCAACCTCATGGGCAAGGACCCGTCCGCGCGGTTCCGCTTCATCATGGACCGGGCCGACGAGGCGCTCGACCTCGACGTCTAGTCGGTGCGCACGCCGATCATGGCGAGCATCACTTACGCCGTCCAGGGATCGACAGTCTTCACTCCGGCCGCCTCGAATGGGGCCGCGTCCCGTGTCGCCACCATCATCGCGTTCGCCGCCGCGGTCGCCGCAATGTAGCCATCGGACACCGAGATTGCCCGACCGGCGGACCGCGCCTTCGCCATCAACTCGGCATAGGCTTGCGAAGCCGCCAGATCAAACGCCAATACCCGGCCGGCGAACATCGGCAATACCTGCCGCTCCAGGTCCTCGTGCAGGCGGTCTCGGCGGCGGCCGGCCGGCAACGCCCGGACACCGAAACGCAGCTCGGCGACGGTGATCGCGGACAGATAGAGCGTTTCCAGCGCCTGAGCGTCGAGCCACTCGGCAACGCGCGGTGCCGGAACCTTGCGCAACGGTTCCGACACCACATTGGTGTCTACCAGGATCATTCGAAATCGAGCGGCCGGGCCGGAGCCGAATCGCGTCGGGCAAAGCCCGCCGACTCGTCATCCGTCAACCTGGCGCGCCGGCCCACGGCGGTCAGTTGCGACCCCAAGCCGACCCGTCCTTCCGGCAGGACCGTTTCCTCCAGGATGGCGCGCACTTCCGCCTCGGTGCTGCGGCCGCGCAGGGCCGCGCGCACGCGCAAGGCGCGATGCACCTCGTCGGGCACGTTGCGCACGGTCAGTATCGCCATCGGCGATAAGCCTCCACGCTTTCCATGCTGTCAATGTATCAGCATGCAGTCACGTGAGCAATCGTTCAAACGCCGGCTCAAGCGCGGAGACTTCGGCACTCCGCCACGATGCCGGAGACGCATGCCGGCGCGAGCTTCCCCAGGCCAGACGCAGCGGACCCGCTAGGAAAGTAACGGGATCGATCCCATGGGCCTCCGCTTTCTGCCGTCGTGACCTGCTGCGGTTGTTCCCTGCCGTCCAACACCCGAACGCTTGCCATGCCGTACGATAGTCCTCCAGCCGGTCCGCGAAGCCGTCGTGCCGCTTCACCCGTGCTTCGGCGATGATAACCTCGGCCACGGAACGCGCCTGCGGCGTGGTCGCGGCGCGATCCGGCCCTGACGAGCGCAACTAGGACTTACGGTGAGGTCGCATCGTGTCGGGCCGCGTCACCTGATCC
>CAZJYU010000022.1:0-2165 GCA_964550305.1 uncultured Vicinamibacteraceae bacterium | reverse complement strand
ATTGAAGTCGAGGGGGAGTGAAAGGGTTAAGTAGTTGGTGCGAGGCAGCACTTCCAGGAAGCACTCGGGCTGATAATACGAGACCTGCACTGCGTTCTCCGACATCTCGATCACTTCGCCTGACGTGCCGAGATCCAGCACGCGGGGTTGCAGGACCTCGAACAGGCGGCGTGCCTCCTCCTTCATCTTTACGCGGCTCGCGGGCTTCTCCTCCGCGAGCCGGCGCATCTTTAGCTTCCGGGCCTCGTGAAGCATCACTTCGTTCACGCGCAGGCTCGGCCAGACCAGGACGGCGCGATCCGCGAGCCTCCGGCCTCGCTCCTGCATCTGTTTCGAGGTCCATTCCGTCTCGGCCGCGATGTCCTTGTTCAGCAAGACGACGCTCTCCCGAAACCCGCCCGGCCTGTCGCGCTTCTCCTGGAACGTGCTGTTCGAGTACTCCGCGTTGTAGCCGGTCAACGTCAGATTTCCGAGTCGGTGGAGCCAGTGAGCGTGGACCTCGTCCGAGTCGTCGCCAAGCATCCTCCTCCATGCGTAGCTGAGCGTCTGCGGCATGACGTGTTCAATCGTCAGCGAACTGGTGTCTGCTGCTTTCTCCTTTCGGCCCAGCGTCTCGAGGCCGTCGAGAAGCTGCTTGCAGAAATAGCGCCCATGCAGGTCCGTGTCACGTAGCGCGCCCCCGAACTCGGCGTCATTCGGAAACCGGTAGGTTGGGGGAAGCGTCGCCATCCCGATCTCCAGAGAATCGCGCGGCGCCTCTGCGTCCAGCTCGTAGGCGAGCCTCGCGAAGATGGACCAGTACCCGCGGGTCTGAAGTCCGCAGGCCGCGCGCCGCATCAGGTAGCTCACGATGAGCTCCAGGCAGGCGACGAAGTCGCTGCGTGACAGGCGCTGGGCATCGTGCAGCCCGGAAAGTTCCATGATGAGGAGCGCAGGCGCTTCGGCTAGGCGCCGGGCGCGTCCGAGCAGGTTGCTGATCTCCGGGTCTGCCGCCCTCCCGAAGGCGAACTCGGCGTAGCGCCGGGAAGCGAGGGTCATGGACTCCAGGGCGCCCGACACTCCGCCGTCCTCCTCCTTCAGCGCCTCGAAGGCGTTCTTGAACGCAAAGTAGACCCCGTCCGACCGCGGCTGCTTCCTCGCCCTGGTACGCAGCGCGACGTAGTCCCGGGCGAAGCTGTCTAGGGCGCCCCGGTCGCCTCCGAACCACTCTTCGATCCTCTGCCAGTGCTCGTGGTACATCCTCGTCTGTTCCGGCTCCGACAGCCCCATCAGCACGAAGTTCCGGATCTGGTCCGACTGGCTCAGGTCTACTGCGGTCGAGTTCAGGCTCTCGAAGATAAGCTGCGCGTCGTCGGAGGACTCGACGGTCACTACCACGACGACCAGTTTCGCGACGCCTTCCTCCACCGGTTTCCAGTCATCGAGTCCCCGGAGCCTCGCCCGGAAGAAGCCGTACACGTCCTCGATGGCCGGCGACGGTAGGTCCGGCGGCAGCGTGCGCTCGACGCGGCTCCGAAGCGTCTCGTCATCCCGGCGCCGCAGCACCAACTTGCGGATCTGGTCCCCGGAGTGGAGGACGTTCCTCAAGTAGCTAGCCTCTAGTAGCGCGGCGGTCGATTGCAGGCCCCCGATCGCCTCGACGTGGTCGCGCAGGGCGGTCAACAGCAGCGTGAGCGTCGTGAGTCGCTGCTGTCCGTCCACGACGAGCCACTTCTGGAACGCCACACCCACGCTCGCCGGTGCGAGCACGATTGGGCCGAAGAAGTGGCTTCGCTCCGGTGGCTGGCCGGACACTCGCAGGACGTCGTCCCAGAGCTGGGCACACTGACGTTCGCCCCAGCTGTAGTCCCGCTGGAACACGGGAATGAGGAACTGCTTGTTGCCGGGGATGACGGTGGAGATGTGTTGCTTGTTGGCTTGCAAACTGCCTACTCCCTGTGGCGGCGCACGGTTGTGCGAGGTATACCAGATGTCGTGGATCGGGGGCGTAGCCTGCCGGTCCGCCAAGTCCCTTCGTGAACTCGCGGTGGCGGTTCAGCGCAGCGGCGCGCACGTAGTTCGAAGTCCCGGCTCATTACTTCGGATTCCGCTTACATTCGACCTCGATGGCCACTCTCTGCCACAAGAAGGAGAAATCACCATCAGGTGCCGCCGATGAGAGATCA
>CAZJYU010000021.1:0-47265 GCA_964550305.1 uncultured Vicinamibacteraceae bacterium | reverse complement strand
CGCCGCGCGCGCCGCACCGCCGGCGCCGAGCACCGCCGCGCGCGCGCCAGCCAGACCCATCCGCCGGCGCAGCGGCGCCAGGAAGCCCGCGACGTCGGTGTTGCGGCCAATCCACCGGCCGTCCTCGAACCGGAGCGTGTTGACGGCCCCGACCGCGGCCGAGACGTCGTCCGCCACGCTCACTCGCTCTGCCACTGTCTCCTTGAATGGCGCCGTCACGCTCGCCCCGGCCAGCCCGATCTCCCGGGCGAAGGCCGCAAAGTCGTCCGCGCTGCTCGCTTCGAGGGGCAGGTAGATTGCATCGATGCCGGCGGCGCGAAAGCCCGCGTTGTGCATCGCGGGCGAGATCGAGTGGCCGATCGGGGCTCCCACGACGCCGTAGACCGCGGTCCGCCGCGTCACCCGCCCCGCCCGGAACTGATCGCGCATGCGTGCCAGGTCGATCTGTCCCGGCGCGACTCCGTCGCCGGCGTACGTCCAACACGACCCGTACCGTCCCGCGAGCAGTCGCGACGCCACGCCAGCCGGCCCCATCGCCACCAGCACACGACGTCCGTCGCCGGGCGCGTCGCGGCCGGGCGCACGGTCCCGGGGTGTCCCGATCGACATGACGTGCAACGCCTCCTTCAGGCTCGCCACCGCCACCGCCACCTTCACCACTTCCGCGCCGGTCGCCCGCATCGCCCGGTAACGGGTCTCGAGGTCGGCCTGCAGCCCGTCGAACGCGTGGAACGACACGACCACCCCCTGCCCTCGCCGCAGGCGGATCAGCTCGTCGGCGAACGGCGCGCAGTGCTCGACGTCCACGTACTCCGCGCCCCGCCGCGCCGCCTCCAGCAGGATCGCGCGGCGCTCGTCCTCGCTGCCGCGGAAGCCGCCTCCCTCGCGCGTCGGGCGGCAGGTGGCCACCACCGGCTTCCCGCGGCCAGCGAGCGCGCCGGCGACATCGGGCCGGGCGACGCTGTCGAGCCGCAGCTCCACGAGGTCGGCGTCCCCCTGCGCATCGCGGCGCGCGCGCAGTTCATCCGTCGTGGTCCCGGTCACGGTCGCGCAGATCCAGGCGTTCGCCATCGTCAGGTTCGCCCGGACGCCACAAAAAAAGCCTCCTCAACCTGCCGGCTGAAGAGGCTGCATGGTGTCGTCCGTGGTCGCTGAATCAGATTCGGATGACAGCCCCCCCAGCGGGCAGCCGAAACGAGTAGCGCCACCAATACCCGTACGGGTCGCGGGCAGCACTGCCCTCACTCGAACCGCGCCGCCATTCGAAGCATGTCATCGGAACACGCCAGAGTAGCAAACCCCGGAGAATCGTGTCAATGCGGGTCCGAGGCGCAGGCAGGCGCGGCGATTCCGGGCCGCTGGCACCACCGCCGGCTATCGGCAGTGGCGGCAGGCGCCGGCAATTGCACGGTGTCGGGACCGCGTGGTAGAGTGCCTGCACAACACGGTTGTGACCGGATGACGGGAAGTTCGGTGCTCAAGCCGACGCTGCCCTCGCAACTGTGAGCAGGGACGAAATCCGCAGCAGGCCACTGCCCGTAAGGGCGGGAAGGCGCGGAGAGTAGGCATTACCTGCGAGCCAGGAGACCGGTCCGGTCACGCCTCGCACTGCTTCCGAAGGGGAGGTAAGGAGGACCAATGGCTCGTCCCGTTTCCACCCGTACGCGCCTGCGTAACGGTCAGTATTCCCTGCTCCTGGCGATTGGACTGGTTGCCGTCTGGCTACCAGCCGCCGCGCCGCTCGCCGCCCAGGACCGGGCCGCGGCCGGCCCGGACGCCGACGACAGCGATGTCGCGCCGCTGGACCTCGCCCTGCACGACACGGTGATCGTCACCGCGTCGCGCACCGCCGAGCGCCGTCCCGCGGTGATGGCGTCGCATGTCGTGGTCACCGAATCGGACATTCGCACCCTGGGCGCCGCGTCGGTCGCGGACGTGCTGCGCCAGGCGCCCGGACTGCAGATCGCCACCACCGGGCGCGAGGGCAGCCTTGCATCGCTGTTCGTGCGCGGCGGCGAATCGGACTACAACCATGTGCTGATCGACGGCGTCCGGGTGAACGCGGACGGCGGCACCTACAGCTTCAGCCGGATCTCGGCCACCGAGATCGAGCGGATGGAAGTGGTTCGTGGCGCGCAGTCGGCACTCTACGGATCCGACGCCATCGGCTCCGTGATCCAGATCTTCACCCGGCAGGGGGAGCTCGACGGGGCCCCGCGCGTGGTCGGCTCGTTCGAACGCGGCTCGTTCGATACCGCACGCGCCGACCTCCGTCTGTTGGGAGGCGCCCGGCAGCGAATGGCCTACCAGGTGGGCGCTGCGCTGCGAACTACCGAGGGCGCCTTCGCCGACCGGCTGCGGGAACCGGATCGCTTCGATCAGCACTCGGTCGACGGCAACGTCCGCGCGCTCCTCGGCGCCGGCGCCCGCCTCCGGGGCGGCGTCCGGTACAGCAACGCGCGGGGCACGGCGGTAGGACCGATTGCCTTCGCGCCGGGCGACACCGGCACCCGGGCCGACAGCGACGACCTGACCTGGCACCTCACGTTCGATCAGCAACTGACGCCGCGGATCGATCACGCGGCTTCGGCGAGCGGGTTCCGCTCCGGACGTCAGGCGGACGACCTCCAGACCGATCCCCCCTATCACGTCCGGGCCGTTCTCGCTGGCGAGCCCGGGGCGCGCTTCCCCGCCAGCCCCCGGCTGGTGCGCCTGCTCGATCCATCGGAGTTCGACGCGCTTGCCGCCGATCCGTCGCGCCTGCCCGCCGGGCACTTCCTCGCCCACACGCCGTACGGCCTGCGCGACTGGCCGGGAACCTTCAACAAGCAGTTCCGCCGGGGCGCCGCGAGGTACCAGGTGAACGCAGTCTGGTTCGACGAACAGCAATTCAGCGCGGGCTGGGACTACACCCGGGAATCGAATGCGCTGGCGGTGTACGAGCGGATCGGCAACCACTCGTACTTCGTGCAGCAGCAGTTCGCGCTGAGCGGAGCCTGGTTCGTCACGGCCGGGGCGCGCGCCGACGCCAACGCGCTCTACGGCTGGAGCGTCAACCCGAAGCTGTCGGCGGGCGGTTATCCGGTGCCGTTCAGCGAGGGACCGGTGTCGTCCGTGAAACTGTTCGCCAATGTCGGCCGGGGCATCAAGAATCCCACCTTCGCCCAGTTGTACGGATCGCCGTTCGTGGACGGCGACCGGTTACTGCAGCCGGAACAGGCCGTGACGCTGGACGCCGGCGCCGAGTTCACGTTCGACAATCAGCGCTGGCTCGCGCGCATCACCTGGTTCAACAACGAGTATGCCGATCAGATCGCCTACCGGCCGTCGGCGGGCTTTGGCGGCGACGGGGTGGCCGACTACATCAACATCGACGGCTCGAAGGCGGACGGCGTCGAACTGGAAATGTCCCTCGAGCGTCCCGTCGGAGGGCTGACGGCGGCCGCACACTACGCGCTGGTCGATACCGAGGTGGTGACGAGCGCCAGCACGAGCGAGCAGTTCCAGCCGGGCCAGCCCCTGCTCCGCCGGCCGCGCCACGCGGCCGGCGTGCGCGTCGGCTACGTCCGGGGCCGCAGCAGCCTGCACCTGAACGTGCAGGTGGTGGGCCAGCGGCACGACAGCGCATTTCTCGGCCTGGTTCGCGTCTCCGACGGCCGCCCCGCCGACATCACCGTCAATCCGGCCTACACGCTGGTGACGCTCGGCGGCCAGTTCCGAGTGCGGGAGCATCTGACGCTCTTCGCCCGCGCCGACAATCTGACTGGCGCCGAGTACGCCACCGCCCTGGGTTATCCGGGGCTGCCGCGCGCCGTCGCGGTGGGTGCGCGGTTCGGCTTCGGGAGGTGAGACCCATGTCCGCCGCCCGAGTCCTGCCGCTTGCCGCCGCCTGCCTGCTCGCGGCATGCGCAACCGACGTGGGCAGCCTCCCCGCGGCGAGCGAAGCCGTCGCTTCGGCCGATCTGGCGGCGCCTGACCCGGAGCGCGGAGTCGATCCCCCGGCCATCCCCCCGCGGCGGATCGTCAGCCTTGACTACTGCGCCGATCAATACGTGCTGGGCCTCGCGGACCGCGACCGGATCGCGGCGCTGTCGCCCGATGCGGGCGCACCGTTCTCGTACCTGCGCCGGGAAGCGGAGGGGATGCCGACGGTCCGCCAGCGCATCGAGGACGTGTTGGCGCTCCGGCCGGATCTGGTGGTCCGGAGCTACGGCGGCGGACCGCGGGCGACAGGGTTTCTGGAGCAGGCCGGAGTGCCGGTGCTCGCGCTCGGATTCATGCAGGACATCGATACCGTTCGTTCCACCGTCCGTCGCGCCGCCGCCATGTTCGGGGTTCCGGAACGCGGTGAGTCCGTCGTGGCGGAGATGGACGCCCGGCTCGATCGCGCCAGAGCTGCCGCGCGGTCCATCGACGCCGACATCCTCTATCTGTCGCCGGCGGGAGTGAGCGCCGGGCCGGGCACGTTTGTGCACGATCTGCTGGATGCCGCGGGGTTCGACAACTTCCAGACGCAGTCCGGCTGGCGGTCGCTCCCCCTCGAACGCCTCGCCTATGAGAAGCCGGATCGGTACGCGGTCGGCCGGTTCGGGGGCGAGCGGAGTCACGTGGACGCCTGGACGCCGTTTCGCCACCCGGTGGCCACACGCCGTGTCGCCGAGGGTCCGGTGACGCGGATTGACGGGGCGACGGTAACCTGCGGCGGCTGGTATCTGGTCGACGCCGTCGACGCCCTCGTGGAGTCGGTGCGTTGACCGGCCGTGGGTTGCTCTGGGGGCTCGCCGCGGCGTCGGCGGCCGCCGTGGTTGCGGCGTGCCTGATCGGATCGATCCCGCTCGGCCTCGGACGTGTCGCCGCCGCGCTCGCCGGCGGCGGATCCCCGGGCGACCAGATCGTCGTGTGGGAGATCCGCCTGCCGCGCGCCCTTGCCGCCTTCGCGGTAGGCGCCGCCCTCGGTGCTTCGGGCGCCGCGATGCAGGGCCTGCTCCGCAATCCCTTGGCCGAGCCGGGAGTGCTGGGCGTCTCTGCGTCGGCGTCGCTCGGGGCGACGTTTGTCATCTACTACGGCCTCGTCGAAGTGGGCGGGTTTCTGATGCCGGTCGCAGCGATTACCGGCGCGCTTGCCGCCACCGCATTCCTCATGATCGCCGCCGTCCGGGTCGGATCAATGGTGACCCTGATCCTGGTCGGCATCGGCCTGTCCAGCTTCGCTGGCGCGATGATGTCGCTGCTGATGAACTTCGCGCCGAACCCGTTTTCCCTGGCCGACATGCTGAGCTGGACGCTCGGCACGGTCGCGAACCGGAGCTTTGCCGACCTTGCCCTCGCCGCGCCGTTCGGCATCGCCGGCCTGGCGTTGCTGGCGCTGTCACGCCGCAGTCTGTCCGCTCTCACCCTGGGCGAAGAGGCGGCGGCCGGCGTCGGTGTGGATCTCCCGCGCGTGCGGCGCCTCGTTGTCGTCGGCGCAGGCCTGGCGACCGGCGCCGCGGTCTCGGTGGCTGGCGCCATCGGTTTCGTCGGCATCGTCGCGCCGCACCTGGTGCGGCCGCTCGTCGACCACGATCCGGCCCGTACCCTCGCGCCGTCAGCGCTCCTCGCCGGGTTGATTCTGGTTCTCGCCGACATTGGTGTTCGCATCGCCCCGACCAGCGCCGAACTTCGCCTCGGTGTCGTCGCCGCCATCATCGGCGCACCCGTGTTCGTCTGGATTGCCGCACGCCGGAGCATGGGTGTTGCCTGACCTGACCGCGAGCGGCGTGAGCGTCGCGCTGGATGGCCGGACTATCGTCGATCACGCCTCGCTCCGGGTGGGCTCAGGCGAGCTGGTCGCCCTGCTTGGCGCGAACGGCGCGGGCAAGACGACGCTGCTCCGCGGCGTGCTCGGCCTGCTGCCACGCGCCGGCGGCAGCGTGCTGATGGGGGACTGCGACCCGGCCCGGCTCTCCTCCTCCGAGCGGGCGCGCCGCATCGCCTACCTGCCGCAGATCCGGCCGCTCGCGTGGCCGATCCGCGTCCAAGACCTCGTGGCCCTCGGCCGCTTTGCCCACGGCGCCGCCCTCGGCCGACGAAGTCCGCTCGACGACGCCGTGGAGCACGCACTCACCGTTTGCGACCTCGCGAGGTTCGCGACCCGCGCAGCGACCACGCTCTCCGGCGGCGAGCTGGCGCGCGTACACGTGGCTCGCGCCATCGCGGCCGAGGCCCCGTTCCTGATGGCGGACGAACCGACCGCGGCGCTCGATCCGCTGCATCAGCATCAGGTGATGGGCCTGCTGCGCGCGAGCGCCGATGCCGGCCACGGCGTCCTCGTCGTGACGCACGATATCGGGCTCGCCGCGCAGTTCGCGGACCGTCTCGCCTGGATGGCGGCTGGACGTATCGTCGCCGACGGTACGCCGGAGGCGACGCTGACGGCCGACCGCGTTACCCAGGTGTATGGCGTCCGCGCCGCGGTCCGACGCATTGACGGCGACTGGTCGGTCACTGTCACCGGCGCCGCGTGACCGGCCGGGGGCCTCGCTCGCTTGCCAGCGTGGCCCTTCGCCTGCCAGCTCACCCCGGACCGAAACAGACTCGCTGGACTTGCTAGGGCGCCCTTTTCGCGGCCGCCTCGAGGACGCGCTCGCCGCGCAGCGCATTGGCGATGCCGTAGTTCCCCTCGTGGCACGCGTATTCGTAGATGACGTAGCCGGGAGGGCTGACGAGAGGCAGCTCTACCGTGAAGGGGCGCGTGTACGTCGCCTCGTCGTGAATCGTGTAGCGGTACTCGATGGTGTCGGCGTCGATGCGCGTGAACCGCTCGACCGCGCGGAGATCGCGGGTGCCCGGAAAGCCCCGCCACGTCGTGTCGTCACGGTAGTGCGTGGTCTCGACCACGAGGGTGTCGCCGTCCCAGTGCCCGCGCCCGTCGCCGTTCCACTGGCGGATGCGGCCGTCGATGGGCGGACGCCCGTCGAGCGGCACGACGCGCACGTCGTGGATCATCTCGTTGAGAATGACGACCTGCCCGGGCGCCTGGAAGATGTGATACGCGTTGCTGTAGCCGGACGGCACCGGCGGCACCCGCTGGTAGGTCATGCACCGCTCCTGCAGCGGCCGGTCGGTCCAGGAATCGAACGGACCGGCCGCGCGCCGCTCGCGTTCGGCCGCCAGCCGCCGCTCGGCCGCCGGCGTGAGGGGCGGCAGCCGGCCGTCGGGCGGGTCGACGATGAGCGACGTGCGCCCGGTCGACGTGCCCCGATCCCACCACACCTGGTCGTAGGCGAGGGCGAGGTCGCGCTCGGGTGAGAGCTCGGCGCGGCGTTCGGACGTCGCCCGGGTCGCGTCGGCCAGGTTCTGCGCCGCCACCTCCTCCGGGCTCAGGAACTCGCGCCCGGCAAATTCCACCGGCCGCTGGAGCGGGGTGAACGTGGCGTAGGACCAGATGCCCTGCAGGTCCGGATCGCCCCAGGGGGTGCGGAACGTGTTCGGCTCCGCTGCCGATGCCGCCTCCTGGCCGGCCGCCAGACCCGGCATCGCCGCCGCGGCCATCGCCGCCACCGTTAGCGCCAACCATCGACGGGTCATGCCTACCTCCCCGGTTCGCGAAGGTGGGTCACGGACGGGCGCGCCCGGGCTCCCCGACACCGATACTCCGCCTCCGGCTCCCGTGAGGATACACCGACCGCCGCGGGCATGTTCGCTTGCTACCTCACGCCCCGTGGTTCTCTTCAGGTAAGCGACACGACGGCGGCATGCCGCTCGCGGCGTGCCGTCACGCCGGCGCCAGCCAGCGCGCGACCGCACGGCGTACTCGGCCCGCGCCGATCCAGAGTCCGATTCCGCTCGAAGCCAGGCCGCCGAGACTCAGAAGGATCAGGCCGATATCCCATAGCGGGCGCCGGTCGTACCAGAACGCGAAATCGAAACTGTGCAGGCCGTTGAAGAGCCATCGTTCGAGCCGGCTGGATCGATGCACGCTCCGAACGATCCGCCCTGCCGCCGGATCGACGTACACCCAGGTTTCCATCGGGTCAGCAAACCGGACCCGCACCACGGGCAGCGGCGCCGCGTCCCCCGGCCGGCCGTAGTAGTACCCGTCGTACGACTCCAGCAGCGTCGTGTCGGCCACCGGTGCGCCGGCCGCCGCCGCCAGTCGTGACACGAGCGGCCCGGTGTCGAACGGCGCCTTCCGCACCGTGAGCGTCTCTGCTTCAATCAGCCGCCGATCGAGTCCGGTTCCCCCCGGCGAGGGCGCACCGGCGGTCACCGAGCCGGCGGCCGCCGGCGTGGCGACGCGCGCCGGAGCGAAACGCACGTCATAGAAGGGCTCGCCGCCCACCTGGTGCAACGCTACCTCCTTGACGTCGCGCCCGTCGACCGCGCGGGTCCACGCGGCTGCCTCGATCGCCGGGAACCGTTCCAGTCCCAATCGGCCTCCCGCCAGAACGTCGCTCGGCAACTCCAACCCTCGCGCCCGCGTCCAGGAGAACGGCTCCACCGACATCAATCCGCTGAACGTCCAGGTGAGGGTGATGACGCCGAAGACCACGCCAGTGACGTAGTGCCACCACATCCATCCGGTGTAGGGAATCCGCCGACCGCGTCCGCGCCACCGGAACTGCGTCACGCCGAGCACCAGCCCGAGCAGCACGACCGCGCAGCCGATGATCGACGTCCAGACGACGGCGCGCATCCAGAGCCCCTGCTCCACTCGCAGCGCCCGGACGTAGAACCAGTGCGGTATCGCCCCCGCCCATGCCAGCGCTCGGCTCCGCCGGGTGGTCAGCATCATCACCTCGGCCGTCTCCTGCGAGACGTACACCTCCGTCCCCGCCCCGTCGTCGACGAGCAGCCGGTGCGCCGGCAACTCGCCCCGAAACTGCAGCGTCCACTGGTCGGGATCCGCGATGAGCCGGTCGTAGGTTACGGATGACGCCGGCGCCCCGGTGAATCGGAGCGCCACCGTCTTCGCGGCGGCCGATCCGATGGGCGCCAGACGCTCGCCGGTATCCGCGAACACCGTCACTTCATCGAAGCGGTAGGCCGGCCGCGCCAACACCGAGAGCAGCGCCACCTGGGTCGGTGCTCCGTCCACGCCGCCACGCGCGGCTGCCTCGGCCGGCGTCAGCCGAATCTCCGCAACATCGATCGGATCGATGCGCTCGAGACGCTCCGCCGGCGTGATGCGCGGCATGCCGCCCGTGTACATCATCACGATGCCCGAGGCGAACCACACGACGAACACGACGCTGAGAGGAATGCCCACGTAGCGGTGGGTCCAGATCAGCCAGCGGCGCAGCATGGTCACGATGATAGCGGGTCGCCCGGCAAGAGCCGGATGTGAGCTACCGGAAGCTGAACGCCGTCGTCAGCAGCACCTGGCGCGGCGGCGCGGGATCCGCCGACTCGGCCAGCGAGAGATCCCCCATCCAGTAGTACTCCGTGTTCAACAGGTTGTGCGCCGAAAGCGTCAGGCGCATGGAAGCGACGCGCCAGGTCAACGCGGCGTCCACCACAGTGTACGGATCGAAGGCAAACGTGTTCCCCTGATCAACCATCACGTCGCCGACATGCTTGATGTCGACCGTGAAGGTCACCGGCGGCGCGGGCGTGACGGTGATACCGGCGTTCACAATGCGGTCCGGCGATATCGGGAGGCGGTTGCCCGTCAGATCGGTGTTGCCCGACGCCCTCTCAATCACGAAGGCGCCGAACCGGTTGCGATACAGCGCGGTGTTGGCGTAGAGAGAGACTCGGCTGGACGGTGTCCACCCGACACCCAGCTCCACGCCCCGGTAGCGGTGTTCACCGGCATTCGTCGGGGCAAAGAACGGCCCCTGACGCACGCTGAGGATGATCCCGTCGCGCAACATGTTGAACCAGGTCGCCTCGAACGTGATGCGGCCGTCGCGCGCGCTGCCCTTGAGCCCCACTTCATAGTTGTCGATATCCTCCGGGTGGAGTTCGCGCTCCTCGTCGCCGGGACGCAACCCGCTCGGGCGCCGCGGAGGCAGGAACGCCGCCGAGTACTGGCCGTACAGGTTGACGCTCGTCGCCGCGTTCTCGGGTAGCAGCCGCAGCGTGGCGCTCAGCTTTGGGCTGAACGCGCCGAAGGCGTCCCGGATAACGGGTTGGCCCTCCCGGAAGACGAGCCGGTTGTCCAGCTCGAGACGGTCGTACCGGCCGCCGCCGGAGAGTACGAGGCGCGGCGCCGGTTCGACGGTGAACTGCCCGAAGAGACCGACGACACCGACGTTGTAGTCGTTCCCGCCGAAGCGGAAGAACTCCCACTCGCTCTTCGCCGGATGGACGGGGGTGCGGTAGTTGAGCGGCCAGCCGAACGTGTCGGGATCGGTGTAGATCAGGTTGCCGGCGCCGTATCCCGTGGTCCATTCGTACGACGCGCCCCCGACGAAGCCGATCGGCACGCCCCGCGGGGCCGCATCGCTCTCGATTCGGGACTCCGCATAGAGGATGTCCTCGTCGGTCTGCACGTCGAACGGGTACTGCGTCAACGTATGTGTCTCGAGGTCGTACGGCGCGCCGATGATGTCGCCCGAATCGATGAACTTGTACTGGATCTGGCGGTGGCCGACGACGTTCGCCCACCGCACCGCATTCCCCAGTTGACGCGTGTAATTGCCCGTGACCCGACTCTCATGTTGCCGGTAATTCGGTCCGGAAATGTTCAGATCGCTGAGACGGTCGAACTCCGGGTCGATGTCGCTGAGGTAACGGCCGGCGATGATGGGCACCCGTGTCGGCAGGCTCTGCGCCGAGAACACCCGGTTTGCGCTGACGCTGCCGAACGATGCGTCATCGGGGACGAACGTCAGCTTCGCGAAGACCGCCGTCCGGTCGACGTTGAAGTCGTTCCGTCCGGTGTAGAAGCCGGTGTTCCGCTCGCTGGAGGCAGACACCACATACCCGCCTCGCTCGCCAATCGGTCCGGTGGCGCGCCCCGAGGCATTCAGCGTCCCGAATCCGCCACCGGTCAACGTGAAGTCCGACTGGTGCTGCGGCGTCGGATTCGCGGTCCGCACGTTCACCGCGCCACCGATTGCCGTCCGCCCGTACAGCGCCGAGTTCGGGCCCCGCACGACTTCGATGCTGGCCGCATCGTGAATAGGCAGATTGATCACCCGGGAGCTGTTGCGTGAATCCGTCTGCGGCACGCCGTCTATCAGCAGCAGCGTGGACGTGAACTCGTTGCCCGTCCGGGGTAGCCCGCGCAACATCACCGACTCGAACGAACCCACCAGCGTGCTGACCATCAAGCCCGGCACATGCTCGATCGCCTGCGTGAGCCGCTGATCGCCCCGCGTTGCCATCGCTCCGCGTTCGATGATGTCCGCCTGGGCCGCAATCTCCCCGATGCTGAGCGGCGCCTTGCTCGCCGTCACCTGGACCCGTTCCAGATAGTTGGGGGTCACCTCCATCTCGATGGTCACCACGGTGGTGGCGCCGCCAGCAACGTCGACGCCGGGCGCCCGCAGGTCGAGGAAGCCAGGCGCCGCGACCATCAACACCACCGCCCCGGCCGGCGCGCCGTCGAGGGTGAAGCGGCCGACGGCGTTCGTCACCGCAAGCCGGTCCGTGCCTTCCACCTGGACCACCGCGCCGGCCACCGCTTGCCCGTCGGCGCGCGCCACGACGGTTCCGGCAATGGTCCCCGTGGCCTGTGCCCATGCCTCGCACGCCGCGCCAACGAATAGTACCGCCAGTGCAAGGAACGCGAATGGATACCGCATGGCGCATGATGCGGCGGCGGCGCGTCCACTGCCTGTCGCGAACCTGACGTTCCGGCCGATCCGACCTGACGATTGCCTTACGCGGAGGGCAGCGTGATGCGAAACGTGGTTTCGTCGCCGGGGGTGCGCGAGTAGGTGAGACGTCCGTGATGCGCCTCGACCGCCCAGCGCGCGATGGCGAGACCCAGGCCCTTCGGAGGAAAGCTGCTGGTCCGATCCGCCGGATCGTGGTGGAGCCGATCGAAGAGCGCCATCGCCGACTCCTCCGGCACGCCGGGTCCGGTGTCGCGCACTTCCAGGATCGCGTCGCCGTCCGCCGAATCGACGCGCACGTCGATGGCGCCTCCGGCCGGCGTATAGCGGATGGCGTTGTCCACCAGGTTGACGAGCGCCTGGCGCAGCACGATACCGTCGCCGTGGCAGGCAGGATGCGCGCCGTTGTGGGTGACGCTGAGCGACTGTTGCTTCTCTTCCGCCAACACCGCGAGCTGCTCGACGACGGCGTCGGCTAGCACCCCCAGATCGACGGCCTCGGCGGCGTGGCGGCCGTCGCCATGGTCCGCCCGGGCGACGGTCAGAAGGCGTTCGACCAGCGTGGCGAGCCGGTCGGTCTCTTCCAGCATGCTCTCGATCGTGGCGCGGTACCCCGGCGCATCGCGCCCGCGGCGCAGCGCCACCTCGCCGACGCTGCGGATGGCGGTAAGCGGCGTCCGCAACTCGTGCGAGACGTTCGAAGTGAAACGCCGCATCTCGGCGAACGACGACTCCAACCGCGCCAGCGTCTCGTTAAAGACGATCGCCAGACGCCCCAACTCGTCGTTCGGCTGATCCACCGGCAGGCGGTCGTGCAGTCGGCGGGCGGTAATTTCGCGGGCGCGGGCCGTCATCCGATCGATGGGCGCGAGCGCGCGGCTGGCCAGCCAGTAGCCTCCCATTCCCGCCACGGCAACGCTGAGTGGCAGGCCGAGCAACAGCAGCAGCGCCAGGTCGCGCACCTCGGTCCGCATCAGCGCCTCGGAACGGCCCACCTGAATCACTACCGGGGCGCCGACGACGACGGTCCGCCCGGTCAGGATGCGGAACGGCGCCGGGTCGGACGGCAGCGCAACGATCCGTCCGTCCGGCGCATCCACGAGCGCCTCGCTCCCGGGCATCGGCAGCCGCCAGGCCACCGCCGTCCGGAACAGCTCGCGCCCGTCGGGCGTCCAGACCTGCAGCCACGGACTCTCTTCGCTCCACGGATCCCCTTCGAACCAGGCGAGGGACCCATCCGGAGCACGCTCCGCCATGCTGGCGGCCCAGCGATAGTCGCTACGGAGGCGGGCGTCGAGGTCGGCCGACCGGTAACGCGTCACCAGCGTCAGCACGGCGGCGGCATAGATCGCCAGCACGACAATCGTCGCCGCCATCTGCCAGAGCGTCAGCCGAAGGCGGAACGTCACGTGGCCTCCTGACCTCCGGCGCGGAGCACGAGGCCAACCCCGCGGACCGTGCGGATCACTGGCACCGGCGCTCCGGCATCCACCTTCCGGCGGAGGCGCGAGACATGGACGTCGATCACGTTGTCGAGTGTCACGCTCCGGGCCTGCTCCGGCCAGACCTCATGGATCAACATGTCGCGCGAGACCACGCCCGGAGCATGGCGGGCAAGGCAGGCAAGGAGCGCGAACTCCGTGGCCGTCAGGTCGAGCCGCCGGCCGGCGCGCGTTACGCGGCGCCGCGGCAGGTCGATCGTCAGCGAGTCGATCGTGAGCGGTTCGGCTTCCGCCGCACGGCCCCGGCGGCTGACGGCCCGGATGCGCGCCAGCAACTCGGCGAAGGCGAACGGCTTCACAAGGTAATCGTCGGCGCCGGCGTCGAGCCCCGCCACCCGGTCGTCGAGCGTGTCACGGGCGGTAAGCGCCACCGCCGGCGTCGTAATGCCGAGTCGTCGGGCGGCGGCAAGCAGATCCAGACCGTCGCGGCCCGGGAGTGTCAGGTCCAGCACCAGGAGGTCGAAGTGATCGGTCGTGAGACGGTTGAACGCCGCGTTGCCGTCCGTCTCCACCGCGACGCGGTAACCCTCGCCCTCCAGGCCGGCGCGCAGCGCGCCGGCCACCTTCGGCTCGTCCTCGACCACCAGCAGCCGCATCGCGGATGCCATCCGTGGGGAGTGTACCGGCGGGACCGGCGACAGTAAATCGGCGTCAGAGGAACGTCAGGTTCGTGACGGCCAGACAGGAGTATGATGGTCGGGAAGGATGGTCATGATTGGGAAGCTGTCATTGCTGGCAATCGCTGGCGGCCTGCTGTTGGCCAGCCTTCCCGCGCTGGCCCATCATCCCCTCTCCGAAATCTACAACGACCAGCAGATGCTGCTGCTCGAGGGGGAGGTGGAATCGTTCCTGTTCGGCAACCCCCACTCCCTGCTTTACCTGCGAGTGAGCGACGGCGACGGCGCGACGCGCACCTGGGCGGTGGAATGGACCGCAGCGGACCGTCTGGAGCGCGCCGGGCTGGGTGGCGACGCGCTTGCCCGGGGCGACGCCGTTGCGGTGTGCGGCCACCCGGGACGGGACCCGGCGGTCTACCGCCTCTACCTGCTGAACATTGCGCGGCGGACCGCCGCCACGGGATCGGACGCCGACCGCCGCCAGGCGCTGTGCGTGCGCGACGCGACGCCGGCCATCGCGGATCTCGAGCCCTAGCCTAGAACATCGGCTCGCCCGCCTCGGCGGCGGCGATTATCCGTTTCCCCTCGGCCTCCGCCTCCGCGACCAGCGTCGCTGCCGCCGCCTCCAGGTCGCCACCCTCATCCCGCAGGGTAGCCGCCAGTTGCAGATCCGCGAGACCGATGTCGTAGAGGGCATCGAAGAATCCCGCGCGAATCTCCGGCGATGCGATTCTCAGTTGCGACGTGGCATTGGCCGACGTCACGAGCAGTTCGGCCATCGTCGCCGCCACCGCGACGCGGTACTCACTCAACACCGCGTCCTCATTGCCCCCGGCCGAGGCCAGGGCGCTCACTGCCGCGTCATGGGCAGCGCTCCGCGCCTGCTGCGCCGCCTCGTACGCCATCTGCCAAGCCTCCAGGGCGGCCTCGAACGTCTCCGTCCGGACGCTTTGGGCGGCGCCGTACGCGTCGGCCCGCGCCCGCTGGGCCACGTCGAAGGCGTCGCCGCGGCGCTGCATGCGAATATCGCCGTTGGCGCGGCTGTCGATCTCGCGGATCGCCGCGTTCAACTGGCTGTCCTCCTCGCCCAGCTCCATCTCCACGCGGGTACCGAGCTCCCCGATCCAGGCCTCGACGGCGCTATCGAGCTCGCTGAGCGCCGCGTTCTCCTGCCCGCTCGCGGCCGCCGTCCGGAGGGACCCGGCCACCACCAGCGCACCCGCGCCGATCACCAGCGCACGAAGGATCATCAAACGCATCTTCACCCTTCCTGTTTCTGTCAGCGCCGCCGTCCCGCCCGGGCCGCCACGCGCCCGGAGGCGATCATTGGATCGACCGCCCGCGCTGCGCGTCCCCCACCCAGTAGAGGTTGTGGCAGTTGTTGCAGGAGTTGTACACAATCTCGCCGCTATCGAAGATCGCCTGCGGGTCACGCCGCTGCGCCGCGTCGAGCGCGACGGCGGAGGCATCGATCATCTCCTGCGCGAACTCGATCCACAACTCGTCGTCCCGCTTGCGCGTGCCCAGCATCAGGAGATTGCCCGACTCCATCAGGGTCATTGCGGCGCCGGTCACGGCGAGCCACTCCTCCTCGGTCTCCGGCTCCCAGGACGTAACTCCTTCGGTGTCGTACACCGTGCCGACTGCATCCCAGAGCGCGTCGGCCGACGCGTCGATCATGCCCGCCATCAGGTCACGGGTGTTGTGCCGCAGGTCGAGAGGCGGTCCCGCCGGAACCTCCTCGGCGCAACCGGTAACGACCAGCGCACTCACCAGCAAGCATCCGGCAATCAGTCGCATCGCTTCGTGTTCCCTGCCTGAGCCCCGTCTATGAGAAAGGCCGGACGCCACAACCCCGGGGATCGGGCGCCCGGCCTCTCGCCGATACGTTTCGCAGCCCCGCCCCGGCCTAGTTGGTCGGGTGCAGGATGCCGACGTTGCCCATCGGGTTACCCATCCCGATGTACTGGAACTTCTGCAGCCGCTTACCTTCATAGGTCTCGGTCGTGTAGATGTTCCCCTGCGAGTCGACCTCGATGCTGTGCGTCCCGTAGAACTGCCCCGCCATGCGGCCGCCGCCGCCGAAGCTGTAGATGTACTCCAGCGGGCTGCGGCGCAGGACGTGCACCTGCTCGTTCATGCCGTCGGCGACGTACACGAAGCTCTGATCCGGATCTGTCGAGAACGCGACGTCCCAGACCGCGCCGGCGCCGCGGGTCCGCGTTCGGAGGTAGATCTCCTCGACGTACTCGCCCTCCGTCGTGAACACCTGCACCCGGTTGCCCGGACGGTCGCAGACGTAGACCATGCCGTCGTTGGTCGGGTCGGCGCAGTGCACCGGATTGCGGAAGGTCGGCTCGCCGCTCATGTCGCTGCTGACCGTGCCGTGCGCTGGCGCGCTGTCCGGATCGTAGGGCGGCAGATCGCTGTCGTCCGGCTCGGCGCTGCCGTAAGCGCCCCAGAACCGCTTCAACTCGCCCGTGTCCCCGTCGACGACGGCGACGCGGCGGTTGCCGTAACCGTCGGCAAGATACGCCTCGTTGGCCGCTCCGTCGATCCGCACCTTCGCCACCTGCGAGTAGCGGGTGGTCGACATGCTGTCGCGTCCCTCGTGGTCGTGCTCGCCCACCTGCAGCAGGAACTCGCCGGTGTGGCTGAACTTCAGCGCATGCGAGTCGGCCCCGCCGTTGCCCCCGATCCAGACGTTGCCCATCGCGTCGATCCCGATCCCGTGATTGGAGTCGGGCCAGTCATAGCGCGGCGGATCCTGATCGTCGGGACCGCCCCAGTGCTGAATGAGGTTGCCCTCGGAGTCGAACTCCAGAATCGGCGGCGCGGGCGCGCAGCACTCCTCGGCAGCGGGCGGATCGAGCAGCGCCGGAGTCTCGTTCGGGGCAAGGTTGCCGCGGTGGACAATCCAGACGTGGTCGTCCGCATCTACCGCCACACCAATGGTCGAGCCAAGCAGCCAGTTGTTGGGCATCGGCTTCGGCCAGAACGGATCCACTTCGAACAGCGGCGCTCCGTCCCCGCTCGTGGGCGGCAGCTCCGCGTCCATCGGACCCTCGTCCGCAGGCGCCATGTCGCCCCCGCCGCCGCACGCGACGGCGCCTGCGAGCAGCACGACCAAACTCCACACGCTGAGATTGCGCTTCATGCCAGTGCCTCCTGCGGAAAAGATCCGCGCACAGAGTGCCACCATTCCGGCCCGCAATGCAAGCCCGTTCGTATTATTGCACTCTTCCCGCCCTGACGCCAGCCTCGCCGGCGCGGCCGGGCGTTGCCGCGAACCTGTTACGCTGTCGTGTCCAGAGGAGGCCGCCGATGGCTCAGACCGAACCCCAGACCTACGCCAACCACACCCGCACCGTGCCCGTGTACCACTACATCGCGCTGCCGCTGCTGCTGCTCAACTTTCTCTGGGCGGGCTACCGGCTGGTCACCGGTTTCTCGCTCGACGCCGCGGTTGCCCTCCTGCTGGCGCTCGCCCTCCTCATCGTCGCCCTCTTCGGCCGGGTTTTCGCGCTCGGCAATCAGGACCGGATCATCCGTCTCGAGGAACGCCTGCGCCTGCAGGCGGTGCTGCCGGCCGACCTCGCGCCCCGGATCGGCGAGTTGACGACGCGGCAGCTCATCGCGCTGCGCTTCGCCAGCGACGGCGAGCTTCCCGACCTCGTGCGGCGCGTCCTGGACGGCGAGCTCGGGGATCAGCGGGCCATCAAGCAGGCAATCACGACCTGGCGCCCCGACCACAATCGGGTTTGAGGCCGACACCGGCGTTCGCGCAACCGACGCACGCAGAAGTGGCATGATCGCGCCTTCATGGCAATACTAAAGTGTGTTGCCATTAAACAATATTAATGGGGTTGTGTTCGTATTGTGGAACATAGGTAACAATACTCCATATAGGAACAAAAATGGCATATTGTAGTTATTGTCCCATTACCAGGTGACTCTGCCACTCCTCCCCGACCGCAGTGCTTTCGGCGGTCCGGCACGGATCTCGCGTCAGAGTCTGTCGCCCGTAGTCGACAGGAATCCGAGTCACCCGGCTGCCGAGATTCGATAGACCGCGAGAAGCGGACCGCCCGGACATGAGTGACCTGCTCTGGATCATTGGGATGATCGTCACCGTGGGGCTGATGCTTGGCGGCTTGCAGCTTGCGTGTTGGCGCTCCGTCGAGGCCGCCATCCGCCGCAACACCGCCGAAATCCTCGCTCTCCGTACTATTCTTGCGGACGGTCTCGCCTCGATCCGAGCCGAAGCCGCCGGCCGTCACGCCGAATCAAGAACGTCGCCGGTGTCCGCGGGGAGCTTGTCGACGTACGGACAGAGGTGATCGACTTGCGCACCGACGTTTCCGAAGTCGCCGTCCGGGTAGCAAGCATCGAGGGATTCCTCGAGGGCCGTGGCGGCCGACGCCGTAGCCTCGAGGCGCCCGGGTCGGCAGGGACAGTCCGCGAGACACCGGACAGCCCCAGCAACACACGCACCGGCCGCTAGCACGCTCGCACTGCGGGAACCCCGGGCGCCGCCGGCCGGAACAGCGTCTCGGCCGCGTCAAACGCGGATCGCAGGCGGCTCGCGGCGTCGTTCGCGGCCAGGTCCTCCACCGTCAGGCGCGTCAACGCCACGACGGTCCGGAGGCGCGTGGAGGGAAGCCCGACGCCTGGCCGACTGGCGTCGAACGCCGCGAGGTTGTCGACCGCCCGCATGACGAGCCGCTGCAACACTCGGAACGCGCCGTCGGACAAGTCATCCCGATAGCGCTCCAGCCGGGCGCCCGGGCGGTAGGCGGGATAGTCCTCGAGACCGAGAAAGCGCAACGCCCAATCAGCGCGATAGCGCCCGCAGGCATGCACGATGCCCGCGTAGTCCGCAATCAACTCGTCGAGCAGCCGATTCTGCATCGATCCAAACGCGCGACGGGTGAGATAGTGGACCGATTCATGCTCGATGCGGATCCTGAGGGACAGGCGCCGCCACGTCGCGGCATCCAGACCGACCCGGGAGGCGGGCACGCCACTGTACGGCGATGTCGACGCAACGATGAACCGGTCCTGGCACAACTCCTTCCGCGTGAGTAGCGCGTGCAGCGCCAGGCGCCACTCCGCGTCCGATGCTCCCGAATGCGTTGCCTGCCACGCTGCGCGAGCCTGCCGCACGCGGTCGACGTTGATGTATCCCGCCACCATGTACGCGCCGATAGCCTGCGGCACCGGCATCGGTTCGTTCCTCATCGTCAGCGCCTGCAGAATCAGGACGAAGTCGTTCCGGTGCGGCGCCACGATCACCGGCAGGCGTCCCGCTGGCGTCGCATGGATCACGATCCGGACATCATCCGGACGCGCGAGTCGGAGCGGCGGGATTTCATCGCCCACGGGCTCCAGCCGGTGCACGGCAGCCCGGTAGGCCGGAGCCCGGCTCATCCCTGGTTCAACCGAAAACCGGAGTTGCACGAGCGCCCGCCGAAGCACCGTCCACTCTCCCACCTCCCGAGCTTCTTCCCGGTAGCGCTCCCACACGGCAACGAACGGCTCGTCCTCGAACGGCAGGCGCACGCCGCTAGCGGTCGGTCCCTGGTCGAAACGATTGTCGTTGTACCGAAGGAGTTCCGCCCGTTCGCCTTCGGATGCACCGAATGCCTGGAGCACGCTGGCCCGGCCTGCACGATCCACTTCACGGCCCCTCAAGCACGCCGTCGCGCATGACGCCCAACCAAACGAACTCTCCGCTGCGCACCCGCACGGCGCCGACCGATCGATCGACCAGATCGCCCGTTTCGGTGAAGCGCATGGACCCGGTCGCCCCCTCCCAGGTTCCCGCCGCATGCAACGCCGCAGCGAGCCGGTCCGGATCCGTCGAAGCGGCGGCTCGCATCCCCCGTGCCAGAAGGTGCAGCGCGTCGTAGGCAAGTGCGGCTGACGCGTCCGGCGCGGTTCCGTGGCGCTGCCGGAACGCCGCACCAAAGCGTTGGGCCGCAGGCCGTGGATCGTCCGGGTGGAACATCGCCGCCAGGACGGTCCCGTCGACCGCCGTCCCGCCCAACTCCAGGAATTGACCGACCGCGAGCGCGTCACCGCCAAGTACCGGCACCGCAATGCCCATCGCGCGGGCCGCGCGGATCATCGCGGCGGCCTGCCGTGGTTCGGCGGCGGCAAAGATCGCATCCAGAAGAAAGTCCCGCCAGGACGTCAGGATGTCCGCAACCTGGCGCTCTCCCACCGGCGCGTTCGGATCGTACGACTGCCGGTCGACAATGGAGATACCCCGTTCGATGGCTCGCTCCTCGAACGCGTTCGCGAGACCCCGCCCGTACGCGTTCCGGATGTAGTAGATCCCCACGCGGCCGTAACGCCGGGCGGCGGCATAGTCGGCCATCTGCACTCCGGTTTCCCGATCGGTGACGGTGATCCGGAAGAGCCGCCGGTACCCCTGTTGGGTCAGCCGTGGGTCGGTCGCTACCGGTGCGACATGCACCAGGCCGGACAGGTCGTAGATCGCGGCAGCCGGCAAGGAGACATACGACTGCATGTGGCCGATCACGGCCACCACGTCCCGGTTCTGCGCCAGCCGTTGCGCGACCAGTCGCCCGTGGTCGACTGACTCGTGATCGTCCTCGCGCAGGACCGTCACCGGGCGGCCCAGCACCCCGCCCGCGGCATTGATCTCGTCGGCCGCCAGTTGCAGCCCTGCCCCGTAGAGCAGCGTCGTCCGCGACCTCCACGGCCAGACTGCGGCAACCGTGATCGGCCCGCCGGCCTCGGCCTGCACCAGGCCTCGCCCTGGCACTGGCTCCCGACACGCGGCTCCCGACGTGGCGAGCGTGGCCGCCGCCAGCATTAGTGCCCCGACACCGGTTCCGCGTCTCGCCGAGCGTTCCGCCATTGCTCGCTGATCGGTTGCTGGTGCCCTCACGCGATCTGCCGCCTCGTCAGATCGGCAAACGGTCCGTCCTGCTCGAGCAGGTCGGCGTACCGTCCCGACTGCACGATGCGACCCCGTGCCATGACATGGATCCGATCCGCTCTTTCGATCGTGCTCAGTCGGTGCGCGATTACGATCCTCGTGGCGTTCAACCGGCGAAGGCTCTCACTGACAATCGCCTGCGAGCGGTTGTCAAGGGCGCTGGTTGCCTCGTCGAAGAAGATCATTCGCGGCCGGTTGACGATGGCCCGGGCGATCAGCAGCCGCTGGCGCTGCCCACCCGAGAGCGTGTTCGCACCCTCGCTGACAACGGTGTGCATTCCCATCGGCATCGCACGGATGTCGTCGTCGAGGCCGGCCATCCGCGCCGCCGTCCAGGCGTCGTCCAGCGTGTGCGATGCGGAACCGACGATGTTCGTGAAGAGGTCGCCCGCCATGATGCGGCCCGACTGCAGAACAACACCAATCTGCGCGCGTACCGCCTGCACGTCGAGACCCGCAAAGTCCTGACCGTCGTAATAGACGGCCCCGGCATTCGGCTGCTCGAAGCCGAGCAACACGCGGAGCAATGTCGACTTGCCCGAGCCGGACGGGCCGACGATTGCGACGAATTCGCCGGGACGCACGGCCAACGACACGTCGTCGAGGGCAGGGGGCATGCCCGGCTGGTAGTGGAACGTGATGTGGTGTGCTTCTATGCGACCGGTCAGCGCCCCAGGAGCGCCCCGCCCTTCGTTGGCCTCCGGCGGCGCGTCCAGAATCGGACGGGCTGCTTCATACATCGGCACCACGCCGAGCGCCTCCATGGCTGCCTCGCTGATGGAGATCATCGCTGCGAGGCAGGCGCCGAACGCGGAGGCGAAAGCGAGGTAATCCCCGGTCCGAATCGCCGGCATGGTGGTGCCTCCCGACGTCGCCGCGGCCATGATCACGAGCAACGCGGCCGTCGGAAACATGGCATTGAACACCTGCAACCAGTTCCTCACCGTGCGCGAACGGAACTGCAGCTGGCGTTGCCGGCTGAACAGCCGGGCCCATTGAGCGAACCCGTACGCCTCGGCAGCCGCGACTCTGAGCTTGGAGATACCGGTCAGCAACTGCAGCACCAGACCGGAGGTCTTGGTTCGGAGCGGCACGATCTGCCGCTGCAGTCGGAGTTGTCCGTAGCCAGCCGCCAACGTAACGCAGACCGCTGCTCCGAGCAACAGCGTTGCCCACCACGCCAGGGATCCGCCGTAGTAGAAGAGAAGTGCGAGGTTCGACAGCGAGAACATGCCGCCGAGGGCTGCGGTCATCGTGGCGCCGGACAACGCCTTCCGCATCCCGTCTATACCCATGGCGCGCACCGCCAGGTCGCCTGCCGCGTAGGACCGAAAGAACCTGAGTGGCAAACTGAGCAGCCGATCCCACACTGCCGCTTGCACGGCGGCGCCCATCCGTCCGTCGACCCGGGCCAGCGCCAGCCGGCGAACGAGTTCGAACATCCCCGTGGCGGCGGCGCAAGCGAGCAGCAATAGCGTCATCTGAAGCAACTGATCGCGCTCGGAACCCGGTATCACGGTGTTGAACAGGGTGCCAGTGGCCACCGGGGTCGCGAGTCCGAGCAGGCCGCCCGCCAAGCCGAGCGCGACGACTCTCGCCAGGTCCGGACCGCATCCGAACACGCCGAATCGGATCAGTTCGCGCGCCGAAAGGGCCACTTGGGGAAACGGGCGGTAGAACGTGTACGCGACCGGCGCGAGCGTCTCGGCCAGTCGGGAGTCCACCTGTGCTCGCGTACCGTCGGAGAGATCATGCAATGTGTAGTGGCTGCCGCCATCCGAAAGCAGAGCAACCCAGCGGGGGCGGTCTCCGGCAGTGCGCCCGAGCAGCGGGCCGCTGTCGCTGCGCCACCATCGATCGTTCAGTAACACCCTGCGCGAGCGCACGCCGGACGCTCTGGCGATCTCCGCCACCGGATCAGCCGAGGCAACGGCATCGCACGACGAGTCCGGGACGATCCGATGGCCCAGCGCGGCGCCCACGAGGCGGCACGCCTCCGTCAGCGTGTCCGCGTTGATGTCGGAGGCGGGATCGACACGGCGGGCCGGACGCTCGTCATCGGGACCGCCTTGCGCCGCGGAAAGGCCGTGGAAGGCATCCTGCAGTAGCGCTGACCGTTCCGCCAGACGTCGACGTTGACGGTAGGCCTCAACCGCAGCAACGGTATCCATTCGCCAAAGCGTCAACCGGATCGCGGCCCGGTGAAAGGCCGCCAGCCCCGCCCAAACATCGCCGGTGGCCAGAACCGTGACCGTACTCAACACTGCCACGTCGGCCGGCGCCGTGGTCTCGAACCAGGTCCGGACGGAACAGGGCATCAACCGTTCGCGCATCGGCACTTCGGGACGGCCCAACAGGCGCGACCGGCCTTCCCGATGCGCGATCCAGGACACGCCGGACGCCGGGAACACCCGGACGGCACGGTCGAGCCGTACGGTCGAGGTTTGGCGAATCGGTTGGCAGTCGCGTGGGGGTGGATCCACCACCAGGCCGTCGCACATGGCGTCGATCCATCCGTCAATGAGGCAAGCCGTCTCGTCCGCCACGGCGCTATCCGTGAACAGCTCGCGAGCCCCTGCGGGTGGCAAGCACCGCAGGCGCGTGCCGGGGCCGCCCACCGCCTGCAGGACGCCGGAGGAACCCATGCCCGACGCGGCCGATGACTCGACGCCGACGAGGCAACGCTCGGCCGCGACGCGAGCAACGAAGGACCGTCCGGTCACCCGTTGGGTGTCGTTGCGGCGGACACAGAAAACGTCCACATGCCCCCGCTCGACCAGCCAGACCGCGCCGTCGTGCAGCAGGAATGGACGGTTGGCGCCGACTTCCGTCACCCGGCCGTCGTCGAAGAACCGCGTCGCCATGGTTGCTGACTCTCGGTGCGCGCCGTCATGCAGCCGCCATGAGTTGGCTGTACGGCCCCGGCTGATCCCTGAGTTCGTCATGGCTTCCGCGTTGCGCAATTGATCCCCGGTCCAGCACGATGATCTCGTCGCAGTCCCGAATCGTGCTGAGCCGATGGGCAACGATCAGGCATGTGCAGCCGCGACGGCGCAGGTTGTCGTCAATCTGGGCCTCGATGGCCGGGTCGAGCGCACTGGTTGCCTCGTCGAGCACCAGTACCGCCGGATTGGTAACGAGCGCCCGCGCAATTTCGAGCCGCTGCCGCTGTCCGCCGCTGAAGTTTCGTCCCCCTTCCTCCACTCGGCTGCCGTAGCGGCCGGGACGCGAGGCAATCTCGTCGTGCATGCAGGCGTCGTTAGCGGCGCGAACCATGTCCGCCTCGGCGACGGTGGAGTCCCAGAGCGTCAGGTTGTCCCGGATCGATCCCTCGAACAGGAACACTTCCTGGTCGACGACGGCGAACGACGTGGTCAGCAGCCGATGGGGCATCTCCCGTCTCGGCTGACCGTCGAACAGCACTTCGCCGTTCCATGGCGGATAGAGGCCGCAGACCAGCCTCGCAATCGTGGTTTTCCCGCAACCGGACCCTCCGACCAGCGCCACTCGCTGCCCGGGATCGAGTTTCAGGTTGAACTGGTGGATCAGTGGGGGTTCAAGCGGGCTATAGCCGAAGCTGACATCGCGGAGCTCCAGGTAACCTGCGAGTCGCGCCGGCGTGGACGACTGTGAGTTGGCGGTCCGCACTCCGTCCTCGAGGTCCTGGTTGCCGCCCGGTTCGGTATCGACTTCGGCGGACAGGACGTCGTCCAGCCGCGCGAGGTCCCCCTTCACTTCCTGCAGCGTGCTGCCGAGATCGACCATCCGGTTGACCGGCGCGATAAAGCCGAGCATCAGCGCCTGGAAGGCAACCAACATTCCCATACTGATACCTCCGTCCATCACGCGCAGGCCTCCGATCCCGAGGATGCACGCTGTACTGATCGGCATCAGAAGGCGTGGCACTGCCGAGAGCAGCTCGGTCTGGACGCGGAGCCGCTGCTCGGTGCCAACCGCTTTCGCTTGATAACCCGACCACTTGGCAAAGAGGTCCGACTCCGCTCCCATCGCCTTGAGGGTTTCGACGCTTTGAAGACCGCCCATCGCGATGCCGAGCATCCGTGACTGGTCGTGAAGCAGTTGCTGATTGAGGTGGACGCGTCGTGCCGAGAAGTACTTGAGCGCCGCGGCATTCAGACCAGCGGTCCCGAGGGCGATCAGACTCAGCAGACGGTCGTACTGCCACATCAGGACGGCATAGAAGACGGCCAGACAGGCGCTGATAAACGAAGCTGCCAGTTCACCGGATAGCAGGTAGGCGATCCGATCGTTAATCGCCACGCGCGAACCGATGTCGCCGGCGAAGCGCTGCGAAAAGAACTGCATCGGCAGGTGCATGACGTGCCAGAGGAATCGACTGGACGTACTGACGGCGAACCTTGTTTCCAGCCGGAGGAGGGCGTGGTACTGAAGCCAGGAGAGCGCGCCGATCACCCCGATGGTGATGCCCATCACCAGGAAGAGCGGCTTCGCCAGTTCGATCGCCCCGCGAACCAGCAGGTCGTCGACGAAGAGGCGCGTGAACGTAGGGACGACCAGACCAGGAATCACCAGCAGCAGGCCGGCACCGACAACGAACACCAGAGCCGGGTATGACCCGGTCAGCCGTGGACGCAGCGTGGAAACCAGTCGCCGCCGCATCCCACCCCGCTGGAAGTCGGGGCCGGGCTCGAACGTCAGGACCACCCCGGTGAACCCCTGATCGAACTCCGTTTCCGAAACGGTCCTCGGACCGCCTGCGGGGTCGTTCAGGAATACCCGGCCGCGGCGGGCGCCCTCGTAGACGACGAAGTGGTTGAAATTCCAGTGAACGACGAGAGGAACCGGCAGTTGGCCCAGCCCGGCCGGCTCGCGCCGGTAACCACGAGCAATCAGGCCGTAGCGGCCCGCTGCCCGGAGCATGTTGCTGGCCTTGCTTCCGTCGCGAGACACGCCGCACGCCACGCGCAGTTCTTCGAGCGGCACGTGCCGCCCGAACCACGCTAGCACCATACCAAGGGCGGCGGCCCCACACTCGACCGCCTCCATCTGGAGGACAGTCGGCACGCGTACCCTGCGAGTGCGCCAGCCGGCGCCGTACAGATGGTGCCGGACATACTCCGTAGCCCGGCCCAGCCAGTTTGACATTGGATTGTTCTCGCGCCCGGTCGCGCTACAGGCCGAACTGCTCCCGAATCATCGGGATCACGAGATCGATCGGCCGGCGCCGATCCACGGTGATCAGCGCCCCGCAAAGCGTGCCGGTGAGAATCTCCATGGGTGGACCGCTCGACGAAGACCACCGGTAGCCGCTCCCGGTCGATGGGTCGAGTCGAAGGTCGACCCGAACCTCGTACGGTGCGTCGCCCGCGGAGAGCGCCGCAACCAACTCCGGGTTCCGCAACGTCCGCTGAATCGCCCGGGCCGTTGTCGGAAAATCGGAGACGTAGGTAACCGTGCCGAGAAGGTAGCCGTATTCCTCCGGTGCGACGGACGCCGGCGCAATGCGGACATCCATGCCGCTCCGGATCCGCTTGCCGTCGGCGGACGGGATATAGATCATCGCTTCGAGCGCCGTGACCGTCCGGCCTGTTCGATCGAGGCGGAGCAAGGGCTGCCCCGGACTGACGATGTCCCCCTTCTCCGTCATGATCTCGATCACCCTCCCGGTGAAGGTCGCGACCACCTCGGTCATCTCCTTCATTTCGCGCTCGAGCTGCGCCAGTTCCGTACTCGCCCGTGCGACCTCGTACTCGCTTGTCTGCAACGTCCGCGTACTACGGGCCTCCGCGCTCAACTGCTGGAGGTGCAGTTCCGCCAGCTGGTGCCGGGCGCCGCGGATCTGCTCTTCCGTCCCCTGGATCTGACGGCGAGTTTCCATCACCGCCTGCTCCGTCAGCCGGCCCTGCTCCACCAGCTGTTGTTGCGTTTTCGACCGCTCGCGCAGCCACGTCAGGCGGACGTTGGACGCGTCGATCGACTGTTCCAGTCCGACGCGCCGCTCCACAATCTGCGCCAGCTCCAGATCGATTGCCTCCTCCGTGTGAGTCGCCGTCAAGCGGTGCTCCAGACGGAGGTTGTCGAGCGCGAGGCGCACCTGGCGGATGCGGTTCAGGATGTCCGGCTGCGCGATGCGCGCCACCACCTGTCCCTCACGAACGATGTCCCCGACGTTAACCGCAACATCGCTGACAGGTCCGCCAGCGCCGGCGGCGATTTCCAGCACGCCGCCGCTTCTGAGCAAGATGCCCTGGCCCGCCACTCTGGAGGGAATCCGACCTTCGAACCCCCAGACGACTGCCGACCCCACCAGCAAACCCAGCGCGGCCAGGGCGATCCATGCGCGCGGCCGTGTCACCTGCAGCAGTCGATCCAACTGCTCGGGCGAGGCAAGACGGTCGAGCGAAACCTTGCGAAACAGACGGGACCGATTCATCGCATCTCCTCCCGCAGCGAAAATCCGATGACCCGCTGCCGGTCCACCCGCACCGCTTCTCCCTGGATCTCCAACAGCGTGCCGGTCTCGAATCGGAGGCGGGCAATCGCGGCAGCGTGGCGGAGTTGTGCGTCCGTACGGAGCAGTTGCGCCGTCGTGAGTGCATCCGCCGCCAGAATCGCATCGAACAACGTCGAAAGGCCCAGACGGAACCTCTCCTGCTCCGTGGAAACCGATTGCATCGACAACCGCACCGCGTCTGCCGCAAGCAGCGCCTCCCGCGCCGAATTGGCCAGTGCGTCAACCGCCACTCGAACCTCCGCTCGGACGTGGCGGTCAAGGTCGTCTGCCATGACGGCGGTCGCCCGGTACGCTGCTTCCGTGCCGAGCACCAGACTCCTGACGTCGCTGTCGGGGGCCACCGGCGCGTACTCCATCTGCAACTGCGCGTTGAGTCCGGCGGCGGTCGAATCCAGCAGTGACGGTATGCCGCCGGGGTTCCGGCCGATCGAAACTCCCGTATGACCGACACTGGCGACGATGTCCCATCGAGATCGATAGTCGCGACGGGCTCCCTCCCACTCGAGACGGGCGCCGTCGCGCCGGGCACGGGAAGCCGCGAGATCCAGCCGCGCCCCGGCAGCGATGCGGATCACCTCGTCCAGCGCGACTCGTGCTCCTTCACCGGTCGGGGCCGGAAACGGAGTGACCGGCGGCCCAAGGAACGGGATGTTCTCGGCATCCAGTCCCATGGCGAGTCCAAGCGCGTACAACGCGTCCAGGCGCGCCTGTTCAGCGGCAGACTGGGCGGTCCGCTTGATCGCAAGATTGCTCGCCATCAGATGGCGATCGGAAGCCGGTCGTTCATCCGCTCGAATCAGCGCCTCGGTCTCGTCGACCAGCGACGCCGCGCGACGGGCGGACTCGGCGTGTATGGCGAGTCGTTCCGTCGCCGCGAGATAACGCCAGTAGGCGATCACCGCCGTCAGCACGACCTCCGAAGCGACGTGTCCGCGATCGAGCACCGCGGCCCGGTAGGCTTCCTGGGCCGATCGTTCCGCTCCGGCTGCGGCGCCACCGTTGCGGCCCGCTGCGATCGGTACCCGGACCGATACGCTGGACGTCGCCTGACGAATCGGAATACTCAGGCGGCCGTCCGCAAGACGAGCGACAGTCAGCTCGGTGGCGACCACAACACCCGAGCGAAACCGTTTCGCGCCCGACGCATGGGTGGTCAGGCTGTCGGTCGGAATGATCGGACGGTCGCCGCCGAGTTTATGACTGCGCCCTGACACCAGTCGTGCGCGGATTTGGAGATCAAACGGGCTGGCGGCCGCAAGGCGGGCCGCCGCGCGCGCATCGACCGCCAGTCGCCCGCGCTCGAGATCAGGACTGCGCTCGACGGCGGTCGCCATCACGAAACCCAGTTCCACGCCCGCTTCTGGTGGCGCCCCTGCGCCCGCTGGACGTACGCAGGTCAAGACGGCGGCAAGCAGCACGGCCGACACGAAATAGCGACGGTTGACGGATGCCCGCACGGAAGGTTTGGTTTGCAAACGGCGTACCGTGTCGGAAGGCCGTTTGCTGCAGCAATGCCTCGGATCGGCACTCCGCGCCCCTGGAACCGCGACGGTTGGTTCGGTGCTGGCGCCGGTAGTGTAAACGCGTATTGCCCAGTCGATCCTTTGGGGTGGGACTCGCGGAAACTCCCAATTCGCCGACCCCGCATCGCCGTCCGGTGGAAATCACCGCAGCGTCCCCTTCGCGCGGGAGGATCGTGCGTTGCCCCATCCCTACAGCCTTTTTCCGGGGCTGAACGCGCAATCGAACCATCGATGGGCAACCGGGGATGCGGAATACGCAGGCTGCCTGCGGCGGACTCTGCCCCGCGACGATCACCGGCACGGGATGCCGCGTAACCCGGCCCGGATGGCATACACCTTGCTTGTCTCTGTCGTCATCGGGACATCGCATGACGCGGCGTCCCACCAACCTGTCTTCATGGAGGTGCGATATGGCGGAGAACCTCAACGATCGCGTGCAGGAGGTGCTGTCGAAGGCGGCGCTTGACGGCGAGTTTCGGGCGGGGCTGCTCACCGACCCGCGGACGACGCTCGAAAAGATGGCCGGCCGGCCGCTCCCGGAGAACATTCGCGTGAAGTTCATCGAGAAGGACAGCGATTGCGACGCGATGTTCGTGCTGCCCGACCCGATCTCCCAGGACGAACTGACGAACGCGGAGCTCGAGGCGGTTGCCGGCGGGATCTGGGACTGGAACTTCGGCGACATCACCATCTGCTGGAAGACCGATTAGTCCGGTCAGACCATCAGTAGGTATCCGTTCGCGACGGCTCCGGTCACACGGCCGGGGCCGTCGCGGATCGGCTGAGTAACACGGTTCCCGTAGAGACCACAATGACGAAGAAGACAATCCGTGCACGAGTGGGGAACGTGCTGCTGAAGGCGGCTACCGACCCTGCGTTCCGCAAGGGCTTGTTGACAAGTCCCCGTTCCACCCTGGAGCGAATCTTGGGAGAACCGCTCCCGGAGCGTCTGCGCCTGAAGTTCATCGAAAAGGACCCGGCCTGCGACATCCTGTTCGTCCTGCCTGATCCGGTTGCGCCGGATGAACTCTCGCCTGCCGCGCTCGAGGCGGTGGCGGGCGGCCGCAGCCACACGGTATACACCGATACGCCGGACTGCTGGCTGTCGGAATAGTCAACCGATGAGAGGCCTGTCGGTGACGGCGCAACGCATCGTTGCCACCTCGGCAACGCTGACCGAGCGGCTGGCGGGCGCCTTCCTGCCCAACGACGCCGACGACACCGACGACGCCGGTGGAACGGGTTCAGCGCGTCTGGAACGTTGGTGCAACCACGTCGCGCGGGGTGACTGGATCCGGCTCGACCGAAGGTTGCAGTGGGACGGTCTGGATCGCAATACGGCACGCGCGTTGCTCGGTTCAGTCCGCCTTCCCGCCGGCGCCACGCCTCCCGCGTGGGCGCGACTCATCGACGAGGCTGGCAAGGCCATGGCGAGACCGCCGTCGTCTGGCGCCAGTGCCATTCCGTCTCTCCTCTTCGATCCAGACAATCCCCAGCCCTTCGAGGAGGTGCTGCAGCCGTTTGTCATCGCGGCGGAACGGAGACTCCTCACCAAGCTCCGCGGCCACCGGAGCCGGCTCCTCGATCGATCGGCGCTCATCGATCTCGAAAGGGGGCTGCTCCGGGATCTGTGCAGCGTGGCAGCCAGGACGCTCTGTGCCGAGTTCGACGCGTACCGGAATGCTCGAGTCGGCGGCCACTTACCGGTGTTCCCGGAGGCAACGACGCCAGGCCGCAGCCTCTACCTTGACTTTGTGCGCGCCATGGCCAGTGACCGGTTCCACACGTGGACGCTCCGCTTTCCGATGCTGGCGCGCCTCCTCGCAACCAGATCCGATTATTGGGTCGCCGCGAGTGCCGAGATGCTCCACCGGCTTGATCGCGACGCGGACGCCATTCGTACGGCGTTTCGGCTCCCTGACCGTACGCTCCGCGTCGTACACGTCGAGCCGCGACTGTCCGATGCACACCGCGGTGGCCGGACGGTTTGCCGGATCCGGTTCGCGTCCGGCACGGCGCTCGTCTACAAACCGCGCGCGCTAGGGCTCGAAAGACACTTCTCGAGCTTGCTTGACCGGCTCGGCGATGCCGATGCCCGGCTTCGGATGCGAACGCCCGCAGTGCTCTGCCGTGGCGAGTACGGCTGGATGGAGACGATAACGGCGGATTGTTGCACTGACGCTGCAGCAGTCGAACGCTTCTACTGGAGGGCCGGCGTACTGACCGGTCTTGCCTTTGGTCTCGGAGGCCGCGATCTCCATGCCGACAATTTGATCGCCGCCGGCGAGCATCCGGTCCTGATCGATCTCGAGTGCCTCGCGACCGCTCCGGTACGTGACGCCTGCACCGCAGCGGCCGCACCGTCGCCACCGCCTGTCAGTCCGCATGGTTCAGTACTGCAGACCGGCCTCCTGCCCATGCCGTGCCGGGGCGGCGAGGGCCCAGCCGACCTGTTTCGCGTCACCGGCGGTCTCACTCCCTCGGAACCGATCGCAGGACGCCAACATGACATCGGGTACCTCAACACCGACTGGGCGCGATGGCACGGATTCGCTCCCCGCCGGTCGGCTGGCGGGAACCTCCCGACGCTGCGAGGTCATCCGCAACCGGCATCGACTCACCTTGCAGCGATCCTCGAAGGCTTTCGCACCGCCTGCACCGCGCTGGCGCAGATGCCATCAGGCGCGCGACCAATCCGCAGTCTCGGCCGCGCGGTGTTCCGTGTCGTGATCCGCGACACCTCTACCTACGCCTCGTTGCTGGCTGACGCGCTCGCTCCGCAGAACCTGGTCTCGGGGGCGGATTGGAGCATTGCACTGGACTTGATGACGGCACCCGAGCTTGCCGCAACCAATCGACCCACCTGTTGGCGTACTCGGGCGGCAGAACGCGCCGATCTCGAACAGCTCGACATCCCCGTGTTCACTGCCAGCCTGGACCGGCCGGAACTGCGCACGTCCTCCGGCGATCCGGTCGACGATCGAATCGAGTCCCGCGGGCACCGTGTCTCGGATCGCATTCGCTGCCTCACGCCAGCCCACGTCGATCGTGAGCTTCGATTGATTCGACTCGCGTTCGAGGCGATCGAAGTCAAGAAGCGTCACCGGCCCCGACGGGCGGCGGCCCAGGCGACTCAACGATCGGACCCACCACGTCTGACCACCGATCAGGAGTCGGCGGAGGTGACGGCCATTATCGACCTGTTGAAGCGCACCGCAGTGTACGACGGTACGACAATCGGATGGTACGGCCTTGACCGCAAGAACGGGCGTGTTCCGGACATGCATCCAGTCGGTTCCAGTCTCTTCGGGGGCACGGCCGGGATCGGGCTCTTCCTGGCCATGGCGTACGCCGTGACGGGCACCCCGCACGCACGTGACCTGGCGGTGCGACTGTTCGACCCGATCAGCCGGCGACTCGCCGATCGGGACGATCCGGCATTCCCGGCGGATGTAGGCATCGGCGGCGGGCATGGTCTAGGCGGCTTGATCCACGCCCTGTCACGCGCCGGCGCCGCACTCGGCTCGTCAGCCTGCCTGCGCGCAGCGCGTGACGCGGCAAGAGAACTGACGCGCGAAGCTATCGGCGCGGACGAGATCCTTGACGTCTTCGGCGGCTCGGCCGGTTCCGTGTTCGGACTGCTTACGCTGCACCGGCTTACGCAGGATCCGATGGCGCTCCAGCGCGCCGCGTGGTGCGGTGAACACCTTCTGGCAGCCCGTACTCGCGACGCGTACACTGGCCTCGGCACCTGGAGCCCGGGAGCCACCCACGCCCAGGTGGGATTCGCCCATGGTGCCGCTGGTATCGCCTGCGCGCTGCACCGGCTGGGAACCGTCACCGGGAACGCCACGTATCGTGAGGCGGCCACTGAAGCATGGACCTGCGAACGACGCCACATCTCCGACGGAAGGTGGCGCGCGCGGGAAACACGTCGGTCCAACGAACAGCGTCAGGATGCGGCGCTAGCCCGCGCCTGGACATGGTGTCATGGATGGCCCGGGATCGGGCTCTCGCGCCTGGACGCGGTGGACGACCACTGGCTGCGCATCGATGTCGACGCGGCACTGACAGCGACAACAGACACGCTGAAACAGGATTCCTGTATTGGCCGCTACGGCGACTCACTCTGCTGCGGCCGATTCGGCCAGGCCGATTTTCTGCTTTCCGCCGGGCGGCGCCTCAATCGGCCGGCGTTGTGTGAAGCGGCCCGCACGATTGGGAGCCGTACCATCGCACGGGCACTCGCCACCGGCAGTTACCGCCTCGGAAGTGACGACATGCTGCAGCCCGGCCTCTACCAGGGCCTGGCGGGTGTCGGATACGAGCTGCTACGGTTGCAGGCGGCCGATACCGTCCCCTCCGTCCTGCTGTGGGAGTGAATACGCGGTGCCCCTGACCTATTCGCTCGCGACAACACTCCACGCGATCCGCCCGCATCTGCCGAGACCGCTGGTTTCGGGCGCGGCCTTCCAGCGTGCGTGCGACGCAGTGGCTCACCTCCCGGCAACGGCGGTGCGCACGATGTACTTCGAGTGCCGAATGCACGATCGTTCCGCCCGGGTCGACCTGATCGTGGCGATTCAGCCTCAAGGCGCGCTGCGTCTCGACGCTCACGCACAGGACTCGGTCAGGCCGACCTGGTGGGATCGCCTAATGGCGTTCCGCCGGCGCTGGACGGCGCCGGGTTCACGTCTCGGCGCTCTGATAGACCATGTCTGGCTCGCGTACGACATCGACTGCGAGGAAAACCGCTCGACCGGGGTGGCGCCCACACCGGGAATCTACTTCAGTTTCGAGAAGGCGCCGCCCCTTCACGACGGCCAGGCCGCAGCGTGGTTCCGCCGCAGCACGGCCGCCATCGAGAGCTTCACCGGTAGTTCGGTCAAGCAACGGGTTGCAGAGGGTCTGCGCACCTGCTTCGATCGCCTCCCTCCCTCGGCGGATGTCGCCTATGTCGGACTGATGACGCATCGTGCGACTCCGGTCATTCGCATTTGTCTCACGAAGATCCGTACCGACGCGCTGCATTCGTACGTGGCGGCCACGGCCGCCGCACGCCCGACAGCTCTCCAGACCGTTACGCAACTCACGGCGGGTCGCTATGACGCGGACGGATCACGCCGCGTGCCGATGCTCCACCTCGATCTCGATACGCGCGGGCGGTTCCTGCCACGGATCGGCATCGAACGGCCGTTTGAACGTCCTTGCCAGCGGCGGGGCGCAATCGATGCCGCCGCCCGCCATCTGCTCGATCGATTCACCCGGTCCCGCCTGTGCGCGCGCGCCAAGGCCGAAGCCCTTCTATCCTGGCCCGGTCGATCCGTGACGATCCTCCCGCACGAAATGGAATGGAGCGTGATTGATCGGCGTGTCAATCACTTGAAGCTCGTAGTGGATGCGGCCGGCAGGCTGGAAGTGAAGGGCTACCTGTTCGCGTCGTACCGTCACCAGGCTGGGCCGGCGGACAAATCGACCGGTAGAGACTGACGCGCTCTACGACTGCGGCCTGCGTGGACGTGGGGCCGCGAACACCGGAAAGGACCGATGCGCAATACGTTCGATGATCGTCCGGCACGCCACCGCGACTCCGCGCCATGGTGGCGCGTCGGACGCCGATGGTTCGCAGCCGGCCTGCTGACCGGCCCATTCGCCGTCCTGCCCCACGAGATTGCCCACTACGTCGTGCTGATCTCGATCGGCGCGCCGGACGTAGTGTTCGGCCCTCTGGCCATTGGCTGGTCCAACCAGGACTTCTACGCGGCCTTCGGCGCGGGCGACTACGCTGCGGCGCAAGCAATCGCACCAATCTGGGGCGTTGCCTTCGCCGATATCGCGGGTCCGCTCATGACCTGCGGAATCGTTGCGGCCTGCTGTTACGGCTGCAGCCGATGGGGAGGGCGCCCCCTGTTTGTCGCCGTGGCGTACGCCGCCCAGTATCGCATCACCACCGGCACCGGGCATGTATTCCGCGCCATGCTCGGCACGCCGATCCCCCCGACGGCAAACTTCGACGAACTCCGCTTTGCGGCCTTGGCCGGTATCCCCGTCAGCTTGCCAGTACTTGTCAATGTGGCTGTCCTCATCGTCTCGAGCCTCTGGCTGCTGCGGTACTTTCCGAAGGGGGGGCGACTCGTGGCGATCCCGGCCATGGCGGCGGGCATCGGCGCCGGTTTGTTCCTGTATGCGCTCCTGAGCGCGATCTGGATGTCGAGGTAAGCTCAGGCGTGTCCAGCGAACAGCTCATTGCCGTCGATGCGGACGACCGCGCGATCGGCACGATCGAAAAGATGGCGGCGCACCGCGAGGGCGTGCTGCACCGCGCCTTCTCCGTCTTCGTCCTGGACGATGCCGGCCGCGTGCTGCTGCAACGGCGGGCGCGGGCGAAGTATCACTCCGGCGGTCTCTGGTCGAACACCTGCTGTAGCCATCCACGGCCCGGTGAATCGATACTCGGCGCCGCGCACCGTCGCCTGCGGGAAGAGATGGGCTTCGACTGCCCGCTCGAGGCGGTGTTCGGCTTCATCTACCGCGCCCACCTGGATCACGGACTCGTCGAACACGAGTACGACCATGTCCTGATCGGCCGGCACGCGGGTGATCCGACGCCCGACCCGGCGGAAGTGGACGAGTGGAAGTGGGAGACCCTCGCGAATGTACGCGCCGCCCTCGCGGCGCACCCGGAGACGTTCACCGTCTGGTTCCGCACCGCCCTCCATCAGTTGACGGACCGCAGCCTGCTCCCCTGAGCGCGGTCGCGACGCACGTCACCGCGGCGAATCGGCCATCTCGCGCACAACACCCGCCACGAAACGGACGGAACGCACCAGGACGTCCGGCTGTAGTCGGTCGGCGGTATCGCGCGCGGTGTGGATGATCCGCAGGATCTCCGGTTCAGGCAATCCACTCACGCCGCTCTCGAGCCTGCCGTTGAAGCGTAGCCAGAGACTGTGTGCTTCCCACGCCGGCAACAGCGCGATCGAGACGGCCGGAATGCCGGCGGCCGTGAAGCTGCGGTCGTCGCTGGGCGGCATCCGGGGCGTGCTGACGCACACCATCGCCTGAGCCGCGCAGACGTGTTGCACCCGCTGCGTCAGCGCCGGCGGATCCGGCTGGGCGTCCGGTGACGCTTCACGACGCGAGCCGTCCGGACCGAAGTAGACCGCGCCGCCGTAGCCGACGATGTCCACGTTGACCATCGCTACGACGTCCGCCGGGTCGAGCGCGGCGGCAAAGGCGGCCGAGCCGTGCAGGCCCACTTCCTCCATGTCAAAGAAGACGACGCGGACCTGCCGCGCCGGAGGATTGTCACGCAGGGTCTCGGCGAGCTCCAGCAGCACGACTACGCCGGCCGCGTTGTCGACCACCCCGGCACTCAGCGTGCCGTCGTCCAGGCGCGCGGCGTCCGCGTGCGCGCCCACAATCAGTTCCGGCAGGCCCGTCCCGAACGTCAGCACGAGGTTGCGTCCCCTCGGCCGAGGGTCGTCCTCGCCACCCGGACCGGCGAACGAGTGTACCGCGTACGGCAACCCGCGACGTTCGAGTATCGCTTCGAGCGCAGCAATCCGTTCGGCATTGGAAGGCGCCGCGAGCCGCCCTGCCTCGGCCACCAGGCGCTCGCCGGCCGTCTGCGCGACCGGCGGCGGGACGGCGAGTGACGCGACGGAGGCCAGCAGCAGCGCGCAGGTGCCAACCTTCATGCGACACGGGGAAATGGAGGCGCCGCCCGGATTTGAACCGGGGATGGAGGTTTTGCAGACCTCTGCCTTACCACTTGGCGACGGCGCCGCTGGACCGTAACGGACCGTTGGGGTCGTGAAGAATGGAGCGGGAAACGGGATTCGAACCCGCGACTTCGACCTTGGCAAGGTCGCACTCTACCACTGAGTTATTCCCGCTCGTCCCGGCCGCGAGCGTTTTCACGGTACCACACGCGTGCCCCTCCATCAAGCAGCCGAGCACCGCCGCGCCTACTGCGGCCCGTCCGCGCTGAACGCGTTCCGGATCAGCGCCACCTCGGGCGGGCGGCCATCCCGGCGTCCCTGAACCGCGACGACATCGAAGCGCACGGGCCGCGCCGACCAGCCGACCCGCTGCAGGTAGCGCTGCGCCATCATCACGATCTTCCGTTGCTTCGGCCACGTCACCGCCGCGCGCGCGCCGCCGAACCGCGCGGACGACCGCGCCTTCACCTCGACGAACACCAGAACGTCCCCGTCCCGTGCGATGATGTCGATCTCACCGTGCCGCGTGCGAAACCGTCGCGCCAGGATGGCGTAGCCGCGGCGTCGCAACTCCGCGCACGCGAGGTCCTCTCCCAGTCGGCCGAAACGGTCCTGGTGCGCGGTCGGCATGACCCAACCAGGAAGTGCAAGAACCGTACCAACGGCGACGGCGCTCGTGAGTCGATGGCCAATATCCCGTCCGGATGCCGACCGGACCGCCCCGGCAACCCTACTTCCGCTTCCAGCGCGTGCCTGCCGGCGTGTCTTCGAGCACGATCCCGCGCGAGTCGAGATCGTTCCGGATGCGATCCGCTTCCGCGAAGTTGCGGGCCCGCCGCGCCTCCCGGCGCACCGCGATCAACCGTTCGATCTCCGCCGCGTCCACCGGCGGACGCTCCTCTTCCCGTTTACGGAGGGCAATCACCCCAAGCACGCTGTCGAACCGGTCGAACGCCTGGCGCACGACTGCGGCGTCTTCCGTTCCCAGCTCGTCGCGGTCTATCGCCGCGTTGACGTCGCGCACGAGCTCGAATACCGCCCCCAGCGCGCCCGGGACATTCAGGTCTTCCAGCATCCTGGCCTCGAACGCCGCGCGCGCGGCCGCCACGCGCTCCGCCATCTCCGGCCGCGCGCCGGGGGTGGCGACCGCCTCGACCCGGGCCAGGCAGTCCATCAGGCGCCGCAGCGCCTCCTCGGCCTGCGCCAGACTGTTCCAGTCGAAGCGGAGTTGCTTGCGGTAGTGCGTGGAGAGCAGCACGTAGCGGAGCGCCGAGGCGCGGTGCCCCTGATCGAGGATGTCGTGGACGGTGACGACGTTGCCGAGCGACTTCGACATCTTCACGTCCCGGCCGAGCAGCAGGTGCTCCACATGGAACCACCAGCGGGCGAACGCTTCGCCGGTCGCCCCCTCGGCCTGCGCGATTTCGTTCTCATGGTGCGGGAAGATCAGGTCGACGCCGCCCGCGTGGATATCGATCGGCGGCCCGCCGAGCAGACGCAGCGCCATCGCCGAGCACTCGATGTGCCAGCCCGGGCGTCCCCGACCCACGCCGACATCCCAGCTTGGCTCGTCCGGCGCGGACGCCTTCCAGAGCACGAAGTCGCGCGCCGCCTCCTTGGCGTACTCGTCGCTGTCTACCCGCGCGCCATCCTGCATCCCGGCGTGATCGAGGCGGGCGAGCTTGCCGTATCCGGGCAGCGACGCGATCCGGAAATAGACCGAACCATCGCTCCGGTAGGCGTGTCCGCGCGCTTCGAGGGCCTGTACCATCTCGCCCATCGCCCGGAGGTTCGGCTCGTCGGTCGCCCGCGGGTTCGCTTCCACCGGCTCGAGGCCCAACGCGACGGCGTCCTCGCGCCAGGCGTCGATGAAGCGGTCGGTGTAACCGCGCAGCGCCTCCCCCGCTTTCCGCGCGCCGGCGATGGTCTTGTCGTCCACGTCGGTGAAATTGATCGCCTGCTGCATGCCGTATCCGGCGACATGACGGAGGGTGCGGCGCAGCAGGTCCACGCTGACGAACGTGCGGAAATTTCCGATGTGGCCCCGGGCGTAGACGGTGAGGCCGCAGGCGTACATCCGCACCGTGTCGCCGCGCAGCGGCGCGAACGGTTCGACCCTCCGGGTCAACGTGTTGTAGAGGCGGAGCGGCGTAGTGCTCATGGCGTTCCGACAAACACCGGGAAGATCAGCGTGCAGCAGGGCGCGCCGCCCACGTCATCCACTTCCACGCGTCCCGCCGCCCGGCGCAGCACCGGAACCGCCGCCATATCGGCGCGGTCCGCCAGGACCCGCGCCACGCCGCTCCCCTTCCGGGCGCCGACGTAGCGCACGCGCACGGTCAGGGCGCTGCGCTCGCGAACCAGGGAGATCGTCAGACTGGTGCAGCCCGCGTCGCCGGCGCGCGCCAGCACGCCGGTAGTCGCCTCGCGCATCGCGGCCTTCACGTCCGGCGCCGCATCGGCCAGACCACCGGCGGTCGCCACCAGCCGATCCACGACCTGATCGAGCATCGGCCGGAAGCGCGGGTCGCAGGGCAGCGTAAGCTCCATGCGGATCGATGCCGGCGTCCGGTCGGTCATGACTAGAGAGAAATCTGGCGGAACAGCGTCCGCGCCTGCGCGCAGTCGTCGTCGATCTGGCGCCGGAGCGCCGCGGCGTCCTCGAACGTCCGCTCGTCCCGGAGCCGCTGCACGAACGCCAGCCGCAGCGACCGGCCGTACAGATCCATTCCGGCGCCGTCGGATGTCTCGAGCAGGTGCGTCTCGATGGTGTGCGGGCCGTCCGGCCCGAATGTCGGGCGGACTCCGATGTTCGTCACCGACGGGTGGAGCACACCGTCGATCATGGCAGTGGTCGCATAGACGCCGTCCGCCGGCAGCAGTTCGTTCTCGGTCCGGAGGTTGGCGGTGGGGATGCCGTGGCCCCGTCCCCGTCCATCGCCCTGCTCCACCGTGCCGTCGAGCGTGTAGTGGTGCCCCAGCAGGGCGCCCGCTTCGTCCACCCGGCCGTCCGCTATCAGCCGGCGCAGCCGGGTGCTGCTGACGACAAAGTCCTTGTACCAAACCGGGTTCACCTGGTCCGCATCAAAGCCGTAGCGCATCCCCAGTTCGCGCAGCAGCGAGAAGTTGCCGCTGCGGTTGCGTCCGAAGAGGAAGTTCGACCCCACGCACACCGCCCCCACCTGCAGCCATTCCACCAGGACGGTCCGAACGAACCGTTCCGGACTCCACTGCGACAGCGCCTTCGTGAAACGCACGATCGCGGTGCCGGCCATCCCGGCTGCCTCGAACGCCTCCAGCTTCTGCGCCGTGGTCATCAGCAGCGGCGCCACCCGTTCGGGCCGGACGACCCGGGGCGGATGCGGATCGAAAGTGAGGACGACGGGCGTCGCGCGACGCGCCTCGGCCTGCCGGCGCACCTCCTGCAGGATCTTCGCGTGGCCGCGGTGCAGGCCGTCGAAGTTGCCAAGCGCAACGACGGGCTGGGACCAGCGGGCGGCCGGCGGCGGATCGTCCGGGTAATGGATGACGTCCACGGTCGGAGGGATGATACCCGCCCGCTCGCCGCCGGGTCAGGCGGCGCCGGAACCGCCGCCGCCCTCAGGCCCGCAAATCGTCGCTCTCGATGCGGCCGTCGACCAGCCGGATCAGGCGGCGCGCGCGGGCCATGACGCGCGGATCGTGGGTGGAGAACAGAAAGGTGATCCGCTGGTCGCGGTTCAACGTCTCCATCATTTCCAGCAACGCATCGGCGTTGGCGGAGTCGATGTTGGCGGTGGGCTCGTCGGCCAGCACGATGGCCGGCCGGGCCGCGATAGCCCGCGCGATGGCCACCCGCTGCTGCTGGCCGCCCGAGAGCTCCGACGGGCGCCGGTGTTCCAGGCCCTGGAGCCCGACGCGCTCCAGTAACTCCATGACCCGGCTGCGCCGCTCCGCTTCCGGGACCCCCTGCACGGCCATCACCATCTCGGCGTTCTCGTAGGCGCTGTAGACCGGCAGCAGGTTGTAGGCCTGAAACACGAAGCCGATCCGGTCGCGGCGCAGGCGGCTGAGCTCCTTGCGCGTGAGCGTCCCGAGGTCGGCGCCCGCCAGCCGGACCGTGCCCGAGGTCGGCGTGTCGAGTGCGCCGATCAGGTTGAGCGCCGTGGTCTTGCCGGAACCCGACGGGCCGCTGAGCGCCGTGAACTCCCCCGCGTCCACCGTCATCGTGAGCCCGCGCAACGCCTCGACCTGCTGATCGCCCTGCCGGTAGACCTTGGTGACGGCCTCAAGGGCGACGACCGGAGTTGCGCCGTTACCGCCCCTCACGCTGAAGCATCCTCCCGACGCCGCGACGGCCGACGGAATCGCTGGTCTTCAAGGATCTAGACGAGCCGGATGGTCTCTACCGGATCCATGTGCCCCGCCTTCCAGGCCGGGTAGACGCCGGACAGGAGAATGGCGGCGAGCGCCGACAGGCCGATAAGCGCGACGTTCTCGCCATAGATGCCGACCCGCAGGGTGGTCGACATGCCGACGCCGGCGATCTCCGCCTGTTCCGCCGGGATCATGGCCGAAACGTCGACGCCCGTCGATGCGAGATAGAGATACGGCCCGATCGTGACCGCGGCGGCGGCGGCGAGGCCGATGACCGCCATCCACGTGCTCTCCAGCATGACGAGACGGAAGAGCTGCCCCGGGCTGTAGCCGACGGCCAGCATGATGCCGAACTCGCGCACCCGCTCCATCACACTGACGAAGAACGTGTTGAAGATCCCGGCCGCCACGAGCACGGCGAGCACCAGCATGATGACCTTGGCCCCGCCCACCTTCATGGCGATGAAAACCGCCAGATCCGGCTGAAGCTCGTGCCACGGCAGCACGGCCGCGTCCTCGGGCGTCCTGGCGCCGAGATCGGCGACCACGGCGTCGCTGACGCGCTGATCCTCGACGAACGCGGCGACCTGAATGGCTTCGTCGGGCGCGAAGCCGATTACCTCCCGCAGCGTGCCGATCGGCAGCAGGCAGATATTGGCGTCCACGCTGGGCGAGCCGGTGCGGACGATACCGGAGACGCGCGCCAGAGCGCTCACGATCTCGCCCTCCTTGTCCGTCAGCGTGTAGACCACCCGCGATCCGAGCTCGACATCCAGGTTCGAGGCCAGTTTCTCACCGAGGATGATCCCGGTGTCGGTCGAGGAGCTGAAGAACTCTCCCTCGACGATCGCCTCGAGGAACGACAGCGTCTCCTCGTCTTCCTGCTCGGGCGAGACCGCGATGAAGCCGGCGCCGATATTCTCGCGCGCGGTCGACAGCAGGTTGAACCCGGTTATGCGATCGACGACGCGGACCACCCGCTCGTCTTCCGCGACCAGGCGCTTCAGCCGATCGGTTCCCTGCACCGTGCGCGTCAGCGTCGGGCTGTCGAGATACTCGGGGTGCTGGATCGTCACGTGCCCGGCGCCCAGCCGGGCCGCCAGCCGGATCATGTCGTCCCAGTTGCGATCCTGCATCGCCATCGTGATGACGGACAGGAACACGCCGAAGACGATGGCCGACAGCGTGATGTACGTGCGGCGGCGGTTCCGCCAGAGGTTGCGCCATGCCAGCTTCGCGAGACTGCTGCCCTTCATCGCTCTACCCTCTGCGCCTCACTGGTACCGCATGGCCTCGACGGGACTGATTCGGGCTGCCTTGAGTGCAGGATAGACTACCGCCAACCCCACCAGGGCCACAAGGTTCACGGTCGGGAACACGAACACGGCCGGCGTCACCGCCGCCCGCCACACGGGTGCGATCGTGGCGCTGAACACCTGGACGCCGCCCAGCTCGCCCACGTCGATACCGAACTCCACCAGGTACCACAACGCCGGGAGGGCGAAGGTCATGCCGACGGCTATCGCGAAGCCCGCCTGCAGCCCGCTCTCCACGAGGATGAGCCCCAGAACGTGGTACGGTTCCACGCCCAGCGCCTTCAGTACCCCGAACTCGCGGACGCGCTCGAACACCGCCATGAGCATCGCGTTCAGGATGAGAATCGCGACGACGACGTAAATGACGGCGGAGAGGATCTGCATCGAGGCCCGGGCCGTGTCGAGATAGGTGGCCAGCGTCGGCACCAGTGTGCGCCACGACTGCACGTCGAGGTCGGGCGCAAGTCCCTGCACCGTCTCGACGGCCGCCGGCAGCTCGAGGCTCTCCGGCTTGCGCACGACCACCCGGTGCGCGCCGGACGGCATGACGAAGAGCTCACGGAACGCCGCGTCCGTGAGAAAGACGGCGGAACGGTCCACGCCGTCGCTGACGCTCTGCAGGATCCCCCGCACCGAGTAGAGGGCGTTCGCCATGCTCCCGTCGGTCGCCTGGCTCAGAACGATCAGTTCGTCGCCGACCCCCAGATTGAGGGATCGGGCGAGCCGCCGGCCGACCACGACGCCGATCAAGTCGTCCTCATCGAGCCAGGCTCCCTCGGCAAGACGGTCGGGGATGGCGCTGACGCCGGCGTCCTTCCCCACGTCCACGCCGCGCAGCGCCGCTCCCGCCGCCGACTCGCCGGACGCCACGAGCCCGCCGCCCACGAGGTGCGGGCTCGCCCGGAACCCCGCCGCCTCGAGTCTGGAGACCAGCGTGTCGATCTCGTCGATGCGCGTGTAGAGCGATGGCTCGTCCAGATAGGTCGGGGCGTGGATCTGCAGGTCGCCGAGCTCGACGTCGATGACCGTCCGCTCCATGTCGTTCAGCAGGCCCTCGAACACGGCGGACCAGACGACCATCGTGAACAGGCCGAACGCCATCGCGGCCACGGTAACGACCGTCCGGCGGCGGTTGCGGCCGATATTCCGCCACGCCAGCTTCAGGATGTTCACGTCAGCACGAGGTCCTTTCGCCCCCGGCCGCCTATCGCTCTTCCGCCCGGGCGCCGCTCAGCATGTTGACGATGCTGTAGTTGCCCTCGTGGCAGGCGTACTCGAAGAGCGATTCGTCGGTGCGTCGGAGCGGCAGCTCGCCGGACCACGGGCTGGTCCAGCGCGTCGGGTCCTCGACGGTGAACTCGTAGCGGAGGGTGTCGGCGTCGATCCGCGTGAACCGTTCGACGATGCGCAGGCTCTCGGTGCGGCCTCCGTTGGCGGCGCGGATGCGGACGACGTCGTTGCCGAACGACGAGCCCTCCTCGCTGCGGGCGACGTTGCGGGTCTCGACGACAAGCGTCTCGCCCTCCCAGTGGCCGCGCATTTCACCCAGCCACTGCGGAATGGGGCGCCCCGGGCGGGGACGCCCGTCGAGCGGAATGATGCGCGTGTCGTGAATCATCTCGACATGGATGACGACGTGGTCGGGCGTCTGCAGGACGAGCAGGTTGTTGTTGTAGCCGGTCGGCAGCATCGGCGGACCCACCGACCAGAGCATGCAGCGGTCGTTGAGGTCCATGTCGGTCCAGGTGTCGGCCGGGCCGCGGGTGGCGCGGGCGGCGAGGCGGGCGTCCTCGTCCCGCTGCGCCTCGGGCGTCAGCGGCGGGATGCGCCCGTCGGGCGGGTCGACGACAATCGAGGTCCGACCCGTCGACATCGTGCCTCGGTCCAGCCAGAAGTTGTTGTAGAAGCCGGGTGCGCCGTCCTCGCCGACGTCCACGCTCGTCGTGGCCTCGGTCCGGCGGGCCGGGCGGGCGAGCAGCTCCGCGTTGCGGTTGACGACCTCCTGCTCCAGGTTCGCCACCTCTTCGGCCGTCAACTGCTCGCGGTCGGCCAGTCCGGCGGGACGTTCCAGCGGCGTGATCGTCTTGGTCGTGTAGGCGCCTTGCAGGTCGGGATGCCCCCACGGGGTGCGTGGCGCCGCCTCCTGGCCCGCTACGGAGACGGTCGCGAGCGCGCCGGCGGCGACGATTGCCGCGACTGCTGCCACGAAAGATCGAACCCTCATCCTGTTCCTCCCGGGTCTTCCACCGCTGGTCCGGGCGCGCCGGCCGGCGGCGAGGCTACTGTCGCGGCGATGACTCGGTCGGGTCGCGTCCGTCCAGCGGCGCGCCGGTGCCCGACGAGCCGAGGAACAGCTTGCTGCCATCGGCGAACGTCACGTCGCGGCCGTTGGCCTTCTGCGAACCGTCCTTCGCCCGGAACCCCTCGACGAACACCTCGGTGCCCGCGAGCAGCGAGTCCCGGGTGAAGCCGCGCCGCAGCAACGCGGTCGGCGGTCCACCCTCGATCATCCAGCGCTGGCTGGTCCCGTTGCCCTGCTCCACGTCGATGTGGATCCAGGTGTGGGGATTGACCCACTCCATCCGGACCACCGTCCCGGTCAGCTCGATCGGGGCGTCCGCGTCGAACTCCGCGGCGAAGGCGTGGTGCGCCCCCACCGGCGCGGCGGCGGCCATCGCCAGCAGCGCACCGGCAGCAATCCCGACGAGTGCGTATGCGGCTCGCATCGTCCTGTCCTCCTGCATCAGTCTCTCCCAACCGTTCCCGGCCTCAGCGGCTCTCCTGGTTCGCCGCCTCCCAGGCCCGGAACTCCTCCCACTTCTCTTCCAGCTCGCGCTCCCGGACCCCTGCCTCCCGGCGCGCCTCGTCGAGCGCCCACTCGCGATCGACGCGTGCGCCGCGGATGGCGTTGATCATCCCGTAGTTGTGCTCATGGCAGGCGTACTCGAAGATCCGGTCCTGAAAGCCCGCCTGACTCCACGAGTCGAGGTTGAAGTAATTGACGGCGGTCCACGGCTCCACGAACACGGCGGGATCCTCGACCGTGTAACGGTACTCCAGCGTCTCGGCGTCGATCCGGGTGAAGCGCTCGGTGAGCCGCAGCGTCTCGCCGGTTCCCAGGTAGTAGTGGACATGAGCCGAGCCGCCGAACGGGCCACCATGCGCCGGGGCCACGTTCTCGACGGTCGTCTTGAAGTTGGTGGTCTCGACGACGAGGGAGTCGCCTTCCCAGCGCCCGCGGGAGTAGCCGTTCCACTGGCGGATGTCCGAACCGATCGGCGTCGAGTCGTTGACCGGGATGATCCGCACGTAGCCGTACGGCATGACGATGGACACGTGGCCGGGAGACTGGACGATCTCCTTGACCGGCTGCTGCGAGCTGCCGAGCATCTCGCCGGGAAGGCCGTTGCGCGTGATGCAGCGCTCCGACAGCCCCCGGTCCTCCCAGTCGTCCGCCTGACTCCGCTCGCGCCGATCGGCCTCGCGCCGCTCCCACGTCATCAGCGCCTCGCGGGTCAGCGCAGGCATCTGCCCGTCGCGCGGCTCGATGATCTGCGACGTGCGCAGGGACAGCGGCGGCAACGTGGGGTCGGCGCTCCAGAACGCGTTGTACTCCGCTCCCTGGATGCGGTAGCCGGGCCGGCCGTCGTCGGGCCGGTCGGACTGCGCGTAGCGCTGCACGTCCTGCTCCACCAGCTCGGCCGCCAGCAGGTCGTCGTCGTCGTCGCTCACGATGCGGCGCAGGCCCAGCCGCTCCCGCTCGGCGGCCTCCTCGGCGGTCATGAACTCGCGGTCGCCGAACTCCGGCGGCCGCTCCACCGGCGTGTAGGTCCGCGTATCCCACAGCCCCTGCAGATCCGGATCGCCCCACGGGGTGCGCGGAACCTGATAGTCGTCCTGGGCCTGGGCGGCGACGAACGCCGCCGCCAGCCACACGAGGACGCAGACCCCCGCCAGCCCTCTCGCCGCCCTTCGATGTCTCACGTTTCCACCTCCCTGTGGAGCCGCCGCGGCATCCGCCGCATCGCGCGCTGTTCCTCCACCGACGCCTACCGGGCCGCGTCGTCGACGAGCCCCCCGTACACGTACACCTCGGCAAGGTCCACGCACTTGAACTCCAGCAACCGGACGTCCTGCTCGATGCGGCGATACAACGGGAACCGGATGGTCCAGGGCCGCGTGAACACCGCATCGTCCTCGATGGTCGCCTCGTACTGCATGTGGTACGGGCTCAGCGGCGTGTAGCGCTCGATCACGCGCATCCCGGCGCTGTGGTAGTTGCCGGCCCGGTCGAACCACGACAGGTCATTGAACCCGGACACCTCGACCACCAGCGTGTCGCCGTCCCAGCGGCCGTTCGACCAGCCCATCCAGAAGTCGACGGGCGCGGGCATCGTGCCGCCGATCGGGATCGTCCGGTTGGCGTTGGCGAACTGGTAGGCGATGACGATGCGGTCGGTGCTCTGGATGATCTGGAACGGAAAAGGCATGTAGGTGGCGCGCGGCACCCCCGGCAGGTAGCACTTCGCCTCCGGATCCCCGACCGTGTTGATGTTGTCGGGATCGACGGTCAGGCGGTTGCGAGCATTCTCGTCCCGCTTGGCCAGCGCCTCCGGACGGTACGGGATCTCCCCGCCCACGACGATGCTCTGGCCCGGTGGCTGCGCCCCCCAGACCCCGAGGAGGCGCGGGAACGGACCGGCCTCGGCGCTGTGGTCCTCCAGGTTCCAGTTGGCGGTGACGAATGCCTGCCACACCCCGGAGAGGTCGGGGTGCGACGTACCGGGCACGCGCGGCGCCCGGTACAACGGGCCCTGGGCGCTCAAGGGCAGGCCCGACAACCAGAGGGCCACGAGTAACGCAGCCACCGCCGTGACCGCCACGACCCGGTTTCGCATCCTGAACTTGTCGGGCATCACGATCCGACCTCCCCCCGAGACGAAGTGCCGGGCTACGCTGCGCCCATGCTACGCCCTTGGAGGGCGGGCCGCAACCG
>CAZJYU010000020.1:0-47645 GCA_964550305.1 uncultured Vicinamibacteraceae bacterium | reverse complement strand
CGGCGTGGTCATCGTCGTCGGCGTGGTCATCGTCGTCGGCGTGGTCATCGTCGTCGGCGTGGTCGTCGTCGTCGGCGTGGTCGTCATCGTCGTCGTCGTGATCGTGGTCCCCGTTCTCGTCGTCGTCGTCGTCGTCGTCGCCACCGAAGCAGAGCGTGCCCTCCGGCGCACCCGCCGGCAGCAGGTCGTCATCGCACGCCTCGAACTCGGCCTCGTCGCCGTTGAGGGTCTGGCGGTCGAGGTCGCGGTAGTAGCCGGTGACCTGCACCGACCAGGACGGAGACGCGGTGATGTTGGCACGGCCCTGCACGAAGCCCAGGCGGTTGTCGGTGACGTCCGGATAGGTGAACACCGCCGTGCGATCGACGTCGAGCAGCTCCACCGGCGCCGCGGCGTTGCCGGTCAGGCTGGTGTCGGCGTAGACCACGTTGAGGCCACCGTCCATCCGGTCGCCGCGGTAACCCACGTCGGCAACGAGTTGCGTCACGTCGGAGGGAGAGGCCACCCGCCAGCCGTCCTCCTCGAAGCGGGACGCGCCGGCATAGAGCGCCCAGCGCCCGTTGTTCACGCCGTACTCCGCGGTGGCCGTGGTCCGGCCGAACGCACCGCCGGAGAACTCGCCCCGGAATCCCTCGCTCGAGAAGCCGTTCTTGAGTTGCAGCGAGAGCGCGCCGCCGAGCGCGTTCAGACCGAACGTCGGGTTCGCGCCGGCGCTCAACTGCACCTGATCGATCGCAAACTGCGGCATCAGGTCGAACTGCACGGTGTCGCCGAACGGCTCGTTGATCCGGACACCGTTCTGGTAGACGGCGATCCCCTGCGGCAGTCCGAGCAGCGGCGACGCCGTGAAGCCGCGGAAGCGGAGCGTCGGCTGGAAGAGGTTGGTGGTGGTCCCCTCGAGGGTCACCGATCCGAACCGTTCGTGCAGCGTATCCGCGAGCGACGCCGCGCCGCGGGTTACCAGATCGTTGCCACCGACGACGGAAACGTCCGCCGCGACCCGGTCCCGCTCGATGCCGGTGCCGAGCAGCGGCGTCACGCCAACAACGTCCACCCGTTCGGCGACCGCCGCCAACTGCAGGGTCACGTCGAGCTGCCGGGAGTCCCCCGCCGCGAGGACGATGCCGGTCCGTCGATCCGGCTCGAAACCGTTCAGTTCGAACGTGATCGCGTAGGTGCCGGGCGCAAGCGAGAGCGTGTACTCCCCCGCGGAGTTCGTCACCGCAGTGACGGGAGCGGGAAGCGCCGGCGACTCCGCTGTCACGGCCGCGCCGGGCGCGACGGCTCCCTGCGCGTCGCTTACCCGTCCGTTGACGGTTGCCGACTGATCCTGCGCCAGCGCGGCGGCGGGCGAGACCAGGCAGACGACCGGCAGCAGCAGCGCCAGGGCCAGCCCGAAGGCGCCGAGGCGGCGCGGTCGATCACCCGGCGCCACCGAAGTCCGTTGTTCTGCGGGAGCGTGAAACGCCATCAAGGTCACCTCACTAACCAACTATCTTAGCACCGCCCGGTGCGGTCCTCTACGATCCCGGCCGCCTACCGGCTGGCCGCCGCCACCTGCACCACCACCCGGGTGGTCGATTCCATTGCCGAGTCGCTGGCCCACAGTTCCAGCTCGTAGGTTCCCGGGGCGTCGAACGTGGCCAGGCTGCGCGGCTCGTCGGGCGCGCTGAAGGCGACGGTCCCGGGGCCGCTGACGACTCGCCACTGCGAAGTGAGGTCGCCGTCCCGCGGGAGCCCTTCGTCCCGCACGCTCCCGAACAGCTTCAGTTGCTCGCCCACCGCGACGGACACCTCCGGCGTCTCCCCCTCCGGTCCGGGACGCAGGCCCAGCAGCCGCAGCACCGGCGATCGGTTCAGGCACGTGCCGCGCGGGGCGGTGTCCACGTCCACGTCCCGGAGCACGGCCCGCACGGTCCGCTCCTCCAGCTCCCAGTTGTACTGCAGCATGTCCTCGCTGGTGGAGGTGGTGGTGTCGGCGTGGGTGACGGTCCACAGCACGCCGCCGGCGAAATCGCGGTCGAACACCATGATGCACTGGAACCGGTGGTGGCCCGGCAGGAACGTCGTCGTCTGTTCGCGGTCGGCCGGGTCCACGTCGAACCGGTTGTTCGGTCCGGGCGGGATCGTCACGGGGTCGAAGTTGTGGTTGAAGTAGGCGTAAGAGATGACGTAGACGCCCGACTCCGTAACGTGGTAGCCGTCGTAGACGGGATAGACCGGCTGGACCGACTGGGCCGCGGCGGGCGGCGCGGCGAGGAGCGCCGCGGCCAGCCCGAGAACGGCGGCCGGACGGCGCGCGCCGGCCCGAATCGGGCGGACTGGCACCCCGGCGGCACCGGCCTCGCGAGAGGGAAATGCGTGCGTCATCGGTGTCGGCGAGGGAAGATGATCTTTCGACAGACAGCGTGTAGACTGACCCGAACGGCCCGAGAATTCAAGGGAAGGACTGCGCCATGCGGACCAGTTGGCACTTCGTGGCGGCGGGGGCGTTCGTTGGCCTGCTGGCACTGACGGGCGGCGCCGGGGAGGCGTTGGCCGCCGGAGCCCAGGATGACGGAGCGACCTTCACGAAGGATGTCCTGCCGATCCTGCAACGGTCGTGCCAGCGGTGCCACCGGCCCGGGACCGGCGCGCCGATGTCGCTCCTCACCTACGAGGAGGCGCGTCCCTGGGCGCGCGCGATCAAGGACCGTGTCGTGCAGCGGCAGATGCCGCCCTGGCACATCGACCGCAACATCGGCGAGTTCACCGCCGACCCCTCGCTGAGCGACGCGGAGATCGCCACGATCGCCACCTGGGCGGATGCCGGCGCGCCGCGCGGCAACCCGGACGACGCCCCGCCGCCCCTCGTGCTGGCCGACCTGAACGAGTGGACCTACGGCGAGCCGGATCTGGTAGTGCAGATGAAGAAGGGATTCGAGATCCCGGCGGAGGGGCCCGACTTCTATCCTTCGGAGATCGTCGACCCGGGCCTGACCGAGGACCGCTACGTCAAGTGGGTGCAGATCATCCCGGAGGCGTGGTGCTGCGTCCACCATTCGCACGTCTACGTCAGCGTGCCGGAGACGACCGAGGACCTCGAGGAATTCCGGCTCGGCATGGGATCGAACACCGAGGAGATCGATCTGATCGAGTACGCGATGGGCAGCACCGGCCAGTACTACCCCGACGGGACCGGCCGGAAGCTGCCGGCGGGCGGGCTGTTCCGCTTCGCGCCGCACTATCACCCGTGGGGCGAGGAGACGATCGACCGGCAGAAGGTGGGGGTCAAGTTCTACCCGAAAGGGGAAGTGCCGGAGCTCATCGTCACCGCGCATCGGATCCGGACCGGCGTCGGGCATGACTGGGAGTTGAACCGGGAGGCGGTCGAGGACCGGCTGCTCCTCGCGGGCTTCGATCTGCCGCTGCACGCCGACCGTATGCCGGCCGGCTGGATCGTCGACGACAACACGCTGAACGGCGTGGCCCTGATGAGCATCCCGCCGAACCGCGTCGTCCGTCACGAGCGGTTCTGGCCGCTGCCGCAGGCGGCGATGATTCTGAGCTTCCAGCCCCACATGCACTTCCGGGGGGCGCGGATGCTGCTCGAGGCGATCCACGTCGACGGCCGGCGCGAGGTGCTGATCGACGTGGTGAACTACGAGCAGACGTGGCAGATCGTCTATCCCTTCAAGGAGCCGCACCTCTTTCCGAAGGGGACGATCCTCCACACGGTCTCGTGGCACGACAACACCGCCAACAATCGGCACAACCCCGATCCGTCGGCCTGGATCGGCTGGGGCAGCCGGACGATGGACGAGATGGGCCACGGCTGGACGGACATCGCGTTCATGACCGACGAGCAGTACGAGCGCCGGCTGCAGGAACGGAACGCCCGCACGAGCAACGACGAATAGTCCGTCGCGCGCGGGGAACGGTTAACGGAGCAGGAGCAGGAGACCGCAACCATGTCACCGTCACGCAATCGCGGATACCGATTCGGCCTGGCGACGGCTGTGCTGGCGGCCGTCACGACGGCCGTCAGTCTTGCCGCGCTTCCCGCGGATGCCGCCGCGCAGGAGGCGCCTACGTTCTCGAAGGACGTCGCGCCGATCCTGCAGCGCTCGTGCCAGGAGTGCCACCGCGCCGGCTCCATCGCGCCGATGTCGCTGCTCACCTACGAAGAGGCGCGGCCGTGGGCGCGCTCGATCCGGGAGAAGGTGGTCACCCGGTCGATGCCGCCGTGGTACATCGACCGCAACATCGGCGTCCAGGAGTTCAAGTACGACTACTCCCTGAGTGACGACGAGATCGACACCGTCGCGGCCTGGGTCGACGCGGGCGCGCCGCGCGGCAACCCCGCCGACTTGCCGCCGCCCCGCGAGTTCCGCGACATCGCGGAATGGAAGATCGGCGAGCCGGACTGGGTCGTCGAGATTCCCGAACCGTTCACGGTCTCGGCCGAGGCGCCCAACTGGTGGGGCAACCTGATCTCGGACTCCGGCCTGACGGAGGACAAGTGGATCAAGGCGGTGGAGACGAAGCCGTCGATCGAGGGCTTCCCGGTCGTGCATCACGCCGTGACGTTGATGACCGACGATCCGGAGAGCGACGAGCGGCAGTTCCTGAACGAGTACGCCCTCGGGAAGAACGGCGATATCTTCCCTGATGGCACCGGCCGCGAGATCAAGGCGGGCTCGCAGATCATCTTCAACATGCACTACGCGTCGATCGGCGTCGAAACGACCGACCGGACCCGTGTCGGCATGCAGTTCTATCCGGACGGCGTCGTGCCGGAGCGGCAACTGATCTCCGCCCACGTCGGTGACAACGAGGATCTCGACATTCCGGCGGGAGCGTCGAACGTCCGTCACGATGGCTACACCCGCCTGCGGGAGAACGCCCAGATCACGGCGTTCCAGGCGCACCTGCACAATCTGGGCAAGCGCCAGTGCCTCACCGCCATCCTGCCCGACAACACGACCGACGTGCTGAGTTGCGCCGACTGGGACTTCGGCTGGCACATCGTCTACAACTACGCCGACCACGTGGCGCCGTTGGTCCCGAAGGGGACCGTCCTCCAGGTGACGAGCTGGCATGACAACTCCGACTCCAACCGCTGGAACGACGACCCGACCAACTGGGCAGGTTTCGGCCAACGCTCGAGCGACGACATGGCGTTCGCCTGGGTGAGCTGGTTCGAGATGAACGACGAGGACTTCCAGGCCGCCCGCGACACCCGCGAAGCCGCCCTCGCGAACAACGAGGAGTAGCCGGCAGTGGGTGTGCCTGCGGGTGGGCGGACCTCCGCGTTCGCGGTGGGCCGGCGCCGGTCCCGGTGGCCCGGCATCGTGTCTGCCGTTGCCCTCCTTGCCGTCGTCGCGGGGTTGGTCGCCGTTCCCGGTTCCGCGCAGCAGCGCTGGCTGCGAGGCCAGAACGTCCAGCCGGTCTTCGAGGGCTGGGAGCGGAACGCCGACGGCTCGTTCACCATGGTGTTCGGCTACCTGAACCGGAACTACGAGGAGCAGCCGGTCATCCCGGTCGGTCCCGACAACTTCTTCGAGCCGGGTCCCCAGGACCGCGGCCAGCCGAGCCACTTCTACAACCGGCGGCAGCAGTTCGTCTTCGAAGTGCGGGTGCCGGCCGATTGGGGCGAGCGGGATCTGGTCTGGACGCTGACCCACAACGGCCGCACCGATCACGCCTACGGCCATCTCTGGCCGGTGTGGGAGATCGACGACGGCGTGAAGTCGCTGAACCGGACGCCCGGGATTCAGTCGGTTACCGACTACGGCGACAATGCGGCGCCGTTCATCAGCGTCGAGGGGGGCGATGCGCTCGAGGTGACGCTGCCCGACTCCCTGGAGATCGCGGTCGTTGCGGGCGACGACGGCTTTCCGCCGCCCAATCCGCGCATGGCGGAGCGGCGGCCGCGCCGCGGCCCGCAGACGCAGGCGATGATCGATCCACGCAATGCGGCGCGGACCGGCCTCTCGGTCACCTGGCTGCACTGGCGCGGGCCCGGTGCGGTCACGTTCGATCCGCGCGTGCCGGAGATCGGCGACGGAGGCCGCGCCGTCACCACCGTCAGCTTCGGTGGGCCGGGGGAGTACGTGCTCCAGGCGGTGGCCGACGACACCATTCTCACGACGCCGGTCAACGTTGCCGTCACCGTCCATCCTTCCGCGTCGGCGCCCTGACGCGGCGGCGGCGGGGAGGCGCGCCATGCGAGTCGCGGATGTTCGCCAGCGACTCCTGCCCCTGCTGCTGGCCGCCACGACGTCTCGCGCCGCATCCGCGGCATGTTCGACAAGTTCATCGCCCGCGACAGGGTCGCCGGAGCGTGGCGACTTCCTCGTCGCTATACTTCGTCGCGTGCCCGATTCCGAGACCGCAAGCGGCCCGGTACTGGTCGTTTCCTGTTCCCTCAACCCGTCCAACCGGTCGCATCTGCTGGCGCTGGCGGCGGATTCCGCGCTCGACGCCATCGGTGCGCCACGCGACCTGATCGACCTCTGCGACTGGGACTTGCCCATCTGCGACGGCTCGACCTGTTACGACCATCCCGCGATCGGGCCGCTCACCGCGAAAGTGGAAGCCGCCGACGCGATCCTGATCGCGGCGCCGGTCTACAACTACGATCTGAACGCCGCCGCCAAGAACCTGGTGGAGCTGACCGGAAGCGCGTGGGCGGAGAAACCGGTCGGCTTCCTGTGCGCCGCGGGCGGCCCGCGCGGCTACATGTCGCCAATCGGTCTGGCGAACAGCCTGATGTTCGATTTCCGGAGCCACATCATCCCGCGCTACGTGTACGCCACGCGGGACGACTTCACGCCGGAGCGCCAGCCGACGCCCGAACTGCTCGCCCGAATCGATCAACTGGCCCGGGCCGCGGTCGATCTCGCCGCCGCCCTGCGCTGGATGCGGGCGCGAGCGGAATGACAGCAGCGGTGCGGGCGCCGCGGCACGGCGGGTGAACCGCCGGCCCTCCCACTGCGTATCTCCTGACAGTGGGTGGCATTGAGGACATGGGCCGAATTCAGGAGACGCAGGAGGAGGTCACGGTTGCGGATGCGACGCGTGGCGGGGATGGCGCTGGTCGGCCTCGCGCTGCTGATGGTTGGCGTGCTGGCGCTGGCGCCCTTCTTCCTTTCGCAGATCGTCACCCTCGTCAATGCTGCCGCCGACGGGTTTGTCTGGCTCGTACAGGCTCTCGAGGAGGGCCGCGGCGGGTGGGAGGTGATCAGGGCCGCCCTCCAGGCCGCCGGGTCGTCGATGACATCCCCCGGCGTGGTCGGTGGCCTCGTCGCGTTCGAACTGCTGGCCCTCGCCGCGCTGTACGGGATCGACCGTCTGCTGTCGAGGGAACGACGGGAGGCGGATCCTGACGGCCACGACGGCCGGGAGGGGCAGGACTGATGCAGAACTCTGGACGGCGCGTGGTGACGGCGGCAGTGATCGTTAGCGCCAGTCTGCTGGGCGCCGCCGGGGACGCGCTGGCGCGGCAGCCGGAGCGGGAGGCGCCGTCGGAGAACGGGGTCGTCCGCGAGGATATCTTCCGCCTCGGCGGCGGGGTCACCGTCGGCCCCGGCGAGCGCGTGGATGGCGACGTGGTCGTGATCGGGGGGCCGATCATGATCGCGGGCAACGTGAACGGCGACGTCGTGGCGATCGGCGGGCCGCTTGCGCTGCGGGGCAGGGTCCGCGGCGATGCCGTGGCGATTGGCGGACCGTTGCGGCTGGGGCCTGACGCGGTGGTGCGGGGAGACGTTGCCGTCATCGGCGGCGTGCTGCGCCGGGCTTCCGGCGCCGAGGTCCGCGGAACCGTCTCGCAGATCGACGCGGGCGACATGGCGTTCAGCGAGATGCTCGCGTGGCGGCCGGACATCTGGCCGTTTCCGTCGATGCGGTCCCCCAGGGCCCGCACCTGGGATGTCGTGGGGCAGATCGTTCGGTTGCTCCTGCTGGCCCTCTTCGCATCGGTGGCGTTCCTGGCGGCGCGCGGTCCGGTGCACCGGGTGGCGGAACGCGCCCTCGCGGAACCGCTCAAGGCGGGCGTCGTCGGACTCCTGGCGCAACTGCTCTTTTTCCCGCTGGTGTTGGTCACGATTATCGTGCTGGCGATCTCCATCATCGGAATCCCGTTGCTCCTGCTCGTGCCGTTTGGGATTGTGGCGGCTGTCTGCGCCGCGATCGTGGGCTTCACCGGCGTCGTCACGGGCGTGGGGCATCGGGTCCGCGGCCGGATGGGTGCGCTCGGCCCCGCCACCTACATCAGCGTGTGGGCGGGTATCGCGCTGCTGCTGACGCCGGCGGTCCTCGGCGAGACGATGGAAGTGGCGGGAGGCCTCTTCCGGGCGTTCGGCCTGCTGTTCGTCGTGACCGGTTTCCTGATCGAGTACGCGGCCTGGACGACCGGCCTGGGTGCGCTGATCCTGAACAACGTCCCGACGTCGCGGTCCGCGGCGGTGCAGAATACCCAGCCGTCCGCGCCGGCGCCGCCGGCTACTCCAGCCGGACCGACTCCAGCAGGGACGTAAAGCCGTCGTCCCAGGTCCGCACCGTCTGCTCGGGGCCGGTCAGCCGGAAGAAGTACGGACCGGCCGGCGTTTCCACCACCGCCGCCTTCAGCCGGAACCCCGGCTTGTGATATCGCATGCCGGATCCGGGGCGCACCTCGGCGGCATAGATCCCCGGCACGTCCAGCACCGTAACGGCCAGCTCGCCCACCATGAAGCTGGTGGTGGTGGCGACCTCGGCCGAGGAGCTGCCGTCCGGCTGCAGCATCTGATTGGTCCACCGCTCCAGGTTCGCCTCCACGCTGCCGCCCGCGCCGCCGAAGTAGAAGACGATCAGCTCCGCGTCCTCGATGTCGGCTTGCGCCTTCGGCAACGTGAACTGCGCCACGCGCATCGGCGAGGAGGCCGCGTGGGAGATCCAGTCGTCCGGTGGATCGAAGACGAGCGCTCCCGATTGGGCCGCCGCCTCCCGCCCGTGGCTGGCGCCGACCGCCAGCACCAGCAACGCGACGACCGCCGGCCACGAGTCGGCCCGCCGCAGGCCCATGAGTCCGTTTCGTCTTCGCATGTCCGAATTGTACCCCGGCCCGGGCGGCCAGCCCGGGGCGATGCCGTTACAATGGCGCGTTTCCGACGGGAACCATGGTGCAGACCATCACGCACGACGTGCCGACCTCCGGGCAGGGCGACATGCGCGACCTCTCGGAGGTGGTGGCGTCGGCCGTGGCGGCGTCCGGCCTGTCGGACGGGATCGTCACCGTCTGCGTCATCGGCTCGACGGCCGGCGTCACCACGATTGAGTTCGAACCGGGCGCGGTCGCCGATTTCGACCGCCTGCTCGAGCAACTCGCGCCGCGCCGCGGCGACTACGCCCACCATGAACGGTGGGGCGACGACAACGGCTCCAGCCACGTGCGGGCGGCGATGATCGGACCCTCGCTGACCCTGCCGTTCACCGGCGGCCACGTGCGCCTTGGCACATGGCAGCAGATCGTCCTGGCGGAATTCGATACACGTCCCCGCAACCGGCAGGTGGTCGTCCAGATGGTGGGGGAGTAGCCCGTGACGGACAGCAACGCGATGGAGATTCCTCACGTCAAGGTGACGCTGGAAAACGGACTGGACGTGATCGTCCATGAGGACCATCACTGTCCCATCGTTGCCGTCAACCTCTGGTACCACGTCGGCTCGAAGAACGAGCGGCCGGGACGGACCGGCTTCGCGCACCTGTTCGAGCACCTGATGTTCGAGGGATCCGCGCACCACCCGGACGGCTACTTCCGGCCGCTGCAGGAGGCGGGCGCAGCGCTGAACGGGTCGACCAGCAACGACCGGACCAACTACTGGGAGGTGGTGCCGCGTGGCGCGCTGGACCGGGCGCTCTGGATGGAGTCCGACCGAATGGGGCACCTGCTGCCGGCGCTGACCCAGGAGAAGCTGGACAACCAGCGGGACGTGGTCCTGAACGAAAGGCGGCAGCGCTACGAGAATCAGCCGTACGGGATGGCGGGGCTCGTGCAGTACGCGGCGCACTATCCGGCGGACCACCCGTACCACTGGCCCGTAATCGGATCCGTCGAGGACCTGCGCGCGGCCGACCTGCAACAGGTTCGGGAGTTCTTCGCCACGTACTACCATCCCGCCAACGCGTCGCTGGTGGTGGCCGGCGACGTCGCGGTCGACGAAGCCATCGAGCGGGTGGAGGCCTACTTCGGCGGCATCCCCACGGGCACGCGGCCCGCGCCGGTGGCGCCGCCGAGGGTCGATCCGCGCGCGCGGTCGGCTTCGCTGCGCCTGGACGATCGGGTGGAGCTGCCGCGGCTCTACCTCACCTGGACGTCGCCGCCGCTGTATGCGGAGGACGACGCCGAGCTCGACCTGGCGTCCGGTATTCTCTCGGCCGGGAAGTCGTCGCGGCTGTACCGCGCGCTGCTGCACGACCGGCAGTTGGCCACCGACGTCTCGGCGCATCAATACTCGCAAGAGCTGGCGGGGATGTTCAGCATCGTGGCGACCGCGGCGCCTGACCGGACACTGGACGAGCTCGAAGAGGTGATCGGCGCGGAGGTGGCGCGCCTCGCGGCGGAGGGGCCCACCGAGGACGAGCTGGAACGCGCGCGGCAGCAGGTCGAGGCAGACGCCGCGCGCCGCCGCGAGTCGATAGGGGGCTTCGGGGGGAGGTCCGACCTGCTGAACACGTACAACGTGATGGCGGGAACGCCCGACTACCTCGCACGCGACCTCGGCCGCTATGCACGCGCCACCCGCGCGGGCGTAGCGGCGGCGGTGACGCGCTGGCTCGATCCCGGCGCGCGCGTTGCCCTGAGCGTCGTACCGGCCGGCGATGCCGATCGCGCCCTCGCGGGGTCGACGCCGGCGGAGGCATCTTGACCTCGGTGGATCGTTCCGCGCTGCCGCCGGTGGGTGGCAGCGCGCCGGTGGCGTTTCCCGCGATCACGCGAATCCAGGCCCGCCAGTCGGCGGGCGGGCAGGTCTGGATGGTGCCCCACGAGCGGACGTCGCTGGTCACGCTCGCGCTGCTGATCCCGTCCGGCGCCGCGGCCGACCCCCCGGGATGCGAAGGCCTCGCTGGTCTCACGGCGGATCTGCTGGACGAGGGGACCCGGACGCGCGACGCGATCGCGCTGGACGAAACGCTGGGTCGGCTCGGCGGCCACCTGGGCGTCGATGTCTCGAGCGACGCGACGGTACTGTGGGTTTCGGCCCTCGCGCGCCACGCGGGCGCGGCGGCGGGGCTGTTGATGGAGGTGGTCACGGAGCCGCGCTTCGAGCCGGCGGATGTGGAGCGCGTACGTGCGCGTCGACTCAGCCGGATCGCGCAACTGCGCCATGCCGCCGGTGCGGTGGCCGACCGTACCTGGCGGCGCGTGCTCTACGGCGCCCATCCCTACGGCCACACGCCGCTGGGCGAGACGGCGACCCTCGCCCCGCTCGACGCCGACCACGTGCGCGGGTTCCATGCCGCTCACTACCGGCTGGACCGCGCGACGCTCGTCGTCGCGGGGCATGGAGATGCGCTGGAAGCGGCGGCGCGGGGCGCGGGAGGCGGAGGGGCGGCTTCCCGGTCGCCGGCGCCGCTCCCGGATCCCCCGGCGGATCCCGAACCGCCCTCCGCCCGCCTGACGTTCGTCCCCCGCGAAGGGGCGGTGCAGTCCGAGATCCGGGTCGGCCACCTGGGTATCGCCCGCAAGGCCGACGACTTCCACGCCGTGCGGGTGATGGACATGGTGCTGGGCGGGCAGTTCACGAGCCGCCTCAACATGAACCTGCGCGAGGGCAAGGGCTATACCTACGGAGTCCATTCGTCGTTCGACGCGCGCCGCGGCCGGGGTCCGTTCGATGTCAGTACGGCGGTCGATGCGGCGGTCACCGCCGACGCCGTCCGTGAGACGCTCGACGAGCTGCGCGCCATCCGGGACGCCCGCCCGGTGACCCACGAGGAACTCGCGGTCGCGAAGCCGGCCCTCACGCTCGGTTTCCCCCGCGCCTTCGAGACCTCGGGCCAGGTGGCGCGGGCGGCGCTCCGGCTCGCGCTGTTCGACCTGCCGGATGATGAGTACACGAAGTTCGTCCCGCGCGTCGAGGCCATCGACGCCGCCGCGGCGACCGCGGCGGCCCGGCGCCACATCCATCCCGACGCGCTCGGCGTGGTGGTGGTCGGTCCGCCGGAGGTGCGGTCAGCGCTTGGCGGGCTCGGTCTGGGCGAGCCGGCCGAGGCGCCGGGCGCCGCCGCCACCGCCGCGCCCCAGGATTCCCGCGGATGATCCGGCGCGGCCTACAACGCCCGCCGCAGAAACTGCACCAGTGCCCAGCCGTCCATCCAGGCGAACGGCGCAATGCCGGTGCTGTAGTGCCCGCACGGCAGGACGCACACCTCCGGGTCCACCCCGTCCGCCCGGAACTGATCCACGAGTTCCCGCGACAGGCGGAGGGGGAACGTCAGGTCGTATAACGCGTAGACCAGCAGCGTCCGGGTTCCCCGCATCCGGTGGACGAAGGGTGCGGGGCTGATCGGCAGCCAGCAGTCGCGCAGCATCGACAGGTCGATCGCGCCGCCGGCGGCGTCGAAGCCCTCGCGGACGTGCGCGGTCGAGAGCCCTTCCCACACCACGTCGGCGAAATACGGGGAGATGTGATTGAGCGCCGCGGCGCGGATCCGCGTATCGTGCGCGGCGGTCAGCATCGACAGGCACGATCCGAGGCTGGTGCCCAGAATGCCGATCCGGTCGTAGCCGCGGGACTCGAGCCAATCGACCGTCCGCCGGGCGTCGAGTACCGCCTGCCGGCACACCTGCACGGTGCGGCCGACGTTGGCGCTCACGATGTAGTCCGCCCGATGCAGCTCGGGCGGCATCCGTTCGTCGTGGTAAGGCAGGCTGAGCCGCACCGCGCTGATGCCGCATCGCGCAATGATCCGGGCCAGCGCGACGTGCGCGTTCGCGTCGGCATTCCACTGGGGCAGGATCACTACCGCGCGCCTGGGCGCCGCGCCGTTCCGGGCGACGGCCGGAAAATACCGCGCGCGGACGGTGTTGTTCTGGGGATGCGGCGTCCGGAAGGCGCTCGGAAACGTCAGATGGCGCCCGTCGAACGTAAACTCCCGGGCCGGCGGCGCCGCGTAGAATCGTCCACTCTCGGCGGTCTGCGCCGCCGCCCACCCGCGCAGGGCCTCGGCGGGGTTCCCGGCCGGCGGCGCGTCGAACACCCAGTCGAGACCCCACTCGAACGGCCGCACCACGCGGTCGGTCGTCCGCGCAACCAGACGCCGTTCCCATCGGTGAAAGAGGGGTGCAAACATCGAACGCAGCCACGAACCCGGCAAATGCTACTATTCCGCTCGTGAGCGTGAAACATGTGGACGTGCGGCAGGCGCAGGCGCTGCGGGCGGCGGAAGACTACACGTACATCGATGTCCGGTCGGTCCCGGAGTACGACGCGGGTCATCCCGCCGGCGCGCACAACGTGCCGCTGCTGCACCGCGATCCCGCAACCGGCGGGATGCAGCCGAACCTGCAGTTCCTTCAGGTGATGCAGGCGAACTATCCCAGGGACGCCAAACTGCTGATCGGCTGCCAGATGGGCGGCCGATCGTCGCAGGCGGCGCAAATCCTGGCGAACTCCGGGTACACCGGTGTCTGCAACGTCATGGGCGGCTTCGGCGGCGTCCGGGATCGGTTCACCGGCCAGGTAATGAACGAGGGGTGGGCCGACGCCGGCCTTCCCGTCGACACCGAGCCGACCCCCGGCGGCAGTTACAGCGACCTGCTGGGCGAGTAGTACCGGCGGTGCGGCGCCCCCGGGGAGGCTAGCGGTAGCCGCGGATCACGGGTTCCCACGCCGCCGCGAGTGCCAGCAGCCGGTCCGTCGCTCCGCGCCGGCCCACTAGCTGGACCCCTGCCGGCAGCCCGCCGGCCAATCCGCAGGGGATCGAGATCGCCGGGTGCCCCGTCACGTCGAAGAGTTGCGTCAGCCGGAGCATGAGCGCGCGCACCGACTCCACTCTGCCGTTCAGGTCAACCGTCTCGGCGCCGAGGAGGGGCGGAACGATCGGCAGCGTCGGCAGCAGCAGCGCGTCACAGCCATCGAGTGCGCCATCCACCGCCGCCGTCAGCACCGCGCGCCGCTCCTGCGCGCGCGCGTAGTCATCGCTCGAGAGGTTGCGGCCGGACGCGAACCGCTCCCGCACCTCGGGCGACAACTCCCCGGCGTGCCGGGCGAGCAGTGCCGCGTGGCGCCGGAACGCTTCGGGGCGCTGCGTGCGGGCGTACACGTCCGGCGTCTCTTCGGCGTGCGCGATGTCGGCCGGGTCGATCCGGCAGCCCGCCGCCTCCAGGCGGATGACGGCGGCGTCGAACGCGGCCTGGACGGCCGGGTCGATGAGGTCGAGGAAATAGCGGCGCGGCACGCCGAGGCGCGGTTCCGCGGGTGCTTCCGGAGCGCCGTCGTGGGCTCCCGCGTCGCGGATGATGCGGTAGACGACCGCCGCATCCTCGACCGTGCGTGCGATCGGCCCGACATGGTCGAGCGACGGCGCGAGCGGCACCACGCCTTCGGCGCTCACCTCGCCGTGCGTCGGTTTCAGTCCGACGACCCCGCAGGCGGAGGCCGGTATCCGGATCGAGCCACCGGTATCGCTCCCGATGGACGCGACGGCCATCCCCGTCGCCACCGCGATGGCGGAGCCGCCGCTCGATCCGCCCGCGCTGCGCGCGCCGTCATGGGGATTCCGCATCGCGCCGAAGGCGGACTCGTCCCCGGTCGTCCCGAACGCCAGTTCATGCAGGTTGCACTTGCCGACGATCACCGCATCGGCTTCCCGGAGACGGGTCACGATCGGGGCGTCGGCCCGCGCCACGTTGGCGAGCAACGGCCGGGCGGCGGCCGTGGTCGGGGCTCCCGCGAGGTCGATCAAGTCCTTGAGCGCAATCGGAATGCCGTGCAGCGGACCGCGGTCCTCGCCGTCGGCGAGGGCCTCGTCGGCGCCGCGCGCCTCGGCCAGCGCCGCCTCCGCGCGCACCAGGATGAACGCACGCAGCTCGTCGTTCCGCGCCGCGATGGCCGCGAGGCAGTCGCGGGCCAGCGTGCGCGAGGTCGTGCGTCCGTCGCGGAGGCGGGCCCCGATCCCGGCGATCGTTTCGGTCTGCACGTTCGCGCTCAACCGTCCTCAGATCATCGCCTCGTCGTGGAACGGCGCGCCCCGCGCGAAGCGTCCCGGATCGAAGCGAGAAATGTCGAGTCGCGCCGACCGGCCGGTCGACAGCAGCTCCGCCATCGCCGCGCCGACCGCAGGCGCCATCATCAGGCCGTGCCCGCTGAAGCCGTTCGCGACGTAGAAGCCGGCCAGCTCGGGATGCGCGCCGATCACCGGGTTGTGATCCGGCGTCATCTCGTACAGCCCGGCCCAGCCCTCAATCAGTTCCAGCGCCTCGAACGCCGGCAGGCGCGCCACGAGCGGCGGCCGGAAGTCACCCTCCCAACGCGACATATCGCAGTCGAAACGCTCGCCCGGCGGCTCGTCCAACCGGGTTTTCGCGACGATAATCCGGTCCTGCCCGTCCGGGGCGGTCGGATCGTCATGCCGCCAGTGCACGCCGGTGGGATCGATCACCACCGGGAAACGGTACGGCCAGCGGTGCGGGAGTGCGCAGCGGAACAACTGCTGCCGGACCGGCGTCACCGGCAGGTCGATGCCGGCCATCGCGGCAAGGGTCGCGGCGAACGGGCCGGCCGCGTTCACCAGCGCATCGCACGCGACGGTCGCGCCGCCGTCGAGCGAGACGCTCCGTACGCGCCCGCCGTCGACCGCCACGCCAGTCACCGCGCCCGTGACGTAGGTCGCCCCGGCCGCCTCGGCTGCCCGCCGGAAGCCGGCCAGGACCTCACGCGGGTTGGCGTAGCCGTCGTCCGGACCGAAGAGCCCGAAGCGGATGTCGTCCAGCCGCAGGTCCGGCGCGCGGGCGCGGATCGCGCCGACATCGAGCCGCTCGATACGGGCGCCGAGCGACCGCTGCTTCGCGTAGCGACGCTCGAAGCGTTCGGCCATCGCGTCGTTCACGAGGAAGAGATAACCCCGCTGCCGCAGCCAGGCGCGCGGCCGCGCACCGGGCGCTCCCATCGTCTCGTCGAAGTGCCGGTAGAAGCGGATGCTGTGCTGCGCCAGCCGGATGTTCGCGGCGGAGCTGAACTGCTGCCGCACGCCCCCCATCGCGAGGAACGACGACGCACGCCGGTAGCTCGGATCGCGTTCGACGACCGTTACCGAGACACCCCGGCCGCCATCGCCTTCGTGGGACCGGAGGTGCCAGGCGATGGACGATCCGATCACGCCGCCGCCGACAATGACGATCCGTCGTTCCGTCACGATGCGCGCGGCGTCAGGGGGCGGATCGCGCGGCAACCCCCATCGGGGGAAGCTCCGGCTGGCCGCCGTTCTCCAGGTACGCCTTCAGGGCGTCGAGCGAATTCTCCCAGCCCACCCGGACCACGTTCCGGTAACGCTGCCACCGGACGGCGTCGCCGATGACAAGCTGCCGCACCCGCAGGCGGGTCGCCGGCCCGTCGACCTTGCACGTCACTTCGAGCCCCATCGGCCCCAGCGGGTTGCTCTCCGGCGGCAGCCAGTAGGCGTCGGCAAGAAAGAACTCCCGGCCGTGACGGAACTCCATCACCGTGCCGTAGAACACGCCCCCCAGCGTCCCGAGCACGTCGTCGCGGAACGGCGTCGACTCCCATTCGACGGCATAGATGCCGAACGGCCGGGGCGTGGTCACCGACCGGGCGGTCTCCCACCAGGCGTTCAGGGCAGAGGGATCGAAGAATGCCGAGATGACCTGCGTCGGCACCGCGGTGATCACCCTCGTCACATCGACGCTTCGGTCGTCCGATGGAGCCATGCGTGGCATCAGTCCTCAGGGTGGTGCATCAGCCCACCGTGCCCTAGTACAGCAGATAGCGCTCCCGAAGGGGAGCGAACGACGCGCCGGCGGCGTCCCAGTCCCTGGCCATCGCGTCCAACCCCCGGCTCTGTTCGATGTCGCGGCGCAGCGCGGCGGATCCGGCGAGGATCTCGATCGGCAGCCGCTTCGTCTCGTACTCGTAGGGCGGTTCGCGCCACCGGAAGCGGTCTCCCAGCGCGTCGCGACAGGCGCTGATCACGGCGACGGCGGTCAGGACGGGCCGGAACGCGCGACGGCCCGTGATGTGGAGCTGGCAGCCGCCGCACACCTGGCCGGCATGCTTCTGGAACGTCGGCTCGAACGTCGCCGGGCGGAAGCGCACCCCCGGCAGGTCCAGGGCGTTCAGGCGGGCCGCGAGCGCCTCCGGGTCGATGCCGGGCGCGCCCGCCAGTTCGAACGGCCGCGTGGTGCCGCGCCCCTCCGACACCATCGTCCCTTCCAGCAGCACCATGCCGGGGTAGACGATCGCGCTGTCGAGCGTCGGGAGGTTGGGCGACGGGATCACCCAGGGCGCGCCGGTCTCGTCGTGGTACATCGATCGCGACCAGCCCTGCATCGCGCTGACCTGCAGGTCGGCGCCGATCCCGAACGCGTCGTTGAAGAGCCGCGCCAGCTCGCCAATCGTCATCCCGTGGCGGAGCGGGATCGGCAACTGGCCGACGAACGACGCATACGCGGGATCGAGCATCGGTCCTTCGACCGCCTCACCGCCAATCGGGTTCGGCCGGTCGCAGACCACCACTCGGACGCCGGCGCGCGCGGCGGCGCGCAGGCAGTTCGCCATCGTCCAGGCATAGGTGTAGACGCGGGTCCCAACGTCCTGCAGGTCGATCACGAGCACGTCGATCCCGTCCAGCATCGCGCGCGTCGGCTCGCGCGTATCGCTGTAGAGCGAGTAGACCGGAACGCCCAGACGCGGATGCCGTGCGTGGCCGGTCTCCACCATGTTGTCCTGGGCCGCGGCGTGGAAGCCGTGCTGCGGCCCGAACAACGCGACGAGGGTGACGCCGGGCTGCGCCGCGACACGGTCCGTAATGTGGCGGAACGCTCGATCCACCGACGCCGGGTTCGACACCACGCCAACGCGCGCGCCAGCGAGCGCGCCGGCGCGAAGCAACCGTTCGGAGCCGAGGGTCACGGGCACGGCAGCGAAAGGTCAGGCCGACTCGCACATCGGCGTCATCAACCTGGGCAGGTTCGAGATGACGTACTCGTCAACGTGGCCTCTGCGAGAGGCCTTGGAGTTGATGGCGCGTCGGGCGGGGAACCGGTGGGCTCGGAGATCGGCTCTCTCCGCCTCGGCGTTGCCGTCGTAGAGGGCTACAATCTCCGGCGCCGTGGAGTTGCTGAGCAGGACGTAGCACTTCCGTTTCGCCAGCTCGATGACCACCTGCTGGAGGCGTTGCTGGTCGCTGGGCGTGAAGCCGTCCGACGTATACGACGTGAACTGTGCGGTCGCGCTCAACGGGGCGTAGGGTGGATCGAAATAGATGAAATCCCCGGGGCGCGCCGACTGCAGCACGGCATCGTAGGCGGCATGCTCAATCGTCGCCGACAGGGCGGACAGGGTGGACGACACCCTCCGCAGATTGTCCTCATCGCAGATTCGCGGATTCTTGTAACGTCCCAGCGGTACGTTGAACTGGCCACGTGAGTTCAGCCGGAACAGGCCGTTGTAGCCGGTCCGGTTCAGGTAAATCAGCATCGCGGCCAGTTCGGGCGTGTAAGCGTCGGGACGCGGCGCCGATCCGTTCATGATGGCCGCCCGCGCCGGATTGAACTCCCGGTCGCGCACCCGGTAGTAGTGTGCTTCCGGGTCGCGGCGCCGGGCTCTGTCGAGCCGCTGGAGGGCGGCTATCACTCCGTCCGCCCGGTCACGCAGGCGCAGGCAGCAGCCGATCAGGTCGGCGTTCACGTCGGTGAGGCGAACGCGGCCCGGACTTAGCAGCCCGAGGTTGACCAGGTCGAAAAAGACCGCGCCACTTCCGAGGAACGGCTCATGGTAGCTACGGAACCGGGCCGGGTAGAAGCTGCGCAGCACCGGTAGCAGTTGGCGCTTGCCGCCGGCCCACTTCAGGAACGGCTGGACTGCTGCGGCATCCATCGGGAGGGGTCGGCAGCATCTTAGCACGCGGTCTGGCGCGCCGCCCTGCGGGAGTTGCCCGCGCGGAGTGGGGGACGCGACAATGAACGGCGTGTCGGCGGCACAGGACGAACTGCACCACGACCTCCGCAGCGGGGTGCGGGAGCTCTGCCGGCAGTTCCCGGACAGTTACTGGCGCGAACTCGACCGGGCAGAGGCGTACCCCGAGGCGTTCGTCCGGTCGCTGACCGAAGCGGGTTTCCTGGCGGCGCTCATCCCGGAGGCCTACGGCGGCGCCGGCCTCGGCATCGCCGAGGCGTCGGTCATTCTCGAGGAAGTGAACCGCTCGGGCGGCAACGCGGCGGCGTGCCATGCGCAGATGTACATCATGGGGACGCTGCTGCGGCACGGCTCAGACGCCCAGAAGCAGGAATACCTGCCGAAGATCGCGGCGGGCGAGCTGAGGCTGCAGGCGTTCGGGGTGACGGAGCCGACCACCGGCACCGACACCACGCAGCTTCGGACGATGGCCGTGCGCGACGGCGACCGCTACATCGTGAACGGCCAGAAGGTGTGGATCTCGCGGGCCGAGCATTCCGACCTGATGTTGCTGATCGCCCGCACTACCCCGCTCGACCGGATCGCGAAGAAGACCGACGGACTGTCGGTATTCCTGATCGATCTGCGCACCGCCGTCGGCAACGGCGTCACCATCCGGCCGCTCCGGACGATGATGAACCACGCGACGACCGAGGTCTTCTTCGACAACCTGGAAGTGCCCGCGTCCCAGTTGATCGGGATAGAGGGGCGCGGGTTCCGGTACCTGCTCGACGGACTGAACGCCGAGCGCATCCTGATCGCGGCCGAGTGCGTGGGCGACGGCCGCTGGTTCATCGAGCGGTCGGTCGGCTACGCGAACGAGCGGGTGGTCTTCGACCGGCCGATCGGCCGGAACCAGGGCGTCCAGTTTCCGATTGCCCGCGCCCATGTCGACATCGAGGCGGCCGACCTGATGCGCCAGCGCGCGGCGGCGCTCTTCGATGCGGGCCGGCCGTGCGGCGCCGAGGCGAACATGGCGAAGCTGCTGGCCGCCGACGCGTCGTGGGAGGCGGCGAACGTCGCCGTGCAGACCTTCGGCGGCTTCGGCTTCGCGGCGGAGTACGACGTCGAGCGGAAGTTCCGCGAAACCCGCCTCTACCAGGTGGCGCCGGTGTCCACGAACCTGATCCTTTCCTACGTCGCCGAGCACGTGCTCGGCCTGCCCCGTTCGTTCTGATGGCGGACCGCCCCCTTGACGGCGTGATGGTGGTCGCGGTCGAGCAGGCGGTCGCCGCACCGTTCGCGACGCGTCAGCTTGCCGACCTCGGCGCGCGCGTCATCAAGTTGGAGCGACCCGGCGCCGGGGACTTCGCCCGAAGCTACGACCGCGCCGTCCGGGGATTGTCGAGTCACTTCGTCTGGCTCAACCGGTCGAAGGAGTCGCTCACCCTCGATCTCAAGCGCCCCGAGGCGCGTGCCGTCGTCGAGCGGCTCATCCGCCGCGCGGACGTCGTCGTGCAGAACCTTGCGCCGGGCGCCGCCGAACGCCTCGGCCTCGATGCCGCCACGCTCCGCGGACGCGACCCGCGCCTCATTGTCTGCAACATCTCCGGCTACGGCGACGGCGGGCCGTACCGGGACCGGAAGGCGTACGACCTGCTGGTTCAGGCGGAGGCGGGCGTCGTCGCGATTACGGGAACGGAGGACGAGGTGGTGAAGTCGGCCGTCCCGGTCGCCGACATCGCCGCCGGCATGTACGCCTACGCCGGCGTGCTGACCGCGCTCCTGCGCCGCGAACGGACGGGCGAGGGGTCGACGGTCGATGTCTCGATGCTGGACGCGCTGGGCGAGTGGATGGGGTTCCCGCTCTACTACACCCTCGGCAGCGGATCGCCGCCCCGGCGGAGCGGCGCGCGGCACGCCTCTATCGCGCCGTACGGGCCCTTCGCCGGCGCCGACGGCGAGACGGTCTTCCTGGGGCTGCAGAACGAACGCGAGTGGGTCCGGTTCTGCGAAGTGGCGCTGGAACGCCCGGAGCTGGCGGCGGATCCCCGCTTCGACGCAAACGCGAAGCGGCTGGAGCATCGTGACGCGCTCGACGCCGTGATCCACGACGAGTTCGCGGACCTCACGGCGGAGGCAATCGTCGAGCGGCTCGATCGGGCCGGCATCGCCAACGCCCGGATGCGGTCGATGGCGCAGTTCGCCGCCCACCCGCAGCTTGCGGCGCGCGACCGCTGGCGCGAGGCGCCATCGCCGGCCGGGCCGATCCGGATGACGATTCCGCCGACCACGCTCGACGGCGTCGAGCCGCGGATGGATGCCGTGCCGGACGTGGGCGAGCAGACCGACGCGATTCTGGCGGAACTCGGCTACGCGCCGGAGACGGTCGCCGCCTGGCGGGCCGCCGGCATCGTTTGAAGCTGGTCAAGGGCTCTACGGACTGAACGCGGAAACAGTCTGCTGGGGATCGTTGATTTAGAATCGTCGGTTGCGGCGACAGCAGTTTCGTGCGCGCGAGAGGACGGATCCCGGAAGGAACGCGATGGCGGTGAAGGAAGGCTGGACGGGTCGCGTTTTCGAGGACTTTCAGGTGGGCGATGTCTACCGGCATCCGCTCGGCCGCACGGTCCTCGAATCCGACAACGTCTGGTTCACGCTCCTCTCGCAGAACGTCAACAAGATCCATTTCGACTACGCCTACGCCGAGCAAACCGAGTTCGGGCGGCCGCTGGTCGACTCCACCTTCACCCTGGCGCTCGTCACCGGCCAGTCGACGATGGACCTGTCGGTGAACGTGATGGCCAACCTGGGATGGGACGAGGTGCGCTTGCCGGCGCCGGTCTTTCACGGCGACACGATCTATTCGGAGAGCGAGGTGCTGGAGACGCGCGAATCGAAGTCGCGGCCGAACGTCGGAATCGTCACCGTGCGGACGCGGGGATTCAAGCAGGACGGCACTGTCGTCATCACTTACAAGCGCACGTTCATGGTGTACAAGCGAGGGCATGTGCCGAAGTATGCAAGCGCAAGGCCGGAGGTAAAGGAATGAACGCATACGTGTCGAATGGCGATTGCCGGTCTGGGAGCCGGCGCGCCAGCGGAGGCGGGTTCACCGGCGGGAACGTGCGCGCCACCCGGATCGTGCTTGCGGTGGCGGTGGCCGCGGGCCTGCTCGCCGGGTGCGCCAGCGGGGATCCGCCGGCGGTCGCCGAGGGAGATCTGGCGTTTGTCGGCGTCAACGTCCTGCCGATGGACCGCGACCGCGTGCTCGAGAACCAGACGGTCGTGATCGCCGACGGGCGGATCGCGGCCATCGACGCCGCCGATCGCATCGCGCCGGCCGAGGGAGTGGAAATCGTCGAGGGCAGCGGCCGCTACCTCATGCCGGGCCTGGCCGAAATGCATGGCCACCTTCCCAATTCGGGCCAGAGCGACGAGGACATCCGCAACCTTCTCTTCCTTTACATCGCCAACGGAGTGACCACGATCCGCGGCATGCAGGGCGACCCGTCGCAGTTCGGCCTGCGGCAGTCGATCGAGCGGGGACTGTTCCTCGGCCCGAACCTCTATCTCGCGAGCGTGTCGATGAGCGGCCAGCGGGTGGAGACGCCCGAGGAAGCGGACCGGCTCGCGCGCACCTACAAGGTGGACGGCTACGACCTGATCAAGACGCACGAGGGGCTGAGCCTCGAGGTATTCGACGCGATGGCGGCCGCCGCGAACGAGGTGGGCATCCCGTTCGGCGGGCATGTTTCCGATTTCGTAGGCCTGCGCCACGCGCTCGCGTCGGGTCAGGTGTCGGTGGATCACCTCGACAACTACGTGGAGGCGCTCGTAGACGAGGACACGCGGCCGGACGATCAGCGCGGGCTGCGGGAGGTGGGCGCGCTGCTCGACGAGGTGGACGAATCGCGCATCCCGGAGCTGGTCCAGGCGACCGTGGACGCGGGCGCGTGGGTGGTGCCGACGATGGTGCTCTGGGAAACCGCGTTCTACAACGATCGGGGTTCGGTGGACGTCCTGCCGGAGCGGCCGGAGGTGCGCTATATGCCGCCGGAGACGGTCGATCGATGGCGCCAGTCGGTCGACACTCGGCTCGGCGCAAGCGACATCGAGGCGAACCGGCGCGTCGCCGACCTGCGCCGCCGGATCCTGCGCGCGCTCTATCTCGGCGGAGCCAACATCGCGCTCGGCACCGACTCGCCGCAGATCTTCAGCGTCCCGGGCTTCGCCATGCACCACGAGATGGCGCTCTACGTCGACGTGGGGATGACACCGTACGACGTGCTGGAAATCGGCACGCGCCGGCCGGCGGAGTATTTCGGGGCGGAAGGCGAGTTCGGCACGGTGGCCGTGGGTCTTCGGGCCGACCTGATACTGCTCGACGCGAACCCGATAGACGACATTGCGAACGTCCGCAATCCGGCGGGCGTGATGGTGCGCGGCCGCTGGATCGACCGCGCCGAAATCGACGAGCGGCTGGCCGCGATGGCCCGTTTCTACGGTCACGACTGACCCGCCCGGCCCCTGAGATGGCGCCGCCGTTCCGCGTCCGCCGGAGCCTGCTGTTCGTGCCGGCGGTGCGTCCCGACCGCTACCCCAAGGCGCTGGCGACCGGCGCCGACGCAGTCTGCATCGACCTGGAGGATGGCGTCGCGTTCGCGAAAAAGGACGATGCGCGCGCCGCGGCCATCGCGCTCTTCACCGGGCGCGCGCCGGTCCGGGCGGAGACCAGCCTCCGGATCAACGATCCCGCGACCGAGGCAGGCCGCCGCGACCTCGAGGCGATCCGCGACAGCGGTATCCGGCCCGACGCGCTGATGCTGCCGAAGTGCGGGGGAGCGGAGGTGATCCGTACCACGGCGGAAGCGCTGGCGGCTACCGCGCCCGCGCTGCCCCTCATCGCGCAGGTGGAGACGGCGCAGGGGGTGTCGGCGGCGGAGGCGATCGCCGCGGCGTCGCCACAGGTCTCGGCGATATTCTTCGGCGCCGTCGACTACAGCGCCGACGTCGGCTGCGCCATCGAGTGGGACGCGCTGCTCTATGCGCGCTCGCGAGTTGTGTCGGCGGCGGCGGCGGCCGGCGTGAGCGCGCTCGACACGCCGTTCCTGGAGGTGCCGGCCCTCGACGCCCTGGCCGACGAGAGCCGACGGACGCGAGCCCTCGGGTTCGGCGGCAAGGCGGCGATCCACCCGACGCAGGTGGCCGTCATTCAGGAAGCGTATTCACCCGGCGCCGACGAGGTGGCGTGGGCGCGACGCATCATCGAAGCCTACGAACAACAGTCGGAGGGTGTCCTGCTGGTGGACGGCAAGCTCATCGAGCGCCCGGTGATCGCCGCCGCGCAGCGCACCCTCGCCATGGCCGACCTTCTCCCATGAGGCGAGACCGCAGGATCCGGGCCGGGGCCACCAGGGGCGGACCAGCCGCGGCGGCTGTGTTAACTTTAACGGATCCGAAGTTTGGCGTTGCTTCCCCATGAAGGCGTCGGTCCCAGCCCTCTACGCTGACGGTTACGCGCGAGCGAAGCTGATCGCTCCAGACCTCGCCGAACAGTACGGGGCCCAATTGTGGATTGGCGATCCGTTGGCCGACGCCGTCATGCGCGACGTCGGAGGGTTGGACGGCAAGGAAACGACGCGGCTGATCGGCGGGGCGATCGAGCTGGACGAGCGCGTCCTGCGCGATGCGCCCCGGAGCCTGCAGAACCTGATTCACGAAGTGACCACGGTGCCCGCGTGGTACGACCCCGCGGCGGGGCGGCACGGGTGCCGGGCCTTTCTCCGGAATTCGGACCACATACTGGCCGCCTTCGTGGCCGGCGCCATCGTGGAGGGCTTCGCCACGATGATCAGCAAGTCGTTCGCGATAACGGGACGGCTGATCGACGATGGCGTCCGGCGGTTGAAGCAGAACATTCGCCACCTGATGGACATCTTCATGCCGGGCGGCGTCGAGCCGTCCGGGGACGGCTGGAAACTGACGCTGCGCATCCGCATGGTGCATGCGCGCGTCCGCTGGCTGTTCGCCGATGCGGAGGAATGGGATCACGATGCCTGGGGCGTGCCGATCAGCGCCGGGCACACCGCCCTGGCCGCCGCCGCCTTCTCCGCGCGGATGATCGAATGCGCGGAGATGCTCGGCGCGCAACTGAACGACGATGGCCGCGCCGGGATCATGGAGATCTGGTCTTACACGGCCTGGGTCATGGGCGCCCCCGAATCGATCCTGTTCCATAGCCAGGCCGAGGCGCTGCGCCTGCTCGAGGTGGCCAGCACGTGCGAACCGGAGCCTGACTACGATGCCATCGCGCTCGCCCATTGCATCGTCAACAGCGCCCCTGTCGTGGTCGGCATAAGCGATCCCAAGCAACGAAAGTCGGCGGCGCAGTACATCTTCCGGGTGTCGCGGGAACTGATCGGCGACACGACGGCCGACAAACTGCGTTTTCCGCCGGGCCGCGCGCTGACCCTGCTGCCGTGGCTGAGAACCAAGGCCCGGCTGCAACGGGGGCTCGGGAGGCTCTTCCCGGCCTGGGGCAAGGCGCGAAGCAGAAACTCGTTCCTGCATGTTCTCGATCTGGCCGACCTCGGCGAGGACCGATTCGCCTACGATTTGCCGGACGAGGTCCAATCCGACCGATCGACACGGTGGTGAGGAAGCCTGAAACCGGAACCGGAGGAATCGCTGATGCCCGCATACAACCGATCACGACCCGCGTCGCTCCGGTGGGCGCTGGGTCTGCTGCTGGCCGCCGTCGCATGGCATGGCGGTTTGGCGCCCGTTCATGCCGGGGCCCAGACGCCCGCAGAGGCCGGGCTGGCAATCGCCGAAGACGCCCGGGCACGGGACGCGGGCTTCGGCGACTTCACGGCCACGCAGGTCATGGTGCTGCGCAACCGGCAGGGACAGGAGAGCCGGCGCGAGCTTCGCGTGCAGGTGCTTGAGGTGCCCGACGACGGGGACAAGACCCTGTTCGTGTTCGACGATCCCCGCGACGTCAGGGGGACCGCGTTTCTGGTGCACTCCCATCGCGAGGGCGCGGACGACCAATGGATCTACCTTCCCGCGATGCGGCGCGTCCGGCGCATCAGTTCGGCGAACCAGTCCGGGTCGTTCATGGGCAGCGAGTTCGCGTACGAGGACCTGTCTCCAGTGGTGGTGGAGAAGTTCACTTACGGGTATCTGCGCGACGAGCCGTGCGGAGATCTGTCGTGCACGGTGACCGAACGGGTGCCCACGAACGAACGGTCGGGTTATCTCCGGCAGGTGGTCTGGCGCGACACGGACGAGCGCCGCGTCTGGAAGGTGGAGTACTACGACCGCCGGGATGAGCTTCTGAAGACGCTTACCGTGGCGGACTACGAACAGCACCTCGATCGCTACTGGCGGGCCGGCACGATGACGATGGAGAATCACCTCACGGGCAAGAGCACCGTGCTGACCTGGGCGGACTACGAGTTTCAAACGGGTCTCGAGGACGACGATTTCTCCCAGACGGCGCTACGCCGTGCGCGCTGATGAACCTCCGGACGGCGCTGTGTCGCGCAGCGTTGACGACGGCGGGGTTCGCGGTGTCCCTCGTGGCCGTCCAGGCCCAGGACGAGACCGAGGATGAAGCGGTCCCGCTCACGGTCGAGTTCAGCGGCCGCGTGAGCGCGGAGGCGCGTCTCTTTCCTGCCGAGGGTCCGTTTCAGGGCCAGCGCTCGCTGGCGAACGGTTTCGCCGCGGAGCCGACGTTGTACGTCGAGGGCGCCGGGGGGCGAAGCTTCACGCTATCGCCGTTCTTCCGCTACGACCATTCCGATCCGCGCCGCACCCACCTCGATCTGCGCGAAGCCTACTTCCTGCTGTTCGGTGACATCGGCGATAGCGGCTGGGAGGCGCGTCTCGGGGTCGGTCAGGTGTTCTGGGGCGTCACCGAGTCGCAACGGCTCGTGGACATCGTCAACCAGGTGGACTTCGTCGAGCACCCCAACGGCGAAGCCAAGCTGGGGCAGCCCATGGCGCACGTCACCTGGTTCGGCGACTGGGGAACGCTGGAGGTGCTCGGAATGACCCTGCATCGGGCCCGCACGTTTCCCGGGCGGCAGGGGCGTCTCCGCCTGCCGTTTGTCATCGACCACGAGGGTGTCCGCTACGAGAGCGATGCCGGGCGGTGGAACTTCGACCTGGCGGCCCGGTACAGCCGCACCGCGGGGCCTCTGGATCTCGGTGTCAGCGCATTCGACGGCACCAGCCGCGAACCGTTCCTCCTGCCGGATATCGACGCGGGCGGCGAGCCGGTCCTCATCCAGCACTACGACCAGATACGCCAGGTCGGCCTGGACGCCCAGTTGACCCTTGGGTCGTGGCTGCTGAAGGGGGAGGCCATTCAGCGCGGGGGTTCTCGCAACCTCTTCGGCCGCAAGCAGGGCTACTTTGCGTCGGTGGCGGGCGGGGAGTACACCTTCTACGGGGTCGGTGGCGGCAGCGCCGACATCGGGGTGCTGGGCGAATGGAGCTACGACAGCCGCGGTGCGGGGGCGACCCCCAGCCGTTCCCCGAACACGCTCGAGAACGACATCTTCCTGGCCATGCGCCTGCCGTTCAACGACATCCAGAGTACCGAAGTCGTCGCCGGCGTGCTGGCCGATGCGAGACGCACGACGCAATCACTGGTGTTCGAGTTCAGTCGGCGAGCTTCGGATCGGTGGTCGGTGCGGGCGGAAGCGGTTGTGCTGGTTCAAGTGGACGAGAGGGACATTCACTACCCTATGCGTCGCGATAGTTTCTTCGACGTGAGTCTGGTGTTCAACTTCTGATGGATGCGGGTGAGCCGGCAACTATGGATGCTCCACTCTTGGACCGTTACGTCGAAGCCACCCTGCGCTACCGGTGGGTCGTGGTCGCGGGCACGGTGCTGTTGATGCTGGCCGCGGGGGCGGGCGCCCGTTTCGTCGGCGTCACAAACGACTATCTCGTCCTGTTCAGTGACGACAATCCGCAGCTTCTCGCGTGGCAGGACCTGCAGAATACGTACTCCAGCATCGACCGCGCATTGATTGCGGTCGCGCCTCGCGAGGGGACGGTATTCACCCGGGAGGCGCTCGGTGCGGTCGTGGAGCTGACCGACGCCGCGTGGACGGCGCCCTATGCCAGCCGCGTCGACTCTCTCACGAACTTCAGTCACAGCGAGGCGCTCGGCGAGGATGACCTGATTGTCGCTCCGCTGGTCGAGGACGCCAGCTCGCTGGGCGATGCCGATCTGGCCCGCGTCGAGTCCATCGCCCTGGACTCCGTGGAACTCGCCGGCCGCCTGGTCGCCACGGACGGACGCGCGGCGGGCGTCGTGATCAATTTCGTGCTGCCCGAGAATCAGGATGAGGCAGTCAGCGAGATCAACGCATACCTCGACGCGCTGCTGGAGGAAGCGCGCGCCAGCCATCCGGACATCGACTACTACGTGACCGGCGATGTGCCGATGCACCGGGCGTTCGCGCAGGCCACGGCGGAGGACCTCGAGACGCGGACGCCACTCGTGTTCCTCATCATCGTGGTCCTGGCGTCCCTGCTGCTGCGGTCGGTCCTGGGCACGGCGGCCGTCGTCGCCGTCCTGACCTTCGCGGTCGGCACCACCCTCGGGTTCGCCGGTTGGACGGGCGCGGTGTTCAGTCCCGCCAGTTCCGGCGTCCCGATCATCGTCATGGTGATTGCCGTCGCGGATTCGATCCACGTGGTGAGCACGGTGCTCCTGGGATTGCGGCAGGGGCTGGACCGGCGGTCCGCGATCGCGGAGGCGTTTCGCGTCAATACGTACCCGATCTTCCTCACGTCGGTTACCACCGGGATCGGTTTCCTCAGCCTGAACGCCGCCGAATCACCGCCGTTCCATGACCTGGGCAACTACGTGGCTTTCGGCGTGCTGTGCGCCTTCGTCTACACGATGACGTTGCTGCCGGCGTTGCTCTCGCTCCTCCCGTTGCGGGCGAACGCGAGCGTCGGGGGGCCGAGCGCCGCGCTCGGTCGTCTCGCCGATTTCGTCGTGGGGCGCCGTCGGGTTCTGCTGTGGTCCGTCGCGGCGGGGGTGGTCGTGCTGGCGGCCGGCGTACCGCTGGTCGAGTTGAGCGACAACCCGAGGGAGTACTTCGACGAGGGGTACGAATTCCGCCGCCAGTCGGACTTCGTCTCCGAGAATCTCGCCAGCATCGACACGCTGGAGTATTCGCTGGACGCGGGGCGCGAAGGCGGCATCACCGATCCGGAATACTTGCGTCGCATCGACGCATTCGCCGAGTGGTTCCGGTCGCAGCCCGAGGTCACGCACGTCCAGGTCTTCTCGGACATCATGAAGCGTCTCAACCGGAACATGAACGGCGATGATCCGGCCTTCGATCGCCTCCCCGACGACGGGGAGCTGGCGGCGCAGTACCTGTTGCTGTATGAGTTCTCGCTCCCGTTCGGAAGCGACCTCAACAACCGCATCGACATCGCCAGGTCGGCTACGCGGATGGTCGTCGCGTCCGATGGCGCCTGGTCCCGGGAGCTGCGAGAGCTCGATGACCGGGCGCAGGCATGGCTCGACGCCAATGCGCCCGGTCTGGCCGGTGAGGCCTCCGGCCAGAGCATGATGTTCGCTCATGTCTCGGCGAGGAGCATCGACAGCATGTTGGGCAGCACCATCACCGCGATGGCCCTCATCTCGGTCATCCTGATCTTCGTGTTCCGGAGCGTGCGGATCGGCCTGCTGAGTCTCGTGCCGAACTTCCTCCCGGCCATGATGACCTTCGGCCTGTGGGGCTATTTCGTGGGCCAGGTCGGCATTGCGTCGTCGGTGATGGTGGCCATCGTCTTCGGGATCGTCGTGGACGACACGATTCACTTCCTGTGCGAGTACATGAAGTCCCGGCGTGAGGGTCAGTCCGCGCCGGACGCCGTGCGCACCACGTTTCGTACCGTGGGTCCGGCGTTGCTGACGACAACGGTGGTGCTGGCGGCCGGCTTCTCCGTATTTGCTACGTCCGGGTTCGAGGTGAGCTGGTCGCTCGGACTGATGGTGATGACCACGGTCGTGCTCGCGCTCGGCGCCGACTTTCTGCTCCTTCCGCCGCTGCTCATCGCCGCTGACGCACGAAAGCAAGCCCCGGCGGGCTACGGCGAGTAGGCCAGCACGCCGTGGCGCCAGTTGAACTCCACCTCCTCCGGCTCGGCCGGTAGCGGAATCTCCACCGTCACCTCGGGGCCGTCCACCCAGATCCGCCGGAAGATCGGATCGCGGTCGGCGAACGTCATGCGGACCGGCACCGGCATCCGGAACCCGGGCGGCACATCCTCCTGACGAACCGTCCCGGTGAGCACGAAGGGCGCTTCTCCCGCCGCGATCTCGCGCGCCGCCGGACCGTCCGCCAGGTCCGCTGCGGAAACCACTTCCAGCTCGGGAATGTACCGTGGCACGTCCACGCCGTAGACCCACTGATCGAAGAACCAGTCCATGGGCTCGCCGAACGCCTCGGTTACCGCCGCCTCGAAGTCCTGCGTGCTCGCCGCCCCGCCGACATGGCCACGGACGAAACCGCGCATGAGACGGCGGAACCGGTCGTCGTCGCCCGTCTCCGGATCGAGCAGCAGCATGCGGAGCATGTGCAGGATGAACGCGCCCTTCTCGTAGACGAGCACGCGGTAGTCGAACGGCGTGTCGATCGTCTGCAGCCGGAAGCCGGCCACCACCGGGCCGGACTCGTGGCCGTCGCTGCGCCGAATCATCGCGGGATGGAGGCCGAACTGCCGCAGACCGACCGTTCGGCCGACGTTCACCTGGCCCAGCACGTCGAGGCGCCACGCGTCGAGCATGTCGACGAACTTGTCCTCGTCCTCCAGGCCGTCCAGGGCGTAGAGGGCGCCCGAGTAGTGCGCGAAACCCTCCGACATCCACTGGTCCCGGTACGTCTCCCAGTCGACCCCGGCCCCCCACCACTGGTGCGCCACCTCGTGGGATCGGAACAGCTCCTGCTCGTGGGTGTGCATCTGCCCGAACGCCGTAAAGCTCAGCAGCACCAGGCCCGGGAACGCCTGCCCCAGGTACTCCTGGGTCTCGGTCACGAGCAGCGATTCGAACGGGTAGGGGCCGAAGTAGTCGCTGAACGTGCGGATGGCCCCGACCAGGTCCGTCATCGTCTTCTCGCGGTTGCCCGGCGCGAAGCCGCGGTGGTGCCGGTCGGCGTAGACGGCGATCGGCGGCAGGTCGTCCGCTGCCTCCACCGCTGCCGCCAGTTCGTCCGTCCACGCGTCCGCCGCCGCGTCCGTCAGCTCGTCGATCTCGAATCGGCCCATGTGAAAGGCCATCAGGTTGCGAACCGGCTGCGCCGTGGCCCATCGCGTGATCCGCGTGTCGTCATCCACGTGTTCGTCCACCAGCGCGCCTCCGCTCGCGATGCGATAGCGCTCGGGTGTCCGGAACACCAGGTTGAACCGCTGCTGCCGGTTGTCGGGATGGCGGGGGATCCAGTTGGTCGTGTCTCTCAGCAGGTGACCTCGCTGGTCGGGGAGCCGGTGCACGAGGTCTCCCTCGAGGGCGATTTCCAGAACGAACCGGCGCCCCGCCGCGACGGGCTCCGGCAACAGGACGACCAGCCGCGGATCGTAGCGGTCGTCCTCCATCATGCGGGGATCGTCCTCCTGCACCCAATGGACCGGCTGGCCGGTGAGCGGCGGAGGTTCTTCGGGATCACCCGACGCGGCGTGGTCAAACAGGGGGACTTCGAGGATGTCGTCGACGCCGGCCGGCACGTCCGGGCGCCAGCGGACGTCGATGATCTCGGCCAGCGAACTGACGCGGATCCGGAACGCGGACAGATCGACGAGCGGCTCCACCACCAGCGCGACGCTTGCCACGACCTCGCCGTTCCCCTCGATCGCCAGATCCGCGTCGGTGCGCGACACCGACACCCGGGGCTCCCAGCCCTCGCGGTCCGGATGCAGGAGTCGGGGCGACAGCCCGTAGTCCCGGGCGGTCCACTCGTCGTCGTCATCCCGGTCCGATGACTCCTCGGGATCGACCGGGCCGAGTGCTTCCGGGTCGCGGGGGAAGCGCCCCACGGTGGGCGCGACGGTGGCCGGATCGAAATCGTCGAGCGCGTGCGCGCCGAGCCAGACTTCGGTGAGGCGCCGTCCCCGGTTGTGGCGCAGCACCCCCACTTCTTCCTGGTACCACGGTTCCAGTTCGACGGTGATCCAGTCGTGCTCGCGCCCGTCGATCTCGGCGAAGACAAACCCCCGGGGAGCGTCGGGCAGCGGCGGTTCGGCCGCCGCGCGCCACAGATCCATCGCCACCCGGGCGTCGGGGTTGAACAGGCGGTGCTCCAGCAGCGACTCGCGGCGGTCGTCGAGCAGGTCGGCGGCGCGGCGCGCGTCGCGGCCCGGAGCGTCGGGGTCCGCCAGCGCCCGCAGCCGCGCACCCAGGTCGCCGGTGAACCAGACGACGAACCGGTCGAACGGCTCCTCGATCGTGTCGGCCTCAATCAGCTTGCGGAGCTGCTGCAGCTCCACGCCGTCGGGGGGATGCGCCCTGAGCGTGCCGCGCCCCAGGTAGACGGCGATGGTGTCGCGCCCGCCGATCGGCGGGACGACGTACAGGTCGCCGCCGTCGAAGGAGAACTCGAAGCGATCGACCTGCAGCCGGGCATCGGCGGGAATGCGCCCGGCCGGCTCTGGCGCCGCCTCGCGCAGTTCGTCGTAGAGGGCGGGCGGGCCGAGACTGCCGGCGTCTTCCTCCTGCGCCGCGATCGGCGTCAGCGCGATCGGCACCGCCACGGCGACCGCCACGATGAGCGCTGCCGCTTCCCGCACGTGCCTATTATGGTACTGGCGCGCGTACCAGTGCGCCGGGGGAGACCGGACTCCGTTTGGCCTGCCAGTCGGCCGCGTGATCCAGCCCTCCCAGCATCCCGAAATCGAAGCGCGAAACCGGGTTGAGCGAGTGGCGCAGCCCGTTGAGTGCGGTGGGCTTCTTGCCGAGTTCGGAGCCGATGGCCCCAAGCATCGCCCGCACGCGTGGCGGTTCGGTTGCGGCGACCGCCAGCAGCCGTTCGAAGCATCCGCCTTCACGGCACAGCGCCAGCATGCGCTTGGCGGTATCTTCCGGCGACAGTTCGCTCGTCCTGCCCGCCCGGCGGAGGAAATCGAGTAGCGCCGCATCTGTATCAGACAGCGTTTTCCAGGCTTCCGGTCTGCGAGTGTGGACCAGCGTGTCGCTCCCCAACAGCTTGCGCGGCAGCCGGAAGCCGGTCGTGGCGACCTCGCTGCGGCCAGCGCTCTGCGTTGTGAACCCCAGGAGATTGGCCGCCGCGATGCCGGCAGGGAAGACCGACCTATCGTGCGCGCTCGCGAGCTTACGGATGGTGGCCGGGTTCGGGCGGCTCTTGCCAAGAGCCGTCTTGCGGGGCCGGTAGTAGATACCCTTGCTCAGGCGCTCCAGCGTTCCCTTACGCGCCAGGCGTGAGAGGGCCTGGGCGACCGCAGACACCGGGGCGCCGGGGAAGTCGTCGAAGCGCCACAGACGCTCGCCGCCCTCTTCGATCTGCTGTCGGACCCAGCTTGCGACCGGTCGTGCTCCCGTGAGAGGGTCGGTTTGTCCGACCATACTCGACCCTAGCCACGATAGCGACGCAGTGTCAAGTTTTTACGCACAAAAACGTGACACTACGTGACGTTGGCTGCCGGTTGTCGGACAGCCAGGTTGTCCCTGAGTTGTTTGGTGCGGAAGGGGGGATTTGAACCCCCACGAGCCATTGGCTCACCAGCCCCTCAAGCTGGCGCGTCTGCCGTTCCGCCACTTCCGCAGTGGCTTGCGTGCCGCGGCGCTATTGCGGCGCCGGTGAAGCGTCCTCGGCGTCGCCGGCCGACTCGTCCGCCGCCGCGCCGGTCGCTTCGCCGGCGGTCGTCGGCTCGGTCAGCGCCCCCGCCTCGACCGGGGCGACCGGGGGCGCATCGAGGCCGCTAACCACCGAGCCCGGGCCGCGCTGACCGATGATCGCCAGCACGAGAGCCCCCAGCATGAAGAGGGCGCCCAGGATGGTGGTCACGCGCGTCAGCAGCGTCGCGCCGGCGCGCGCGCCGAACGCCGCCTGCGTACCGCCGCCGCCGAACGCCGCCGCGATGTCGCCGCCCTTTCCCTGTTGCAACAGCACTACCACCAGAAGCAGGAGGCAGACAAGGACGTACACACCGGAGAGCACCATGCTCAGCATCCGGCCATTATACCGTGTTCCGAGCGTGTCCCCTGCGGGGCAATCGGACCGAAGGCCGGGACGCCAGCACGAGACCGGCGCGCCAGCACAAGACTGCCGCTAGTGACTGCCGAAGGGCTTGTACATCTCGATCGGCAGGCCCAGGTGGACCGTACTCAGGAGGCCGCCCGCCGCGTGGTCGAGAATGTGGCAGTGGAAGAGCCACGTTCCCGGCCGGTCTTCGTCGAACCGCACGAGCAGGCGGCGCGTCTGCTTGAACGGAACGTCCACCGTGTCCTTCCACTCGTACGGCCGCACGGGAGCGCCGTCCTCGTCGAGCACCATGAAGAAGAACCCGTGCAGGTGCAGCGGATGGGACCAGGGCGTCGTGTTCTCCACCGTCCAGATCTGCGTCTCGCCCAACTCCGCGAGCACCGGGCTCGCCTCCCAGTACGGTATGCCATTGATGCCGTACTCGAATTCCAGGCTGGTCGGATCCTGATCGATGGTGAGGGTCAGGTTGACTTCGGTGGCGCCCTCGGTGCTGAACGGCTCGATCTCGCGCGTGACCCTGGGTAGCGGGTCGCCGGCGTACTCGGGCTGATCCGTGATGGTGATCGCCACGAGGTCCTCGATGGACCGCATCTCGGTGCTGCCGTAGCCGCGATCATGCAGTTGTGACCGCAGCATGAGCTCCTCACCCGGCGCGCCGCGCGGGGTGATGATGACGTCGGCCCGTTCTCCGGCCCCGAGCACCAGGAAGTCCTCTTCCACCGAATACTCGATGAGGCCACCGTCGCCGCCGATCCGGGTGAACGTGTAGTCCTCGCCCAGGTCGAGCATGTAGTAGCGACTCTTGGCGGCGTTGACGATCTGCCAGCGCTGGGGCGCACCCGACCGAGCCACCATGTGCGGTGTCTTGCGGCCGTTCACCAGCACGTGGTTACCCTCACGACCGAACGCCATCCCGGCCGAGCCGCCGGAGTCGGGATCATCGAGCTCGCCCTCGTCGGTGACCGCCATGTCGCTGAGCAGGATCACGAGACTGTCGGCCACGCCCACGGTCTCGACCTCGGCCGGGTCCTCGGCCAGGAACGCACCGTAGAGGCCGAAGCCCACCTGCGCCGCCGACATCACGTGCGGGTGATACCAGTAGAGGCCCGCATCGGGCACGATGAAGTCGTAGGTGAACGTCCCGCCGGGCTCCACCGGGGGCTGCGAATAGCCCGGCACGCCATCCATCTCGATGGGGACCCGGAGGCCGTGGTAGTGGATGGTCGTCGGATCGGGGAGCGAGTTGGTGAAGTGCACGATGAGCCGGTCGCCGACCTTGACCCGGATCACTGGACCCGGGACGAGCCCGTTGTAGGTCCAGGCCTCAACGCTCAGCCCGGGCTCCACTTCGAAGGTCTCGATCCGCGCCTCCAGCTCGATCTCGACGATGTGCGGGTCCGGATTGAGGTCGGGCGCCTCGGGCATCCGGATGGTCTTGTCCCAGTCGGGCGCCTGGAGCGATTCCTGCGCCGCGGCTGCATGCGCCGCGCCGACGGCCATCAACCCTGCGGCCAACCAGGCCACGCACTTGCCCATGCTCCTCTCCTCTCCGGCCGGGTTGACGGAAACCGGCAATCCGTCCCTGCGGGATGGAACTCTCATTCTACCAAAGGGCCGCCCCGCGCCCGGTCACCGCGCGGCGGCCACGATTCGGGCGAAACCGTCCGGATCCAGGCTTGCGCCGCCCACGAGCGCCCCGTCGACGTCCGCCTGCGCGGCCAGCTCCGCGGCGTTCCCCGGCTTGACGCTCCCGCCGTAGAGGAGGCGGCAACGTCCCGCCGCCTCGGCTCCGGCCAGCTCCGCCAACCGTCCCCGGATGTGGGCATGCGCCGCCTGCGCCTGGTCGGGCGTCGCGGTCCGGCCGGTGCCGATGGCCCAGACCGGCTCGTAGGCGACGACGATCGTCCCGATTTGCGGCGCATCGAGCCCCGCGAGGCCGCCGTCGATCTGACCGTCGAGCGCCGCCTCGGTCTCGTCCGCCTCGCGCTGCTCGAGCGTCTCGCCGATGCAGACGATGGGGGTGAGTTCACCGGCCAGCGCCGCCCGCACCTTCCGGTTCACCGTCGCATCCGTCTCCCCGAAGAGGCGCCGGCGTTCGGAGTGGCCGATGATCACGTGGCTCGCTCCCGCCTCGGCCAGCATCGCCACGCTCACTTCACCGGTGAACGCGCCGTGGTCTTCCCAGTGGACATCCTGCCCCGCCACCGCGATGTTCGTCCCGCGGCACGCGGCGGCAAGTGCGGCGAGCGCCGTGAAGGGCGGCGCGATCACGATCTCGGCGTGCTCCGCGTCGGCCGCCAGCGGCAGAAACGCTTCCGTGAAGGCGACCGCCTCGGCGATCGTCTTGTGCATCTTCCAGTTGGCCGCGAGGAGGGGCGTGCGCATGGTCAAATCACTCCGAGGCATCCGGGAGGACGGCGACGCCGGGCAACGTCCGGCCCGCCAGGAATTCAAGCGACGCGCCGCCGCCCGTCGAAATATGGGATATCCGGTCGCTGACGCCGGCCTGGGCGAGGGCCGCCACCGAATCGCCGCCGCCGACGACGGTCGTCCCGCCGCAGGCGGCGACGGCGCGGGCGACGCCCTCGGTGCCGGCGCTGAACGGCGCCGACTCGAAAACCCCCATCGGGCCGTTCCAGACCACCGTCCGCGCGGACGCGATGATCCCGGCGTACGTCTCCACCGTCGCCGGTCCGATGTCGACGCCCATCCGGTCGCCAATCGCGATGTCGTCCACGGCGATGCACGCGTGCGCCGACGACGGGTCGAGCCCTTCCGCCACGACATGGTCGGACGGCAGCTCCAGCCGCACCCCGCGGTCCGCCGCCGCCGCTTCGATCCGGGCCGTCTCCTTCACCAGGAGCGGCTCCACCAGCGACCGGCCGGTCGGCAGCCCCCGCGCCAGGAAGAACGTGTACGTCATCGCGCCGCCGACGAGCAGCGCGTCGACCCGCGGCAGCAGGTTCTCGATCACCTCCAGCTTCCCCGACACCTTGGCGCCCCCCAGGATGGCAACGAACGGTCGCTCCGGCGCCGCCAGCAGCGCCCCGAGGTGCTCCAGCTCGCGCGCCAGCAGTAGCCCCGCCGCCGCGTCGGCGGTGTGCGCAACGATGCCGGCGGTCGACGCATGGGCGCGGTGCGCGGATCCGAACGCGTCGTTCACATAGGCGTCGGCCAGGCCGGCGAGCGCCGCCGCGAATGCCGGGTCGTTCGCCTCCTCCTCCGGATGGAAGCGGAGATTTTCGAGCAGGGTGACGCCGCCCGCGCCCGCCTCGTGCACCGCCTCCGCCGCCGCCGGGCCGACGCAGTCGCCGGCGAAGGCCACGGGACGGTCGAGCAACGCCGACAGGCGCGCCGCCACCGGCCGGAGACTCAACGCCGGCGACGGAACGCCCTTCGGCCGGCCCAGGTGCGAGGCGAGCACCAGCGAGGCGCCGCGCTCCAGCGCGTAGTTCATCGTCGGCAGCGCCGCGCGGATCCGCGTGTCGTCCGCCACCGCGCCGCCGTCGAGCGGCACGTTGAAGTCGACGCGGATCAGGAGCCGCCGGCCGTCGAGGTCGAGGTCGCGGATGGAACGCTTCGCCACGCAGCTAGGCGACGCCCTTCGACGCCATCAGCTTCACCAGGTCGACGCAGCGCGACGAGTAGCCCCACTCGTTGTCGTACCACGACAGCACCTTGATGAAGTCGCCCTCCATCACCTTCGTGTACGACGCGTCGACGATCGACGAGTGCGCATCGCCCTTGAAGTCGATCGAGACGAGCGGCGCCGTCGCTACCCCGAGGATTCCCTTGAGCGGGCCCTCGGCCGCCGCCTCGAACGCGGCGTTGACCTCGTCGGCCGTCGCCGGCTTCTCGAGATCCGCCACGAGGTCCACCACCGAGACGTTCGGCGTGGGGACGCGCATGGCAATCCCGTCCAGCTTCCCCTCCAGCTCCGGCAGCACCTTGCCCACCGCGACGGCGGCGCCGGTGGTGGTCGGGATCATCGACACGCCCGCCGCGCGCGCCCGCCGGAGGTCCTTGTGCGGCAGGTCGAGCAGCTTCTGATCGTTCGTATAGGAGTGGATCGTGGTCATCCAGCCGCGGCGCAGGCCGAACGACTCGTGGAGCACCTTGGCGACCGGCGCGAGGCAGTTGGTGGTGCACGACGCGTTCGAGACAATCGCGTGCCGCGCCGGGTCGTACGCGTCGTCGTTGACGCCGAGCACGAGCGTGAGGTCGGGATTCCTGGCGGGCGCGGAGATGATGACCTTCTTCGCGCCGGCCGCGAGGTGCTTCGCGGCATCGTCGCGCTTCGTGAACAGGCCGGTCGATTCGACCACGACGTCGACGCCCAGCTCGCCCCACGGCAGCGCCGCCGGATCCCGCTCCGAGAGCACCCTGAAGTGGGTATCGCCGACGCGGAGACCGCCGCCTTCCACCACGACGTCGGCGTCGAGGTTGCCCAGGACCGAGTCGTACTTGAAGAGGTGCGCCAGCGTCTCCGGGCTGGTGATGTCGTTGACCGCGACGAAGTCGATGCCGGCCTCCGGCTGCGCCATCGCGGCGCGCAGGATGTTGCGCCCGATCCGCCCGAAGCCGTTGATACCCACCTTCACTCCCATCGCGTCGATCCTCCTGGTACTGGTGCGCAGTGTCCGCCTGTCCGCCGGCCTGTCTAGGGATCCCGTTCGCCGGGTCCGGCCGAACGGGATCCGTAGATTGTACCAGAGGTCATCGCCGCCACGGGACGCCGCGCGGCCACGGTCACCGCCAGCGGCGGTGCATCCAGAGCCATGGGCCGGGGTCGTCGCGGATGCGCACCTCGAGGCGTTTCGTGCAGCGCTCGGTATAGGTCCGGACCGGGTCGGGGTCGTCGGGCGCGGGCGCTTCGACCGGTGGCTCGTACTCCAGGCGGTAGCGCCCGTCGGGCAGCGCCACCGCGAAGATCGGAATGACGGGCGCGCCGAAGCGGAGCGCCAGCGTTGCAATAGCGGTGGTGGTGGCGGCGGACCGGCCGAAGAAGGGGACGTCAATCGCGCTCCGGTCGGAGATGTGCTGATCGATCATCATGCCGACCGAGCGGCCGTCGCGCAGCGCCCGCAGCAGGCCCCGCATCGCACCCTGCCGGGGCAGTACGGTGGTGCCGACGCGGGTGCGGACCGACTCCATCAGCCCGTCGAGCAACGGGTTGTCGAGCGGTCGCGCGACGATGACGATCGGCTCGAAGCGGAGCGCGTGGGCCATGATCTGCAGCTCCCAACTGCCGTAGTGGCCGGCGAAGTACATCACGCCGCGACCCTTCGCCATCGCCCGCTCCACGTGCGCCGCTCCATGGATCACCACGAGCGGCATGAACTCAGGCAGCCGTCCGTCGAACGCGAGGAGGTCGATGAGGTGCCTGACGAGTTGCACGAACGAGGCGCGCAGGATCGCGTTGCGCTCCGCCGCGGTCCGCTCCGGGAACGCGGCGCGCAGGTTGGCGTCGCCGGTCTCGTGCCGCGCCCGGTGCAGGCGGTGGAGCAGGGCGCCGAGCCCGCGGATCAGGGCCAGCGTGATGCGCCGCGGCAGCCTGCGGACCAGAGCGCGGAGGCCGACGACGACGGCGTACTCCAGGCGGTAGCGCACGGCCGTGATCACCGGCGGTCTCCTGCCGGGTCGGCGCGTCCCGCGGCGGCGGCCACGCGCTCGAGCAGCCAGGCGCGGAACGCCTCGCGCGGCTCGACCGACGCGACGAGCGGCACCGCGGCCAGCGGCACCGGGAACGGCGCGAGGGGCGCCAGGCGGACGGCGTCCTTCTCGGTCGTGAGCACGCGGTCGACTCCGGTTTCCGCCGCCCGGCGGGCGATCCGGCGGAGACTGCCGCGCGTGAAGCGATGGTGGTCGCGGAACGCCACCACGCCGGCGACATCGTATCCCGCGTCGCCCAATGCGGAGGCGAATCGTTCCGGGGCGGCAATGCCGGCGGCGACGAGCACCCGGTCGCCCGGTCGAGGGAGGGCCTGGCCGGCCTCGGTGGCCGTGCCGCGGCTGGCGTCGCCGGGGTCCGTGCGGTCCCCCGCGCCCGCGTCAATGGGTCGCGGCGCCCCCATCGATCGAACCAGGCGGAACCACGTGCCGGCTCCCAGGCGCGCCGCGGCCTCCGCCGCGGCGGCGTCGTCCACCGTATCGACGATCAGGGCGTCGGCGTGGCGCGCCGCCTCCGGACGCTCGCGCAGCGGGCCGAACGGCAGCGTCGGGCGCTCCGGATCGTCCGGATCGATCAGCAGCAGATCGACATCACGCTCCAGCCTCAGATGCTGGTAGCCGTCGTCCAGCACGTGCACGGTTGCTCCGAACGCCGTCTCCGCCAGGTGGCCGGCAAGGTAGCGGTCCCCGGCCACGAGCACCGCCACGTCCAGTTGTTCCGCCAACATGCGCGGTTCGTCGCCGGCGAGATCCGTATCGGCCAGAATCCGGTCCGCGGTGCGGACCACGACGACGCCGTCGGCCACGGTGCGGCGACCGTAGCCGCGGCTCAGGATCGCCGGCCGTTCGCCCGCGTTGCGCAGCAGCCCCGCCACGAACGCCGTCGCCGGGGTCTTGCCGCGCCCGCCGGCCGCGAGGGCGCCGACACTGACGACGGGGCGGGCGAGGCGGCGGCGCGCCTCGCGATGGCGCGCATAGTGGCGCCGGCGTTGCGCGGCGATGGCGCCGTAGAGGGTGCTCAGCATGGCAGCAGGTCCGCCACGGCGGCCATCGTGCGCTCCGTCGCCCCCCGGTTCGCCTCGACCACGTTGCGCGCGGCGGCGCCGAGCGCGTCGCGGCGCGTGTCGTCGAGAACGAGCTCGGCCAGCATCGTTTCCAGCTCCGCCGCATCGCGCGCCTGCAGCAGGCCGCCCGCCGCCGCCAGTTGCCGCGTCACCTCGGCGAAGTTCTCCATGTGCGGGCCGACGACGATCGCACGACCGGCCGCCGCGGGCTCCAGCACGTTGTGGCCGCCCGCGCGCGCCAGGCTGCCGCCGACGAAGACGGCGGTCGCGACAGGGAACAGGCGCGCCAGCTCGCCCATCGTGTCGAGGATGACGACATCGGCGCCGGGATCCGCGCCGGGCGCCAGCGCACTGCGGCGGACGACCCCCAATCCCGCGCGTTCGGCCTGCGCGTGCGCGTCGTCGAAGCGTTCGGGATGGCGGGGCGCGACGATCAGCAGCGCGTCCGGCCGCTCCTCCCGGATCCGCGTGAAGGCGCGGAGCGCCGGCGCCTCTTCGCCCTCGAGCGTGCTGGCCGCGATCACCACCGGGCGGCCGTGCGCGAAGGCGAAGGCGGCCAGCAGCGGGTCGTCGCCGGCCGCCGGCGCGTCGTGCTGGAGCGCGGTCGCCGCATCGAACTTCAGGCTGCCGGTCACCGCCACGCGGTCGGGATCGGCGCCGATGTCGATGAAGCGCGCGCCCCACTCGTCGGTCTGCGCGCAGATCCGGTCGACATTCGACAGGACGCGGCGCATGAAGCCGCGCACCAGCCGGTAGCGGCCGTACGACCGGTCGGAGATCCGCCCGTTCGCCACCAGCGTGCGCACGCCGCGCCGGCGGCACGCACGCAGCAGGGTGGGCCACAGTTCGGTGTCGATCAGCACCAGCAGGGCCGGCGCGATCCGATCCAGCGCCCGCGCGACGGGGCCCGGAAGATCGAACGGCGCGTAGATCACCCGGTCGACCGCGCCGCTCTCCAGCAGACGGCCGGCGACCGCCTGCCCGGTGACGGTGGTGGTAGAGAGCACCAGCCGGTGGTCGGGATACGCGCGGCGGAGGGCGCGGACCAGGGGGTGCGCGGCGAGCGTCTCGCCCACCGACACGGCGTGAATCCAGATGGCCGGCCGCCCGTCGGGATCGACGGCCGCCGCCAACCGGCCCCAGCGCTGGCGGATGTCGCCGGTCCGCTTCCCGCGGCGCCACGCCGTGTACGCCATCGGCGGCAGCCGGAACAGGGCGTAGATGACGAGCAGCGCGGTGTAGACCGAATACATGCGGTGCGCCGGGCGTCATTGTACTGGCGCGCCGGTCTCGTGGCGCGCGGGTCGCGTGCGGATGCGCCGGCCTCCAGGCCCGCACCCGGCAACCGAAACCGTGCTGCGCTACACTCCGGCCGTGACGTGGTTGCCGGATCACCGGGTACGTCATGATCCTGCCTGCTGATGCTCACCAAACTGACGGTTCGCAACTTCAAGCGTTTCGGCGAAGTCGAGATCGAGCTGGGCAGCCCGGTGGTGTTTATCGGCCCGAACAACTCCGGCAAGACTTCGGCGATGCAGGCGCTGGCGCTCTGGGATATCGGCCTGAAACGCTGGCAGGAAAAGCGTTCAGGCAAGAGCACACCGGAGAAACGCCCCGGCGTCACCGTCAATCGCCGCGACCTCGTGGCGATTCCGATTCCGGACGCAAACCTGCTGTGGCGCGCCATGCACGTGCGCGACGTTCGGAGGGTGGACGGCCGTCAGACCACGAGCAACGTTCGCATTGATCTCATCGTCGAGGGTGTGACGAACGACACGGCGTGGGCCTGCGGGCTCGAATTCGACTACGCCAACGAGGAATCCCTCTATTGCCGACCGCTGCGCCTCTCCGAGGGCAAACCTCCGAACCGCATGCGGATACCGGACGAAGCGACAACGGTTCAGGTTGCTTTCCTGCCGCCGATGTCCGGGCTGGCGGCCACTGAGACGCGCCTGGATCAGGGCGCGGTGAACGTGCGGATCGGCGAGGGCCGCACGGCCGAGGTCCTCCGTAATCTCTGTTTCCGCATTCACCAGGACGACCCGGAACGCTGGCAGGAGTTGGTGGGGCAGATCAACAGCCTGTTCGGGTCGGATCTCGATCCCCCCCGTTACGTCGCCGAACGCGGCGAGATCACGATGACCTATCGCGAGGGGGACGTTCGCCTCGACCTGTCATCGTCCGGCCGCGGCTTGCAGCAGACGCTGCTACTCCTGGCTTACCTCTACGCGAACCCCGGCGCCGTCCTGCTGCTCTACGAAGCGGCGGAACGGGACGTCGTCGTGGCTTTCGTCGGCCCGCCGCACCGCATCGACGACCGGGGCAGCCAGGTGCGGAAGGCGCTTCGCGACATCGGTTTCGATCAGTATTACCAGGCGGAGCAGACTGGCTGGGTGTTGTATCTGGAGGGATCCACCGACCTGTCGTTCCTGCACGCGTTCGCCAGCCGTTTGGGGCACCTGAGCGCCGCGAAGGTGCTGGAACGGCCGTTCGTGCACTACGTGGGGAACCGGCCGACCGCCGTTCAGGACCACTTCCACGGCTTGCGCGAGGCGTGTCCGACATTGCGCGGTCTGGTCCTGTTCGATCGACTCGACCCGGAACCGCCGGACATGGCGCCGGTCGAATGCCTGATGTGGCAGCGCCGGGAGATCGAGAACTACGTCTGCACGCGCGCGACACTGGAAGCGTATGCAACCGCCTCGGCGCCGGAGGACGTAAACGGTCCACTCTTTACCCGGGCTGAAGCCGACAGGCGCCTGCAGGCGATGCGGGCCGCGATTGACGAGATCGAATCGGCGTTGAAGGCGCTGGGAAAGCCCTCACCCTGGAATCCGGACAGCAAGGTCAGTGATGACTTTCTGACCCCGCTCTTCAAGACGTACTTCGAGAAGCTCGACCTGCCGAACCTGATGGCCAAGAAGAACTTCCACGAGCTTGTCCAGCACGTCCCGAAGCGTGAAATCGACACCGAAATCAGCGAGAAGCTGGATGCGATCGTTCGCGTAGCTCTGCAATAATCCGGGGCACTATTGCTTCACGCACTGACCTGATCTCCGTGAGTCCAGCACCCGGCGCCCAACCGCTTCGCCCCGATGCGGGTCTTTCCTCCCGGCTGATCGATCTGGCCGAGCGGTTCACCGGCCGCCGCGTCGCGGTGGTTGGCGACGTCATCTGCGACCGCTTCCTCTACGGCGACCCGTCCCGCATCTCGCGCGAGTCGCCGGTGCTGATTCTCGACTACGCGGGAGACCGGATCGTCCCCGGCGGCGCCGCGAACGCCGCCTGCAACGTCGGCGCCCTCGGCGGCGAAGCGCGCCTGGTGGGCCTCGTGGGGCGCGGCGACCGCGACCGCCGCCTGCTCCGCGCCCTCGACCCGCGCGTCGACCGGACCCATCTCGTCCGTCCGAGCGGCTACCGCGCGCCGGTAAAAACCCGTATCCTCGCCGGCAGTCCCCACACGGCGCGCCAGCAGGTGGTCCGGATCGATCACGCGGCCGAGCTGTCCGATCCCGCCGCCGCCGCGCAGGCGTTCGAAGCGTCGGCCCTCGCCGCGCTCGCGGACTGCGACGCGGCGCTTGTCTCCGATTACGGCTCCGGTCTGGTCACGCCGGCCCTGTTCGAGAAGATCACCGCGACGACAGGCTCCCGCGCCCGGCGCCGGGCCGTCCCGGTGCTGATCGATTCGCGTCACAACCTGGCGGGCTTCCGAGGCGCCACCGCCTGCACGCCGAACGAGTCCGAAGCCGAACGCCTCGCGGGCTTTCCGATCGGCGACGACGCGGAGGCGCTGGAGCGGGCGGGCCGGACGATCCTCCGGAAGACCGCCGCGCGGGGCGTCGTCCTGACGCGTGGCAGCCGCGGCATGGCGCTCTTTGCCAAGGGGCGGCCGACCGATCAGGTGCCGATCCACGGCACCGACGAGGTGACCGACGTGACCGGCGCGGGCGACACGGTGATCGCGACCCTGACGCTCGCGCTCGCCGCCGGGGCCTCGCTCTACGAGGGCGCGCGGCTCGCCAACTACGCCGCCGGCCTCGTCGTGATGAAGCGCGGCACGGCAACCGTAACGGGCGACGAGCTGATCGCCGCGATCCGCGCCGACTGAGATGGGCAGGGTGGTGAGCGCGGATCAACTGGAGGCCGTCGTCGACGCCGAGCGCGCCGCCGGCCGCACTATCGCCCTCGCCAACGGCTGCTTCGACCTGCTGCACGTCGGGCATATCCGCTATCTGGCCGGCGCCGCGGTTGAGGCGGATCGCCTGGTGGTCGCGGTCAACGACGACGACTCGGTCCGCGCCCTGAAGGGGAGCGGCCGGCCGTTCCACCCGGCGGCGGAGCGGGCCGAGCTGATCGCCGCCGTCGCGGTGGTCGACTACGTCGTGCTGTTCTCCGGTCCGACGGTGGCGCCGGTGATCGAGAGGATCCGCCCCGACGTCCACTGCAAGGGGACCGACTACACGCCGGAGACGGTGCCGGAGCGGGACGTGGTGGCGGCGGCCGGCGGCCGGACCGCGATTGTGGGCGACCCGAAGGATCACTCGACGCGCGGCCTGCTCGACCGTATCCGTTCTGCGGCGACGGAGTGACCGATCCGCCATGCGGCTGCTGATCGTCCGCCTCGGTGCGGTCGGCGACATCGTGCACGCCCTGCCGGTCGCCGCGGCGCTCCGCCGCCGCTTCCCGGAGGCGACCATCGACTGGGCGGTTGACGAGCGCTACGCCGACCTGCTCGACCTCGTCCCCGTGATCGACGGCCAGGTCGTCCTCGCGTCACGCAGCCGGCCGGCCGTGCCCGCGTGGCTCGCGTTTCGGCGCGCGCTGCGGCGTGGCGCCTACGACCTCGCGCTCGACCTGCAGGGGCTGACGAAGTCGGCCGCCGCCACGTGGCTGACCGGCGCCACCCGCCGCATCGGATTCGCGCCGCCGTTCCTGCGCGAGCGGTGGGCGCGCTGGGGCTACGACGAGACGGTCCATCCGGGGCATCCGCAGCATGTCATCGATCGCAACCTCGGCATCCTGGCCGCGGTGGGGGAGGATGCGGCGGCGCGCGATCTCGCCTGGTCGTTCCCGCTGGAGGTTCCCGCGTCGCCGGTCGTGGACGACCTGCGCGCGCTGTTCGATCCGCCGTCGGAGCGGTACGCCGTCCTCAACCCCAACGCCGCCTGGGCTACCAAGCGGTGGCCGCCGGAGCGCTTCGGCGCCGTCGCGGCCCAACTGCGCGCGGCCCATGGCCTGCCCTCGGCCGTCGTCTGGGGTCCGGACGACGTGGAGCGCGCCCGCGCCGTCGTGGAAGCGGCGGACGGCGCGGCGGTGCTCGCGCCCGAGACGGATCTCGCGGAGCTGGCGGCGCTGCTGCAGGCGGCCGAGCTTGCGGTCTCGGGCGACACCGGGCCGCTCCATCTCGCGGCGGCCCTCGGGACCCCCGTCGTCGGCCTCTATGGTCCCAGCGATCCTGCCCGCAACGGCCCGTGGGCGGATGCCGACGTCGTGGCGGCCATCGACTGCGACTGCTACCGGCAACGCGCGCGCACCGGTCCCGACGGACGGGTGGTGCGCCACTGCACCGCGCCGCGCTGGTGTCTCGACCGGCTCGACGCCGCGCCGGTGTGCGCGGCAATCGACCGCCGCCTGGAGCGCCCGGCCGGTGCTTGATCTCGATCGCGAGCCGCGGTTGCGACGCCTCTTCAACGTGGCGCGGCAGCGGGTCGCCGTCGGCTTCGCGGTTGCGGTCGCCGCGTTCGTCCTGGCGACGCCGACATGGGCGTCGATCGCGGCGGGGACGGCAATCGGGCTGGCCGGCGAAGCGCTGCGCCTGTGGGCGGCGGGGCACCTCGTGAAGGGGCGCGAGCTGACGACGTCCGGGCCGTACCGCTGGATGCGCCACCCGCTCTACGTCGGCTCCGGCATCATGGGAGTCGGTTTCTCGGTCGGCGCCGCCTCGTGGCCGGCGGCGGTGCTCGTGCTCGGCTACCTCGGCGTGATGACCGCCGCCGCGATCCCGCTCGAGGAGGCCACGCTGCGCGACCGGTTCGGGGAGGCGCACGCCCGCTACGTCGCCGGGGAGGCGCCGGCGCCCGCCGCCGATGGGCGCCGCTTCAGTCTGCGGCGCGCGCTCGACAACGGCGAGGCGCTCGCCGTCGCCGGCCTCGTCGGCGTCGTCGTCATCTTTGCCGTCAAGGCGGGACTGGCACGATGACGGCCTCGTGCTGGCGCGCTGGCCCGCCAGCGCGACCGGGCCGGCCCGACCGCGGGGGGACGTATGATCGGGGACGGGCAACGGGCGGTTAGCTCAGGGGTAGAGCACCGGTTTTACACGCCGGCTGTCACAGGTTCAAATCCTGTACCGCCCACCATTCCTGCCAGCGGCCAGTCGTCGGCAGCGGCGACCGGAATACGATAGAATCGTCTTTCTGCACGCGGTTCGCGCGCACCGACCTGTGCGGGGTCGTAGTTCAGTTGGTTAGAACGCCGGCCTGTCACGCCGGAGGTCGCGAGTTCGAGTCTCGTCGGCCCCGCCACCTCTTCCAGTAGATTTTGCCGGCCTGGGG
>CAZJYU010000019.1:0-47650 GCA_964550305.1 uncultured Vicinamibacteraceae bacterium | reverse complement strand
AACCGGGTCAGGTTCACCTGCTGCTCGTCCACCTCGACCTGCGCGAAGTCGGTGTTGAGCGTCAGGTCGAGGTTCAGGCCGGAGCCGATGCCGTACTTGACGTCCAGCCCCGCGTCGCCGAGACCGCTGCCGGCCAGACTCAGGCTCGCGGATTCCCGGTTCTGGCCGCCCCCCGCCAGGATGTACGGGGTCAAGCGGAGATCGAGACCGCGGTTCACCTGGCTAATCCCGCTCATCGTCCCGGCCAGGCTGACGCGGGTCACGGTGTACGCCCTCGGAATCGGCGCCCAGTAGACCTGCTCGTTCTTGCGGCGGATGTTCCGCATGAAGTTGACGCCCCACACCTGCTCCCCGACGCGCGGGAAACGGAGCGTCACCATGGGTATGCCGATCTCCGCCACCCAACCGTCGGCATTCCGCCGCGTGGCCACGTCCCAGACGCCGTCCCAATTGACGTTGATGTTCGAGCTGTTGCCGCGGAAACCTCCCTCGCCCTCCTCGGCTACCTGCTGCTCGAGCTTCGCGCCGAGCGGGTTGGTCACGAACATGTAGCCGGAGCGGCGATCGCGAAACGTGTCGAGGATGATCTGGAAGTTGTCCTCATCCATCAGTCGGCGGGAATCGCGCCGCTTCTCGGTCGCCACCAGGCCGTCCGGATCGTCGTCGTAGGCTTCGACGCCTACGTAGAGCATCTCGGCGTCGTACATCAGCCGGACCACGGTGCGCTCGGTCGCCGGATCGCCTTCTGACGGTTCCTGCTGTACGAAGTCGTCGATGATCGCGGCCTGGAGCCACTCTTCTTCGTCCAGGCGGCCGTCTATCGAGGGCTTCCGGCCGATCCGCACGGGTTCGACCCGGTAGCGCTCGGCCGGCGGGAGCTCGCCCCCCGTGAGGGCGCCCTCCAGGACGAGCGACTGCGGCCCGCTGCTGGAATCCGGCGCGGCGGGATCATCCGGTTCGCCCGCCGAACCGGCTTCGGTCGACTGCGCAGCGGCTCCAGTTCCTCCGGCGACCGCCAGGGCGATCGCCAGGGTGACGGCGGCACGACAGGACCAGAGGTGTGGCATCTCCTCCTCGTTCTCTCCGGATGTTCTGACGACGCCTACTCGATCATCGCTTCACCCGCCGGCCGCTGCCGGCGCACGTAGCGCAGACCGTACCAGGCGATCGCGGCGGCGAGCATCATCGCGATCAGCCACGGGATGATGCCCACCAGCAACGCACTCAGCACCGCGCCCCAGGTGAGCGGATACTGGCTCAGGGTGTCGTACCGCTCCGCCATCCAGTGCCAGCTCGTGTGCGCCACGAGAACCGAAATGAGGATCGTCCCCATCCGCTCGCTGACGACAAAACGGAAGAGCAGCTCCAGCGCCGGCACCGCGAGCGCAATCACCAGCAACTGACCCAGCTCGACGCCGATGTTGAACGAGAGCAGCGAGGTCAGCAGGTGCGAACCGGCGAACTGCAGCGTTTCGCGCAGGGCGAACGAGAAGCCGAAGCCGTGGATCAGACCGAAGCCGAACGCCACCACCCAGCGGCGCCGGATCCGTCCCACCTGGCCCGCGTCCGCGGCGACGATGTTCTCGAACGCCATGTAGAGGATCGAAAGCGCGATGAGTGTCTCCACCGCGGGCGGAAACCACAGCGTATTGGGCGCCATGTCGTAGGCGGAGGCAATCAGCGTCACCGAATGCGCGACGGTGAAACCGGTGACGATTGGCACCAGCGCCCGCAGGCGGCGGAAGGGCACCACCAGGCAGAGAAGAAACAGCAAGTGATCGGTGCCGTCCAGGATGTGATCGAAGCCGGAAACGACGAAGCGCCAGGCGGCCTGGTGCCAGCGGGGGTCGAGGGTCACGATGCCCGGGTCGCCCCGCAGTTCGAACGCCCGTTCCGCTCCCGCCGGCGTGATGAACCGGATGACCGAGATCACCCGCAGACCGAGTCGTTCGACGCCCGGACGGATGGCGAAGCTGGACTGATCCGACACCGTGTCGTAGTCGAGCAGGACGTCCAGCATGGCCTGCCGCCAGATGATCTCTGTCGTCGGGGGGAGGCGAGCCCCGGTCGTGACGTGGGCCAGCGCGGTCTCGTACTCGTTGAACGTGCGGTCTGATGGCAGGGAAAGCCGGACAGCCCCGACCGTCGGCTCGGCCAGGCGCGTGCCGTCCCCGTAGAGTTCGACTTCCTGGGCGAGCCAAAGCCGGGCGGCGTTGGGGAGCAGGGTCTCGGCCGCCTCGATGTCAAGGTATCCGGGGCCGTACAGCGGGAAGTTGACGTCGAGCATCGCCTCGAGGGGGAGGCGGATCAACATGCGCAGCCGTTCCCCCTCGGGCTTGATGAAGGCCCGGACGGTCACGTCGGTCGGGATGTCGTGCGCTTCGGGCGCGGCAGGCGCCGCCAGCACCAGGACGGCCACGGTCGCCGCGACGACCCCGAATCCGGGGCGGTGTCGGAATCGGTCTGGCACCGTTGTCTGATCCGCTGCCCCCCGGGCGGGCTACCGGAACGCGATCAACTCGACGTCGAACACCAGCGTGCCGGCCGGATAGCCGCGGCGCCCGCCGTAGGCAAGAGCCTCCGGGATCCAGAAGCGGCGCTTCTCCCCGGTCACCATCAGTTGCAGTCCCTCGGTCCAACCCTGGATCACCCGGTTCAGCGGGAACTCCGCCGGCGCGCCGCGCGCGACCGAGCTGTCGAACATTTCGCCAGTGGTGTGCCACCCGGTGTAGTGGACGGTCACGGTGGAGGTGGCGCGTGGGTTCCGGGTGCCGTCGCCGGGCTCGATCACCTTCGACGCGAGCCCGGACCTCGTGACTTCGGCGTCGGAGGGAGGCTCGGCCACGTCCGGCGGCGCCGGAATGGTCTGTTGCGCGGCGGCAGCCGCCATGCCGAGGGCGAAGATAGCCGCAAGGGCGAACGCGAACGACAACGAGTACGGAGTATTGATGATCATGGCGCCTATCGTATACCAAGCCTTTACGGGCGCCGGCGCGGTGCCGGGTGGGGCGTGTGCGCCGGGTGCGGCGCGTGGCGGGCGCCGTATGGCCGGCGAGGTGCAGCTATGATCGTTGGGTGCGCTGGCCGGTCCGGCGGGGGAGATGGGCGATGCAGCGAGGCGCGATCATTCTGGCAACCGTAGCGGCCCTGGGTCTGGCGGCCGCCTCCGCCCGGGCGCTCGAGAGCGAGGACTGGCCGCAGTGGCGGGGCCCCTTCGCCACCGGGGTCGCGCCGGGGGGCGATCCCCCGCTCAACTGGAGCGAGACGGAGAACGTCCGCTGGAAGGTGCCGATCCCGGGTAACGGCTCGGCCTCACCGGTGGTTTGGGGAGACCACGTGTTCGTCCTGACCGCCGTGCCCGCCGGCGAGGGGGAAGGTGGCCCGGGCTTCTTCGCCCGTCTCCGCAACCGTTTCGTCGGGACGACGGGCGCCGGCGACCAGTTCGCGTACACCGTTCTGGCCATCGATCGCCACAGCGGATCCGTCGAGTGGGAGCAGGTTGCGGTGATCGCTCAGCCCCACGAAGGGCGGCACAACACCAACAGTTGGGCGTCCGCTTCCGCGGTGACCGACGGCGAGGTGGTCTGCGCGTTCTTCGGATCGCGCGGCCTCTATTGCTACGACATGAACGGCGAGCCGCTCTGGGACCGTGATTTCGGCGATATGCGGATCCGCCTCGGTTTCGGCGAGGGAGCCTCGCCGGTGCTGTATCGCGACGCCATCTTTCTTGTATGGGATCATCAGGGGCCGTCGTTCATTACGGCACTCGACAAGCGCACCGGAGCCGAGCGCTGGCGGGTCGATCGCGACGAGGAGACCGCCTGGACCACGCCGCTCGTTGTCGAACACGACGGTCAGGCGCAGGTGGTGACAAGCGCGACCGATCGGATTCGGAGCTATTCGGCGGAGACCGGCGCACTTCTGTGGGAAGGTGAGGGCGTCACCGAGAATGCCATCCCGTCGCCGGTTGCAGGTGACGGGGTGGTCTACCTGATGAGCGGCTACCGCGGAAACCGCCTCTATGCCGTCGACCTTGCGCGTGCCCGGGGCGACATCAGCGGCAGCGACGCTATCGTCTGGTCGCACGACCGCGACACGCCGTACGTCCCGTCGCCGGTCCTGCATGACGGCATCCTCTATTTCACCAAGAGCAACTCCGGCATTCTCTCCGCCCACGACGCCGCGACCGGGGGCCGGCTCTACGGCCCGGAACGCCTGGCGGGCATTCGGGAAATCTACTCCTCGCCAGTGGTGGCGAACGACCGGCTGTATATCACCGGTCGCGACGGCACGACGGTGGTGCTGGCCACCGGCCCGGAGCTGCAGGTGCTGGCGATCAACCGGCTTGACGAGCCGATCGACGCCTCGGCGGCGATCGTGGGCGACGAGATCTACCTGCGGAGCCAGCAGTCCCTCTACTGCCTCGCCGCGGACTAGGCCGCCCATGCGGATCGTTTCGATCACCGCGGGCGCTGGAGGAATGTATTGCGGCAGTTGCATCCGCGACAACACGCTGGCGCGCGCGATTGGCCAACTGGGTCACGAGGCGATTATGGTGCCCCTGTACACGCCGCCGCGCACCGACGAGCCGAGCGCGGCGCGCGGGCGCCGGATTTTCTTCGGCGGCGTCAGCGTCTTCCTGGAGCAGAAGCTCGGGTTCTTCCGCGGCACACCCTGGCTCGTGGACCGGCTCTGGGACTCACGCTGGCTGCTTGGTCTGGTGTCGAAGCTGGGGATGCCGACCCAGCCGGAGGAGTTGGGGGAGCTGACCGTCTCGATGCTCGAGGGACGCCACGGGCGCCAGCGAAAGGAATTCGACAAGCTGCTCCACTGGCTGCGCCGCGAGCCGCGCCCGGACGTCGTCGACATCTCCTACTCGCTGCTGATCTCGCTGGCGCCAGAACTGCGCAAGGCGCTCGGCTGTCCGATCTGCTGCACGCTGCAGGGGGAGGACATCTTTCTCGACCACCTCGTCGAGCCGTACCGCAGCCGGGCGCTGGCGCTGGTCCGCGAGCATGCCCGAGCCGTGGATCGGTTCATTGCGGTGAGCGACTACTACGCCGGGCACATGGCGCAATACCTGCGGATTCCCGGCGCGAAGATCGATGTGGTCCCGCTCGGCATCACGGCCGACAACTACCGGCCGCCGGAGAGTGGCGACGGGGGAGATCGGCCCTTCACGATCGGCTATCTGGGCCGCATCGCGCCCGAGAAGGGGATGCATCTGCTCGCCGACGCCTACCACCACCTGCGCGCCAGCGGGCGGCTGGAGGGCAGCCGTCTGGAGCTGGCGGGCTGGGTCGGTCCGGAACACCGCGCGTATCTCGACCGGATCCTCGCCACGGCGCGCGCGCGTGGCCTCGACGACGACGTCAGCTACCGTGGCGTCCTCGAGCTCGACGACAAGGTAGCGTTTCTTCGTGGGCTGGATGTGTTCGCGGTTCCCGCTACTTACGACGACCCCAAGGGCCTGTCGCTGATCGAGGCGATGGCGTGCGGCACGCCGGTGATCGCGGCCCGTCGCGGCACCTACACCGAGCTGATCGAACGGACTGGCGGCGGCGTGCTGATTCCGCCCGATGACTTCGAGGCCCTCGTGGCGGCGCTGCAACGTATCCACGACGACGGAAATGCCCGCCGCGAGCTTGCCGCACGCGCCGCCGCCGCCACATGCGAGCACTACGCCGCGGAGGTGATGGCGCACCGCGCCCTGGATGTCTACCGGCGGATCGTGGCTGGGACCGAAGCCGCACCTGCATAGTTCGCCCCGTTCCGAACCGCCCTCAACGAGTCCGACCATGGCAGAGCCCCGCGTGCCGGCCGTATGCATTGCTGAGGCGGTGGCGACGTTCATACTGTGCCTCGTGGCGGCGGGCGCCGTCGTGACCGACGCGGCGTTCGGCATCGGTGGTCTGCCCGTGATTGCGCTCGCCACCGGGCTGGCGCTGTCGGCGGCGATTACGGCGAGCATTCACGTCTCCGGCGCGCATCTCAACCCGGCCGTGACGCTCGTGCTGCTCGCGACGGGTCGCATCGCCGCGCTGCGCGCCGCCGCCTACGTTGGCGCACAACTGTTGGGGGCGACCGCCGCCGCGGCGATCATTGCTGCCGTCTTCTCCGGCGTTCCCGAGGGCGCGCAGGCGGTTGCCGCGATGAAGCTCGGGGCAACGGCGCCCGGGCCGGGTGTGTCCGGGGGCGCGGCGCTGGCGACCGAGATGGTCATCACCTTCGTGCTGGTCTTCGTCATCTTCGGTTCCGCCATCGATGCACGCGCGCCTGCCGGATTTGCGGGGTTCGCGATTGGCCTGACGGTCGCGGCCCTGATTCTGCTGGCCGGCCCGATCTCGGGCGCGTCCATGAATCCGGCGCGGTCGTTCGGCCCGGCGCTCGTCGGGGGCGCGTGGACGGCGCACTGGATCTACTGGATCGGTCCCGCGATTGGGGGGCTCGCAGGCGGTCTGCTCTATCACGTTCTGATTCTGGGCGGCCGTCGGCGGTAGCCGCGGCCCATTCGGGCGGGGATATAATCGGCCCTTCTCGTCCGATACCCATGGCGCAAGGCTCCACGCTGCGTGCGATCACCGTACTGCTGGCCACGCTCGCCCTCGGCGGCCTCGTGGTTTCGGCCGCCGGGTCCCGGCCGGCCACCGCGCCGCCCGGCCTCCCGGCGGAGACCCGGGATGCCATTGTCGATCGCGCGGGCGATCTGCCCCGCCTGCGAAGCCTGCTCGTCTCGATCGGGGGTGACCTGGTCGAGGAGCACTACTTCAATGGTGCGACCGAGCGAACAGTCGCCAACCTGAAGTCGGCGTCGAAGACGATTGTCTCGATCCTGGTGGGCATCGCGATCAACCGGGGTGACGTCGCGAGCGTGCATCAGCCGATTACCGACTTCTTTTCGGACGAACTCGCGGACGCGGACGAGCTGCGGCGCTCGATCACGGTCGAGGATCTGCTCACCATGCGCTCCGGCCTGGAGACGACATCAAACCGGAACTACGGCCGGTGGGTGCAAAGCCGGAACTGGGTCCGGCATGTCCTGACGCGGCCGATGGTGGACCGCCCGGGCGGCCGCATGATCTACAGCACCGGCAGCACGCACCTGCTGTCGGCGGTCCTGACGCGCGCCACCGGCATGAGCACGCTGGAGTACGGGCGGCTCCACCTCGCGCGGCCGCTCGGCATTACGCTGCCGGGCTGGCTGCGCGACCCGCAGGGGATCTACTTCGGCGGCAACGAGATGATGCTGACGCCGCGCGCGATGCTGGCGGTGGGCGACCTCTACCGGCGGGGCGGATCGATTGACGGGTTCGAGGTGGTCTCTCGCGACTGGGTGCGCGAGTCGTTCACGCCACGCACCGCGTCGCGCTACAGCCGCCGCCAGTACGGCTACGGTTGGTGGATGCGGATGCTGGCGGGCCAGGCGACGTACTACGCGTGGGGCTACGGGGGGCAGTTCATCTTTGTCGTTCCCGACCTGGACGCGGTAATCGTCGTCACGTCGTCCCCCAACCCGGGCGACGGGCGGCGGCCGCACCGGCGCGAGCTGGACAGGCTGCTGGAGCAACAGTTGGTGCCGGCCATCCGGCGCGCGGCAACGGCCGTGGCGAACGACTAGCGGCAGGACAGGACGGCGAGTAGACGCGGACACGAGAAACGGAGCACGACATGCGACACGACACCACGTTGACCCTGTTGCGTGCCGCCCTGGCGGCGCTGGCGGTGGCGGCGACGGCGTGCGGTGGCGGTGAACCGGCGCCCCCGATGGAGGCGCCGGCCGACGCGGGTCCGGTGACCGAGCCGGCGGGTGCGGGCAGCATCCTGCGCGTCGACCCTCGCCTGGATGCGCTGGTGCCGACTGGCGCGCAGATAGAGCATCTTGCCGACGGGTTCATCTTCACGGAGGGACCCGTATGGATCCGGGGTGAGTCGCGCCTCATCTTCTCCGATGTCCGGAGCAATGCGATCTATCAATGGACGGAAGCGGAGGGCGCCAGCACGTTTCTCGAACCCGTGTTCGAAGGGGATCGCGAGGGGCTCGTCATGATTTCGTCGAACGGTCTGACGCTTGATGCCGAGGGGCGGCTCGTCATGTGCGAGCACGGCAACCGGCGCGTCTCGCGGCTGGAGGCGGACGGCACCCGGACGACGCTCGTGGACAACTACGAGGGGCGCCGCCTCAACAGTCCGAATGACCTGGCGTACGGCCTGGACGGATCGCTCTACTTCACCGATCCCTCGTATGCGCTGGAGGGCCAGGAGGAATCACCGTTGCGCGAGCTCGACTTCAACGGGGTCTATCGCCTGCACCCGGACGGCGAGCTCGAGCTGCTGGTGTCCGATCAACCCCGTCCGAACGGCATCGCGATTGCACCCGACGACTCGGTCCTGTACGTCGCCAACCCCCAACAGGGGCACTCGGTCTTGTACGCCTACGACCTTGACGAGAACGGGGCGTCGAACGGCCGCATCTTCTATGACTTCAGCGACGAGACGGCCCAGGGAGCGCCCGACGGCCTGAAGGTGGACCGGGCCGGTCATGTCTTCTCAACCGGGCCCGGCGGCGTCTGGGTCATCGCTCCTGACGGCAGCCACCTCGGCACCATCATGCCGAACGAGGTGCCGGCGAACGTCGGCTGGGGCGACGACGGCCGTACGCTCTACATGGCGGGCCGCACGGGAATCTACCGCATCGCGCTCTCGACCGAAGGGGCGCTGCCCGGACCGTAACGCGAGCATCGGACAGACGACGGACTGGAGGCCAACAATGAAACGACAGGGAGTATCGAACTTGTTCCCGTTCCTGCTGCTGGTGGCCGTGGCGACCGCCGGCTGCGCGTCGGACATGTCCGGGGCTGACGAGGCGGCGGCGCCAGGACCACCGCCGGTCCTGGAATTGCCGACGAACACGACCGGCGACCCGGAAGCGATCCGGCCGTTCACGATCGACGTGCCCGATGCCGTCCTCGATGACCTGCACGCACGACTCGACCGCACGCGGCTGCCGGATCAAATCCCCGGCACGGGATGGGACTACGGCACGGAACGCGCCTATCTGGAGGAATTCCTCGACTACTGGCGCAACGACTTCGACTGGCGCGCGCAGGAAGCGATGCTGAACGAGTTCGATCAGTACCGCACCACGATAGACGGGCTGGACATGCACTTCATCCATCAGCGGTCGCCGCATGAAGACGCCGTGCCGCTGATCATCATCCATGGTTGGCCCGGCTCGTTCATGGAGTTCCACAAGATGATCGGACCGTTGACCGATCCGACGGCTTATGGCGGCGACGCGGCGGACGCGTTCCACGTGGTGGCGCCATCCATTCCGGGCTACGGCTTCTCCGACAAGCCAGTGGCTCGCGGCTACAACCCGGACAAGATGGCCGAGCTCATGGGCCTGCTGATGGAACGGCTCGGCTACGACCGCTACGGTGTTCAGGGAGGCGACTGGGGCTCCATCATCGGCCGGTGGGTGCCGCAACGGTTTCCTGAGCAGGTCATCGGCCTCCACATGAACATGTTGTTCGGGCAGCCGCCCCAGGGCGTCGACGATCCGGAGGCAGGGGTGCCGCCGGAAGAGTTGGCGCGGATGCGCGAACGGCAGGAGTACTTCGGCGACCACGAGCGCGGTTACAGCCACATTCAGGGGACCAAGCCCCAGACGCTGGGGTACGGCCTGAACGACTCGCCGGCGGGCGTCGCCGGCTGGATCGTGGAGAAGTTCCGTACCTGGTGCGATTGCGACGGGGATCCCGAAGGGCGTTTCACCAAGGACGAACTGCTCACCAACATCACCATCTACTGGGTGACCCAGACGAGCACATCCTCGGCGCGCCTCTACTACGAGTCGCGCAATACGCCGCCGAACCTTGAGTTCCGCCGCGTCGACAACCCGACGGGCGCCGCCATCTTCCCGCACGAGATCGTTATCCCGCCACGGGCCTGGGTCGAGGCGAGCTACAACGTCACGCACTGGTCGGAGATGCCCGAAGGAGGACACTTCGCGGCACTCGAGGTGCCGGAGCTGCTGACGGAGGATCTCCGCGAGTTCTTCCGGCCCCTCAGGTAGTGGAGCAGCGCGCAGGAGAAGAGATGATGCCGAGACCGTTGCTGCACCGCGCGTTCGCCGTGGCCTGGCTGCCGGCGCTCTGTTTCGCAGGCGGCGTTACGCTGGGCGTCGTGGCAGCCACCGACGCCGGCTGGTTTGGCGGCGATGCGGTACAAGCGCAGGAGCGCACGCCCATCCGCGTCACGCGCATCTACACCGGCGATGACGGCAAGACCCACGCCGAGGAGTACGACGTGCCTCTGACCACGCAGCGCGGCGCCACCGAGCTGTCCGAGCCGGTGGATGTGACCAGCGTGCAGTTCCGGCGCACGTCGCCCGAGTACTTCATCGACTGGCACACCGCGCCGCGCCGCCAGTACGTGATCACCCTGCAGGGCGAGAGCGAGGTGGAAATCGGCGATGGTTCGGTGATTCGCCTCCATCCGGGCCACATCCTCCTGGCGGAGGACACGACGGGCCAAGGGCACATCTCCCGGGCGGTCGGCGACGCGGATCGGATCTCCATCTTCCTTCCGCTCGCCGAGCAGTAGAGCGGTTCAGGAGCGCCGCCGGCGGATCGGGCCCGCGCGCTCTACTCGCTCACGCCGTAGACGAGGAAGCTCTGGCGGGGGAGGAAGTCGTGCCGGGATCGTAGGTCGAAGCCGGCATCGGCGAGTTCCGCGCTGATCTCTTCGGGCGTGAAGCGGAATTCGTCGGGCGGACCTCCGCCCGGGGCGCCTGGTGCGTAGTCGACGATCGCGAGACGCGCGCCGGGCGTCAGCCGGTCCCGCAGGGCGGTGAAATAGTCCACGCGGTTGGAGATGTGGTGCCACGTGTTGACGATCAAAACCACGTCCACCGGCTCGGGGAGGTTGGGTGAGTCGGCGTCGGCAACCACGCCGACGACCTGGCTCAGGCCGGCCTCGGCCGCGCGATTGCGCACATAGTCCACCATCGAGGGCTCGATGTCGACGGCGTAGACGGTCTGCGCCTCGGTCCGCCGGGCGAGGCGCACCGTGAAGTAGCCGGTACCGGCGCCGATGTCGGCGACACGCTCGCCGGCCACGATGTCCAGCGCCTGAATGACGCGCTCCGGCATCTGCCACGCTTCACGCTCCGGGTCGTCGAACGACTGGGCATGGCGCTCCGGGTCGTTGAACCGATGTTCCATGTGGCGCGACTGGTGATCGTCGTGCCCCTCCGTCCGATGCTGTTCGCGGGGGGGTTGCTGAGCCTCGGCCAGACCTGCGCCCATCAGGACCCCGGCGCCGGCCAGGCAAGCCGCAACGACCAGACCGCGCCGCTTCAACAATCCACCCATATCGCTTCCTCCTGATACGACGCAGCGATCATACGACGAGCGGCATGGGTCAGGCGGCTGCGAGCTCAGTCCGCGTGGCCGTGCGGCCTCGGTGGCAGCCTCTCGTCGAAGAATGCCAACGCGCGCTCCTGGTACTCGGCCGGAGCGTCGACCGACACGCGGTCGTGGGATGAGCCCGGGAAGATCCAGAGATCGTAGACGGCGGGTCCGGCCGCGGCGGCGATGCGCCGGGCGTGATCGACCGGAATCAGCCGGTCCGCCTCCGCGTGAATGATGAACAGCGACTCTGGAGGTAGCTTCGCCACGGCTTCCACGGGGTTGACGACAGAGGTATCCGCATCGAACACCGTCCGCGCGAAGAAGAGAATCGGCGGATTGAATACACCGGGCAAGCCGCTTGCGATGGGCAGTTGCCGGGCAAGCAGATCGTCGAGGCGCGCGAAGCTGCTGTCGGCCACGATGTTGCGCACATCGGGCGACGTCGCCGAGGCCAGCAGAACGGTGGCGGCGCCCATCGAGTGGGCCCAGAATCCCATGCGATCCGGCCCGAAGCCCCGGTCCTTGAGGTAGTCGATCGCGGCCATCAGGTCGCGCTGCTCGGCCCACCCCAGCGTGTAGCGGATGCCGCCGGACTCGCCATGGGCGCGGAAGTCGAACAGCAACGCGTTGTAACCCGCGTCGACGAGGGCCGCGGCGTGGGGCACCAACTCGCCCCGGTCGCCGGTGCGGGTCGAGTTGCGGCCGTGCGCGATGACGACCACGCGGTCGCTCCCGGCGGCGGGCAGGAACCAGCCGCGCAACGGAATGCCATCACCGATACTCGTGAACGTCACGTCCTCGTAGGCCACGTCGAAGGCTGAGGGTGACGACACCAGAGCCCGCCGGTACGGCTTCGTCAGCGTCTCGGCAGCCGTCAAGGCAATGCCGAGGTACGCCAGTAGCGTGGCCGCGCCTATCGCCGCGGCAGCGACTGTCAGGAGAGGTCGACGGCGCCAGATGGTCGCCCCGCCGTCCCGGTCGCGAACGACAGCGCGCGGCTTCTCGCCGTCCGGTGTGGTTCCGGTCATTCGCCTGCGACCCCGAGTGGAATTCTAGCGGCCCGAAACCGACTGACGGCGGCCCGGCGCGCTACGGCCAGAGCATTTGCCAGTCGGTGAAATACTCCGCATGTCCCCAGGCGATGCGGAGCCTCCCGGACGGGATGGCTTCCTCCTCCGCCGGCCGGTCCGGTTCCAGCGTGATGGCCAGGCTTTCGATCTTCTCGGCGAGCCCCCGCCGCTCGAACGAGGCCCGGCCGAGGTCGTAGGACGGGTCGTAGTCGGTGCCCCATTGCCGGGTCTGCCGGCTGACGATCAGCTCGCCGCCATCGCCACGGGGGAGCATGAACAGCGTGTACTCGCCGCGCGGCACGTCCAGCTCGCCGAAACGGACGTCGAAGTCGACCGTCAGCCGCGTCGCCCAGTTCGCTCCCAGGCGCCAGACCTCACCGTAAGGCACCAGCCCGCCGAAGATCTCCCGGCCGCGAGCATGCGGCTGGCCGTAGTCGATGGTGATGCGCGAGGGACCCGAATGCGACGGCGTGAACGTGAACCACCCGCCGTTGCGCAGCACGCGCCCGTCGAACGTCACGCTTGTCGTTACCCGTCCGCTCGGGGCCACGTTCGGGACCGGTTGCGGTGGGTCCTGCGCCGCGAGCGGTGCGGCGAGCAGCAGGAACGCGGCCCACGCGACGGGCACGGGGGAGAATGGCGCGGCGAACGGGGAAGCGGCCCATGCGGTGCGTCCGGTGCGCGGGAACTGGGTAGACATGGCGTCATTCTACGTTCTCGCATCGGCGCCGGGGTCCGGATGAGGCGCGATCCCCGGCGCTTCAGGCCAGCAGCTCGCCGCGCAGTACCGTGACCGCCTGGCCCGACAGCCGTACGCGGTCCCCGCGAACGGCGACCTTGACGAGTCCGCCGCGCTCCGAAGCCTGCCACGCCGTGAATGCACTCCGGCCCAGCTTGCGCTGCCAGTAGGGTCCCAGGCAGCAGTGGGCGGACCCGGTGACGGGGTCTTCGTCGATTCCTGCGCACGGCGCGAAGAATCGCGACACGAAATCGAAGCCTTCGGTCACGGCACGGGCGGTGACAATGAGCCCGCGCCCGCCCAGTTCCGCGATCCTTCGCAAGTCCGGAGCCAGGTGCCGAACCGTCGCTTCCGTGTCTACTTCGACAAGGTAGTCGAAGCGGTTACGCCCGATGTAGAGCGGCTCGGCCCCGAGTGCCTCGGCCAACCAGGCCGGACCGGACGCCGCCCGGCCAGGTTCGGCGGGAAAGTCCATGTCGATCCACCCATCGCGTGGGGACGCCGTCAATCGGCCGGAGCGGGTATGGAAGACGGCGGGAGCGTCCGGCGCCAGGTGTCCCGACTCCCACAGCACATGGGCGCTCGCCAGCGTGGCGTGACCGCAGAGGTCGACCTCCACCCGCGGCGTGAACCAGCGCAGGTCGTACGCCCCGGCGCTCCGGCGCACGAGGAACGCGGTCTCCGACAGGTTCATCTCGCGCGCCACCCGCTGCATCCAAGTGGCATTCGCGGGTTCGGGCAGCAGGCAGACGGCGGCCGGGTTGCCTTCGAACGGTTCGCTGGCGAACGCGTCGACTTGGGTGATCGTCAGCGCCATGTCCCGATTCGCCTTTCCTGCGTCGCAGCGCGAACACGAGGATCGGCGCTTCCATCCATAACCGGGTTGCCCACGGAGCGCAAGGCTACCATCTGACCGGGACACCGTCCGCCGACGTTCGTGCTAACGTCCCGGACCACGGGCGGCGCGGCGTGCCTGCGTGGGCCGCGCGCCGCGCCCGGTCAAAGGAGCGCGATCATGAATATCCGCAGGTTCCTGGCGGCCGGCGCCATCGTTCTCACGGCGTTCGGCGGCGGTCTTGTGGTCGGAGCGCAGGTACAGGTTCGCCAACAGGCCCCGACGGACCGCGCGGCCGACTTCCCGCTGGCCGAACTCGAGGCGATCGTGCGGGAGATGGACGCCGACCAGCGCACGACGGTTCGGCTGCTGGAGGGCGGGAGCTACAACGTCAACATCCGGCGCATCCGGGGCGGCGAGACCGCGCTGATGCATCCACGCACAACCGACGTTTACGTCGTTCGGGAGGGTTCGGGGACGCTGGTCACGGGCGGGCGGATCGTCGACGAGGATGGGGAACCGGTCGATGGGCAGCGCGGGGCTGCGATCCAGGGAGGTGAGGAACGCATAATCGGTGCGGGCGACCTCGTCTTCATACCCGCGGGCGTGCCACACGGTATCCGCGAGACGGATGGCATCACCTGGTTCAACATCCGCTTCGACACGCTGCCCTGATTCGCCGTGGCCCGGCGGCATGGCGTAGGTGTACACGGTCAGGTCCTTGCCGATGCGCATTCTCATGGTTCCGGTCGGGAGCGACGGCGATGTGCATCCGCACATCGGCATCGCACTCGCGCTGAGGCGGCGTGGCCACGACGTGTCACTTGCCGTCAACGCTCACTTCGCGCCACTCCTCGAGCGCGTCGGGCTGGCGTATGTCCCGGTCGGTACGGAGGAAGACTACCGGGAGACCCTTGCCGATCCTCACATCTGGCATGCGTCGCGCGGGCTCACGGCTCTCGGGAATATCCTGCGGCGCCATGCCGCGGAGACGGTCCGGGTACTGCGTGACCAGGCCGCACGGAAGGCGCCGCTGCTGGTGGGATCAAGCCTGGCGTTCGGCGCCCGGGCCGCACACGACGCGCTGGGCCTGCCGCTCGTGACGCTGCACCTGCAGCCCGTCTGTTTCCTCAGCGTGCACGATCCGGCGACGCCGCATGTGTGGCTGCGGTCGCTCCATCGGCAATCGATGCCGGTGAGGCGAGCGGTCGTGGCCGTTGCCGACTATCTGACCGATTTCGCCCTGGCGTCCCCGGCAAATGCCGTGCGAGCCGAATTCGACCTGCCGCCGGTGCGGCATGTCGTCCGCGACTGGTGGCACTCGCCAGGACGCATCGTCGGGCTCTTTCCCGACTGGTACGCCGCCCCGCAGCCGGACTGGCCGCCGAACACGGAACTGACCGGTTTTCCCCTGTACGACGCGGCGAACGCCACCGCGCCACAACCGGCCCTGGAGGAGTGGATCGATTCCGGGGATCCGCCGATAGTCTTCGTGGCCGGCACGGCCAACACGCAGGCTGCGCGCTTCTTCCGGGCCGGCGCCGATGCCTGCCGCCACCTGGGCCGCCGCGGTTTGCTCCTGACCCGGTTCGGAGACCAGGTTCCACGGGCGCTTCCAGCTGACGTGCGCCACGCCGCCTACGCCCCGTTCGGCTGGTTGCTCTCGCGTGCCGCGGCCATCGTCCACCACGGCGGCATCGGTACTGCGGGCCAAGCGTTACGGGCTGGCTGCCCGCAGCTCGTCTCTCCGATGACGTTCGACCAGCCGGACAACGCCGCACGCCTGGAGCGGCTCGGCGTGGCGCGCGCGCTGCGGCCGGCCGCCTTCACGGGGCCGCGGGTCGCCGACGCTCTGCGCACGCTGCTGGATTCGGCCGCCATTGCCGGCGCCTGCCGTGACGCCGCCCGCCGGTTCGACGGTATCGATCCAGTGACCCGGACGTGTGAGCTGATCGAGACAGCGGGCTGAGCGGCCGCGAATCCGGCTGAGATTCCCACTCACCATCTTCGCAGGACCCGTTCGCTTCACGGTCGTGACGGCGCTGCCCCGGGTGGACCACAGGCCGCACAGCGTGCAGATCATTCACCGCGCCGGTTATACGCAGCCGGAGATCCACACGACGAAGTGGGACATCTACGTCATCCTGAACGGGGCCGGCACCGTGCTGATGGGTGGCGAGCGGGTAAACTGGATCGATGGGCGGCCTCCCGAGCAACAGCAGCCGCAACTCGAAGGCGCACGGGCGTTCGAAGCCACGGCGGGAGATATCCTGCATGTACCCGCGCGATCGTGGCACCAGGTGGTTGTTCCCGAGGGCGGGTCGATTACGTATGCCCTGATCAATATTCTCGAGTGACGGCGGAAGCATCGGAACCGGGCTGGTGGCGAGGGGCCGGCCCAGCGCCGCACGGCGGCGCCACAGGAGGACGACCGATGAGCGCAGAACGAGTGGCGGCGACGGGGCCTCGGGCCTGGCGGATATGGCTCCGAACGATCCTCGGAGCGTTGGTGGCCACCCTTGCGGTGCGCGCTGTGTCGCTTGCGGTCTTCGACATTTCTTCAGAGTTCCAACCACTCGCGACGGCTGGGCCCACCGTATTCTTGACGGGCGTCGGCGTCGTAGCCGCGCTGGTGGTTGCGGTTCTGGTCAATCGCCGGTCCGAGCAGCCGGTTCCGCTGTTTCGGCGGATCGCCGTCGGCGCTCTGCTGCTCTCGTTGCTCCCCGACCTGTTCATGCTCACGGAGAGCGGCGCCGCGGCGTTTCCAGGCGCTACGTTCCCCGCCGTCGTCACGCTGATGGTGCAACACGTCGCCGCCGCGGCAGTCGTGATCGGGGTCGCGGGGCGACCGAGTCCCGCGGCCTCCTGAGTCGCCGCGCGCTACTGATCCCGGAAGTAGTCGTCCGTGTGATCCAGCCAGTCCTGCCGCGGTGGGCTGAAGATATCGACGTCCAGGGTCTCCTCTAGCGCCTCGGCCCTGTGCGGCACATTCGACGGCAGGTGCAGCACCTCGCCCTCGCCGACGTCGAACACCTCGGAGAAGTCGTCGCCCACCCAGAACCGGAGCCTGCCCTGCAGGATGTAGGTGAGCTGCTCGTTGTGATGCGAATGCTCGGGGACGATGGCGCCCTTCTGCAGGTAGACATGGGCAACCATCGTGCTTTCGCCGCAGACGATCCGGCGGTCGATGCGGTTGGTGACGCGCTCCCTGGGCATGTCGTTCCACGTAAACTTCGTGACGGTGGTTGTGTTGGGCATGGCGCCCAGTGTACGCGAGGGTCAGGGAGAGCCGTCATGAAGCTGACCGCCGAGGAAATCGCCCGGTTCGACGAGGAGGGCTACTTGTTCTTTCCGTCACGCTTTTCCAGAGACGAGGCGGCGACGTTGCGGGCTGCCGCCGACGAGGTTTACGCGCTCGACCGCGAGGAGGTATGGCGCGAGTCGTCCGGCGTCGCCCGCACCGCGTTTGCCGCGCACACCTACAACGAAGCGTTCCGGCGCCTCGGGCGCCACCCGCGCCTGGTCGAGCCGGTCATGCAACTCGTTGATGGCCCGGTCTACATGCACCAGTACAAGGTGAATGCCAAGGCCGCGTTCGACGGCGAGGTCTGGCAGTGGCATCAGGACTTCGGCACGTGGCATCGGGACGACGAAATGCCGGAGCCACGCGCGATGAACATCGCGGTGTTCCTCGACGAAGTGACGGCCGCCAATGGCCCGCTGCTGCTTCTGCGGGGGAGCCATAAACAGGGGGTGTTCCAGGCCGGCCACGATCTGGAGACGACCAGCTACCCGCTGTGGACGCTGGATCGCGCCACGGTGACGCGGCTGGCCGAGCGGGGAGGATGCGTCGCTCCCACCGGACCGCCCGGCAGCGTAATCGTCTTCGCGTCGACGCTGGTGCACGCGAGCCCGCCGAACATCAGCCCGTTCGGCCGCACCATCGTCTATCTCTCCCTCTGCCATGTCGACAACCACATCCGCCGGTTCAAGCGGGAAGCCTGGATCGCCCATCGGGACTTCGCGCCGATCGAGCCGCTGGCGGACGATTGCCTGGCCGAGCTCGTGAAGACGCGCGCGGCGGTCTGAGCGGGTCTCGATGTATCTCCAGGACGCGCTGCGCAAGCGGGCCGGCGCCGGCCGGCCGGTGCGGGTCGGCCTGATCGGCGCCGGCAAGTTCGGCTCGATGTTCCTGAGCCAGGTGCCGACCGCCATGGGCGTGGAGGTGACGGTCATCGCGGATCTCGATCCGGACCGTGCCCGCGCTGCCTGCCGCGCCGTCGGCTGGAGCAGCGAACGCGTCGCGGGGACGCGGTTCACGGCTGATGCGACGCGTGCCATCGGCGAGGATGACGTCGATGTCGTGGTCGAAGCGACCGGCGACCCGGCGGCCGGTATCGCCCATGCCCGCGCCGCGTTCGCGGCGGGGCGGCACATCGTGATGGTGAACGTCGAGGCGGACGTGCTGGCCGGACCGCTGCTGGCCACCGAGGCGCGCGGGGCGGGCGTCGTCTACACGATGGCCTACGGCGATCAGCCGGCGCTCACCTGCGAGTTGGTGGAGTGGGCGCGCTCGTGCGGCTTCGACGTCGTCGCGGCGGGCAAAGGGACAAAGTACCTGCCGTCCTACCATGCCTCGACGCCGGACACGGTGTGGGACCACTACGGCCTCACCGCCGGGGAGGCCGCGGCGGCGGGCATGAACAGCCGGATGTTCAATTCGTTCCTGGATGGCACGAAGTCGGCCATCGAGATGGCCGCAATCGCGAACGCTACCGGTCTCACGCCCCCGCCGGACGGACTACGGTTCCCGCCGTGCGGACAGAACGATCTCGCCCACGTGTTGCGGCCTGCGGAGGCCGGGGGGCAACTGCATCACAAGGGGCAGGTCGAGGTAGTGTCGTCCATCGAGCGCGATGGCCGACCGGTGCCGAACGACCTGCGGTGGGGCGTCTACGTCGTCATCGAGGCGCCCAACGACTACAGTGCCGCGTGCTTCCGCCAATACGGCATGAACACCGACGCTTCGGGCCGGTACTCGGCGATGTTCAAGCCGTTCCACCTGATCGGGCTGGAACTGAACGTCTCGATTCTCGCCGCCGGGCTGCTCGGGCAGCCGACCGGCGCGACGCGTAGCTTCGTCGGCGACGTGGCGGCGACCGCGAAGCGCGATCTCGCGGCGGGGGAAACCCTGGACGGCGAAGGCGGGTTCACCGTCTATGGCAAGCTGCTTCCGGCGCGGGCCTCCCTCGACTGCGGCGCACTGCCGATAGGTCTCGCCCACGGCGTGACGCTGAAGCGGGCCGTGAGCGCGGGCGCGATCGTTCGATGGGGCGACGTGGAAGTGGACCTGAACCTCGCGGCGGTCACGGCCCGGCGCGCGATGGATGCCCGTTTCGCCGGCGAGGTGGCGGGCCCTCGTTGAAGTCTCGGCGTCCGCCCCCGGAAGGACAGGTCGCAAGGAGTGGAGTTGACTACGGTCGTTCGCTCGACTCCTCCCGCTCCAGGCAGACCCCCCGCGGTGCTCCGTCCAGGTCGATTCCCCCGACCGCCTCACGGGCGCTGGCTTCCTCGAGCGCGTAGAGGGGATCGAGCAGGCGCGCGGTTGTCACGGACTCGTGGCCGGCAAAGCGAACCTGCCATTGCAGGCGGCCGTCGAAGGTCTCGGGCACGACCATCACGCAGGAAAATCGCTGCCGCCCCGGCAGGAAGACGGTGGGCTGGTTGCGGTCGGCCGCACCGGGGAGGAACGTGTTGTCGTCGCCGGAGACCGTCACCTCGACGCGGTTCACGTTGTAGTAGCCGAAGGCCAGCGTCAGCGATCCGTCGGCGTTCGTAATGGACCCATCGTAGATGACGTAGACGGGGTGGCGCGGCTGGGCCGCGATGGCGGAGGTGGCGACAGCGCCGGGCAGCGCGACGACAGACCCCGCGACGGCGCCGAGCACCGCGACGCGTGCGGCGGTGCGGCGCACGGCCTACTCCTCGGCCTGCAGCGCGGCGTACTCCTCCTCCGAGATGTGGAAGTAGTCCAGCCAGCCGATGTTCATCTCGTCGATGGTGCGCTGCCCCCAGCCGACGGCTGCGGTCGGGTCGGGGTTGACCCGGTTGGCGGCCGAGTTGTCGTGGTACGCGGTCACGTGCATGACGGTGCCGGCCGGCAGGGTCAGCGGCGTCTCGTAGACGTAGGTCGGCTGCCAGTCCCACGCGAACCGGTTGACGTCGCTCAGCAGCTCCGGCGGTCCGCCGTCCGGGCGGATTGCCTTCAGGGTCATCGCCTTGCCGCGGTAGTGCATGTGGGGCTGGAAGCTGATGATCCGGGTCGGCTCCGGCAGAGTGAAGTAGGCGTCGCTGCGCGCGTTGGCCTCGCCCGGCGGAATGATCAGGTCGTGGCGGTTGGATACCGCCCTGGTCGTGACCACGTAGTTCGGCTCGTAGCCCCGCGGGTAGAACCTGATGCCGACGCTGGTCCGGTCGGTGAAGCTCCGCTCGTCGTCCGGCAGGTAGTGGAGCTGCAGCCGGATCCGGTCGTCCCGGCGCAGCAGCCGCGCGTAGCCGTCCTCGTAGTAGTCGCCGACGAAGTCGCCGCGCGCGCGGTTGGCCAGCAGCTCGCGCACCCCCCGCGGTCCGCCCCCGGCCGCCTCGTCGCCTTCCGCGCCGGGCACGGCGTACACCAGCACGTGGTGGACCACCCGCGATTCGCCGGGCATCACCTGAATCCACTTGATGTAACGGTCCTCGGTCAGGCCGGTCTCCATCTCCGGTTCCGGATACGTCTCGATGGAGCTCGGCGGCACGACGACCGGTGGGCTGGTGACGACCAGGTCCGGTTCCTCGCCGCGGTACCACGTGTCGACCGCCGGCCATTCGACCGGCGCCGGCGCGTCGGCCGGGTTGCCGCGCGGCGCTCCCTGGTCGACCCAGCGTCCGATGGTGGCGATATCGGCGTCGCTCAGCGACGGGTCGTCCCGGTACCTGCCCACCGTGCGGTCCGCGAACCAGGGCGGCATGACGCGAGCTTCGACGCGCTGCCTGATCGAGCGCGCCCACGGCCTTACGTCCTCGTAGGTCAGCAGCGACATCGGCGTGAACATGTCGGGCCGGTGGCACGTCTGGCAGGAGCGCTGCAGGATGGGGAGCACGTCGCGGGTGAACGTGACCTCGCCGGTAGCCGCGTCCTGTGCGGCCGCCGGAGACGGCAGCGCGACGCAGGCCGCGAGCGCCGTAGTGAGCAACGTTTGCCAAGCGAAAATCCACCGCGGGTCGGGAATCGTCATCTCTGTCTCCGTCCGCGCCGACGCGATCTCGAGCCGGGGCCGAGGCTCCCATTCTAGCCGTTGATCACGGCAAGGGCCCCGCGGCATTCGACCGGCGCTGTACCCGCTGGCGCGTGCGTTGCCCGTCAGTGCCGCGACCTCACGGATAGACGTATGCGCCCTGAATGCCGAGCGGCAGGCCGACCAGCCAGTAGAAGACCAGGAACAGCGTCCACGTGGCCAGCAGTACCGCGGAGTACGGCAGCATCAGCGACACCACCGTGCCGATCCCGGTCGTCTTGACGTACCGCTGGGAGAACACCACGACCAGGGGGAAATACGGCATCAGCGGGGTGACGATGTTGGTCACGCTGTCGCCGACGCGGTAGGCGGCCTGCGTCAGCTCGGGGGCTATCCCGAGCTCCATCAGCATCGGCACGAAGATGCTCGAGAGCAGCGCCCACTTGGCCGAGGCGGAGCCGACAAACAGGTTGACCACTGCGGTCAGAAGGATGATGCCGACGATCGTGACCTGCGGGAAGAGGTTCAGGTCGCGCAGGAAGTTTGCTCCCTTGAGGGCAATCAGCAGGCCGAGGTTCGAGTTGTTGAAGGCGGCGATGAACTGTGCCGCGAAGAAAACCATGACCAGGTAGTAGGCCATCGTGCCCATTGCCGCCGTCATCCCGGCGACGACATCGCGATGGGTCTTGACGGTTCCAGCCACATAGCCGTGCACCACGCCAGGAATCAGGAACAGGATGAAGATGAGCGGGACCAGCATGCCCATCAACGGTGCGCCGAAGCTGGTCAGGGATCCGTCTTCCGCGCGCAGAGGCGATCCACCCGGCAGCATGGCCAGGGCCAACAGCCCGAGTCCGACCGCCAGCGCCGCCACGCCGGCCCGGAAGCCGCGCCTGTCGTCCGCGGTCAGCTCCTCCATCTTCGGCATGGCGTCGGGATCTCCGTCAATGGCCGTCGCCTGGAGGCGAGGTTCAATCACACGGTCGGTCAGATACCAGCCGACCGCGATCACGAGAAGCGACGACGCGGCGGTGAACGCCAGGTTGCTGAGCGGATTCACCAGCCGCCCGGGATCCAGGATCTGTGCCGCGGATTGCGTGAAGCCCTGCAACAGCGGGTCGATCCCGGAGGGGATGAAGTTGGCCGAGAAACCACCCGAGACGCCGGCGAAGGCCGCCGAAATGCCGGCTAGCGGGTGCCGGCCGGCCGCGTAGAAGATCACTCCGCCGAGCGGGATTACCAGAACGTAGCCGGCGTCGGCCGCCGTATGGCTGACGATCGCGGCCAGTATCAGCATGGGGGTCAGCAGGCTGCGCGACGTCACGCCCAGAATCACCTTGAGACCGGCATTGATGAAGCCCGTCTTCTCCGCCACGCCGACCCCGAGAAGCGCCACGAGCACGACGCCCAGAGGCGGAAACGCGGTGAACGTCGGCACCAGCTGGACCATGAACTGGGTCAGCGCGGTGCCGGTGAGTTGATTCTGGATGCGCAACGGATCACCCGTGCGGGGGTGTGTCTCCGTGAACTCGATCGGCGCCAGGAGCGCCGACGCGACCCAGGTCACGAGCAGCAGGAGCAGAAACAGGATCGCCGGATCCGGCAACCGGTTGCCCACCGCTTCGATGCTGCTCAGGAAACGGTCCAGGAGGCTCCGGCGCTCGTGGTTCTTGGGCCGCTGGTCATCGTCGGTTTGTGGCGTGGTCATGCGGTTCGAGCTCCGTGTGGGTATTCGTGATGGCGCGGGTTTCGCACCGGGTCCGGCAGGATGATACCGTGCGTAACCGTCCGCAGCGCGTGCCGCCTCGAACGCTCGACGGTTCTCGATCGCACGCCGCTACAATCCGGCGGAGGTGAACTCCAGGGATATGTTCGGCACGGCGCTGTTTGTCCTGGGCCTCCTGGCGTTCTCGTGGCTTGCGTTCGTGGCGCTGCTCATGCTGCAGGAGCGGCGTCTCATCTTCTTTCCCTCGCGGGTGCTGGCCGCTGCGCCGGCCGATTTCGACCTTCGCGCCGAGGAGCTGTCAATTGCGACAGCGGACGAGGTCTCCCTCCACGGGTGGTGGATCCAGGGTCCGGGCGACCGGGTGCTGATCTGGTATCACGGCAACGCCGGCAACATCGGTAACCGGCTGCATAACGCCCGTTGGTTCGTGGACAGGCTCGGCGTCGACGTCGTGCTCGTCGACTACCGCGGTTACGGCCGCAGTCGGGGGACTCCCGACGAGAAGGGCATCTATCTCGACGGGCTGGCCATTTACGATGCGGTAGCCGCCCGATCCGTGCGGGCGGAGGACATCATCCTGTTCGGCCGGTCGCTGGGCGCCGCCATCGCGATCGAAGTTGCGCTCCAGCGGTCGGCTGGAGCCGTCGTGCTGGAATCGCCGTTCCGCTCGGTGCCGGCGCTGGCGCGCGAGCACTACTGGTTCGTCCCGAGTTTCCTGGTGCGCACGCAGATGGACAACGAATCGAAGATCGGGAGAGTCGAGGCGCCGACGCTCGTGCTCCATGGCGACCGGGACCGAATCGTGCCGGCGAGCCACGGCCGGCGGCTGTTCGAGCTGGCGGCATGCCCCGCGCAATTCCACCTGATCGAAGGAGCCGGGCACAACGACACGTACCTCGTGGGTGGCGGGCGCTACCGTAATGCCTGGAGGGCGTTCCTGGAGGACACGGCCGGCGCGTCCGGCTGACGGTGGCGCCCTGACCCGGTTTGCCGTCGCAGGCGCGCCGTTCAGAACCGGAACAGCCGCGTGAACTTCACGACGAAGGCGCGGTTCTCGAGTATCGGGAAGCCCCGGTTCATCCAGGTGTCGCGCTGATCGTTGTACACGACGAACAGTTCGCTCCCCGGCTGATATTCCCAGCGGAGGCGAACGTTCGTGCTCAGTACGTTGTTGGTCGAGTTGTATTGCAGCAGCGCGCTGGCGAACATCCGGGGTGTGAAGGTGTAGGTGAGCCGGGTCGTGGCCACCCTGGCGGTGAAGCTCCCTTGCGGCAGCGTGATGCGATTGAGCGACACGCTCGGCTCGACCGCAAACTGTCGCGTGACCTCGATGCGGCCGCGTGAATAGCCAACCGCGGTGATGTTGCCGTCGAAGAACTCCCCGTGCTGGAACGAGAGACGGCCCGCCAGACGGCGTTGCGGCCCCATGCGGTACGACACCTGGAAGTCCCGGAACTCGTAGCCCCCAACCGGGATGGTCACGTCGTCGCTAATCTCGAAGGGCTCGACCAGGAACTCGTAGTCCTGCTGAACGTCAGCACTCAGGGTGTCGCTGTTCTCGAAGTCGGTTCGGAACTGTGCCTGGAGGATCCGCGTCTCGAGCTGCCCGGCGCCGTTCTCGATGTAGTCGAGGCCCGCTCCCCAGGTGAACTGACGAACCGCCTCGATACCGCGCGGCCGCGGGCTGTACTGGCCGTAGACGTACGACCGCCGAAAGTCGTCGCGGCGCAGGAATCCCACCTCCGGATTGAAGTTCCCGCCGACAAGCAGATGATCGACGATGAATCCGTACAGGTCGCCGTTGTAGGAGAACGCCGCCTGGTAGCTCTCCGCGTTGCTCTCCAGACCTGGCGTCCTGGTCCGGGCGTAGTAGCCGTAGAGGTTCACATTGTCGTAGAACGAGAATGCTCCGTCGACGCCATACGCCCGGTTCGCACCGTCGCCCTTCAGCGAGACCGACCGGTTGGTGAAGATGGCGCCGACGCGGCTTCGGCGGAGGATGTCGCGCTTGACGCGCAACACGGTGAAATTCGTTGCGACGGCGCCGGTGGCCCGGGCCTCATCGGTCTGTATGTTGATGGCCCCGACGCTGAAGTCCCCGACCTTCCCGGTAAGACGCCCGCCGGCCAGAATCGGCACGGTCCGTCCCTCATCCAGGCCGATCCGCCGGCTGAAGAAAACCGTCGGGACGTCCCCGCCTCCGAACGAACCGGGTCCCCCGGTGGAACCTCCGCGCGTGGAGCCGCCCAGGCTGCCGAAGCCGGCCACCCGGCCGAAGTCGAAGATGCCCTGGCTCTCCAGGAAGAACTCGCGCTTCTCCGGAAAGAAGAGGCTGAACCGTGTCAGGTTGATTTGCTGCTCGTCCACTTCAACCTGCGCGAAATCCGTGTTCCACGTGAAGTCCGCCGTGAGGTTTTCGGTAAGCCCGTACTTGACGTCGCCGCCAATCTCTCCGTCGCCGGCGTTCGAGGTCGGCGGGACAATCGTCCGATCCGTGGCGAGCGAGGCGATGGCGTAGGGCTTGATCTCGAAGGCTCGGTTGCCGTCAGGCACCTCCAGACCAACGAGAGTGCCCGCCGCCGAGAGCCGGAACTGCCCCGGCCCGGCCGAAATCGGGACTGCCGTGAGATACGCCTCTTCAAAGTGCGCCCGTATGTCCCGGCCTACCTGGATGCCCCACACCTGCGATCTCCCGCGGGGGAAGCGAAGCGACTTGAACGGAATCTCCATTTCGACCGTCCAGCCGCCATCGAAGCGGCCGGTGCGAACATCCCACACGGGATTCCAGTCGGAGTTCGGGTTCCCCTCGTCGGTGATCTGGCGATCGCTGAACCCTCCGATGGGATTGACCCTGAAGCCGAAGCCGTTCCGGCGATCGTAGAAGGTGTCGAAGACAACGAGGAATCCGTCGTTGTTGATGAGTTGAGACGAGTCGCGCTGCATCTCGTTGGCGACCCACTCCGACTCGGGAACCGACTCGTACACGCGCGCCCCCACGTAGATCGATTGATCGTCGAAGAGGATCCAGGTCTCCGTCGGCTCCGTGGCCGGAGCTCCCTCGTCGGGCGCCTGCTGGATGAAGTCACCGAACGGTTCGACCCTCCCGTAGATGGGTTCATCCAGCACGCCATCCAGGCGCAGCGGGACATCGAGTCGGACGGCGCGGACCGTCGCTCGGCCGTTGGCGTCCCGCGTGATGGTGGCCGGCGGCACCGGGGCGGGCGGCCCATCGATTTCGAAGGCCGTCATGGCGACGTCCCCCGTGTCCTGGGGTTCCTGTGACGCCGCCGCCTGCCTTGTCGCGCCCCCCGCCGGCAAGACGAACAGCGCGAGCGCGGCAACCAGGCGCGTGGTTCGCCTTGCGGAGTCGATGAACTTGCCGTCCGAACGCATGCGCTACTTCCGTGGCGGGGGCACGATCAGCGCGCCGTCGTGGCGGCATCGATGAAGAGGTCAAGCACCTCGGTTACGACGCTGTTGTTGGCGCGCGTCAGGTTGATCAATCCGACCACGACCACGCGCGTTTCGGGCTCCATCACCATCAGCGACGTCCCGCCGACCGAGCCGCCGGAGTGGGACAGCAGGCGCCGGCCGGCGTCGCGCTCCCGGATGAACCAGCCGAAGCCGTATCCGACCGCCTCGCCGTCGCGGGTCCGCTGCTCCGTGAAGAGCAGCTCCCGCGATGCCTCCGAGAGGAAACCGTCGTCGAGATGGGCGTTGGCGAAGCGGAGGACATCTTCGGTCGTCGAGAGAAAGCCCCCGCCGGCCCACTTGTAGCTGTTGTTCACGAACGGCGCGTTCACCACGCGCCCCTCCTCGTCCCGCACGTAGTAGCTGGTCCGTCCGGGAATGATAGGGGTCACGAAGTCGGCCACGGTATCGTGCATTCCCACCGGCCGGAAGACGGCCTCGCGCATGACGTCCAGGAACGGCTGTTTCGCCGCGCCCTCCACGACCGCGCTGATCAGATTGAAGCCGTAGCTCGTGTACGCGAACGCGGTTCCCGGCTCGTGCAGCAGCGGATCGTCGGCGAAGATGGAGAGGCCGTCGAGCACCGTCGGATACGCATCACGGATCAGGTTCTCGGTCCCCTGGTAGTGGCGAATCCCGGCCAGATGCCCGCCGAGTTGCCGCGTCGTGATCGGATGCGCCTTCTCCGGGAACGACGGGACGTACTGCTGGATCGGGACGTCCAGATCCAGGCGTCCCGCTTCGACCAGCTTCGCCACCGCCGCTGCGGTCATCGATTTCGAGATGCTGCCGACACGGAACTTCACCGACGGCAGCATCGGGATCCGATGCTCGAGGTTGGCGTAGCCGAAGCCCTCCGACCAGACGGTCTCCCCGCCCACCGACACGGCGATCGCGATGCCGGGATAGCCGCGCTCGGCGAGGTCCGCACCCAGGAGCGCGCGGGCTTCCTCGATTACGTCGGCGTATCGAAGCGGCGTAGGCGCCGTTGCCGGCGCGCCGTTCGTTTGGGCCGAAGCGGTGGACGGCGCCCAGGCCCCAACCAGCACACCCGCCAGCACGAGGCACCGGCAGCGCGTCATCATCCTCACTTCACCCTCCTGGCACGCGATCCCGGTCGGTGCCTGCCGATCATCGCCCCGGATGCAGCCGTGTGCAAACCCACCAGGTGACGTCGCGCCCGCCGGGGCGGGGCAAATACGTCCAGGAGCGCCGGGGGTGTCCGCGCGGGAGGGTGCTATTCTGCGCGCGCATGAACGATGTCCCCGTCGGATTCATCGGGCTCGGCCGCATGGGTTCCGGGATGGCCCGCAACCTGCTGAAGGCGGACGTTCCGCTCGTCGTGTGGGACCTCGCGCCGGAAGCAGTGGAGTCCCTGGCGCGGGAGGGCGCCACCGCGGCCCCGGACTCGGCACGACTGGCCGAGCAGGCTGGTTTGATCTTTCTCTGCGTGCCGACCGACCGGGAAGCGGCCGACGTGTTGTTCGGCGCGCGCGGCGTGGCGCGCGCCGGCGCGACCCCGGCGGTCGTGGACACTACCACCATGAACCACGGCGCAGCCAGGCGTCTGGCCCAGCGGGCCCGCGAGGCTGGACTGGGTTACGCGGATTGTCCGGTTTCCGGGATGCCCCTGCGCGCCGAGCGGGGAACGCTCACGATGATGTTCGGTGGCTGCGCGGAGCTGTACGCCCGGGCGAAACCGTATCTCGACGTGATGGGCGAGTGCATCGTCCATTGCGGCGACGTCGGCACGGGGCAGCTCATGAAGGCGGTCAACAACATCGTCTACGACATCAATATCGCTGCGTTCTGCGAGGTCCTGCCGTTCGCCGTCAAGGCGGGACTGCGACCGGGACAGGTTGCCGAGGTCCTCACCACCGGCACCGCCCGCAGTTTTGCCAGCCAGCACTTCGGGCCCCGCATCCTGGAACGGCGGTTCGACGGCGATTTCTCGATGGAGGCGGCCTACAAGGACATCGTGAACATCCAGGAGGCGGCGGCGGAACTCGATGCGTCGCTGCCGCTGGTCGAGGCGATGGCGTCCGCCTACCGCGCCGCGATCGAGATGGGCTTCGGCGACGAGCCCAAGAGCGCGATGGTCAAGGTCTACGAGTCGCGGCTGAATCAGGGGGTCCGAGGCGCTCCAGGTGCCTGAGGGCCTCACGGCGACTGAGTCTGGCAAGGCCGGCGATCGCGTCGACGTAGTCCCACCAGGCGCCGGTGACGATGAGTTCCTCCATGAGGGGACCCGTTCCGGCGCAACCCATTTCGCATAGCGCGGGAAGTCTATGTCAGCATGCGGCATGGAGTCCTTTGCGGCGCGCCTGCTTCGCTGGTGGGACGCCCACGGCCGCAAGGACATGCCCTGGCAACGGGAGCGCACGCCGTACCGCACGTGGGTATCGGAGATCATGCTGCAGCAGACGCAGGTACGGACGGTCCGGCCCTACTACGAGCGGTTCACGGCGCGCTTCCCGACCGTGGAGGCCCTGGCCGGGGCTGACCTCGACGAGGTGCTGCACCTGTGGAGCGGCCTCGGCTACTACGCGCGGGCCCGCAACCTGCACCGCGCGGCGCGCACGATCGTCGATGAGCATGGCGGAGTAATGCCGAACACCGTGGCGGCCCTCGAGCGGCTCCCGGGTATCGGCCGTTCGACGGCAGCGGCGATTGTGGCGCAGGGCTTCGATCGCCGGGCGGCCATTCTGGACGCCAATGTCAAGCGCGTGCTCGCGCGCCGTCACCGGGTGGCAGGGGCCGCGTCGTCCGGGGCGGCGCTCAACACGCTCTGGCGCCTGGCGGAGACGTACACGCCGGCCGAGCGGGTGGCGGACTACACGCAGGCCATCATGGACCTGGGCGCGACGGTCTGCCGCCGCAGCAAGCCACGTTGTGACGGCTGTCCGGTCCACGCCGACTGCCAGGCGCGCGCGGCGGGCGACGTTGAGCGCTATCCGGAGAAAGCGCCCCGCCGGAGCCGCCGTCTGGCGCGGAGCCGTTTCTTCGTTGTGGTCGATCCGGACGGCGCCTGCCTCGTGGAGCAAAGGCCGCCGCGCGGCATCTGGGGCGGCCTCTGGTCCCCGCCGGAACGGGATGCCGGCGCGTCGGTCGGCGGTTTCCTCGATCAGGTCGGCATCGATCCGGATCTCATCGACCGGATCCAGCCCGCCGACGTGATCCGGCACGGATTCACGCACTACGACCTGGACATCGAGCCGGTCTACGTGCGTCTCAAGGCGAGGCCATCCGTCGTCCGCGAAGGCGGCGCGCGCTGGATCGACCCGGCGGATCACCGCTTGGGACTGTCCACGGTGGCGACCAGGCTGGTGAGTGGCGTGGCGTCGTTGCGCACGTCGGGGCCCGAACCCTAGCGGTGGTATTCTGTCGCCGTCTCAATCCCGGGGGAGGACGTCATGCGCGCGACGAAGCTGGCGGTGTTCGGGTTGGTCACGATCGTCGTAGCCGGTTGCGGAGGGTCGGGTCCGGCGCCGGAGCCCGAGCCGGAACCGGTTGCCGACGCCGCGCCGGAAGTGCCGCAGTTCGCCGTCCTGGGCGAACATCCGTGCGACCCGATTGGAGACGTGCAGTTCATCTGCGACATGGTGAGCCCCGAGGACATCGCGGTGCTCCCGGGTCAGGAGTGGGCGATCACGTCCGGGGCTCGGGAGGGCGGCCGGATCTACCTGCTGAACGTCCGTGAGAAGACCTCGACCCTCCTCTTTCCGACGCCTGCGAGCGAGGAGCGGCTGGATGCCGAGACCTGGCCGGAGTGCCCCGGTCCCCTGGACGACGCCGACCCGGACAGCTCGCAGCACCATGGGCTCTATCTCGATCCGGGAGCGGACGGCGTCCACACCCTGCTGGTGGTCCATCACGGCTCGCGGGAATCGATCGAGGCGTTCGACGTGGATGCGCGCAACACTCCGCCCAGCATCGCCTGGGTCGGGTGCGCAGTGGCGCCGGAGGGCGCCCGGCTGAATTCGGTGGTTGCCCTGCCCGGAGGCGGCTTTGCCACGACGAACGCCGGCATCGGCGTGTGGGAGTGGCATGCGGGCAGCGGGTGGGAGGTGATCCCGGGGAGCGAGGACACCGCGGCGAACGGGATCGAGGTGTCGGAGGACGGGCAGGTGCTTTACATCGCCGGCTGGGCCGAGGAGAAGCTGACGCGCCTGTCGCGTGGCCGGACTCCGATGGATAAGGAGGTCATCCAGCTCGGTTTCCGGCCCGACAACCTGCGAATGGCGATGGACCGGTCGGTGATCTACGCGGCGGGGCACACCGACAGGAACGGCGACTCGATCACGGACCCGCGGGAGCCGACGACCGAGACCACCAACGTCGCCACCATCAATCCGGACACGCTCGAGTTCGAACGGATATTCGTGCACCCCGCGATGCCCGGGTTCGTCGCGTCGACCACCGCGGTGCGGATTGGGGACGAGCTGTGGCTCGGGTCGTTCCGCGGCGATCGGCTCGCCTACGCGCCGGCGCCGGAGTAGGGCCGCCGCCCTGGGAATTTCGGCGTCACGCGCGGGCGCGCTCGCGCTCGACGAGCCGGCGGCGAAGTATCTTGCCGGAGGGGTTCTTGGGAATCGCATCGATGAACTCCAACCGGCGGACTTTCTTGTGGGGCGCGACGTGCCGGGCGACGTGGGCCATCAACGCTTCGGCGGTCGCCCGGACGCCAGGGCGGAGGACTACGAACGCCTTGGGAACCTCGCCCGCCTCGTCGTCGGGGCTCGGGACGACCGCCGCGTCGGCGACAGCGGGGTGGGACTGGATGACCGCTTCCAGTTCCGCCGGCGCGATCGGGAAGCCCTTGTACTTGATCAGCTCCTTGAGGCGGTCGACCACGTAGAGATAGCTGTCGGCGTCCGCCCTGCCGATGTCGCCGGTGTGAAGCCAACCGTCGGCGTCGATCATGTTGCGCGTCGCCTCGGGGTTGTGGAGGTAGCCCTTCATCACCTGAGGGCCCCGGATCCACACCTCGCCCAGCTTGCCGGTGGCGGCGTCCTCGCCCGACTCGACATCGACGATGCGCCACTCGGTGTTCGGCAGCGACGTGCCGACCGACGTGATGCGCAGTTCGCGGCTCTTCGGGTTGGTATGCGTCACCGGGCTCGACTCGGTCAGGCCATAGCCCTGGCGGACCAGCATGCTGTTGCGCGCGGCGGCGCCGGTAGCCACCGTCTCGGGCAGTGGGGCGGCGCCCGACATCACGTTGTCGAGTGACGAGATATCGAACTGGTCAACCGCGGGATGCTTGGCCAGGGCCAGCACGATCGGCGGCACGAGGTAGCCGGTCGTCACCCTGTATTGCTGAATCAGGCCGAGGAACTGTTCCAGATCGAAGCGGGGCATGGTGACGACGGTGGCGCCGGCGTACAACGCCGCGTTCATGATCACCGTCATGCCGTAGATGTGGTAGAAGGGCAGGATGCCGATCAGCACGTGATCGGTTTCAATCCCCTCCGCGGCGTCGATCTGCGACAGATTCGCCACCAGGTTGAAGTGCGTGAGCATGACGCCCTTGGGCATGCCGGTGGTGCCGCTGGAGTAGGGAAGCGCTGCGAGATCCGCGCGCGGGTCGAGGTCCACGGCCGGCGGCGGTTCGCCTGCCGCCATGAGCGCGGCGAACGGCGTTGCGCCCTCGGCCTCGCCAAAGACGAATATCTCCTTCACCTGCGTCGCCTTCGCACCCTCGGCCGCCGTCTCCAGGAAGGGCGGGACCGTCACCAGGAACGTCGCACCCGAATCGACAAGCTGGCGGTGCACTTCTTCGGCGGTGTACAGCGGGTTCATCGTCGTGACGACGCCGCCCGCCATCGAGACGCCGAAAAACGCCGCGGCGTACTCCGGCAGGTTGGGGCTGAAGATGGCGAAGACGTCCCCCTTGGAGAAGCCGCGCGCGGCAAGGCTGCCGGCCACCCCGCGGGCCGCATCCTGCAGTTGCGCGTAGGTGAGGGTCCGGCCGGACGGTCCGTCGATGAGGGCTGCCTTCCCGGGCCACCGGCCGGCCTGTTCGAACACCCGCTCGTGCAGCGGCCGGACCGGTATCTCCACGTCGGGGAACGGGCTACGATAGATCATCATCGTTTCCGTGTGGCTACGCGAGCGGCATCAGTCGCAGTTTGGCCCCCGGGTTCCGACACCCCGCGGCGGGTGAGGTGCGTCCCGCCGTCGACCGGAATGACGGCGCCGTTCGTGTACGCGCCGGCGGGCGAGGCCAGGTACACGGCTATCCCCGCCATGTCCTCCGCACGGCCGATGCGGCCGAGCGGACAGGCGTCGACGATGTTCGCTCCGTGCGTCTGGAGGATGCCGGCGGTCATCTGACTCTCGAAAAAGCCGGGGGCCACCGCGTTGACGGTGATGCGGCGCGGTCCCAGCTCGACCGCGAGCGTCTTCGCCAGGTGGTGCACTGCCGCCTTGCTGGCGCCGTAGGCAAAGGTCCCCGCTTCCAGCAACTGCGGCACGTGGATGCCGTCGATCGATCCAACGATGATGACGCGCGCCGGATCGTCGTCGGTCGCGGCCCGCTCGAGCAGGGGTGTCAGGTCGCGGGTCAGGAGAAACGGCGCCTTCACATTCAGATCCAGCAGCTTGTCCCACGCCGACGCGGGATACTCGGCATAGGGCGCGCCCCACGCTGCTCCCGCGTTGTTGATCAGGATGTGCAGGCCGGCTTCGCGTGCGCCGATCGCCTCCACGAGCGCGGCGCGCCCGTCGGCGGTGGCCACATTCGCCGGCAGCGCCGCGCAGCGCCCGAACGCGGAGAGCTCGTCCGCCGTTCGTTCGCACGCGCCGGACTTGCGTGCCGAGATATAGACGGAGGCGCCAGCCCGCAGCAGTCCTTCCGCCATCATCCGGCCGATCCCGCGCGATCCGCCGGTTACCAGCGCCACCTTGCCGCCAAGCGAGAAGAGCGACGTCACGTCCGTCTCGGCCATTGGAGCGCTGATTCTAGCAGCGGCTGGAAACGTCTATGATGGGGCGCATGCCTGCCGCCGCCGCCACCGTTGCCGTGACTGTCGCCGCGCTCCTCGCCGGCGCCGTTCCGGCGCCGGGACAGGTCCGCGTGCCGCCGATCGCGCCGGACGACGCGGCCTGGAGCGACGAGGTGCGGGCGGGGATCGAGACGTGGGGCGTGGCGACGGACGAGGCGAGCACTCTGCTCCGTACGCTCGCTCAACATCCGCCGGCGCTGCACGGACTGGGACCGCTGGCCGCGTACCTGCGGGATCGATCGACCGTGCCGGTGGTCGACGCGTTCCTGATCGGGCTGCGCATCGCGTGGCTTTGCGGCTCGGAGGCGGTCTGGGCGGAGCTGGCGACCGAAGCCCGCAGGTTCGGCCTCGGGGACGCCGACCTGCGGCGGATCGCGGAAGGGCCGGACGCTGAATGGGGGCTTCGGGATGCCCGCCTGGTTCTCGCCGCCGACGAGCTGTACCGCTACGCGTTCCTGAGCGATGGGACGTGGCGTACGCTGGCCGCGCGATACAGTGCGCAGCAGATGCTGGACGCCGTCTTCACGGGCGCCGAGTTCATCCTGCTATCGATGCTGGCCAACAGCCTGGGTGTGGCGCCGGATGAGCGTTTCAGCGATCGCTTTCCGTCCGATGTACCGCGCACCATGGGGCCGCCCGGGCCGCCGCCGGCCCCGCTCGACCGGCCCCGCCTCCTTCCGATCCCCCGTGACCAGTGGACCGACGAGGTGCGCGACCTGCTCGATCCCGAGGGACGCGGAGGACCGGTGCTCAACCTGTATGCAACGCTGGCGCATCACCCGGTCTTCTACCGGCCGCGCGCGGTGCAATCCGCCTATATTCGGCTCGGCTCAACGTTGACGGACCGGGCCCGCGAGATCCTGATCCTCCGGATCGGCTGGCTGTGCGGATCGGAGTACGAGTGGGCTCAGCATGTCCGCGCCGCACGCCGGATCGGGATGGCGGACGAAGAGATCCGCGCAATTGCCATCGGGGCCGACGCCCCCGGCTGGGATCCGTTCGAGGCAACGCTCATCCGGGCGACCGACGAACTCCACCGCGCCGCGACGGTCTCCGACGCGACGTGGCGGTCGCTCTCGGAACGCTACGGCACGCCGGAACTGATCGACCTGGTGATTACGGTGGGCGGCTACCGGATGGTGTCGATCGCGCTCAATACGCTCGGCACCCAGCTCGAGCCGGGTCGGCCGCGGTTCCCCGACGTGGAGCGCTGACGCCCGCGCCCCCGCCACTTCGGCGCCCCTACCGCTCCTTCGGGTAGATCTGCCTCGTCTCGATCACGTCGTAGTGACCGAAGACTTCCTGCGTGACGTAGGGATCCTGCGCGTAGGTTGCCTTCGCCGCCTCGAGGCTCTCGGCTTCCAGGATGATCAGGCTGCCCACCATTTCCTGGTTCTCGTTCAGGAGCGGCCCGCCGTAGCGGAGGCGACCGGCCGACTCGAGCCCGTCCATGTGCCCGAGGTGCGCGGGGCGGACCTGCTGGCGCCGGTTGAGGCCGGGGCGGTCGTGGGCGATCAGAGCGTACAAAGGCATGCGGTAATCCTCCGGTTGGCCGTATTGTATGGGAGCGTGGCCGAACCGCCCTCCTCGCCGACAGCCGCCGCCCCGCGCCGCAGCCGCGCCGCCGTCTGGTCGTGGTGCCTCTACGACTGGGCCAATTCCGCGTTCACGACCCTGGTCGTCACGTTCATCTATTCCGCGTACTTCACCGCCACATTCGCTGACGACCCGGGCCGGGGCACTGCGCTCTGGTCGCGCGCGATCATGGTGAGCGCGCTCGCCATCGCGGCCCTGGCCCCGATTGCGGGCGCGCTGGCGGACCGGGGCGACCGGCGGAAGTACCTGATCCTCTGCTCCCTCGTGTGCGTGGCCACCACCGCCGCGCTGACGTTCGTGACGCCGGGGATGCCCAACAGCGTGGTTGTTGCCCTGGGGATCTTCGTCGTCGCCAATGTCGCGTTCGAGTTGGGTCTGGTCTTCTACAACGCGTTCCTGCCGTCGATCGCCCCGTCGGATCGGATTGGGCGCATTTCCGGCTACGGGTGGGGCCTCGGCTACGCGGGCGGCCTGCTCGCGCTCGTGGCGGCGCTAGTCGTCTTTGTCCCCGAAGACCCGCGCTTCGGCATTTCGACCGACGAGGGCTTCAACCTGCGCGCCACGAACCTGCTGGTCGCCGGCTGGTTCCTGCTGTTCAGCGTGCCCGCGTTCGTTTTCCTGAAGGACGACTGGATCCCGGGCGGCGTCAGTGTTCGGCGCGCCTTCAGCGATCTGGCGGTCACCGCGCGCCACCTGCGTCGGTACCGCCAGGTAGTGATGTTTCTCCTGGCGCGTCTGTTCTACAACGACGGCCTCGTCACCATCTTTGCGTTCGGGGGAATCTACGCGGTCGGGACGTTCGGCTTCACGTTCACGGAACTCGTGACGTTCGGCATCGTGATCAACATCGGGGCCGGCCTGGGGGCGCTCACGTTCGGCTTTCTCGACGATTGGATCGGTGGCCGCGCGACGGTTGCGCTCAGCGTAGCGGCCCTCGCGGTCGCCACCATCATTGCCGCGATCGCCCCCAATCAGACGTGGTTCTGGGTGGCGGCGGTGCTCGTCGGCGTCTTCGCGGGCCCGAACCAGTCGGCCAGCCGGTCGCTCATGGCGCGCTTCGTACCGCCGAAGCACGAGTCGGAGTTCTTCGGTTTCTTTGCCTTTTCCGGCAAGGTGACCTCTTTTCTGGGGCCGGCGATGCTCGGCGCCCTGAGCGATCTCTATAGCCAGCGCGTTGGCGTCGCCAGCCTGCTGGTCTTCTTCATAGTGGGCGGCCTGCTGTTATGGCGCGTCGACGAGCGACAGGCGATTGCCGAGGCACATGCCGGTTAGGCACTGGCGGGGGATGGCGGATCGGACGGATCGCGCCGATACGGGTGTAGAGTTAGCCTGAGGTACGGGATTTCATCCGGCGCCACTTCGGAGGAGGTCGCCATGAGACGACAGATGACACGGCTTATCGTCGTCGGTAGCGCAACCGTTGTTGCCGTAGCGCTGCTGGCAACCGCCGCCCCGTTCGCCGTGCGCGCCCAGGAGGACACGAACTGGATGCGGGTGGACATCATGCAGGTGCTGCCCCGCGAACTGGACGAGTTCATCGAACTGCAGCTCGAGGACGTGAACCCCGCGCTTCGACGCGCCGGCGTCCCCTGGCGATCGGCCTGGCGCACGGCCGAGTTCGGCAACACCTACGAGCTGTTGTTCGTCTCGCCGCTCGACGACATGGGCGAGTACGACAGCGGCGGCCCGCTGGCGCGCGCCCTCGATCCGGACCGGCTGGCGCGGATCCGCGATTCCGTGCGGCGCACCCTCTCCGGCCGGCAAAGCTACGCGATTCGTTACCGCCCGGAGTTGAGTGTCGAGTCGGACGACGTGGCCGGGCTGTCGCTCGCGCGGATCACGACGGTGGAAGTGGCGCCGGGCCGCGTGGCGGACTGGGAAATGTTCCTGCGCGAAAACCTCTCGCAGTTTCAGGGTGCGGACGCGGTGTTCGGCATCTACGAGCGCTATTTCGGTCCCGGCCCGTCCACGTGGCAGATCGTGGAGAATCACTCCAGTTTTGCGGCGTTGGACGAACCGAGCATCCTTGAACGCACTTTCGGCGAGCGATCGGACGAGGTGGCGGCGGAACTCGCGGGAGTGCTGCTGTCGGTCGAGCGCACGGTGCTTCGGTACGACCCGGAACTGAGCTTTGCTGGCGGCTCGCAGTAAATCCGTCCGCGGAAGATAGGGAGGAGGTCGGCGGTGTTCGCAGCGATCCAGTGGATGACGGTAGTGCATATCGCGGCAGCCATGCTGCTTGTGGCGTCGTCGTACGCCGCGTTGGCGGCCCCGCTGCCAGAGCGCCGGCGGTCCCTGCTCATGTGCTCCGGCATTCTGGCAGTACTGATCTTTGTCACCGGGTTCGGCCTGCACGGCATGCAGCGGATGCCGTGGGAGGGCTGGGTGTTCATGAAGATCGCCGGCTGGGTCGTCCTGGCGATGATGGTGCCGCTCGTGTTCCGTCAGCCGGAGAAGGTCGCGACGCTGCGCTGGGTCACGACCGCCACCGTTGTCGTGGTGGTCATCATGGCCATCATCCGGCCATTCTGACGGCAACCCCCGCTGTGGCGGGTGGCGGCGGCGGGCCCGTGATGGCTGCGCCTGTACTGCCGCCCGTCAGCCGGCGAGATACGGAATCGTCTGCGGTCCTTCGGGCAGCACGCAGAGCCGCGCGTCGGGTCCGGCGCGGCCGAGCTGCTCGCGCGTCGCCGCCTCCACGTCGTCGATCGGCGTGAGGTGCGCCGCGTGGACGTCCTCCGGCGACAGGCCGTCGGACTTCAGGAAGACGTGGGCGCGTTGCTGAATCTGCGCCTGGATCTGCACTTCCCACTGATCGTGCCGGTTGTGGCCCGGCGCGCAGATCATTTCGAGCAGCGCCTCGGGCGAGTCTCGCGCCTCGAGAATGGACTTGTACTCCCCGTGCGACGGCAGCCCGTCGGCGCACTCCGCGGCGCAGACGATCGCGCCGCCCGGCTTCACCACCTGCGCCGCGGCGGACATGCCCTTGACGCTCTGGTAGAGGTTCTGATCGAGGGGATAGCCGCTGTTGGTGGTGACGACGACGTCGAATGGCGCGTCGAACGCCTGCATCGCGCTCTCCCGCACGCGCGCCGCCATGGCCTTGTGGACGGCGAAGATCTCGCCGGCGGCGAGGGACGTGATCTCACGGTCGCGGTTGATCGCGACGTCAATGCTGAAGTGGACGCCGACCTTCGCCGCGATCCGCCGGATGGCGTCGTGGATCGGATTTCCGATGGTGACGCCCCAGCGCGCGTTGGGGCTGGCGATCATCTCGGCATCGTGCAGCCGCATCGTGGTGCGGAAGCCGGCCAGGCCCGGCGCCACCAGCTTCGGCCCACCGCTGAAGCCGGCGAAGAAATGGGGTTCGACGAAGCCGGTGGTGATCCGGATGTCCGCATCGACCCAGTGGCGGTTCAGCCAGACCGGGACATGCGGCTCGACTTCCCCAAGATGGGCCAGCATCTCGTCGTCGAATGCACTGTGATTGACGATGGGGTAGCGGTCGACAATCGGCTCGCCCAGCATTTCCACCAGTTCGTCGCGGGTGTTGGCGCGGTGGGTGCCGGCCGCAATCAGAATGGCGATCCGATCGTCGGGAACGTGTGACAGTTCATCCAGCAGCACCGGCAGCAGCCGGTCGCTCGGCATCGGGCGCGTGATGTCGCAGACCGAGATGGCCACCGTCTGGTCCGGTTTGACCAGGGAGGCGAGCGGTGGCGTCCCGGTCGGCATCCGGAGGACGTGTCGGATGGCGCCCGCTTCGTCGGGCAGGCCGTTGACGTAAGACGGCTCGATCACCGTGGTCCGGTCGTCCGGGAAGTCGACCGGCATCCGACCCCGGCCGTAGGCGAGTTCGACTCTCACGACCGCATCATACCGCGCTGCCGATGATGCAACCTCCGAAGCTGAGGCGGCTTGTCGGGCGCCAGCCGGCGCGGTGGCCGGCATGTCCATCGCTTCGCCACCCGGCTTCGCCGGCGCGGTCATGGCCGTTGCCGGTCCAGATCGCCGAAGGTCTTGCCTTCCCGGGCCAGCCGTTCGAGGAGCGGCGCGGGTGTCAGCCAATCGCCGTGCGCGTCGTGCAGGCGCCGCATGGCCTCGTGGATGGTCCCAAGGCCTACGCGATCGGCCCAGAACATCGGGCCGCCACGGTACCGCGGGAAGCCGTAGCCGAGCATCCAGATGACGTCGATGTCACTGGCGCGCAGCACGAGGCCCTCTTCCAGGATCCTGGCGCCCTCATTGACGAGCGGATAGAGGCAGCGCGGCACGATTTCGCGGTCGCGCACCGTGCGCCGCTCGATTCCCAGGTCCGCCGAGACCTGCGCGATGAGATCGATGATCTGGGGATCCGGAATCGGGGTGCGGTGCCCCGGATCGTAACGGTACCAGCCGGCATGGGTCTTTTGTCCGAAGCGGCCCAGCTCGCAGATGCGATCGGCGATCGGCGAGTAGCGCAGATGCGCCGGCCGGTCGGCCGCTTGCCGCTGGCGAATCCGCCGGCTCACGTCGAGGCCGGCGAGATCGGCCATCTCGTACGGCCCCATCGGGAGTCCGAACTCGCGGACGACACGGTCGATCTGCGGGGGCGACGCCCCTTCCTCCAGAAGGAAGTCGGCCTGGCGGCGGTAGGCGTACATCATGCGGTTGCCGACGAAGCTGTCGCAGTTACCGACAACCACCGCCACCTTGCCCAGGCGCCTGGCCAGCGCCATGGCGGTAGCGATGGTATCGGGCGAGGTCGCGGCGCCGCGGACCGTTTCGACGAGTCGCATGACGTGCGCCGGACTGAAGAAATGCGTCCCGATCACCTGCTCCGGGCGCGACGTGACGGCCGCGATGGCGTCCACGTCGAGCGACGACGTGTTGGTGGCGAGAATGGCGTCCGGCTTCGCGGTGGCGTCGATCGTTCGGAACACCTTCTGCTTGAGGGGCAGTTCCTCGAAGACCGCTTCGATCACGATGTCGGCGCCGCCGATGGCATCGGCGTCGAGCGTTGGCGCGATGCGAGCGAGACGCTCCCGCATCTGCGTCTCGGTCATCCGCCCGCGGCGCACGGTCCGTGCGTAGTTCCTGCGGACTGTCTCCATTCCGCGATCGAGCGCCTCCGGAGACAACTCGATGACCGTCACCGGGACGCCGGCGTTGGCCAGACTCATCGCGATCCCGCCGCCCATCGTCCCGCACCCGAGGATGGTCGCGCGCTCGATGGTGCGTACCGGCGTGTCCTTCGGAATGTCCGGTATGCGCGCTACCTCACGCTCGGCGAAAAAGGCGTGACGCTGCGCCCTGGACTGATCGGAATCGCGCAGCCGGGAGAAGACCGCCCGTTCGTGCTTGAGGGCGTCGGAGTAGGGGAAGTGCAGCGCCGTCTCCACGCAGTCCACCGCGGCGTAGGGCGCTTCGAAACCGCGGGTCCGATGGTCCATCCGTTCGCGGTAGTGCCGGAAAAAGTTGGGCTGATCGCGTACCGCGTCGAGATGTTCCTCCAGGGTCGAGGCGCGGCGCAGCGGCGTGCCGCCCCTGGCGAGCCGATGCGCGCGGGTCACGGCAGCGGCTTCCAGGTCGCCATCGACGCACTCGTCAACGAAGCCGTACTCGATGGCGCGCTCGACCGGATGGAGTTGCCCGCCCACGATCACGTCGAGCGCCGCCTGCACGCCGATCAGTCGTGGCAGGCGCTGCGTCCCGCCCGCCCCCGGGACGATCCCGAGGGTGACTTCGGTGAGGCCGAGACGCGTGCCGGGCGCGGCGAGGCGGACGTGGCAGGCAAGCGCCAGTTCCAGGCCGCCGCCGGCAGCCACGGAATGCATGGCGGCGACGACCGGCTTCGGCGAGGCCTCGATCTGATCCAGGACGGCGGGGAGGTTGGGTGCGTTCGGCGGCGGCGCGTGGTTGAATTCGCGGATGTCGGCGCCGCCGCAGAACATCCGCCCGGCGCCGGCGATGACGATCGCGCGCACCGCGTCGTCCGCGAGCACGGCGCCGAAGCACTCGCCCAGAAGGCCCCGCATCGCCCAACTGAGGCCGTTGACGGGTGGGTTGTCCAGCCGGAGGACGGCGACATCACCGCGCCGTTCGACGTTGACCGTCCCAGGCATTCACGTCGTGACGGCGCCGATGATCGCGTCGAATGCCGCGCGCGCCCTTTCGCGCATCTCGCTGTCCGTCGCATCCTGAATCGGGTGCGGCACGTAGACGGCGCGCTCCGCGATGTCCGGCATCCCGAGGGCATCGGATTGCCGCTCGGCGGCCGAGACGAACTCGGACGACGCCACCATCACGGTCGGAATCCCCCGTGCTTCGTAGTCGACCAGGTCGTGCACACTGCACGACGTGCACGACCCTCAATCGGCCAGCGCCTGAATGACCGTCCGGCACTTCTCGGCGACTTCCTCCCGCAGTGCGGCCGGCGCGGGCCGCGTAAACGTGGGCTTTCGGAGTCGTACGACGTCGAGTCCGGGCGACCGCGCGCGCAGCAACGCCTCCAGCTCGTCGCAGAAGACATCACCCCGCGGCTTGGAGATATCGACAATCCCGATCGGTCCGGCCAGCGCGGGCGGCCTGGCTGCAAGCCGCCGTGCCATGGGTTCCCGCTCGTCCGTCGGATCGAGAATGACGATCGACTCGTCCATGCAGTTGCCCTCGTGCCGATGGACGGCCACTCTAGCACACCGTCATTTCAAGCCCGCATCCCGGAAGAGTGCATCGACATCAACGGAGGCGGCGATGCCGTCCGCGAGCCCGTCAAGTGCTTTGTCGATGACCGTGCTCCAGGCGAGCTGCGACGCGGCACCCGCGCGCACCCGTTCCAGCCACGCCCTCCGGAAGCCGTCGTCCGTGAACAGCCCATGGAAGTAGGTACCCTCGATCCGCCCGGTCACGTCAATGGCGCCATCCATCCGTTCTCCGACGCGAGCAAAGGGGCGGGTACGGGCGTCGGGTCCCGTCGTCGTACCCATGTGGATCTCGTAACCCGTGATCGTCAGTCCGCTCCGGACACAGGTGCCTGCCACAACGCGCACGGTCTTCCGCGGCGCTGCCCGCACCCTCCACGATCACAAGATCCGCATTGGCCGCTATCCGTTCGAAACTGTCGAGAACCGGGACCAGCAGCCGGCTTCGGTCGGCCCGGTAGGCGGTCGCATCCTGCTCTCCGACCGCCTGACCGTGCACGACGAGCTGCGCCCCGCGATCCGATTGCGGCTTGAGGAGCACCGGGTTCATGTCGACCGTCGGGTGGCGGCCGGCGGCCCGGGCCTGTAGCGCCTGCGCGCGACCAATCTCGCCGCCGTCCGGACAGACCGCGGCGTTGTTCGACATGTTCTGAGGCTTGAAGGGGATGACCGAGAGCCCCCGCCGCAATGCCAGGCGGCAGAGCCCGGCTACGACGGTCGACTTGCCGGAGTCCGACCCCGTGCCCTGAATCATCAGGGTCGCGGGCCTCATGAGTTCTCCGTCAACTTCACTGTGTCATCCTATGTCCTGAGCCATCATTGAACAGAAGGATGGAACCCCACATGGCCAGACTTGGACGACTCGTTGGCATCGCGATGGTCCTTATCGGGGTGGTCGGCGGCAGCGCCTGCTCGGCGCCTGCGCCGCCGGAGCAGTCGGAGCCCGCGCCGCCCGCACCCTCCGCGGCGGCGCCATCGCTCAAGCTCTATGTCTTCAACTGCGGCCACATCCGATTCGAAACCCTGGGCGCCTTCAACATCGAGGATGACGAGACGGACGTCCGCGAGCTGATCGTGCCCTGCTATATCGTGGAGCATCCCGATGGCCGGATGCTGTGGGACGGCGGCCTCCCCTCGTCGACGGCCGATGCGGACGGCTGGCAGGGCAACAACCGCCTCGACCGGACGCTGGCGAGCCAGTTGGCGGAGCTGGATCTCGGCTTCGACCTCAGTTCGCTCGACTATGTCGCGTTCTCCCACATGCACTACGACCATGTCGGCGTGGCCAACGAGATTGAGGGCGCCACCTGGCTGGTGCAGGGGCCGGAGTACGAAGCAATGTTCGGCGCGTCGAGCGACGTGCCGGCGGCCCAGCCGGAGCTCTATGAGAACCTGCGGGACGCCGAGCGCGTCATCCTGGACGGCGACCACGACGTTTTCGGCGACGGACGGGTGCGCATCCTGTCGGCGCCGGGTCACACCCCGGGGCACCAGGTGCTGTTCCTCGACCTGGCCGTTACCGGCCCGCTCGTGCTGTCGGGCGATCTCTACCACTTCCGCCTGAGCCGCGCGGAACGCCGCGTGCCGACCTTCAACGTCGACCGGGAGGCGACGTTGGCGTCGATGGATCGGGTAGAGGCCTTCGTCGAGGACGTGGGGGCGACGTTCTGGATCGAGCACGACCTCGCGCTGTTCCAGGGGCTCGAGACGGCGCCCGCGTACTACGAGTAGGGGCGTCTTGCGGCCTGGCGGCCGCCGCAACGGGCCGGCGCACGGGACCGGCGCACGTTGCTACTCGTAGATGGCCCGGGTCACCGCCTTGGAGCCGAGGCCGCCGCTGGCCCAGCCCCCCACCGCGGCCGAGAACTTGCCGGCGGTCCCGCCGGCGACGACGATCAGGATGTGGTCGGGGGACAGGAACTTGGGGAGAGGATTGTCGAGGGCCTCCGGTAGTGGATGGCCGCGGTCGTCAAGCCAGTCCCGTGGGATGTTCCTCGGGATCATCCCTTTTTCGCACGCTTCGTTCGGGAGGAGTTCGCGGAGCGGCCTCGACGTCACTTCCTGAATGCGCTCGCGCAACTGCTGGCGGGTGTAGCCGTCGCGTTCGAACGTGCGGGCATGCTCGGGCGAGACCACCAGAAGGGCTTCGTCCATGCGGTGCAGCCTGACGTGGGCGATCGACTCCATCGACATCGCCATGCTCGTGGCGAGCGAGCGCGCGCTGCGCGAGAGTTGATCGCGGATGGCGCGGGGCGCCTCGGCTGCGAACAGCGTCACGGCGCTCTGGTCGCGGTCGAAGCCGCGCTCCACGTGCAGCGGATCCCAGCCGCTCAGTTCCTCGTTCTCACCGATGCAGGCCGTGTACTTGCCGGGTTGGCCGAGCGTCGCCATGTCGACCTCGCCAGGCCGGCCCCCGCCGACGTTCCGGACCACCAACTGCAGGGCACGGCCGATCGTGGCGTTCGCGCGCGAGCCCTGGCCGAAGACGTTGCGCCCGCAGTTCAGGCCGATGCGCTGGCGGATCGGGCCATTGACGATGATCAGCGGCCCGACGAAGTAGGTGGTGGCCAACACGCCATGCAGGTTGAAGGCATGGTCGCAGGCGGCCTCGACCGCGGCGATCACCACCGGCAGGTAGTCGGGGCGGCAGCCTGCCATCACGGCGTTGATGGCGATCTTCTCAACCGTCGCCGGGGCCAGGTTCGGGGGCACCGCCGCCACCACGTCGCCCGGCGCGCGCGAAGTGCCTTGCAGCATCCGGGCAACGCGCGCCTCGGTCGGCGGGACCACCGGCAGGCCGTCGGTCACGCCCTGCTCGTCGAGAAACTCGAATGCGTCCAGGCCGTACGGCACGCGGACGCGCCGTGCGGCAAACGCTCCGCCGCCGCGCTGCGCGGCCAGCTTCCGGGCCACGCCCGGATCGTGCACGCGCGATCCGCAGCCCGGTCGCATCGCCGGCAGCGGCGCGTCGTCCTGCGGTTCGATGGCCGGCGCCTCCGCCCCGCAGCGTTGGGCCGCCCGGGCGGCGAGGGCCTCGACCTCCGCCTTCACCCACCCTTCGCTGCTTGCAAGCACGGCGCCGTCGGGGCCGGCGAGCACCAGCGCCGGCACCGCGTCGAAGCCGTACGTTTCAGACACGGCCAGTTCCGCGTCCAGCGCGCACGGAAAGGTCAGGCCGTGGCGTTCGGCGAACCTCGCGGTCAGCCGCGCGTCGTCCTGCGACACGCCCAGGAGGCGCAGTCCGGCGGGCGACAGCCCGCGGTGGATCCGTTCCATGATCGGCGCCGTGAGGTCGCAGGTTGCGCAGTCGTGCTTGAAGAAGAAGAGGAGCGTGGCGGGCGCGGCGACCCCGCCGCCGGCGTTTCCGTCGGACCCGAACGCCCGGACGGTCCCACCCGCGTCGTGCAGCGCGAACGGTGGCGCGGCCGCGCCGGGGGCGGGCAGTGATGACACGCGGCCGATGATACCGCCGAAGCGATCAGTCGGCGGACTTGACGTTCCGCAGCTCCACCGGCTTGCCGTGCGGCGTGTGCCGGTAGGCGTCCGCCCACGCTTCCTTGCGGTCGTGCAACGCGGGCATGTCGGTCAGGCCCTTGGCGGTGGTGAGGCGCTCGAGCGCGGCCACCCAGTGGTGGTAGTAGTTCGATCCGTCGTCCGGTTCGCCTCGGTCGGCCGCCGCCTGCAGCTCCGCAGCCAGAGTCTCCGCCCACTCCTTCCAGGTGAAGTGGCCCTCTTCGGACAGCTTGACGGCGAGCGCAAACGCCTGGGCCTGCCACGGCGCCTCGAAGACCGGCCCTTCCTCGTCCCTGGGCAGCGGCGGCAGAACCTCCAGGCGTTCCGCTTCCACCGGTCGCGCCGGCTCACGCGGACTCAAGGTATTCCTCCCACATCTCGACGTAGACCGAGTCGCGCGCCGAGGCGCGCTCACCCCACAACTCCTGCGCGGGGAAGCGCACCGTGTAAACATGCTGCGGCGTATTGCCGAGGCGCTGTCCCTGCTCGTCGGTGTCCTGCAGCGCGTAGACCCCGTTGTCGCGGATCACGACGCCGCGCCGCCCACGCGTGTAGCGCGGCATGCGAGTGTGCCCGAGGGGATGCAGGTTCCGCCCGCGCACGGCGTCGTTCACACGGAACCGGGCGTTAACCTCGATGTCGAGCAGGCTCGCGCCGAGCGAGTCCTGCTCGGCCTGCGTGGGCGGCAGCACCTCGGGGCGGGGCGCGTCCGGATCCGCGTAGCCGCTGTCCAGCTCTTCCTGCGTGACCAGTCCGCTCGACAGCAGCCGGTTGACGTAAATCGTGAACCAGCGCTCGTAGTACGACATCCGAAGGTAGTCGGCTGGCGGCAACGTCTCCAGCGCATACCGGAAGCTGCCCCAGTTGCGCCCGCGTCCCCAGCGGCCGAGCGCGCGGACAAGGCCGTACACGCGTCCTTCCCACGTGGCATGGAAGACCGGCGCGTTCTCCTCCCGCACGATCGGCCCCATGCCGTCCATGCCGCCCATGTCATGAATGCCGTTCATTCGTGACCTCCCTGCCAGCAGCGATGCCGCAGCCCAGGCACTGCTACGACGCCGTCACCCTGGCGACGCCAATCATCGAGTCGCGGCTGACCAGGTCCGCGAGTTGCGCTTCGCTCAGGCCGTCCGTTCCCGCCGGGCGTTCCGGCAGCACGAGATACCGGACCTCCGCGGTGCTGTCCCAGACGCGCACCTCGGTGTCCTCCGGCACGTCCACCCCGAACTCGCTCAGCACGACGCGCGGCTCGAGCACGGCGCGCGAACGGTAGGCGGCCGACTTGTACCAGACCGGCGGCAGGCCGAGGGTCGGCCAGGGATAGCAGGAACAGAGCGTGCAAACCACCAGGTTGTGGACTTCGGGCGTGTTCTCCACCACCACCATGTGTTCGCCCTGCGCGCCGAGGTACCCCATTTCGCCGATCGCCGCGGTGCCGTCCTCGAGCAGGCGCGCCTTGAAGTCGGGATCGCTCCAGGCGCGGGCCACCACCTGCGCGCCGTTGCGCGGACCGATCTGGTTCTCGTAGACGTCGATCACCTCGTCGAGTTGCGCGGAGTCGATCATGTCCTTCTCGACCAGGATCGACTCGAGCGCGCGCACGCGCAGCGCAATGTCGTCCGGCACGACCTGATGGTCGTGGTCGTGATCGTGGGTCTCCTGCGCGCCCACGCCCTGTGCGCCGCCCGCCATGCCCGCGGCGCCCGCCGCGGAGGTCTTGAGGAATTCGCGCCGGCCGACGCCGGCGGGTTCCGTCTGCTCGGTTTCGTGCTCGCCCATGGCTCGTGCCCCTCCCTCCGGCTTGACCTGGAGGCCAACCGTACGCGCCGGCCACGGTGGCGTCAAGAGGCTCGCACACATCGATGAGCCCTTGGGGGCGCCGGAACAGGCTCTATCATTGCGGCTGGAGGTGCGTGATGGGGTTCCGACGCCATGTGTTGACGGTCGTAGTGGGGATCGGGCTGAGCGGATGTCAGGGCGCAGGGGTGCCGGTTCCAGAGGAATCCGCTTCGTCTGCGGTCGCACATTCGCGCGTCACCCGGCTCGACATCACCAGCCGTGAGGCCGCGTTCGGCGGACGGTCGTTCGGTGACGTGGGCGCCTACGAGATTCTGCTCGGCACCGCCACCGCCGTAGCGGATCCGAGCGCCCCGCAGAACGCCGGGATCGTGGACCTCCGGAACGCCCCGCGCAATGCGGACGGGCTCGTCGAATACACCTTTGCGGTCGACGTTCTCAAGCCGGTCGACATCACGAGGGGGAACGGTGTCCTGGTGTACGAGATCAACAACCGCGGCCGCAACATCGTCTTCGGCTACTTCC
>CAZJYU010000018.1:0-50283 GCA_964550305.1 uncultured Vicinamibacteraceae bacterium | reverse complement strand
GATGTAGAGGACGACGCCGAGGTAGGCGATGACGACGAGGGCCGGGATCACGTTCTCGGCTCCCCTGTCGCCGGCCCGTCCGGCTCGGCCGCGGCGCGCGTCTCCGCCCGCGCTTCAGGTTCGAGATGCTCGGGCCACGCGTAGCGGACCAGGGCCCACATCAGCGCCGCGACGGCCAGCGAGTAGACGGCGTGGTAGAAGAGGCCGATCGGCAGGAAGCCGAACACCAGCGGGCGCGCGCTGTCCCAGAACCAGGTGTCCTGGTGCAGCAGATAGACGGCGGCGACGGCGGCCCCAAGCAGCCAGGACGTCACGCGCGACGGGCGAGTCATCGGCGCTCGCCGATGGCGTAGAGGTGACCCGTGGTGCGGATGAAGATCTGGCCATCGGAGACCGCAGGCGAGCTGAGGCAGTAGTCGTCGAAATCGTTCTCGGCCATCAGCTCGAACTCCGGTCCGGCCCGGAACACCGAGGTTACGCCATCCTCGTTGGTCACGTAGATCTTTCCGTCGGCCAGCACCGGCGATGCGCTGTAGGTGCCGCGGCGGAGCCGCCGGGGCCCGTAGACCGGCGCACCGGTCTTCGCGTCCATGACGAAGACGATGCCGCGGTCGTTCACGACATAGACGTACTCGCCGTCGCTTACCGGCGTCGGCACGTCCGGGCCATCGTCGGTACGCCACAGGACATGCGTCTGGAGCACGTCGCCCCGCCCGCCCGGACGGAGTGCGAGCATCGGCCGGATGCGGGTCGGCGCGTAGATCACCCCATCGTGGACGACGGGCGACGCGACGATCCGGTAGTGCCCCTCGCGCTGCGGGTTCAAGCCGTCGGCCCGCCACAGCTCGGCGCCCGTCTCGGGATCGTGCCCGGTGACGGCATCGCCTCCGGTCACGACGACCTCGGTAACGCCGCCGTACCGGAGCAGCGCCGGCGTGCTGTACGAGTCGGGCGACTCCCGGCGCGCCTGGGTCGGCCGCTCGACGCGCCACATTGTCTCGCCGGATGCGGCGTCAATCCGCAGCAGATACGACGGGTCGTCGGTACGCATCCCGTGCAGCACCTGCACGTAGAGCGCGTCCTCGTGGAGCAGCGGCGACGAGGCATAACCCCAGTTCAGCCCGAACCGGCCGTACGACGCCTGAATGTCGCGCCGCCACAGCGGGTCGCCGTCGACGTCGAACGCCGTCAGGATGCCCGTACCGGTCATCACCCAGACCCGCTCGCCGTCGGTCACCGGCGACGGCGACGACATGTTCTGCTTCCGTTGCCGCCGGTTCCCGTCGCTCAGGTGGCGCTGCCACAGGACCGCGCCGTCGGCCCGATCGAGAGCCCAGAGCTCGAGGTTGTCGTCGTCGACCGCCACATTCAGAAAGATCCGTTCCTCCCAGATGACCGGAGTAGAGCCGGACCAGGCAGGCATTTCCAGCTTCCACGCGATGTTCCGCTCGGTGTCCCACTCGACCGGCAGCCCGGTCTCGGAGCTCACCCCGTCTCGCGTCGGTCCCCGCCAGTTCGGCCAGTTCTCCGCCGAGACGGGAACCGCCGCGACCCCGGCGCCCGCGAACAACGCGAGGAGCCATACCATCATTCGCCGCAGGTTCATCATGCGGTCATCCTAGATCACGTCGCACCGGCGAGATCGAGCAGAAAGGCGTACTGGAGGGCGGTCTCGCGATACCGGCGGTAGCGGCCGGAGGCGCCGCCATGGCCGGCGTCCAGGTTCGTGCGGAGCAGGAGGCGGCGCCCTTCGTCGGTTGGCGCGATGGCGCGGCGACGCGCCACCCACTTCGCAGGCTCCCAGTATTGCACCTGCGAGTCGTGGAGGCCGGTCATGACGAGCAGATGCGGCCAGGCGACCGGCGCCATGTTGTCGTACGGGGAGTAGGAGCAGATGTAGTCGTAGGCCTCCGGGTCGCGCGGGTCGCCCCACTCGTCGTACTCGCCTGTCGTGAGGGGAATCGACTCGTCGAGCATGGTTGTAACGACATCGACGAAGGGAACCTGCGCGACGACGCCGTGAAAGAGGTCGGGGCGCAGGTTGATCACGGCGCCCATGAGGAGGCCGCCGGCGCTGCCGCCCATTGCGTAGATCCGGGCCGGGTCGGCATGCCCTTCGGCCACGAGGTGCTCGGCGCAGGCGATGAAGTCGGTGAACGTGTTCCGCTTCCGCATCAGCTTGCCGGCGTCGTACCAAGGTCTGCCCATCTCCTGGCCGCCGCGGATGTGGGCGATCGCATACGTGAAACCCCGATCGAGGAGGCTCAACCGGGCAGACCGGAACGTGGGGTCCATGCTGATGCCGTACGAGCCGTAGCCATAGAGCAGTAGCGGCGCAGGGCCGGCGCTGCCCGCTCCCCGGCGCCGGACGAGCGAGATCGGGACACGGACGCCGTCCGGCGCCGCGGCGAACAGCCGCACCGTTTCGTAGCGCGCGGGATCGAAGTCGCCCAGAACCTCCTCGCGCTTGAGGAGCGTCCGCGCGCGCGTCGCCATGTCGTAGTCGTAGATCGACGACGGGGTAGTCATCGAGCTGTAGCGGAAGCGGAGCGTCGCGGTCTCGGGGTCGCGGTTCGTATCGATCGACACCTCGTACGCCGCCTCGCCGAACGCAATCGCGTGTGCGCCGACACCGCTCCAGGGGCGGATCGACAACTGCGTCAGGCCGTCGTGACGCTCCGCCACCACGAGGTGGTCGCGAAACAGCTCGAAGCCCTCGATGAGGACGTCGTCGCGGTGCGGGAGCAGCTCGCGCCACGCCGCGCGTTCGATGCGGGTGTCGTCCGCCTCCATCAGCCGGAAGTTGACCGCCTCGGCGTTCGTCCGGATGTAGAACCGGTCCCGGTAGTGATCGATCTCGTACTCGTGGCCCCGCTGGCGCGGCAGGAAGATCACCGGCTCGGCCTCCGGGTCCGACGTGTCGATGAGGCGGAACTCGCTCGTGATCGTCTGGAACGATCCGATCAGGAGGTAGCGGCGCGACCGGCTGCGCCAGACGCCGCAGGCGAACGTGTCGTCGGCTTCCTCGAACACGAGCCGGTCGTTCGCTGGATCTTCCCCCAGACGGTGGCGCAGCACCTGAAACGGCCGGAGCGTCGTCGGATCGTGTCGCGTGTACAAAAAGCACCGGCTGTCGGCGGCCCAGGCAAGATTGGCGCTGACGTCGGGAATGACGTCGGGCAAGTCTGTGCCCGTCTCGAGGTCGTGCACGCGGATGGCGTACTGCCGCCGCCCCACGGTGTCGACGGCGTACGCGAGCAGGCGGTCGTCCGGGCTGACGCGAAGCGTGCCGACGTCGCAGAACTCGTGCCCTTCGGCAACACGGTTGACATCGAGAAGGAGCTGCTCTCCCGGCGGGGGACCGGCGGCGGCATCAAGGGATTGGGACGCGGCCGGCACGGATGCCGCGTCCGTCCGTACGCGGCCGTAGATCTCGTACTCCCTTCCGTCCTCGTACCGGACGTGATACCGGTACCTGCCGTCGCGGTACGGCACCGACATGTCGGTCTGCTTGATACGCCCCTTGATTTCGTCGAACAGCTCCGCCTGAAGCTTCGCGGTATGCTCCATCGCGGCGTCGGTCCAGGCGTTCTCCGCCTTGAGATAGTCCGTCACCTCCGGGTCGTCCCGCTCGCGCAGCCAGTAGTAGGCGTCCTCGCGCACGTCGCCGTGCATTTCGTGACGATGCGGGCGGCGGGCGGCGACGGGCGGCTCGGGCCTGGCCATGGCAGGAACCTCACTCCAGCCGCGGGGCGGCCATCGGATCGACACGCGCTATGGGCATCTGACGAACCGGCAGGCGGAATGGCCGTCTATTTCCGCAACGTTCGATCGACGTAAGCCTGGACCGCGTCCAGCACGCGGCGAGAGAGCCACGCCTGGAGCACCTCCGCATCGATCGAACGCAGGCCGGCCACCGCGCGATCGCGGGCCGGACCCCGGATAAGGCGCTTGGTGAGGGCGAACGAGATCGGCGGCAGGGCGCCGAGACGGGCGGCGACGGCTGCGGCGCGGTCGATGCAGCCGTCGGGCGGCGCGAGTTCGTCGACGAAGCCGCCGGCCAGGGCCTCCGACGCGGTGCAGGTGACGCCACCGTAGATCGCCGACTGCAGCCGGTGCGCAGGGATCGCGAGGCGGAGGATCTCGAGCGCCATGCCGGGAAACGGGACGCCGACCGAAAGCTCCGGCGTGCCGATGCGGCCGTTGCCGTCCGCCATCACGCGGTAGTCGCAGGCGCACGCCAGGATGCAGCCGCCAGCAATCGCGTGGCCGTTGACGGCGGCGACCAGCGGCTTCGGGAACGTGAACGTCCGGAAGAAGGCGTCGCCGAGCAACGGAAGAAACGTCTGAACATAGTCGCGTCCGCCAGCGACCAGACGGCGGAGGTCGACGCCCGCGGAAAAGACCGAGCCGGTCCCCGTCAGCACGACGGCGGCCGTGCCGTCCGCCCGCTCCAGGCGTCCGAGCACGCCGATCCAGGCGGTCATCAGTTCGGTATCCATGGCGTTGACCTTGCCATGGTCCATCCGGACGACGGTGACGGCGTCGCGCTGCTCGGTTGTGAACATCGGACCTATTCCGTCCGAAGCGAGCCCAGCAGCGGCGACCGCACGGCCGCGATCGTGGCCGCAACCGATGACGTCAGGCCGGCCGCTATCACGAGGACCAGCAGCACCGCCAGTGACAGGACGGGTACGACGCCTCCGCGCTCCAGCCACGCCGGCGCGATGGCCACGACCGCGCAGCCGGCGCCCGCCGCGAGGCCGGGGAAGAGCAGGAACGCGTTCTCGGCCACCACCATCAGCGAAAGGTGACGAGCGTTGAAGCCGACCGCGCGCATCAGCGCCAGCTCTCGCCGTCGCTCCAGGATGTTGCGCAGCAGGACGACGCCCAGACCGAACGTGCCCAGGATCAGGCCGAGTCCACCGAGCGTCTGGAACGTCGCGAGGTAGGTGTTCTCGACCCGGTGGAACGCGGCGAGCTGCTCGGAGGCCGGCACCGCGTCGAAGCCGAAGTCGGCCAGGCGGTCCTCCAGCGCCGCGCTCACCCCGTCCATCCGTTCCGCCGGCGCGTCGATCAGGAAGAGGCGATAGCCGTCGTAGCCGGGAAAAACCCTCTCGAAGTGCGCCTCGCCGATCAGCAGCTCGCCCTGAAAAATCGAGTCGGCCAGCGCGGCGACGATCCGGAGCGTCACCGGCCGGTCAGTGTCGCGGTTGAGCACGAAGTCGTCACCCACACCGAGGTGCAGCGCGTAGGTCAGCGACGTCGCGTCGGCGATTGCGGGGACGGCGCCGTCGTCGAACGTCCGGTCGAGGAGCAGCCAGGGGTTGGCTTCCTCTTCCGGCGTCTCGGCCGCGGTCGCGCCGAACGTGAAACGGCCCTCCGCCATGAACTCCGGCGTTGGCGCCAGCACCCGCGGATCCTTCGCCTGATAGAGGTTCAGGCAGCTCGCGTCCTCGCCGGGGCGCAGGCGGAAACGGGCAAGCGACACGCCGGCTAGCGCCTCCCCATCCGCGAACAGGTCGTCGATGAACAGTTCCGCCTGCCCGTCGCGCCTCGACGGATCGTGCACGATGGGGAGCAGCGTCTCCGCGAGCAGCGAATATCCGCCGGTACCAGAGGCCGGGTCGCTCGGATTGGCCTCGCCGTCGCGCCGGAACGCATCGACCGCCACGATGATGAAGACGGCGAACGCGATCAGCGCAATGCACAACACGCTCCGGCCAGGACGATACGCCGTATTGCGATAGCTCACCTGGAAGAGCGACGAGGCGCCGCGGGTGTAGCCACCGGGACGACCACCGATCCAGGCCCACGCCAGCGCGAGCGACGCCAGTAGCAGCAACATCCCGCCGCCGAAGAAACCGGCCGCGGCGCCGATCAGCCCCAGCGCGGAAAGCCCGACGAACGTAACGCCGGCCCCGGCCAGCGCGATCGCGACCTGCCACGGGCGCCGGCCGCGCGTCCGTTGCCCTTCGATCCCCGGGACGCCCGTCACTTCGGCGACCGCGCCGGTCAACAGGCTCCGCGGCGTCGCTGGCGAGAGTGCGCGTAACGTCCAGGCGATCGACAACAGCGCCGCGACGATTCCACCCGCCGCCCCCATTGCCAGCGTCGCGGGCGATGGATCGAGCGTCAGGCGGGTCGTTCCGACCGCATCGAACCACAGCGTCCGGAAGCCGAGCATGATCAGCGCGGCGTACGCGACCGCGCCGGCTACCCCGATCGCGCTGCCGGCAACGGACAGGATCAGCGCCTCGCCCAGGAACACCCGGCGGATGGCCCGCGGCGTCCAGCCCGTGGCGCGGAGCAGGCCGAGCTCGCGCAGGCGCTGCTCCACGCCGAGGCGGAAGAAGAGGCTCGCAAGCAGCAGCGCCGAGACCACCAGGAAGAAGCTGAAGTAGATGAAGTAGAGACCGAAATCGGTCGCGCCGGTCGAAGCCTCGAGGGCGAGTGTCCGGGCCGGGTAGACGACGAAGCCGAGGGCGAGGGGATCGAACGCGGCACGGAGCGTGTCGGCCACCTCGGCTGCGGCGGCGTCGAGGTCCACCGCGGCGCCGCCGGGAGGCGTCAGACGGACTGACGTCACCTGACCCCAGCGCGACGCCCAGAGCTGCTGCCCGGACGCCAGCGGGATGAACGCCTTCGGCGTGGTCCGGTAGTCGTCCCAGTACTCCTCGTCGACCGGACGAATCAAGCCCAGGTCGACCGGGAAGGGCGGATCCCAGTCGATCACGTCGTCTGCCTCGGTGATGCCGGGATAGTCGGGCGTCAGGTCCGGATCCGCGGCGGCGCCCGCGATGGGGACGACGGCGGCAACCCGGAGCGCCGCTTCGTGTGTGGACAGCAGGCCTTCGTCTTCCCACACGTAGTACTCGACGGTGAGGGAGTCGCCCGCCGAGACGTCGAGGTCGTCGGCGATCCACTGGTTGAGAATGACGGGAGGTGGGTCTCCGCCGGCCGCCGGCAAGTCCACTCCGGCGCCGAAGGACCCAAGGTCGCGGGCGGTGACGACCGAGTACGGGGTGATCCGGCCATCTGCGCGAAGCTCGTTGGCCAGGTAGGAGAGGACCGGCTCGGCATCCAGGCCGACCGTGGCGGCGGCCGTCTCCACCGTCGCGGCGGCCGCGTCGGTCAGCAGGCCGGCATCCGATTCGACAGCGATCGCGCCCTGCGACGGAATGGCGCGGACGCGGAAACCCAGGTCGGCCAGGGTCGCGGCGGCACGGACGGCGGCTTCGGCGGTTGCCTGACGCTCGGTGTCGGTGCCGGCGGGGGGCGCGCCGGTCGCCGACACGCCTCCCATGAGGACGGTATTGATCCGGTCCTCGGTCTCCAGTTCCGCCTGCACGCGCGACAGCGGAACGAAAACCGATCGCGCCAGACCCTGGGCGGGGCGAAACGAGAACTCGCCGAGGTCGGCGGGTACGAGGACGCTCGCGACGGTGAGGCGGAGCGTCCGGCCGACGTCGTCGCGGCGGCCGTGAAGCGAGCTGATGGGAACCGCCGAGGGCTTCTCGATCCGGACCAGCAGCGCGTCGTCCGGCGCCGCGCCGAGTTCGCCCGCCAGTCCCTCACTGACGAAGACGCTGTTGCGATCGAGCGTGAACCGCTCGGGGTCGCGGCCGTGGAACGCCCAGAAGCGGTCATCCACGCCGTAAACCTGCACGCCCGATGCGCGGCGGCCACTTGACTGGTGGGTGACGAAGCCCTCGACGGCGACCATCGGGGCGGCGGCCGGGAAGTGCGCCGCCATGCCCTCGGCGGCGAGCAGTTGCGCAGCGGCCGCCTCCCGGACAAAGCGGCCACTCGTCACGACGCGATCGATCGCGCCGAGGCGCTCGAGGGCGATGGCGCGCAGGCTCGACCGGACGGATGTGCCCACCAGCAGTGCGCCGGCGAGGACGGCCACCGCGACCGCCACGCCCCCAACGACCGCCAGGTTGGTGCGCCAGTAGTGGCGAAGGTTTCGGCGGATCAGCGCGCGGACAGCCATCACGCCCAGTACATCACATCGGGCCGAACATCAGGCCAACGCCAGCCGCTGGTTGTCCAGCCGGTACCGAATGCCGCACCGTGCCGCCAGTTCCTGGTTGTGCGTCACGATCAGCAGGACGCTGTTCTGCCGCTCGTGCAGCGCGAACAGCAGTTCGGTCACCATCGCCGCCGATTCATGGTCGAGATTGCCGGTCGGTTCGTCGCAAAGGACGAGCGGCGGCTCCTGAATCAGTGCGCGCGCCAGCGCGACCCGCTGCCGTTCACCGCCCGAGAGTTCGGCAGGCTGATGATCCACCCGGTCCGCCAGCCCCACGTCCTCCAGCAGTGAGGCCGCGCGCTCCCGTGCCGCGCTGCCGGGCCCGCTCACAAGGGTCGGCACGAGGACGTTCTCGAGCACGGTGCACTGCGGCAGGAGGAGGTGGTCCTGAAAGACGAAGCCCACCTTCGAGTTGCGGAAAGCGGAAAGCTCCAGCTCGTTCAGCGCGAAAGGGTCGGCGCCCTCCAGCGTGACCTGTCCGCGGGTGGGCGGCTCCAGTGCGCCAATGATGTAGAGAAGCGTGCTCTTCCCACTGCCCGACGGTCCGACAATCGAGGCGGCGTCACCCGGCTGGAGCGAGAACGATACGTCGGCAAGGATGGACAGCGGACCGCGGGCGGTGGGGTACTCCTTGTAAACGCTCCTGACGTCCAGCACGCCCGCTCCCTGCTCGCAGGACCCCTACGACGCTCTCTGCAGCGCCCGCGGCCGGAAGAGGAAGTCGACGATGTTGCCCTCGTGGGGCTGCAGCCAGTTCAGCCGGATCGTCGGAATCGGGCCGAGGTTCAACCGGTCGATGTTGCGCGCATCCAGCAGATCGCGTTCGAACGCCGCATCCGAGGTGAGCGCCGTCGCCACCAGCGTGGGGCCGATCGACCGGATCATCCTGGCCTGGGCGCACTCGACGACGGTGACGAACGGGAACATGTATTCCTTCTTCGCCATCGCCGTGTCGGGCGACGCACTGTAGACGACGGTCGGGCGGACGTAGTCACACCGCTCCCGCTGCACCAGGCGGCCATCCGGATGATGGGCCGCGGTCGTCTCCTCGACCCCTTCTTCCTTCAACGCGTTGTCGATGTCGGCCGAGATCGCGGGCGCCTGCCCCGGCACCGTGAACGCGGCGAGCGCCGCGTCCGGATCGTCCGGAGGCAGCGGCGCGATCGGCCCGAGCCGCTCGGCCAGGGCCTGGGCGATGGCCCGCCCGTGGCGAGGCGTCCAGATGCCCGAGCAGTTGATGCAGCTCCGGCCGCTGTTGACGAGCACGCTGTCGACCATCAGGTCGAGATGCTCCTCCCAGTTGTCCGCCTCGTCGTCGCCCAGCAGGATCTTGGAGAAACCGGGGCCATGGACCTGGACAGCGGGGTTCCCGGCGTACTGCTCCACCGTCGCCGTCCCGCCGAAAATGAGGCTGCGCGGGCAACTGTTCAACACCGCCGCGCCCACGTCGCCCAGTCCCGGATAGAGCGCTACCGACTCCGTCGGCACGCCCGCCTGGAAGAACGCCTGCGTCATTCGCCAGGGCGTCCACGGCTCCTGCGGCCCCGGCTTGAGCACGAGCCCGATCTGCAGCGGGATGATCGGCAGCCAGAGGCTGTGCACGCCGGGCGAATTCGACGGCAGCACCATGCCGAGCACCGGCGTCGTCGCCTGGTAGCTGCGCATCACGCCATTCTCCTCGCCGAAGCCGCGGGCGAGGATGCCCGGATCGAGCCGCCGGGTGAGCGAAGCCAGGATGTCGTCGATGTGGTCGAGCACGTACCGCAGCTTCTCCATGTTCATGCGGCACATATGCTCGGGAAGGCCGGTCGTCGCCGACTGCTGCCGCACGAAGTCGTCGGGCGTCTGCGTCCCGTCGCCGAGCGGCAGTTCGGCCGACGAGAAGAGCTCCGCGCCCTTCTTGACCATCGCGACGAGATCGTCCGGAGGCACCTCGCGGAGCGCGGCGCGCGCCCGCTCCGCCTTGCGGAGATCGCGCGCCACGATGCCCGGGTTGGCCTGGCTCACCTCCGCCACCGGCTCGCCGGTGTCGAAGTGAACGACCTTGTCGATCTCGAGGCTGCGGTAGGGCTTGCCCCACCGGAGCGCCGGAAAGTGGATCACGCTTCGATCAGACCCGCGGTCAGATGCCGTCCGCGACTTCGATGGTGATCGTCTCGCAGAACCCTTCGCCCTCGAGGGTCCGGTGCGCGTCGTCGCCGAGCTGGACCGTCAGCGTGTACCGGCCAGGCTCCACCTGCAGCGTGTAGCTGTCGGAGCCATCGCCGAAATGCTGCCAGGGCGCGGCCTGCGGGATGACCTCCCCCACCGGCAGGCACTCGGTGTTGAGACCGACGTGGAAGTGCCCCACATCAGGCCGGGGCGTATCGGTCTCGGCGTCGAAATCCTCCGGAATGGCGCTGATGGTGTAATTCTCGGCCCCCATCTTGATGGGAACGTCCAGATCGGCCGACATCTCGTCGCCATCCTCCGGCGAGACGAAGAAGACACGGGGCGGCCCGCTCGGTGCGGGGTCTGCCATCGCTTCCTCTTCCATCATCGGTTCCTCGGCCATGTCTCCGCCACCGCCGCACCCTGCCGCCGCCACGGCGGCGATCGGCACGACGGCCAGAGCAATCAACAGGTTCCGGTTCAGCAGTTCGATTCGCATTGTTGTTTCTCGCTCCTTCGGTGGAGGTTGCCCGTCCGACGGCTCCACTCGATGTGTGTGGTTGCTCGCCCGTGGCCGCGCGAAACGACCAGCGTCATGATACCCGACCCGACGAAAAACTGCCGCTCAGTAGACCCCGACCGTAGTCGACGCCGCCAGCGCGCTGAACGGCCGAACGCCGCTCACGCCATCCCACGGATACTGCTCGCAGGGGGGCTCGCGCTCCCCTTCGTCCCGCTCGAGGAACCGGGGAACGAAAAACTCCTTCGTCAGCGTCGTCAGCATCACGCGGCCGGTCCCGCCGTATTCCACTACGCGATCGGCGTTGTCCGGGTCGACGACCTGCAGGACAGCCCGCGGCTGCGGCGCGTAGTACGTGATCTTGTAGCCCTGCTCCGGCCCGCTCGGCGGCGAGGCGGCCAGACCCATCAGCGTGTTGCCGTACGTCGGAGTCATGTAGACCCCATCCAGCAGCTCCTCGTTCGCGAAGCGGTTCCACTGCGGCGTGAACTCGGTTCCGCCGGCGAAAATCCCGGTGATGCCGGTCTCCCGGATGCTCGATCCTTCGTCTTCAAGGCGAGTGGCGAGTGCCTCGATCAGTTTCGGCGTCGAGAAGAGGCACTTGATGTCGTGGCCGGCTGAAAGGACGGTCAGGGCCTGATCGACGACGTGGGACTGATACGCCTTCAGGTGGTCCATCCACCCTTTCCTGATCAGCTTGATGACCCAGCGCGGATCGAGATCGACACAGAAGCAGATGCCGCCTCGATGCTGCGCCAGGTGCTCGACGGCAAGGCGAAGGCGGCGTGGTCCCGACGGACCCAGCATCAGCCAGTTGGCCCCCTTTGGGAAGCACTCGTCCGGGAGCGTCCGGGAAAAGAGCTCGTAGTCCGCCCGGAAGTCGTCGATGGCAATGCGGGTCTTGGGAATGCCGGTCGTGCCGCCGGTTTCGAAGACGTAGATCGGGCGGTCCGCGTACGCCTTCGGCACCCAGCGCCGAACCGGTCCGCCGCGGAGCCACTCGTCCTCGAAGTGACCGAACTTCGCGAGGTCGTCGAGGCCCCGGACCTCGCTGCGCGGATCCCAGCCCGCCGTGGCCGCCCAATCGAGCCAGAACGGGCAGCCGGTCGCCGGGTCGAAATGCCATTGAACGATGTCGCGGACGTGCGCATCGAGCGCGGCGCGCGCCGCGGCGGCAGAGGTGTCGGTATCGGTCTTCCGTGCACTCATCAACCGGCGATCCTACACTAGGTACGCGCAGCAGGAGCCCCCGCGCACCGGGCGCCACGGGGCGGCTGCCGGGCCGCGCGCCAAGAGGGAGAATACGGAGACATGCCGGGGCGATTGCTACAAATCTGGATCAAGCGCTTTCACCGCGGGCCGATGGATCCGGTCGACCGGGCCGAGTTGCGCGCCGGACGCGGTCTGGCCGGCAACGCCGATCAGGGAGGCCGGCGCCAGGTGACCATCATCGCGCGCGGACGGTGGGACCGCCTGAACGAAGCGATGGCGGATCAGATCGACCCGGCGTTGCGCCGCGCGAACCTCCTGGTGTCGGATATCGAACTCGAGGGCAGCCGCGGGCGTGTCCTGCGCGTCGGGTCGTGCCGCCTCAGGATCCACGGCGAGACGCGGCCGTGCGAGCGGATGGACGCGGCCGCGCCTGGCCTGCGCGCGGTTATGCAACCTCCGTATGCCGGAGGCGCCTTCGCCGAAACGCTCGACGACGGCGCCATTTCGCTGGGCGACCCCGTCTCGTGGGAGGACTGATTGCCGCGCCGGCCGGGCGCGCCCTCTACAGCAGCGCGTCGGCCTTCGCGGCGAAGACGAAATCGCTTTCCGTCAGCCCGTCGATCTTGTGCGTCCAGATGACGACCTTCACCCGCCCCCACGAGAGGTAGATGTCGGGATGATGGTACTGCTGTTCCGCCATCTCGCCCACCTTGACCGTGAAGTCGAGGGCCTGCCGGAAATCGTCGAACCGGTAGGCCTTCTCCAGGTGATGACCCTCGACAACGTTCCAGTCGCCTCCGAGCCGCTCCTGAAATAACGCCAGCTCCGTCCCGGCCAGCGGCGGCACGCCACCCCTGCACGGTACGCATTCCTGCTTTGCCAGATCGCTCATTGGTCCTTCCCTCCGGATCCGTCCGTCCCGGGCGTCGCTCCCGCTGCCGCGCGGGACGCAACCGCTGCGTCCCAGGCCTCGCTCATTCGACTCGACGCCAGCCACAACCCACCGTCCACCACCAGCGTTGTCCCCGTCACAAACGAAGCGAGGTCTGAACAGAGGTACAGCGCCGCCCTGGACACATCATCGATCGCCCCGAGCCGCCGCAACGGCGTCGTTTCGACCGTCCGCGTCTTCGCCTCGCCCACCAGCAGCCGCTTCACTCCCTCGGTCTCCGCGATCGGTCCCGGGGCAATTCCGTTTACGCGGATGCCGTAGGGCCCCCATTCCACCGCCAGCACTCGCGTCAGGGCGTCCACGCCGGCCTTTGCCGCCGACACGTGCAACTGCGCCGCCGTCCCCAGGTAGTGCAGCGTTGCACTGATGTTCAGCACGCTCCCCCGCCTCGCCTTCAGATGCGGCAGGGCGGCCCGGCACATATGGAAGGTTCCCTTCAGGTCGATGTCGACCACCGCGCCGAATCCGTTCGGCGACAGGTCCTCCGCGAGGCAGAGAAAGTTCCCCGCCGCCCCGTTCACCAGGATATCGAGCCGTCCGAACGCCTCGGCCGCCGACGCCACCGTCTCTTCCGCCGCGGCCGGATTCCGGACGTCGCCCGCCGCCGCGAACCCGCGCACGCCGAGCTCGTCGATCTCTCGCCGCACTGCCTCCAGCGGTCCCGCCCGGCGTCCGGTCACCGCCACGTTGCATCCATGCGCGGCCAGCGCCAACGCCAATCCGCGGCAAATGCCGGATCCGCCGCCTGTCACCAGCGCCGCCTTCCCCCTCAACAAGTCAGCCTGAAACCCCATCAGCCGTTCGGCGCCTCCCTGCAGGCGTCGCGCGCGCTCCCCGCCCGCATACAATCCCCGACGTTGGGCCCGCTCACCGCTGCCACCAACGCCTTCCCGCTCTGGCTCATCCTCGCCAGCGCCCTCGCCCTCTGGCGTCCCGCGTTCTTCACCTGGTTCGGCGGTCCGCTGATCCCGCTCGGGCTCGGCCTCATCATGCTCAGCATGGGGATGACCATCGGCTTCGAGGACTTCCGCCGCATCGTGCGCGAGCGCGCGAACGTCCTGCCCGGCGTCGCGCTCCAATATACGCTCATGCCGCTCCTCGGCCTGAGCCTCAGCTGGCTTTTCGGCCTCCCCGGGCCGTTGGCGGTGGGCCTGATACTGGTGAGCTGCTGCCCCGGCGGCACCGCGTCGAACGTCATCGCCTTCATCGCGCGGGCCGATGTCACCCTCTCGGTCACGATGACGACCGCCTCGACGCTGCTGGCCACGCTCGCCACTCCCGCGCTGACCGCACTCCTCGCCGGCAACCGGATCGACGTGCCCGTCGTCGGCCTGTTGACCGACACCGTGCAGGTGGTGATTCTCCCCGTCGCGGCCGGCGCGCTCCTGAAGGCCCGTTTCCCGCGGGCGTGCGACCGCGTCCTGCCGGTGGCCCCGCTGGTCGCGGTCCTCGCGATCATCCTGATCGCCGGGTCCGTAATCGCCGGCAACCGCGCGCAGGTGATCGATGCCGGGGCGCGCCTGCTGTTGGCGGTCCTCTCGCTGCACGCGGGCGGCTTCGTGCTCGGTTACCTGGCCGGCAAGGCGTGGATCCGGAAGGAACAGGCCGCCCGGACCGCCGCGATCGAAGTCGGCATGCAGAACTCGGGCCTGGGCGTCGTTCTCGCCCAGCAGAACTTCGCCAACCCGCTCACCGCCGTCCCCAGCGCCATCTCCGCTGTCCTGCACTCGCTGGTGGGAAGCGTGGCCGCCGCCGTCTGGCGCGCGCGGCCGGGACGTTAGTCACCCTTACAGGCCCCGTACAGCGGCGAGGCCCGCCCCGGCACAGGGCGGGCCTCGTCCAGAACGTGCGAGCCGCCAGACGGCGCTACCGGCTATCGGTCCCGGCTACTGGCCGCCCCCAGCGGTCTCCTGCTCCTCGAGCCGCGCGCCGCCCAGGATGCCCGGCATCGAGTAGTTCCCCTCGTGGCAGGCGTACTCGAAGATCGGGTCCGTGGTCGACTCGTGCAGCAGTTCGACCGTCCACGGCTGGGTCCACGTGTCGGCATCGTTCAGCGTGATCTCGTGCTGCAGGATGGTCGGGCTGATCCGCGTGAAGCGCTCCACCAGGTGGAGGTTCTGCGAGGCCCCGCTGAAGCCGGTCTTCGGCGAGTAGTTCCGCGTTTCGACCACGAGCGTGTCGCCTTCCCAGCGGCCGCGCGAATCCCCGGCCCAGAGCCGAAGGTCGTCGTCGACATGCGGCCGGTCGTCGATCGGGATCAGGCGGCTGAAGTGTCCCATCTCCTGGAAGATCGCGACGTGGGTCGGCGTCTGGAACACCTGGAAGTAGCTGTTGTAGCCGGAACCCATGTTCGGCGCCTGGAAGTGGAGGCAGCGATCACCCAGCGTGCGATCCTCCGGACCGTCCGACGGGTGTGCGGCACGGTAGGCGCGTCGCTCCGCGGCGCGGGCCTCGGCCGCATCGGTCAATGCGGGAATGCGTCCGTTCGGCGGATCGATGACGAGCGACGTGCGGTTGTCGAGCTGCCGCTCCACCAGCCAGAACGCGTTGTAGTTCCCCGTGATGACGTCGAAGTCCTGGAACTCGGCGTTGCCGAGCGCCTGCTGAATCAGCCGGTCGCCCAACAGGTCGCCCGCCTGCTCGGCGTCGCGGAATTCCTGGATCCGCTGGGTCAGCTCGGCCAGCTCCTCGTCGGTCAGCGTCGCCTTGTCGCCCAACTGCTCGGGACGCTCCATCGGCGTTGCGCTGTTGTTCATCCAGATGCCCCCCAGGTCGGGCTGTCCCAGCGCGTTTCGAGGTGCCGTGTAGTTGTCCTGCCCGAACGCCGCCGCCGGCGCCAGCGCCACGACGACCGCGGCTGACGCCGCCCATACGACCAGATTGCGGCCACTCATGAGATCCTCCCTGCCCCTTGCGTTCACTTGTGAAGCTCCCTGACGTCCCGCCGTCCGCGCCGGCGGGCGCACCGCTAACGATAGACCGCGGAGCCTCGCAGCGCAATCGGACGCTCCGTTTCAGTGGTACAGTCTTGGGTTCGACGGCACCCCGACCGCCATAGAAGGAGCAACCGCGACCGTGACGGACCACCTCATCGCCCCCCACGGGGGAACACTCGTCGATCTCTTCGCCACTGACGCCGACGGCGCCGCTCTGCGGGAAGCCTCCCGCGACTGGCCTTCCCACGACCTGACGGAACGTCAACTCTGCGACCTGGAGCTTCTTGCGAACGGCGGGTTTTCTCCCCTGGCCGGCTTCATGGCGCGCACGGACTACGACCGTGTCTGCGCTGACATGCGCCTTGCGGACGGGACGCTCTGGCCGATTCCGATCACGCTCGATGTGCCCGAGGATCTCGCCGGTGCGCTCGCGCCCGGATCGAAACTGGCTCTCCGCGACCCGGAAGGCGTGATGCTTGCGGCCCTGGACGTCGAGGATGTCTGGCAACCGGATCGCACCGCCGAAGCGCTCGCGGTGTTCGGCACCGACAACCCGGAGCACCCGGGCGTCGCCCACCTGCTCGGCCGGACGGGTCCGTTCTACGTCGGCGGCCGCGTCACGGCAGTGCAGCCGGTGACGCACTACGACTACCGGCAGCTCCGCCACACGCCGGCCGAACTCCGCGCGCAGTTCGCGAAGCTGGGCTGGACGAAGGTGGTCGCCTTCCAGACGCGCAATCCCATGCACCGCGCGCACCAGGAACTGACCCTCCGCGCCGCGAAGGAGGTGGGCGCCGACCTGTTGATCCATCCGGTCGTCGGCATGACGAAGCCGGGCGATGTCGACCACTACACGCGGGTGCGCTGCTACCAGGCGCTGCTGCACCGTTATCCGTCGAACACCGCGCAGCTTTCGCTGCTGCCCCTCGCGATGCGGATGGGCGGTCCGCGCGAGGCGGTCTGGCACGCCATCATCCGGAAGAATCACGGTTGCACGCACCTGATCGTGGGCCGTGACCATGCCGGCCCGGGCAGCGACTCCGCCGGCAAGCCCTTCTATGGCCCGTACGACGCGCAGGAGTTGCTTCGTGCGCACGAGGCGGAACTGGGCGTCGCGATGGTGCCGTTCAAGCTGATGGTCTACGTTCCGGACGCTGACGCCTACCTCCCGATGGACGAGGTGGAGAAGGGACGGCGCACGCTCAACATCTCCGGCACGGAGTTGCGCGAGCGTCTCGCCGAAGGACGCGACATCCCAAGCTGGTTCACCTTCCCGGACGTAGCGGACGAGCTGCGCCGCAGCCACCCGCCACGCGGCCGGCAGGGCTTCACGGTCTTCTTCACCGGACTGTCCGGCTCCGGCAAGTCGACTATCGCCAACGCACTGCTGGTGAAGTTCCTGGAGTTCGGCGGCCGGCCGGTGACGCTGCTCGACGGCGACCTGGTCCGCAAGAACCTGTCGAGCGAGCTCGGCTTCTCAAAGGAGCACCGTGACATCAACATCCGGCGCATCGGCTACGTCGCCTCCGAGATCACCAAGAACGGCGGTATCGCCGTCTGCGCTCCCATCGCACCCTATGACGCGGTGCGGAAGGACGTCCGGCGAGTGATCGAATCGCTCGGCGGCTTCGCTCTGGTCCATGTCGACACGCCACTCGCGGTCTGCGAGCAGCGCGACCGCAAGGGCCTCTACGCCAAGGCGCGGGCCGGCATCATCAAGGAGTTCACCGGCATCTCCGATCCCTACGAGGCTCCCGGGGACGCCGACGTGACCATCGACACGACCGCCCTGACTCCCGATGAGGCGGCGCAGCGCATCATCCTGCACCTGGAGCGCGAGGGTTACATCAGCGCCGTGGAATAGCCCGGCGCGCCGGTCTCCACACCGGCATTACGATCCACAACGGGTGCGGCGTCCATGACCACGCGCGACGATGCGTCCCTGCGCTTACAGGAAGCGATCCGCCGCTTCGACGCCGCTAACGCGGAAGATCCCAACCGAGAGGTCGTGGACGGCGTTCCGCAGCCCAGGGAACTGGTCTACGCCAACCGCATGACCGCGGCGCTCCGCCGGTTCGCCCCGAACGCCCCCGAGACCGTGCAACTCGCCGCGCGCTGCCAGCACATCCGCCGGTGGACCATCCCCCGCGGCAACTATCTGGATGGCCGCACCGGTTACCGCCAGTGGCGCACCGATCTGGCGCACTTTCACGCCCGGACGGCAACGGAGATCCTTCGCGATGTCGGTTACGGCCAATCGACCATCGCGCGCGTCCAGGCCCTCGTCCGCAAGGACCGCCTCAAGGCTGACCCGGACGTTCAGCTCCTCGAAGACGTCATCTGCCACGTCTTCCTCACCCACTACCTCGGCGACTTCGCCGCGAAGCACGACGAGCCCAAGGTGATGGACATCCTGAAGAAGACGTGGCGCAAGATGTCGGAGGACGGCCGCGCCGCCGTCCCGTTCCTGCAACTGCCGGGTAGCGTGCGCTCCCTCGTGGACAGGGTCGCCGACCTCGACTGACGCTGGAGATCCACATCCGCGTCGGAACACGCCTCGGTTCTCCTGCGCAGCTTGACTTCCGGTGTGCGGAAGCCGCTACAATGCGCAGAACGCTGATGTCCGCAATGACCGCTACCGGCTGCGCCTGTTGTTGCTGCTGTTGTACGGGGCTCCACGGAGCTCCCCTGGGCGACGGTCGTACGCGCGCGGATGCAGTGATGCAGTAGCGGACAGCAAACACAGCGCACGACAGATTGAGCCCGGGGGGCGACGCCCTCCGGGCTTTTTTTGTGCCCGTGCGGAAGGAACGGACGGTACGAACGTGGTTTACGAAACGACGACCGCAACTCACGGCAGAGCGCCACACGGCCGGAGCGTCTCCGCGTGACGGAGATCGCACCCGCCGTCATCGGCTTCGTTGTGGGCCTGCTGGTCGGCGCCACGTCGACCGGGGGCGGTGCGCTTCTGACCCCGGCGTTGATCCTGATCGCCCGCGTCCCGGCCCCGATCGCGATCGGCTCGGACGTGTTGATCGCAAGCGGCATGAAGCTGTTCGGCGGCGGATTCTATGCAATGCGCCGCGAGGTGCACTGGCCGACCGTGGGACGCCTGGCCCTCGGATCGATCCCGGGCGCGGTCATCGGCCTGGCGATCCTGGGCGCGCTGCCGGTGGCGCAGATCGACTACTGGCTGACGCGCGCGCTCGGCGTCGTCCTCGTGGCGGCAGGCGCCGCGCTCTGGCTGCGCGTCCGCCTCGAAGCGCGCTGGCGACCGGCGCAACAGCCGCGCGTGTCCGTCACCGTGGCGACCGGCTTTGTCATTGGTGTGCTGGTGGCGACCACGAGCGTCGGGAGCGGATCGCTGCTGCTCTGCGCGCTGGTGCTCTTCTACCCGCTCGGCGCGCGCACGACGGTCGGCACGGACCTCGTCCATGCTCTGGCTCTGTCGTCCGTCGCCACGGTCGGCCATGCCATGGCGGGACGCGTCGATCTGGCGCTCGCGACAACGGTGCTGGCCGGCGCCATTCCCGGCGTCCTGATCGGCGCACGGATGTCGCTCGGGCTGCCGGAACGCGCGCTGCGCCTTGGCCTCGCGACGGTTCTGGTCTTGCTGGGGTTGCGGTTGTCGGTGTTCAGCGCGTCGCACGGCGTGGCGGCATATGGAGGTAGCTGGTGATTGAAGCAGTAGCGGAACCGGTCGAGGCGGTCGGCATTGCCGGCGAGCCGACGGACGACGAGATCATTACGGCGGCCGGGGCGGTTCTCGAGGGGGCGCCCCCGGAGGAGACGCTGCGATGGGCAGTAGAGCAGTACGCCGACCGGCTGACGTTCGCCACCGGCTTTGGCCCGGAGGGGTGCGTCCTGATTGACCTCATCGGACGCCACGCGCTGCCGATCGACATCATCACGCTCGACACCGGCCTGCTCTTCGAGGAGACGCGGAATCTCTGGCGGCGCCTCGAGGAACGCTACGGCTTGGAAATTCGGGGCGTGCAGCCCGCTCTGACGGTGGACGACCAGGCGGCGGTGTACGGCGAGCGGCTCTGGGAGCACGCACCCGACCGCTGTTGCTCCATCCGGAAGGTGGTCCCCCTCCAGGAAGAACTGGCGATTGTCGACGCCTGGATTACCGCAATTCGCCGCGACCAGACCCCTCAGCGTGCGAATGCGCGGACCGTCGATTGGGACGGCAAGTTCGGGATCGCGAAGGTGAACCCGCTGGTCACCTGGACGTCGAAGGATGTCTGGCGCCACCTGGTGCGGCACGACGTGCCGTACAATCCGATGCACGATCAGGGCTTCCCCAGCATCGGTTGCCGGCCCTGCACGACGTGGACCAGGCCAGGCGAGGACGAGCGTGCCGGCCGGTGGCGCGGCGCCGCGAAGACCGAGTGCGGCCTGCACGCACCCACGGAGCCTGCGACCGTTTCGGTGGACCCATAGGTCAGGATTCCAGAGACCGATGCCGCTGTTCCCAGCGTTCCTGAAACTGGACGGCCGGCGCGTGGTGATGGTAGGCGGTGGCGCGGTCGCCGCCTCGAAGTTGCGGGCGCTGCGGGATGCGGGTGCGGAGGTGAGGGTCGTCGCACCCACCATCGTCCAGGGAATCGCGGAGGCGCCGGGCGTCACGCTGATCCGCCGCCGATTCCGGCCGTCGGACCTCGAAGGCGCGTGGCTGGTGGTCGCGGCGGCGACTCCGGAGGTGAACCGAGCGGTGGCGCGGGCCGCGGGCGAGCGAAGCCTCTTTGTCAACGCGGTGGACGATCCGCCGAACGCCAGCCTCTACCTGGGGGGCGTGGTTCGCCGTGCGGGGACGACTATCGCCGTGTCGACGGAGGGACGCGCGCCCGCGATTGCCGGGCTGTTGCGGGAGGGGTTGGACGCCATCCTGCCGGAGACGGACCTGGAACGGTGGCTCGACGAATCGGATCGCCTGCGCGCGCGATGGCGGAAGGATCACACGCCGATGAAAGCGCGGCGGCCGGAGTTGCTGGATGCGCTGATTGCGCTGTACGCGCGGGAAGGGCAACGGACTGCCGACGCATCGGGCGCGGTCCCGCCGGCCGCGAGGCCGGCGCACCGGCGCGGAGCGCAGCAGGATGCCGTACGCCATGGCGGCGGCTTCGTCTCGCTGGTCGGCGCCGGACCGGGCGATCCCGATCTGTTGAGCGTTCGGGGGGCGCGACGGCTCGCCGAGGCCGATCTGGTTCTGTACGACGGCCTGGTGCCGGAAGCCACGGTTGCGCTCGCCACCCGCGCGCAGCATTTCAGCGTCGCTAAACGCGCGGGACGGCCGCAGGTGACCCAGGAAACGGTTCACCGGCTGATGATCCGGGGCGCCAGCCGCGGCAAGCGGGTGGTCCGACTGAAGAACGGCGACCCGTTCCTGCTCGGGCGCGGCGGCGAGGAAGCGCTGGCACTGGCTGCGGCGGGGGTGCCGTTCGAGGTCGTCCCGGGCGTGACGTCCGCCGTGGCCGCGCCGGAACTGGCCGGCATTCCGGTGACGCACCGGGGGTTGTCAACAGGGTTCACCGTCGTGTCGGGACATGCGCCGGACGCCTTCGAGCCGATTCTGGCCGCCGTGGAGCCGGGATCGATGACGATCGTGATCCTGATGGGGCTGCGGAATCGCAGCCGGATCGCGCGGGCCCTGCTTGATGGCGGATGGCGGGGGGAGACGCCGGCGGCAGTGGTTCTCGGAGCGGCAACGGATGGAATGGCGACGTGGGTCGGCTCGCTCGACGCGCTCGCCGGCCGCGAATCCGAACTGGTCGCGGATCCGTCGTGGCGGGCTGACAGCCGCGATGCCTCGCCGGCTTCGGCCGGTGCCCGCCGGACCACCATCCACGAGGCGCCAGGAACGATCATCGTTGGCGACGTGGTCCGTTTGCGGTCCGCGATTGCGGCAGACGGGCAAGCGCGTGCGGGGGAATCGGACGGTGCCGATGCGGCGGTGTCACAGCGCCGCGCCGGGGGGCAAGTCTCATGACCTGGAAGGAACAGCTTGGCGATCGGATCCCGGAAGCGCTGGGCGCGGAGATCGATCTCTTCGAGAGCCAGATCGAGTTGCGGCGGAAGGGACGGATTGACGAGAAGGTGTTTGCCGAAACGCGGCTCCGACGCGGAGTGTACGGGCAGCGATACGACAACGGCCAGCGGAACGACGGGACCGGGCCGAAGCCCTTGAACTACCCGGCGGACCGGCTGACCAAGGGACCCGACACGGTATGGGACGCGCCCGGGATGCAGCGGATCAAGATTCCCATGGGGCTGCTCGATTCCCAGCAGATGGTCACCCTCGCCGACCTCGCGGAGGAATACAGCGACGGCGTCTGCCATGTGACAACGCGTCAGGACATCCAGTTGCACTTCGTCCATATCGACGACACCCCCGACCTGATGCGGCGGCTCGCCGCGGTCGGCATCACCACCCGCGAGGCGTGCGGGAACACGGTGCGCAACGTCACCGCCTGCCCGCTCGCCGGCATCTGCCACGACGAGACGTTCGACGTGACGCCGTACGCGCAGGCCTGCATGGAGTTCCTGCTGGGTCACCCTGACGCGCAGGACTTCGGCCGCAAGTTCAAGGTTGCCTTCTCCGGCTGCCGCGACAACGCCTGCGGCCTGGTCTCGATGCACGACCTCGGGTTGATCGCGGCGATCAGGACGGAAAACGGGGTTGAACGGCGCGGCTTCGAGACCTACGTCGGCGGTGGCCTCGGCGCGGTGCCGTATCAGGCCAAACTGTTCGACGAGTTCCTGCCGGTGGAGGAGCTGCTGCCAACGGCGCAGGCGATCGCGCGGGTCTTCGCGCGGCTGGGCGAGAAGAAGAACCGGGCGCGGGCGCGAATCAAGTTTCTGGTGGCGCAGCTCGGGATCGACGAGTTCCGTCGGCTGGTACTGGCGGAGCGGGCCGGGTTGCCGGACGATGAACGGTGGACCGCGCACCTCGATGAGTCGGGGCGCGCGGACGCCCACGCCTCCGATGACGGACCTGCCTCCACGGGGAGAACCACGGAAGCGGGCGCCTCCGTATCCGGGCCGCACAACGGCGGTGGCGAGAACGGCGGCGCCGATCGATCCCGCGAGGCGTGGCAGCGTACGAACCTGTACTGGCAGCGCCAGGACGGGTATGCGGCGGTCACCGTCGCGCTCCCGCTGGGCGATATCACCGCGCCCCAGATGCGCGGACTGGCCACGCTGGCCGAACGCTACGCAGGCGGCGCGGCGCGCGCGACGGTCGAGCAGAACATCCTGTTGCGGTGGGTGCAGGAAAGGGATGTGCCGGCGCTCTACACGGAACTGGCGGCGCTTGGACTGGACCGCGCGGGCGCGGGGACCATTGGGGACATAACCGCCTGCCCGGGCACCGACACGTGCAAGCTTGGAATCGCGTCGTCGCGCGGTCTCGCCGCGGAGCTGACCCGCCACCTCGCCAGGCGCGGCGGCGCGGTGGATCCTTCGGTCGAGGAGCTTCGGATCAAGACGAGCGGCTGTTTCAATTCCTGCGGCCAGCATCACGTCGCCGACCTGGGGTTCTACGGGGTCAGCCGGAATGTCGGCGGCTACGCGGTCCCCCACTTCCAGGTGGTCCTGGGTGGACAGTGGACTGGCAATGCCGCATCGTACGGCCTGGCGTCCGGCGCGATTCCGTCGAAACGGATCCCGGAGGTGATCGACCGAATCACCCGACGTTTCGTCGCGGAACGGCAGGATGACGAGTCGTTCCAGGACTACACGCGACGGATCGGCAAGGGGGCCCTGCGTGAAATGTTCGCGGACCTGGCCGCAGTGCCGGCCCACGAAGACGATCCGTCCTTCTATTCGGACTGGGGCGATCCGCGCGAGTTCACGCTGGGCGACATGGGAGTCGGGGAATGCGCGGGCGAAGTGGTCTCGCTGACCGAGTTCGACTTCGCTGCCGCCGAGGCGCAGATCTTCGAGGCGCAGTTGAAGCTGGAGGCGGATGCGCCGGAGGAAGCGGACGCTCTGGCTTTCGGCGCGATGTTGCTGGGCGCGCGTGGCCTGATCAAGACCGAGTTCGTCGACATCGGCGACGACCCGGATGCCGTCGTGCGCGAATTCAGAGCCCGTTTCTTCGACACGACGGTCTTTTTCGACAAGTACGCCGGCGGAAAGTTCGCGATGTACCTCTTCCGGCGGCACGGCGCTGGACCACGCGAGTCGGCAGAGGCGGTGCATCACCTCATCGAGGAGGCGCAACTCTTCCTCGAGGCGTGTCACGCCTGCGCGGCCCGGATCGCCGCACGGCCGGCAGTGGAGATCGAGCCTGCAGCCCCGCTCGCGTAGCCCCGTCGCAAACTCGTCAGGGAACCTCCGGATGGACCAGTCCGCCACCGCCGACGGGATCGAACGCTTCAGCCTGAAGCTGTTCGTCGCGGACGGGCACGTCGTGGACCCGAATGACATCATTCCCGTCTTCCATCGCTGGATCCGCGAGCAGGCAGTGCCTGGGCTCCTCGTCGACGTGGCCGACTACGGCCACTTGCCGGAGGGGCCGAACGTCCTCCTCGTGGCGCACGAGGCGAACTACGCCTTCGACTGCGCCGGGCAGCCCAGCCTCGCTTACGCGACGAAGCGATCGAGTCCCGGCGCGCTCGCCGACCGGATCGCGGATGCGGCCCACATTCTCATCGCCGCCGCCCGGCGCCTGCAGGAAGAGATGGCGGCGGACGGCGGCGGAGGTCTGCCGTTCATGACCGATCGGTGGGAGATCGTCATCCACGACCGCCTCCACGCGCCGAAGCTCGCCGACGTGGAGCAGGCGCTCCGGGTGGTGATCGAACGGGCGGCTCTCCAGGTCTTCGGCGAGACGCCCTTCGAGACGTCTCCACTCCCCGACCCCGGTCGGACCGGCGTCACCCTCCGCGTCCCGGGCGCCCCGCCGCTCGAAACGCTGATCTGATCGGAACGTCCTTCCGGGCAGGGCGGCCCACCCCAGGCAGCCGCCCGCAGCACGGCCGCGTGCTATTAATGATTCTAATATCCCTCTAACTTGCTATTAGGTTGGTACGTCTGTAAAGTCTACTTTCCACCCATGCAGATCGAAGCGCTCGAAGTCTTTTGCGACGTGGTGCGGCACCAGAGTTTCTCGCGGGCCGCAATCGTGAACTCGGTGTCGCAGTCGTCGGCCAGCCAGACGGTCCGGCAAATCGAGCGCGCGATTGGCGCGCAACTGATCGACCGCTCACACCGGCCGTGGCGGCTGACGACCGAAGGCGAACTGTTTTTCAAGGGATGTCAGGAAATCGTCGACCGTTACCGCGAGCTTGAGGAATCCGTCCAGCGGCGCCGGAAGCGGGCGGTCCACACGGTGCGCGTGGCGTCGATTTACTCCGTTGGCATGCACGATCTGTCGCTCTACGTCGACCGGTTCCGCGCCTCCGATCCCGACGCGCACATCGACATCGACTACATGCACCCGGATGAAGTCGGCGCCGGCATTCGGAACGATCAGTACGAGTTGGGACTGATGGCGTTCGCAACCCCGGGACGCGACCTGACTGTGGTGCCGTGGCAGGAGCAGACGATGGTCGTCGCCTGCCCGCCCTCGCACCGCTTCGCGCAGCGCGCGTCGGCGATCGCTCCGCAAGAACTGGCGGGCGAGGCGTTCGTCACGTTCGACCGCGGGCTGCCGGTGCGACGCGAACTCGACCGCTACCTCCGGCGGCACGAAGCCGAAGTCCAGGTCGTCGCCGAGTTCGACAACATCGAGAACATCAAGCAGGCGGTGGAGGATGGGGCCGGCATCGCAATCCTGCCGGAACCGACGCTCCGCCGTGAGGTGGAGCTGCACGCGCTGGTCGCCGCGCGGCTCGACCCACTCGAGGGCGAGACGCCGTTCGTCCGGCCGCTCAGCATTGTCCATCGTCGCGGCCGCCGGCTCAGTCCGGCGGTTACCGAGTTCATCCGCGTGCTCCGCCAGGCGAGCGCCGAACAGGCCGCCTGAGGACGGGGATCCCCATGAACCACGCACTTTCCGCTCCCCGTGCTGGCGTCGCCGAAGCACCGCCCGGCCCACAGGGTTTGTACGACCCGACCCACGAACACGACTCGTGCGGCGTCGGCTTCGTCGTCAACATCCGGGGCCACCGCTCGCACAAACTGGTCCGCCAGGCGCACGAGGTGCTGAACAACCTGCTCCACCGCGGCGCCTGCGGCTGCGAGAAGACCACCGGCGACGGCGCCGGCATCCTGCTGCAGCTTCCCCACCGGTTCTTCCGGAAGGTGGCGCCGGAGGCAGGCATCGACCTGCCGGAACCGGGCGCGTACGGGGTCGGGATGATCTTTCTGCCGCGCGACGCCGACGAGCGGCGGCGGGTGGAAACGCGCTTCGCCAAGATCGTCGCCGAGGAGGGGCAGCGGCTGCTCGGCTGGCGCGACGTCCCGACCGACAGCTCGCACCTCGGCGCGAGCGCGCGCAGCGGCGAGCCGGTGATGCGGCAGATCTTCATCGGCCGGAGCGCCGAGCTGGACGGCGCCCCCGATGCCCACCTCCGCTTCGAGCGGAAGCTGTACGTCATCCGGATGCGCATGGCGCACGCCGCCGACACTCTGGACCTGCGCGAGCGGGCTCTTTACTACGTCGCCAGCCTTTCGTCGAACACGATCGTCTACAAGGGGATGCTCATCTCGGATCAGATCGAACAGATGTTCCCCGACCTCGTCGATCCCGACGTGGAGACGGCGCTGGCCCTGGTCCACTCTCGCTTCTCGACCAACACCTTCCCGTCGTGGCCACTCGCCCACCCGTACCGCTACATCGCGCACAACGGCGAGATCAACACGCTGCGCGGCAACATCAACTGGATGCGCGCGCGCGAGTCGCTCTGCCGCTCCGAGGCGTTCGGCGACGACGACCTGCAGAAGCTGTTTCCCCTGATCCGGGAGGGCCAGAGCGACACCGCGACGTTCGACAACGTACTGGAGTTCCTGGCCCTCACGGGGCGCCCGCTCGCTCATGCGGTGCTGATGATGATCCCGGAACCGTGGCGCAACCACGAGTCGATGAGTCCGGAGCGGAAGGCGTTCTACGAGTACCACGCCTCATTGATGGAACCGTGGGACGGGCCGGCGTCGATAGCGTTCACGGACGGGACGGTGATCGGCGCGGTCCTCGACCGTAACGGGCTGCGGCCGTCGCGCTACATCGTGACCAAGGACGACCTGGTCGTGATGGCGTCCGAGGTGGGCGTGCTCGACATCGCGCCGGAGAACGTCCTGATGAAGGAACGCCTCCACCCGGGGAAGATCTTCCTCGTCGACACGGCCCAGGGAAGGATCGTCGACGACGAGGAGATAAAGGCGGACCTGGCCCGCGAGCTTCCCTACGCCGACTGGCTGCGGGAGGAACTGATCCATATCGACAGCCTGCCGGCGATCCCCGCCGACCCGCCCGCCCCCCGTTCGTCGGTGCGCCACCGGCAGCGGGCGTTCGGATACACCGAGGAAGATCTCCGCATCCTGATCGCGCCGATGGCCCAGAAGGGCGTCGAGCCGACCGGGTCGATGGGGACGGACACCGCGCTGGCCGTCCTGTCGGACCGGCCGCGGATGCTGTACGACTACTTCAAGCAACTGTTCGCGCAGGTGACGAACCCGCCGCTCGACGCAATCCGCGAGGAGCTCGTGACCGACATGGGCTCGACCCTGGGCGCCGAAGGGAACCTCCTCGCACCCGACCGCCGCTCGTGCCACCACGTCAAGGTGGATGCGCCGGTGATCACCAACGGCGACCTGGCGAAGCTGCGGGTACTGGACGATCCCGCGTTCCGCACGGCGACGCTGCGGATGGTGTTCGATCCGGCCGAGGGGACGTCGGGCCTCGAACGGGCAATGGACGATCTGCGCGAGGCGGCGAGCGCCGCGGTGGCGGGAGGCGCGACGCTGCTGATCCTGTCGGACCGCGGCGTGGACGCGAATCGCGCGCCGGTCCCGGCCCTGCTCGCCACGGCCGGCGTCCACCACCACCTGGTGCGCGAGGGCACGCGGACCCGTTGCTCGCTCATCGTCGAGACCGGCGAGGCGCGCGAGTGCCACCACATGGCGCTGCTGGTTGGCTACGGCGCCGCCGTGATCAACCCATATCTCGTCTTCGAGACCATCGAGGAGCTCCTCGCGGACGGCGAGGTGCAGGACATCGACCTGGAACAGGCCCTCGCCAACTACATCAAGGCCTGCACCAAGGGCGTGCTGAAGGTGATGTCGAAGATGGGGATCTCCGCCCTGCAGAGCTACCGCGGCGCGCAGATCTTCGAGGCGGTCGGCCTCGACAAGGCGTTCGTCGACACGTGCTTCACGTGGACGGCGTCGCGCGTTGGCGGTATCGGCATCGACACGGTGGCGGAGGAGGTCATCCGCCGCCACGCCCAGGCGTTCGAGGGCCGGCGCCGCGAAGACGACGAGCTGGAGACGGGGGGCGAGTACCAGTGGCGGCGCGACGGCGAGTACCACCTGTTCAACCCGGAAACGGTCTTCAAGCTGCAACACGCGACGCGCAGCGGCCAGGACGGCATCTACCGGGAGTACGCCACGCTCGTAAACGACCAGAACCGGAAGCGGGCGACCCTGCGCGGCCTGCTCGATCTCAAGCCGGCGGCTGAACCGATCCCGATCGACGAGGTGGAGCCGGCCGAAGCGATCTTCCGGCGCTTCTCCACCGGCGCGATGTCGTACGGCTCGATCAGCGCCGAGTCGCACGAAACGCTCGCCATCGCGATGAACCGCCTGGGGGGCAAGTCGAATACCGGCGAAGGGGGCGAGGATTCGGCGCGCTACGTGCCCGACGCCAACGGCGACCTCCGGCGGAGCGCGATCAAGCAGGTTGCGTCCGGCCGCTTCGGCGTGACGAGCGAGTACCTGGTGAACGCCGACGACCTGCAGATCAAGATGGCGCAGGGGGCGAAGCCGGGCGAGGGGGGCCAACTCCCCGGCTTCAAGGTGTACCCCTGGATCGCGAAGGTGCGCTACTCGACGCCGGGCGTCGGGCTGATCTCGCCGCCGCCGCACCACGACATCTACTCCATCGAGGATCTGGCGCAACTGATCCACGACCTGAAGAACTCCAACCCGGAGGCGCGGGTCCACGTGAAGCTGGTCGCCGAAGTAGGAGTCGGCACGGTCGCCGCCGGCGTCTCGAAGGCGCATGCCGATGTGGTGCTCATCTCCGGCCACGATGGCGGCACCGGCGCATCGCCCCTGACCAGCATCAAGCATGCCGGCGTTCCCTGGGAGCTGGGCCTCGCCGAGACGCAGCAGGTGCTGACTCTCAACGACCTCCGTGACCGGATCGTCGTGCAGGTGGACGGTCAGATGAAGACGGGACGCGACGTGGTCATCGCGGCCCTGCTCGGCGCCGAGGAGTACGGCTTCTCCACCGCGCCGCTGGTGGTGTCCGGCTGCATCATGATGCGCGTCTGCCACCTCGACACCTGCCCGGTCGGCATCGCGACGCAGAACCCCGAGCTCCGAAAGCGCTACTCGGGGAAGCCGGAGTTCGTCGAGAACTACTTCCGCTTCGTGGCCCAGGAAGTGCGCGAGCTGATGGCGGAGATGGGGTTCCGGACGATGGACGAGATGATCGGCCGCGCCGACCGTCTCGACATGAAGTCGGCGGTCGACCACTGGAAGGCGCGCGGAGTCGATCTCTCCACCATCCTGCATCAGCCCGATGTCCCGCCCACGGTGGGCCGGTTCTGCACTGAGCCGCAGGACCACGGCCTCGACCAGGCGCTCGACAACACGCTCATCGAACGGTGCCGCCCGGCGATCGAGCACGGGACGACGGTCGCTATCGATCTGCCGATCCGTAACGTCAACCGGACCGTCGGCACGATGCTCGGCTACCACATCACGAAGCGCTGGGGAGCGGAAGGGCTTCCCGACGAGACGATTCGCATTCACTTCACCGGCTCCGCCGGCCAGAGCTTCGGGGCGTTCGTGCCACGTGGCGTGACGATGACGGTGGACGGCGACGCCAATGACTACTGCGGAAAGGGCCTTTCGGGCGGCCGCCTCGTGGTCCGGCCACCGGCCGGGTCGACGTTCGTCGCCGAGAACAACATCATCATCGGCAACGTGGCGCTGTACGGCGCGACCGGGGGCAAGGCCTTCTTCCGGGGCATCGCCGGCGAGCGGTTCTGCGTCCGGAACAGCGGCGCGGATGCGGTGGTCGAGGCGGTTGGGGATCATGGCTGCGAGTACATGACCGGCGGCCGCGTGGTCGTCCTCGGGAGGACCGGCCGGAATTTCGCCGCCGGCATGAGCGGCGGCGTCGCCTGGGTGCTCGACGGCGACGGCCGATTCGCGAGCCGCTGCAACCCGGGCATGGTCGATCTGGAAGCGCTGGCCGACGACGACGTGCCAGTGGTGCAGGACCTGCTGGCGCGCCACGCCGAGTTGACCGGGAGCCCCGTCGCGGGCCGTCTGCTGGACGACTGGGAAACCACGCGTGCCCGCTTCGTCAAGGTGATGCCACGAGACTTCAAGCGGGTCCTGCAGGCCGAGGCGCGCGCCCGGGCCGAAGCGCGCGAGCCGGAGTTTGCGGAGCTGATCGGGGTGGCGTCGTAGCCGCGGGGCCACTGGCGCGCACCGGACGGAACCGATGGGCAAGCTGAAGGGGTTTCTCGAAATCGACCGGCAGGGGGCTCCCACGCGGCCGAAGGCCGAGCGGGTGCACGACTGGGACGAAGTCTACCTACCCTACGCCGAGACCGATCTGCGCGCCCAGGGAGCCCGCTGCATGGACTGCGGTATTCCCTTCTGCCATCAGGGCTGCCCCCTCGGCAACCTGATCCCGGACTGGAATGACCTCGTCTACCGCGACAAGTGGCGCGACGCGATCGACCGCCTCCACAAGACCAACAATTTCCCGGAGTGGACCGGCCGCCTCTGCCCCGCCCCGTGCGAAGGCTCGTGCGTCCTGGCCATCGACGACGACTCGGTCACGATCAAGGCGATTGAGCTCGCCACGGTGGAACACGCCTTCGAGCGGGGCTGGGTCGTTCCGCAGCCGCCCGCGATCCGAACCGGCAAGACGGTGGCGGTAGTCGGCTCCGGCCCGGCTGGCCTCGCCGCGGCGGATCAACTGAACCGCGCCGGCCACGATGTCACCGTCTTCGAGAAGTCGGACCGGATCGGCGGACTGCTCCGCTACGGCATCCCCGAGTTCAAGATGGAAAAGCGCTTCCTCAACCGGAGGCTCGACATCATGGAGGCGGAGGGAGTGCGCTTCCGGACGGGCGTGAACGTCGGCGCCGAAGTCTCCGCGGCGGAGTTGCGAGACCGGCATGACGCGATGCTGCTCGCCGGCGGCGCCGGCTGGCCCCGCGACCTGAAGGTGCCGGGGCGTGAGCTGAAGAACATCCACTTCGCAATGGAGTACCTCACGCAGCAGAACCGCCGGAACGAGGGCGAGACGATTCCGGACGCGGAGGCGATCTCGGCCGCCGGCAAGCGGGTCGTGATTATCGGGGGGGGCGACACCGGGGCGGACTGCCTCGGCACCGCGCACCGGCAGGGGGCGGCGTCAGTCTCCCAGTTCGAGCTGCTGCCCCGGCCGCCGGACGAGCGCGCGCCCGACAACCCCTGGCCGACGTGGCCGAACATCTTTCGGGTGTCGGCCGCCCATGAGGAGGGAGGCGACCGGGTCTATTCCGTGGCGACGGAGCGATTCACGGGTACCGGCGATGGACGCGTCGCGAAGCTGCACGGCAGACAGGTGGAGATGGTGCGAACGGCAGGACGATTGGCGTTCGAACCGGTGCCGGACACGGAGTTCGAGCAGAACGTCGACCTCGTGCTGCTCGCCATGGGTTTCCTGGGACCGGAACGGCCGGGGATGCTCGAGGAACTGGGTGTCCGCCTGACCGAACGGGGCAACGTCTGGCGGGACGCGAACTGGATGACGAACGTGCCGTCGGTCTTCACCGCCGGCGACATGCAGCGCGGACAATCGCTCATCGTCTGGGCCATCGCCGAAGGTCGAAGCGCCGCGCGAGGCATTGACGCCTGGCTGATGGGCAGCTCGAGCCTCCCGGCGCCGGTCTGACCGTACGATACGGGCGCGGCGTTTGCGTTGCCCAGGGGCATACGCCATCTCGAACGCGCCTCGCGCTCGCGACGGCCTCCCGGCGGTCAGCAACGACCCGGGGGCGCCAGACAGTCACGTGCGATGCCGAAGATCAGGCTGAAATCGCTTCCTGAAGAGGTCAGACCGCTGGCCATGCTGGCGGAGATCAATCAGGCGCTCACCGTGGCGCAGTCGCCGCAAGCCGGCCTGCAACGCGCGCTGGAGATACTGGACCACGACTACGGCGTCATACGCAGCGCCGTCGTGCTGTCGGACGCGGACACCGGACGGCTTCGGGTCTGGACATCCGCTGGGGTGCCAGGCGAGGGGCGGCACGCCGAGTGGGAGATGGGCGAGGGAATCACCGGACGGGTGGTCGCATCCGGCCAGCCGGTGGTCGTCCCGCAGATCAGCCAGGAACCGGCATTCCTCCACCGGACCGGCCGCCGTCCGCAGGGCGCGCGCTCCGAGATCTCCTTCCTCTGCGTGCCCATACCGGGCGCCACGAAGGCGATCGGCGCCCTCAATATCGACTTTCCCTTCGAGGCCAAACGCGCCTACGACCGCGACCTCCACGTCTGCCGCGTGGTCGCCAGCATGTTCGGTCAGGCGATCCGGCTGAAGGAGGCGGCCGAAGCGGAACGCCAGCGTCTGCTCGACGAGAACATTCACCTGAAAGCGGAACTGAAGCAGCGGTACGATTTCGCGCAGATCATCGGGACGAGCGGCCCCATGCGGCAGGTGTACGAACAGATCACACAGGTCGCGGCAACCAACACAACGGCGCTGATCCGGGGCGAGTCCGGTACCGGCAAGGAACTGATCGCGCATGCCATCCACTACAACTCGACGCGTGCGAAGCGCCCGTTCATCAAGGTGAGTTGCGCGGCGTTACCCGACTCGCTCATCGAAGCGGAGCTCTTCGGCCACGAGAAGGGCGCGTTCACGGGCGCCTCGACCCGCAAGAAGGGCCGCTTCGAGCTGGCGGCGCGGGGAACGCTCTTTCTGGACGAGATTGGCGACATCAACCTGTCGACGCAGGTAAAGCTGCTGCGCGTCCTGCAGGAGAAGGAGTTTGAGCGGCTTGGCGGCGTGGAGCCGATTCGAGCTGACGTCCGCCTCATTGCAGCAACCAACCTCGACCTCGAGAAGGCGATCGCCGATGGTGCGTTTCGCGAGGACCTCCACTATCGACTCGACGTCTTCACGATCTTCGTGCCGCCGCTGCGCGAGCGGAAGACCGACATCCAGTTGCTCGCCGACCGCTTCATCGAGAAGTACTCGGTAGAGCACGGCAAGGTGATCAAGCGGATCTCCACGCCCGCCATCGACATGCTGATGGCGTACCACTGGCCCGGCAACGTGCGCGAGCTGGAGAATGCCGTTGAGCGCGCAACCCTGGTGTGCGACGGAAGCGTCATCCACGCGCACCACCTGCCTCCCAGCCTCCAGACGGCTGAAGCGTCGGGCACGGTAACGCGTGTCCCGCTCGCCGAGGCGGTGGGCGCCTACGAAAGGGACCTGCTGCAGGATGCCCTCAAGACCACCCGGGGCAACCGAGTCAAGGCGGCAAAGCTGCTCGACTCCACCGAGCGGATCATCAACTACAAGGTCAAGAAGCACGGGATCGATTGCCGCCGGTTCCGGTAGCGCTTCTGGACCTACATTTATGTAGTATTTTGATTCTGCCGTATACATTTTTGTGGTTCCGTTGTTGCGCCGGGCCGTTCCGATCCCCGAGGGAGATGGACTTGGCGCAGTTGAGGACCACAAGAACAACAAGTTTGTAGCTACACATCCCACAAACTACAAACTTGTAGTTACAAGAACGGGCGTCCGTCCCCACCGCACAGTCTGCAACACGCAGTTTCCGCACCATTCGCTGGACTTACGTGACTCTCTTGGTCACGCGACAAGAGTTGGCATGACTCTTGCATGACTACAGGTCCGTCGGCAAATGCCGCACATCCACGGACGGTATCCAGGGAGTCAGCGCATGAAACTGATCACGGCCATCATCAAACCGCACATGCTCGACGACGCGCGGGACGCACTCGCAAAGACGGGAATCAAGGGGCTCACCGTGACCGAGGTAAAGGGCTTCGGTCGCCAAAAGGGACACACGGAGGTGTACCGCGGGGTCGAGTACTCGGTCGACTTCGTTCCGAAGATCCGTATCGATCTGGTGGTCGACGACGTCCAGATCGAGCCCGCTATCGATGCCATCACCGGCGCCGCCCGCACGGGTGAGATCGGCGACGGAAAGATCTTCGTGAGCGACATCGGGGAGGCGGTCCGCATTCGGACCGGGGAAACCGGCCCGACGGCGCTCTAGTTCGGAACCGACCCACAACAGCCAACGACCGACCGCACAACAAGGACCACGCCATGAACCACCGAATTCGCACATCGATCGGCCCACGGATCGGCCGTCTCTTCCTGCCGGCGCTACTACTCGTGATACTGGCGCCGACCGCCGCGTTCGCGCAGGACGAGGGAGTGACGGCGGAGATGTTCGCCGTCAACAACACCTGGATGCTGGTCGCCACCTTCCTCGTGTTCATCATGCACCTCGGCTTCGCGTGCCTGGAGGCAGGACTGACGCAGGCGAAGAACACCGTCAACATCCTGTTCAAGAACACCGGCGTCATCGCTATCGGGTTGCTGACCTACGCCTTTGTCGGCTTCAACCTGATGTATCCGGGCGACTTCTCGCTCGGGCAGTTCTTCGGCTTCGCGGGCTTCGGCATCGACGCGGGCGCGGAGGGTATCACGAGCGCCTACAACCCCGGCTACACCTACTGGACCGACTTCATCTTCCAGGCGATGTTCGCAGCCACGGCGGCCACCATCGTCTCGGGCGCCGTGGCGGAGCGGATCAAGCTCGGGTCGTTCCTGGCGTTCACCACTATCTATGTCGCGGTCATCTATCCCATCGCCGGCTCGTGGAAATGGGGCGGCGGCTGGCTCGACCAGATGGGCTTCTATGACTTCGCCGGCTCGACACTGGTGCACTCGGTCGGCGGCTGGGGCGCCCTGGCTGGCGTGATCGTGCTCGGACCGCGGCTCGGGAAGTACTTCAAGGGCCGCATGCGTCCGATTGCCGGCCACAGCATGCCACTCGCCACGATCGGCGTATTCCTTCTCTGGCTCGGCTGGTTCGGGTTCAACGGCGGCTCGGTGCTGAGCGCCGACCCTGGGCTGGTGTCGCTGGTGTTCGTCACGACGTCACTCGCGGCGGCGGCCGGAATCATCGGCGCGATGATCGGCTCATGGTCCGTGCAGCACAAGCCCGATCTGTCGATGGTGTTGAACGGATCGCTCGCCGGCCTGGTTGGCATCACGGCGGGGGCCGACACCGTCACCGTCAACGCGGCAATGGTCATCGGCCTGATCGCCGGCTTCATCGTCGTCGCCTCGGTCATCCTCATCGACCGCGCGCAACTCGACGATCCGGTCGGCGCCATCTCTGTCCACCTGGTCTGCGGCATCTGGGGAACGCTTGCGGTGGGGATCTTCAGCGTCAATCCGGATCACTCCCTTGTCACGCAGCTCATCGGCGTTCTGGCCTACGGCGCCATCTCGCTGCCGGGCGCGCTGGCGCTCTTCTACGCGCTGAAGGTAGGCATGGGTCTGCGCGTCAGTGAAGACGAAGAACGGATGGGCCTCGACGTGGGCGAGCACGGCATGGAGGCCTACGGGGGCTTCCAGATTCACCACCTTCAGTAGGAACCGTGTCAACGGACGGGACCTCAAGGAAACCAAACATCGGAAGGAGCACACAAACCATGAAGACCACAAATCGTTTCGCCACGTTCGCACTCGCGCTCGTCGCGGCGGCAAGCCTCGCTGCCACTCCCGCCGCGGCACAGGACATGGGCAACAGCGGCAACGTCAGCCTGAGCGCCGGCGTCGATATCGTCACGGACTACTACTTCCGCGGCATCGTGCAGGAGACCGGAGGCTTCATCGCACAGCCGTACCTCGACGGCAGCATCAGCTTCGGAAATGCCTCCCTCACCGCCGGCACCTGGAGCAGCCTCCATTCGGTGGGCGACGAGGGCTTTTCCGGGGCGCCGCAGAGCTTCTACGAGACCGACTTCTACGCCGGAGTCGGCGTGTCGGCCGGCATGGTCGGAGTGGATGTCACCTACACCGCCTACATGAGCCCGCGCGGCAGTTGGGGAACCACCAAGGAGCTGGCATTTGGGCTGAGCATCGATGACGGCTACGTCAGCCCGTATGTGACGGTCGCGGCGGAACTGGCCGGGGGCGCGGACGGCTACGACACGGGCAACTATCTGGAGTTCGGCATCGAGCCGGCCGCGCCGCTCGACGACGCGCCAGTCAGTCTGTCGTTCCCGGTAGCGGTCGGCATGAGCCTCAGCGACTACTACGAGTACGAGAGCGCGCCCGGCATCATCTCCGATAGCGGATTCGGTTTCTTCAGCGTCGGTGCGTCGCTCGGCGTGCCGCTCGCCGTGCCGGAGCAGTTCGGCGCGTGGGAACTGGCCCTCGGCATCAACGCGCTCGTGCTCGGGGAGGGGGCCAAGGCCATCGATGGCGGTGACAGCAGCACCAAGCTGATTGCCCTCTTCGGATTGAGCCTCGGCTACTAGTCCCCGGGAGAACTTGCGGTCCGACTCTGCCCGCCTCCTCGGCAGAGTCATCGGGGGGCCGGAGGCTGGCCCGCCTTCGGTCCCCCACTTCCTGACTGCCTCATGCTGGTTCGTGCTTTCGCTGACCGCTTGGTAAGATACGCTGATTTGTCATCCGCACAGCAGCCCGCTGGTGCGACCCGGACAAATCCCGCGAGGAGGCGATTCGGAAATGAACTGGCGAGTAGGCAGTGCAGTCCGCGTATCCACCGCACTGGCGGTGCTCGGTATCGTAGCGGGGATCGGCGCGCCGCGGCCGGCAGCGGCGCAGAGTGGCGACAGCCGCGTCGGCGCCACGATCGGAATGGACTTCACCCATGCGTTCCTCGCCCGAGGCATCAAGGCGGAGACCGGCGGTCTGATCGCCCAGCCCTACGTCGATGCGTCGTTCTCGCTTCTGCAGCGGGACGAGGGACTTACGGGGGTCACGTTCTCGATCGGCACCTGGAACAGCCTGCACACCGGCGAAACGGGCGCCGGGGGACCGGCCGTCAACGTGGCGCCGTGGTACGAGTCGGACTTCTTCACGGGCGTCGCCCTGGACCTGGACAATTGGGAGGCGGGCATCACCTACACGTCGTACCTCAGTCCGAATGACAGTTTCTCCACCATCCACGAACTGGCGCTGACCCTCGCGATGGACGACAGTGGCCTGCTGCGGTTTCCGCTGTCGCCCCACGTCGGCCTGGCGATCGAAATGGCCGGCCAGCTGGACGGCGGCGCCAGCGAAGGCGTGTACCTCGAATTGGGGGTCGAGCCGGCGGTGGAAGTCCTGGACGGCAGGATGTCCGTTTCCGTGCCCGCCACGCTCGGCCTGAGCCTGAGCAACTACTACGAAGATGGGGCCGGCGCCGATGACGCGTTCGGCTTCTTCGACCTCGGCGCGGTGGCCAGTTATCCACTCGAACTGCCGGAAGGTTACGGCGCCTGGGAGATCACCGGCGGCCTGCACATTCTGCTGCTTGGCAATTACCTCGAGACGCTGAACGACGGCAACGAAGTGCAGGTCGTGGGCTCCCTGGGCATCAGCATCAGTTACTGAACAGCACGCCGCGAGACGGCCAACTCCTGCGCTGATCGAACTCCCCGATGCTCCCCACCAACGACGCCGCGCCGGCTGAAGCCGGTGGACTCGCTCCCGGGCCGGCATGGCGGACCCGGCTCCACGCGGCGCGCGCGGAACTGAACGCAGAGACGCGTGAAGCGCGCGGCGGGATCCGGTACCTCGACCGGTACACGACCCGTGTCGACGACATCCTGTGCGACATCTACCGGGCGGCCCGCGCCCACACCGACGTTCCGTGCGCACTCATCCCGATAGGCGGCTACGGCCGGCGTCACCTCTGCGCCCACTCCGACATCGACCTGCTCATCGTCCTCGACGGCGCGATCGGCGCGGCGCAAGAACGGTTCATCAGCGCAATCCTTCACCCGCTCTGGGACCTCGGCCTTGAAGTGGGTCACCAGATCCGGCGTCTTGCCGACTTCGGAGAGCCGGAAACGGACAATCCCGAGTACCTGACGGCGCTGATGGAGGCGCGCTACCTCGAGGGGAACCGCGCGTTGTTCGACCGGGTCATCCGCGCCGTTCAGGCGGCGGATTCTCCCTGGCGCGCGGCGATGCGCGAAGCGCTGGTCGACCTGGTGAAACGGCGCCTCTCGCACTACAACTACACGGTGTTCCACCTTGAGCCGGACGTGAAAGACTCGCCCGGTGGACTGCGCGACGCCACCGCGATCCGGCTGCTGCTCTGGATGGACGTCGACGCGCCGCACGACGTGAGCGTCGACCTTGGCCGTCTGAACGAGGCGGAGGACTTCATGCTGCGGGTCCGGTCGATCCTGCACATGGAGCGGAAGCGGAACACGAATGTACTGGAGCACGGGCTGCAGGAAGTGGTGGCAAGGCTCTTCGGATCGCCCGGCGAGCAGCCCGGCCGACAGGTCGAGCGGCTCATGAGCACGTACTACCACCATGCGCGGCGGATCAACCGGTCGCTCCAGACGCTGCTCAAGGCCACCGACGCCCCGGCCGACGCCGACACGGCGGCGACGCCGATCGACGACGACCTGGTTCAGGGCTGGGACGGCATCCGCTTCGCGGACGGTACGCGCGCGTCGCTACAGCCGCGGCTCTGGCTCCGGCCGTTCGAAATGGCGCTCGACACCGACTCGACGGTGTCGGAGCAGGTACTTACCTGCATCGAGCGCCATGGCGAGCGCTACGCGCCGGAGGAGTTCTTCCCGTCCGATGCGGAGCGCGATCAGCTGCTCCGGCTGCTGCGACCTCGGCCCGGGCTGTACGACCGGCTGGAGGAAATGCACAGCCGCGGCCTGCTCGGCCGGATGTTCCCGGAGTTCCAGAAGATCTACTGCCACGTCACGCGCGACTTCTACCACAAGTACACCGTCGACGAACACACGCTCCGCGCCATCCGCAATCTCGAGCATCTCTGCAGCCCGAGGACCCACAGCCGCAGGCGATTCGGCGAGCTGCTCAAGGAAGTGCCCGAACCGGAGCTGCTGGTCCTCGCCCTGCTGTTCCACGACGTCGGGAAGTGGACCAACAAGAACCATGCCGAGGAAGGCGTGCGGATGGCCAACGATGCGATGCGGCGCCTCCATCTCCCGGAGAGGTCACGGCAGACGGTGGAATTCCTGATCCGCCAGCACCTCCAGATGTCGGTCGTCGCGTTCCGGCGGGACGCGGAGGATCCCACCACGGTGACCAACTTCACGCGCCTCGTCGGGACCGAGGAGCGGCTGAAGCTGCTCGTGCTGCTGACGCTCGCCGATGTCGACGCGGTCAGTCCAGACGTGCTGACACCGTGGAAGGAAGAGATGCTCTGGCGTCTCTACGTCGAGAGCTACAACCAGTTGACGCTCGGCTACGGCGACGATTCGATCGATCACGACGAGGTGGCGCGGATCGCCCTCAATGCGCAGCGGCCGGAAGACATCTCGGAAGACGAACTCACGTCGTACCTCGAAGGCTTCCCGCAGCGGTACCTTCGGCTCTCGGACGGAATCGACGTCTACGAGCACCTTCGGCTGGCGCGGAATCTGTCCCCCGGCATCGTGCGGCCTAGGTTGACGGAGCATGAGACGTCGTGGGAGCTGAGCACGATTGCCCTCGACCAGCCGCGGCTCTTCTCGAACATCTGTGGCGTGCTGTCGTTTTTCGGCATGGACATCATGCGGGGCCACGTGATGGCTAACCTGCATGGCGTGGCGCTCGATATCTTCGAGTTCGAGGACCGGGAGAAGTTTCTCGCGCTGAACCCGTCGGCGCCCGACGAGTTGACGGCGTTGCTCGGCGAAGTGATTGCCGGCCGCGTCGCGATCGACGAGAAACTGGGAGGGCGCTGGCGCGCCGGCCCCAGGGACACGCCGGCCGCGCGGATCGACCCGCTGGTCCACTACAACAACCACTACTCGAAACGCTTCACGGTTCTGGAGATCGTGGCGCCGAACTCCTGGGGGCTGCTCTATCGTCTGAGCCGCACCATCGCGGACAACGGCTGCTCGATCGACCTGGTGCTGATCAATACCGAAGGGACGAAGGCGCTTGATGTCTTCCACCTGACGGAACGGCGGGGGAAGCTGAGCGAGGCGACGCAGGAGCGATTGAAGACCGACCTGGAGCAAGCGCTCGCGGTGTCGGCGAAGTAATCAACGGCGCAGGACAGTCTGGCGCGCGCGAACTGACGGCGGTGGTGGCATGAAGTTGATCAAGGCCATTGTGAGACCCAGCAAGGTGGACGAGGTAAAGGATGCGCTGAACCGGGCGGCGATCTCGGGGATCACCGTGACGGAGGTACGCGGACATGGCCGGCAGCGGGGACACTCGTCGGTCTACCGCGGACGCGAGTACGAGATCAGCCTGCTGCCGAAAGCGAAGGTTGAGGTCGTTGTCGCGGACGAGGCGGTCGAGACCGCGATCGATGCCATCATGGACGCGGCGCGGACGGGCGAAATCGGCGACGGGCGGGTGTTCGTCCTGCCGGTCGAGCAGAGCCGCGTAATTCGGACGGGCGAGCGAGACGCCGTGTAGACGTCGGGCTGCAAGGCGGCGGACAGGGTGTGCGCGCGGATGGTCGAACCGCGCGCGAGGAGGAACACCAGGTAGTGACGGCCACCAACAGGACAGAGAGGTAGAGGCATGACAGCGAATGACGTGATGGCGAAGATCGAGGGGGAACAGATCCGTGTGATCGACCTCCGTTTCATCGATCTTCCCGGGCTCTGGCAACACTTCACGGTGTCGTCGAAGGAGTTCTCGGCGGACGTGTTCGAGGAGGGCATCGGGTTCGACGGATCCAGCATCCGGGGGTTCCAGCAGATCCAGGAGAGCGACATGTTGCTCTTCCCGGACGCGTCGAGCGCATTCATGGACCCGTTCTCCGCCGAGCCAACGCTCTGCCTCATCTGTAACGTGAAGGATCCGGTGACCGGCGAGGACTACAGCCGCGACCCGCGCTACATCGCGCAGAAGGCGGAGCGGTACCTGCAGTCGACCGGCATCGGCGACACCGCCTACTTCGGGCCGGAACCCGAGTTCTTCATCTTCGATGACGTGCGGTTCGGTCAGTCCTACAACGAGGGCTACTACCACATCGACGCGGGCGAGGGTTTCTGGAATGCCGGGCGGGTCGAGAATCCGGACGGCGCGGGGAACTCCCGCAACCTCGGCTACAAGATCCGCTACAAGCAGGGGTACTTCCCGGTGCCGCCGATGGACAGCCACCAGGACCTCCGCACCGAGATGCTACTTGCCCTCGAGGCGCTGGGCGTCGACATCGAGGTGCACCACCATGAGGTGGGGACCGCTGGCCAGGCCGAGATCGACATGCGCTTCGACTCGCTCGTCAATATGGGCGACAAGCTGCTGAAGTACAAGTACGCCGTCAAGAACGTCGCGCGGAAGCACGGCAAGACAGTTACGTTGATGCCGAAGCCGGTCTTCCAGGACAACGGCTCCGGCATGCACGTGCACCAGAGCATCTGGAAGGACGGGCGGAACCAGTTCTTCGCGGCCGGCACCTACGGCGACCTGAGCGAAACCGCCGTCCACTACATCGGTGGCATCCTCAAGCACGCGCCGGCGCTGCTCGCGCTGACCAACCCGACGACCAACTCGTACCGCCGGCTGGTGCCGGGTTACGAAGCGCCGATCAACCTCATCTACTCGATGCGGAACCGCAGTGCGGCGGTCCGGATTCCGGTCTACTCGAAGAGCGAGAAGGCGAAGCGGGTCGAGTGCCGGTTCCCGGATCCGACCTGCAACGGGTACCTCGCGTTCAGCGCCATGCTGATGGCGGGCCTCGACGGGATCCAGAACAAGATCATGCCGCCGGAGCCGATGGACAAGGACCTGTACGACCTGCCGCCGGAGGAGTTGGGCAAGATCGAGAGCACGCCGGGCGATCTGGCCCAGGTACTCGACGCGCTCGAGGCGGACCACGACTTCCTGCTGAAGGGGGACGTCTTCACACCGGACGTCATCGAGAACTGGATCTCCTACAAGCGTGAGAACGAAGTCGACGCGATGCGGCTGCGTCCCCACCCGTGGGAGTTCGCCCTCTACTTCGACATTTAGTCCGAAGCAGAGACGCGTTCGTCTTGCGCGCGCATGAAAGCGGCCCGAGGTGTCCCCGCCGACGCCTCGGGCCGCCGTCTTCCCGGCGGGCCGGCCTTGACGCGCCGGCCGCAGCGTGCTGCGGTTTGCGCCCGTGCACCCGCTCGCCGATACTCCCCCTCAGGCATGACGCCAACTGAGCCGGAAGTGGTCACCGCCCGCGACATCTTTCTGGCGGGCCATATCGCTCCCGAGCGTGCCGCGGCATTCCTGGAGTCGTGCGGCCTGCGGGACGGCGCCGCCGCTGACGCACTTCTGCAACAGCTCGCCGCCGACCTTCCCAGTCGCCTTGCGCTCGGCGACCTTGCGCCGACCCTCTTCGACGCCTTTGCGACGACGCCAGACCCTGACGCCGCCCTCGTCGGCTTTTGCCGCTTCGCCTCCAAACACACCCCGAAGGTCAGCTTCATCCAGAACCTGAAGGCCGACCCGCGCGTCCTGGACGTGCTGACCCAGATCCTGGGGACGTCGCCCTTCCTCAGCGAGATCCTTATCCGCGACCCGCAGTACCTCTACTGGCTCCGGCACGAACTCGACGGCCGACCCCCGGAGCGTGACGACTACGTCGCCGAGGTGAACCGGCTGCTCGACGAAGTAACCCGCGCCGAGCATGGAGTGGACGCGCTCAAACGGCTACAGCGTCGCGAGTTCCTGCGCGTTGCGGCGCGCGACCTGTTCGGGATGCTCGACCGGGCCACGCTCACCACTACCACCGCTCAACTGTCGAACCTGGCCGACGCGCTGGTGGACGGCGCGCTGAGAATTGCGTCGGCCGAGCTCGCGGCCAGAAAGGGCGGTCCGCTCCCCGGGCGCTTCGCCGTCATAGGCATGGGGAAACTGGGGGGTGGCGACCTGAACTACAGCTCCGACATCGATCTGATCTACGTCTACGAACTGCCGGGCGGCGATGACGACCCGCGGGCCTACGAAGCTCACGAACGGTACCAGAAGCTGGGTCGCCGGCTGACCGCGCTCCTGAGCGAGCACACGGCCGAGGGTTACCTCTACCGCGTCGACATGCGCCTGCGTCCGCTCGGCCAGCGGGGCGCACTGGTGTACTCGCTGCAGCAGTCGGTCCACTACTACGAGACGATGGGCGAGACGTTCGAACGGTTCGCGCTCCTCAAGGCGCGGCCTATTGCGGGCGACCTGGAGCTGGGCACGAAACTCGTCGACCAGGTGGCCCCGTTCGTCTACCGAAAGTACCTGGACCACGCCGCCATCGAGGAGCTGGCGCGATACAAGAAGCGGGCTGATCGCGCGCACGCGAAGCATGGCGACCTGGACGACAACGTGAAGGAGGGGCGCGGTGGGATCCGGGAGGTGGAGCTCTTCGCGCAGGTCTTCCAGTTGATTTACGGCGGTCAGCACGTGTCGCTCCGCACCGGCCACACGCTCACCGCATTGCGGGAACTGGGCAGGCTCGACTTCATAGGAGAGAAAGAGGAACGCGACCTGGAATCGGCGTACATCTTCCTTCGCAACGTCGAGCATGGCCTCCAGGCGGCGCAGGGTCAGCAGACGCACAGTCTGTCGGGAACCGAGCGGGGCCTGCGGGCACTGGCGCGGCGGCTCGGCTTCGACGATATCGCGTCGCTTACCGGGGTCCTCAACACCCACCGCGACCGGGTGCATGCGATCTACGCCAACCTCTTCTACGAAGAGCACGAAGAAGAACCCCTGGCGGCCCGCACCATCTTCCGGCTGCTGGCGGGAGAACTGGCCGACGACGAAGCACACAAGCGCCTCTCGCGCGCCGGCTTCGACCGCCCCGATAGCGCCCTCGCGGCGCTCCGCGCGCTCGACGCGGCCCCCGCCTCCGGCCGGGCGCGTTCGCGCAACCTGCTCGCGAATCTGTTGGCGGCGATGATGTCCGACGACGCGCCGCTATCCGCTCCCGACCGTGTCCTGATGCGCTTCGAACGGGTCGTCGCCAACGCTCGGGGCGCGGCCGGCCTGTACCGCACGCTGCTGGAGAACGCCGGGCTGCGCAGCCGGATGATGGCAGGCCTCGACGCCGGTGACCTCTTTGCCGCGAGACTCTCCGCCTATCCGGAGCTACTCGACTTCATGGCCGTCGCCGTCCTCGACATGGAAGTCTTCCGCGACGCAGTGGAGGAGGCCTTCGCGAAGGTGGTCGACGACGACGGCGGGCTGGAGTCACGGTTCGACCCGTTCCGCCGGATCAAGGCGATCGAGGAGTTCAAGGTGCTCGTCGAATGGCTGGCCCTGCGCGACCTCGGCCATTTGAACGAGAAACTCTCCCTGGTTGCCGACTGCGCCATTCAGGCCGCCTCACGCGCGGTGCGCAGGGGCGCGGCGGTTGCCCCGTCAACCACCTCCCCGGCCCCCGGCCCCGACGGCGGTTGGGCGGTTTTCGCGCTGGGGAAACTGGGAAGCTCCGAACTCACGGTGCATTCCGACCTCGACCTGGTCTTTGTCTACGACGGTGATCCCTCGGATTCCCGGCGATTCGAACAGCACCAGAAGCTTGTCCGTGCAACGCACGATCTGCTGTCGAAGCGCACTGCTGCGGGCAGCGCCTACGAGATCGACACCCGGCTCCGGCCCGACGGCAAGATGGGCGCGCTGGCAATTCCTCTCGTCGCGTTCGAACGCTACCTCCACAACCGCGCAGCGATCTGGGAACGGATGGCCTGGACCAGGGCCCGGTTTGTCGAAGGGGACGAGGCGCTCGGCAGACAAGCGCAGAACGTAGTCGACGGCTTCGTCTACGGGGACTGGTCGCCGGACATTCCCGGGTACGCCCTGCACGTCCGAGGCCGCATCGAAACCGAGCTGGCGAAGGAATCCTCCGGGCAGCACTTCGACCTGAAGCGAGGCAAGGGCGGCCTCGCCGACATCGACTTCCTCCTGCAGGTCCTCCAGCTCCGGGAGGGCTGCGCCAGGGAACAGTTTCGCGTCCGAGGTTCGCGCCGTCTCCTGGCTGGCTTGCCGGAGACGTCATTCCTCACCGCCGGCGAGGTGACGGTGCTTCAGGACGCCTACACGTTTCTTCGGGAACTCGAAACCGTCCTGCGCATCGAAACGGATACCGGTACCAACGTCATACCCACCGCCCCGAACGCCCTCGACCCACTCGCCCGCAGGCTGCGCACCCCGATGTCCGGCCCGGACCTCCTCGACCGGTACCGCACGATCACCGACCAGGTCCGGCAGGTCTACACCGCTGCGATGACGCGGCTCTCCGCGTAAGTGCCGCGCCGGCCTCCAGGCCGGCCCGCGATATACTCTCGGCACGCGTTCACTCGTGGGAGTTTTGCATGGCAGCCACCAAGGTCGGACGCAATGACCCCTGCCCCTGTGGCAGCGGCCGCAAGTTCAAGCAGTGCTGCGCCAACAAGGCGGAATCCCGCTCAAAGTTCGGCGTCTACATCATCGCAGCCGTGCTCGTTGCGATCGCAGGCGTACTCGCCTACACCTTCACCAGCGAAAGCAGCGGTCCTCGCCAGGTTTGGGATCCGGTCCACGGCCACTATCACACCGTGCCGTAAAGAGCGCGCGCGCTACGGGATCAGCAGCAGCTTACCGATGTGGGTGCTGGACTGCATGACCCGGTGGGCTTCGCGCGCGTCCACCAGCGGGTAGGCGGCGTGGATGACGGGACGGAGCTCGCCGGCGGCGATCCTGGGCCAGACCCGTTCCCTGAGCTGGGCGACAATGGCCGCCTTCTGGTCGACGGAGCGTGCGCGGAGCGTCGACCCGGTGATCGTGAGGCGTCTCGACATCAGGGTGGCAAGGTTCGCTTCGGCCTTCGTGCCCTGCATCAGGGCGATGATGACCAGGCGCCCCTCCACGGCCAGGGCGTCGATATTGCGCGCCAGGTAGGCGCCACCCACCATGTCGAGGATCACATCCGAGCCACGCCCGCCGGTCGCCTCGCGCACCACCGCCCCAAAGTCCTGCTCCCGGTAGTTGATGGCCACATCGGCGCCCAGCTCTACGCACGCCCGGCACTTCGCGGCGGAGCCGGCCGTCGCGATCACGCGCGCGCCGAAGCGCTTCGCCAATTGAATCGCCACCGTGCCGATGCCACTCGATCCGCCGTGAACCAGGAGGGTTTCCCCGGCCGAGAGGCGACCGCGCTCGAACACGTTCGTCCAAACGGTCATGTATGCCTCCGGCAGCGCGGCGGCATCCGGCAGGCTGACGGACGAAGGAATCGGGAGGCACTGGGGCGCCGGGACGAGGCAGTACTCCGCGTAGCCGCCGCCCGTCACGATGGCGCACACCTCGTCGCCCACCGCGAGGTCGGCAACGCCCTCCCCTGCCGCGACGACCGTTCCCGACACTTCCAGCCCCGGTATGTCGGACGCACGCGGCGGCGGCGGGTAGCGTCCCTCGCGCTGCATCACGTCGGCGCGGTTCACGCCGGCCGCCGCCACCCGCACCAGTACATCGCCCGGACCCGGAAGCGGCGTCGGGCGGGTGGCGGGCTGCAGTACCTCCGGTGGGCCGGGCTCGGTGATCTCGATGGCGGTCATCGCCCCTGGGGGTACGCCCGGTGTCGGCATGACGCGCGAGTATAATCGCGGCGCGCCGGAACGGCCGAGGCCCGATTGATGTCCGCGCAGTCCAAGCATCACCCTCCACTCCGAATCGCTCTGGTGGGATACGGCCGCATGGGTCAGGCCGTCGACGCGATTGCCCAGGCGCACGGCTGCGAGGTGGCGGAGCGGCTCGACATCCACAATAACCGCGACGGCGAAGGGATCGAATCATCGAGTCTCGATGGCGTGCAGGTGGCGATCGAGTTCTCGCTCGGCGACGCCGTCGCGACGAACGTCGCCAAGCTGGGGGCGCGCGGCATCAACGTCGTCATCGGCACCACGGGCTGGAACGACCGCGAAGCCGACGTACGTCGACTGGCCGACGACGCGGGAATCGGCGTCGTGCATGCCGCGAACTTCTCGCTCGGCGTCAACCTGTACCAGGCGGTCGTGGAACGGAGCGCGAAGCTGTTTGCGCGACACGCCGACTTCGGGGCCTGGATCCACGAACACCACCATGCCGGGAAGAAGGACGCGCCGTCCGGCACCGCGCACGCGCTCGAGGCGGCAATGCGCAGCTCCGGCTACAGCGCCCCGATAGACATGGCATCGACGCGCGCCGGGACGATGCCGAGCCTGCACACGGTAGGCTACGACGGGCCGTTCGACACGATCACGCTGACCCACACGGCCCGCGACCGCTCGACGTTTGCCCGCGGCGCCCTGGAAGCGGCGAAGTGGGTGGTTGGCCGGCAGGGCTGGTTCACGATGCGCGACGTGCTGGGACTCGACTGAACGGATGAGGGCGATGGCAGGCAGGTGGGCGGGCTGCGGTCCCGCGCTCGTGACCCCGTTCACCGAGACCGGTGATGTCGACGAAACAGCCGTGACGCGCCTCGCGCGGCGACAGGTGGAGGGCGGCGTCCACTTTCTCGTCCCGTGCGGGACGACGGGCGAGAGCCCGACGCTGTCACATACGGAAAAGGTCCGGGTCGTCGAACTCGTGGTGCGGGCAGCGGACGGCCGCGTTCCCGTGCTCGCCGGCGCCGGCGGCTACGATACGCGCGCGTCCGCGGAGCTGGCCGCCGACATGGCGCGCGCAGGCGCCAATGGCATCCTGTCGGTTACGCCGTACTACAACAGGCCGACGCCGGACGGACTCTTCCTGCACTACGCGACCATCGCCCAGGCGACCGATCTCCCGATCATCGTCTACAACGTCCCGAGCCGCACCGGATGCAACGTGACGCCGGCGACGTTGCAGCGCCTTGCCGAGATCCCGAACGTCGTCGGCGTGAAGGAAGCCTCGGGCAACCTCGGCCAGATATGCGAGATCTGCCAGATGATGGCGGACGACTTCGCAGTCCTCTCGGGAGACGACGTCTTCACGCTGGCCCTGATGGCGATCGGCGGCCGCGGCGTCATCTCGGTGATCGCCAACGAGACGCCGGACGAGATGGCCGCTCTGGTCGACCGGGCCGCCGGCGGCGACTTCGCCGGGGCGCGCGCCATTCACAACCGCCTGCTGCCCCTGATGCAGGTGAACTTCGTCGAATCGAACCCCATTCCGGTGAAGGCCGCCCTGGCGGAAATGGGCCTGATCGACACCGCCACCTATCGCTCGCCGATGGCGCCCCCCCGCCCGGAAAGCCACGAGCGAATCGTCGGCGTGCTGAAGAGTCTGGGCCTCGTTCCAACCACCGCGTGAGCCGCGCCGCCAGTCAGGCCTCGTCCAGTAGCCGCTTCGCCAGCGACTCGTAGAGGTCGATGGCCCGGATCAGCTCGGGGATAGCCACCTGCTCGTGGTCGGTATGCGCCACATGGATGGAGCCGGGGCCGAGCAATAGCGGCTGGCCCCACGCGGCAAGAAACGGAATGTCGGTGGCGAACGACACGACCTGTGTGTCGAAGCCGGGCCGCGTTGTCAGGCGCACCGCCGGCACGTCCAGAATCGCTTCGACGGTGACGTTCTGAAGGCGCGCCTCGAGCAGCGTGCGGATTGCGCTCGACGGGCCGACCGTGCGGAAGTTGACGTCCGCCTCCGCTTCCGGAGGAATCACGTTCGGCGCGACGCCTCCCTTGACGAGGCCGACCATGCAGGTGGCCTGTCCCAGCACCGGGTCGGACGGCAGCTCGAGATCGCGGAGCGCCATTAGCGCGTCCAACAGCTTGTCCACGGCGGACTCGCCCAGTTCGGGGTAGGCCGAGTGTGCCGCCCGGCCCGTGGCGGCAACTCGCACGCGGTACACGCCCTTCGTGCCGCTGGCCAACCGGCTGTCCGTCGGCTCCCCGTTGATCAGGTACCGGCAACGGTTGGCCAGCTTGTTGGCCGCCTTCGCGCCGTGGCTGCCTCGCTCCTCACCCACCACCACAAGCAGGCCGACGCGCGTCTCGCGGGCGACGCGGAACCGTTCGAGAGCCAGGATCTCCGCCGCCAGGACGCCCTTTGCGTCGCACGCGCCGCGGCCGTAGAGCACGTCCCCGTCGACATGGCTCGGAAAGAACGGCGGGACGCAGTCGATGTGGGTCGAGAAGACGATCTCCGGATCGTCCGTGCCGACCGTCGCGATGATGTTCACGCGGTCGTCAACCACTGGCTGCTCGCTCACGACGTAGCCCTGGCGCCGCAGCCAGGCGGCGATCCAGTCGGTCGCCTGGGCCTCGTGGCCGCTCGTCGACTCGATGTCGATGAGCGAGCGGGCGAGTGCGACGACGTCGGTCGCGGCGGGTTCCATTACCTGAGCCAGTCTTCGAGGGCTGTCCGCGTGTCGGTCTTCTCGTCGCGGTACTTCACGATGACCGGCGTCGCAAGCGACAGTCCCCACTCCGGCCCGGGATTCGTGGTGACGGCCCGCGCACCGGGCACGACGACGGCGCCCTCCGGCACGATGGTCGGCTCGCCGGCCACCGGTTTGATCACTCGCCGGTTCGGCAAATCGTAGATCGGCGTGGATCCGGTCAGCACCGTTCCCGCGCCGATTACGGCGCGCCGCCTGACTACCGCGCCTTCGTACAGGCCGGTGTTGCCCCCGACGAGGGCGTCGTCCTCGACGATTACCGGTAGAGCGCCGACCGGCTCGAGCACGCCGCCGATCTGCGCGCCGGCGCTGACGTGGACGCCGCTTCCGATCTGCGCGCACGACCCGACCAGGGCGTGCGAATCGATCAGGCTGCCATCCCCGACGTAGGCGCCGATGTTGATGTACATCGGCGGCATGCAGATGACGCCCGCGCCGAGGTAGGCGCCGTCCCGTACCGACGATCCGCCCGGAACGAGCCGCACGCGCGACGCCGCCGACAACCGGCGCAGCGGCAGCGTGTCCTTGTCGAGCCAGGGCGATGCGTCGTCGGGCGACGGAAACGGCACGATGTCACCGCAGCGGAAGCCGACCAGGATGCCCTGCTTGACCCAGGCGTTCACGCGCCATCCGGTCGCTGCGCCGGGGTCTGGTTCCGCCGCGCGAACCCGGCCGGCCGAGAGTTCCGCGCGCAACTCGGCGAACGCCGCGCGGGCTTCCGTCCGGTCGGCCTCGGCGCCTTGGGCGAACAGTGCGCAAATGCGCGCTTCGAGATCCAT